>NZ_CP080467.1:1415000-2035000 GCF_022674245.1 Alicyclobacillus acidoterrestris
AAGAGGTTGTTCCATAGTTCAGGAGCGAGGGAAGTATAAAGCACAGCGGAAGCGACGCAAAGGGAAGCGAAAAGTTGAACCTGAGCGGAGCAGAAGCGTGTCTGGTGACAATGGCGGAGGGGAAACACCCGTACCCATCCCGAACACGGACGTGAAGACCTCCAGCGCCGAGGATACTTGGAGGGAGACCTCCTGGGAAAGTAGGACGTTGCCAGGCGAGAGAGAAGAGAAGGGCCCTGAGGGGAACGCTGAGAAGCGGGACCTTGGGGCTCTTTTTGTTAACTGAAAAGCCGCGGGATAAGGTCGGAAAAATCACTAGCGTTGCATTAAACTCGTTTGCAAATGTCAAGCGTGGCAATTCGTCTCTCCATGATATAGAACAGAATATTCAGACCTATCGTTTTGACCTAGATGGACTAAAAAGCCATAGTTCCCTTAACAAGTTGCCCAAATCCCACATTTTGGCTATCAGATTGGGTCGTACACCATACTCTCTAAGTGCTCAATCTCTTCGTCTATGTACTGCTGTAACGTCATTGCGAAGATTTCTTCTGTCTTCACCTTCTTTCGCCCAGTTGATGCTCTTGTGGGTGGCCGGCTTAAATAACACCGAAACTCTGTGAAGGGCTCTGACCAATGCCATCGTACACATTTGTAGACATCGAGCAGTCTTCCCGGATGTTTGACCCTCAACCGCAACAACACGAGTAAACAGAAGGTAATCAATGCAATGCGCAATTGGTTGTAGACCGCATTTTCGCTCTTCCCATAGAATTTCTTTACATGCAGGTGTTGCTTAATCCATTTGAAGAAGAGTTCGATCTGCCAACGATTCCTATACAAATCACAAATCTCTGTTGCATCCATCGTTAAATCGTTTGTGAGTATCATGATTCTTCGTCCATCACTGTCCAGTACTTCGAGCCAGCGCGTTGGATGAACCATATTCCGGAACTTCGAACCCAGCCGTATGACTGCATCTCGAACAACGAGTGAATCTTGTGCCACAGGTCGCTCTTCATACACTTCCATGATGCTGGCATTCTCCCGAAGTCGTGTGACAAAGCGTGTTCCATTCAGGATATACTCGTCAAATTTCTGATAATCGACGTAACCACGGTCGAATACGTTGAGTGCATCTGGCTCATTGACCACCAGATTGTCCATTTGAGTCCTATCCGCTGGTTTGGCAGGCGTCAGAATCTCCTTATCCGGATACGCCAGGTCATTCTCAAATACGAGGCGCAGGTGCAGTTTCACACCTGCCTTTGTCTGCCTAAATTCTGCCCACGGATATTGAGAGACGCACATCGTGATGGTCGAAGCGTCAATCAAGTTCATCCGCTTTAATGCCTGTGTGGCCTTCTTTGCCCCGACAGTACGGGCAATTTGCGCAACACATCGTTGGAAAACGGACGATGGAAACTTCGTGTCCATCTGTCTCAATTTACGGGACAACTGTGATGTGCTGATCGACTCGAGACCAAGTTCAGCCTGTAGTTGTTGATTCTCGTTCAACAAGGCACTCAGACTGGTTAAGGAGTCGATTTGCTGCAACTGGGCAAACACAAGCAATTGGAGAAACGTGATGGAATCGAGTTTCTTCGTGTACCTATCCAGACCAAGTGTTTTAATCTCACGCAACATTTCCACTGGATTCAGTGGAGAAAGGTATTCCGCCAATGTGGATTTTATGATATGCTTGCCCATGTGCGTCCTTAGATTAGATTTGGACAGGGCAACCTGTTCTTTCTATTCTAAGGATTTTTTATGTCCTTGAGGTTACAACATCTTGAACATTCGAATCCTTCTGTTCGGTTTTAATTAGCCTCCCCTCTTGACAAACCCTAAAAATTTTAATGCAACGCTAGTGCGGAAAAATACCCTATTCGGCACCTTGGGCTGTGATTTCCGGTGATTTTGCGGGCATAAGGTAAAATTCATGCGCTAAGTGGCCCGAATCTGCTGTAATGTGGTAGCGTCAAGAAGTCTGTGTAAATCCGCATGTAGGAATCAGGGGAGATCCTCATCATTGCGAGTCTTCGTGTTTTTTAAGTCTCTTCGTTGAATATTCCGAACAGGCACCTTGCTGTCTTGTACGTTACCAAGGTAAATATATCCATCCCTCACGTCTTACAGCCTGAGTGGGAGGGGTGAATGGCCTTTGGCCAGAGGGGAGGAGCGAAGCGGCTTCCCCTGTGCAGAGCCTGTGGAGCTTGTGGGCAACCCTATTCTTGGGTTGTCCATCAAATCCACAGGCTTTATTTCGTTTCCTCAGTACCGTACCTTTCAGCAAACATCTCACGGAGGCGCTTCTGGGTACCTGTATCCGCAAATCCCCGCAAGGCGCGTTTCGACCATTTCTCGTTATAGCCTGTTGCGAACAGATACACGATCTTCTCAGCCGCCTCAAGGTTCGCGATGCTATTCATTGGCTTGACTCTCTTGCGGATTTCCTTAATTGTCCGCTCGATCGCGTTAGTCGTATAGATAGCATACCGTATCGCTGCAGGGTACTTATAGAAGACCAGGAGGTTGTCCAAGTCCTCTCGCCACGACTGCACCTCACGTGGGTACTTCGCGTTCCACTTGCTCTCGAATTGCCTGAAGCATCCTAGCGCTTCCTCGTAGGTCTCACTGGAATATACGCCCTTCAAATCCGCAAGAACCGTTGCCTTGTCCTTGGCTCGGACTTTCACAATGATGTTGCGTAATTTGTGAACAACACAGCGTTGGAAATCGGCCTTCGGGTAGACGGATAAGAAGGCTTCCTGCAGTCCGGTCAACCCATCTGCTACACCAATCAGGATTTCCTCAAGCCCACGCGCACGCAGATCATTGAAAATCTCTCGGCAAGATGTAGCGCTCTCCGTGCCACCCACATAGTAGCCAAGGATTTCTCGGTGTCCATCCTCATCAATTCCCATCACGACATAGATGGATTCGTTGTCCACGGTATCCCGCTTGAGCGCCACATACATCCCATCCATGTACACGACAGAGTACCGTCGTTTTAAGGGGCGCTTGCGCCAAGCATCTACATCCTGTAATACGATATTCGTGATGTTGCTAATGGTGGTCGGCGAGTATTGAACACCAAGCATCCGTTCAATGAATTGCCCCACCTCACGCGTACTCATACCGCCCTTGTACATTGCGATGATGGTTTCTTCCAACCAAGCATCTCGCCGACTATACGGCTCAAATATGCTGGTTTGAAACTCACCTTCCCGGTCTCGAGGAACATGTAAATCCTCAATCCGCCCAAACCGTGTATCCAGCGTCCTCGTGTAATATCCGTTGCGACTGTTCTTCAATTCCGGATGCTCTACCGTCAGGAAGTTGTGGATCTCCTCACGCATAATGAGCTCCAAACGCTCTTGGATGAACTTCGACATTTCCATTTCCAGTTGTGCGGCAAGCAACTCTTTGTTAGTCTGATACAAAGTAGGGTCATCTCCTCTGGACTTCAGCAATCTTGAGGATACCCTACTTTTCCTATTTTGTGGACTGCTTACACAAACTATTTTACGCCATCTGTAATGTCACAAATAAGGTAGAAAACGTGCACTATGCTGCCGGGTCGGGGGCGAGGGCTCCGGTTTGAGACCCGGACAGTCTCCGAAGCCAATGTGCGGCTCCCTGTCACCCACCTGAATGTCCTAATAAGACATATCAACTGAAAAGCCGCGGGATAAGGTCGAAAAAATACCCTATTCGCCGGCCCAGGCCGCGATTTCCGGTGATTTTGCGGGCATAAGGTAGAATTCATGCGCTAAATGCCGCGAATCCGCTGCAATGTCACAAATAAGGCAGAAATCGTGCGCTATCCGACCGCGCCTGGCCGCAAGCCCGGCCCCCAGCCCGCGCCCCGCCTACTCCCGGCCCACAAGCCCCGCCCCCGCCGCCCGGCGCCGCGTCGCGCCACTCCCACCACATCCACCCCGCCTCCTGCTGCCAATACCTGCGTGTTGCGGTGGAGGATAGGCCAGAAATCGGTGGGGGAAAACTGTAGCGAATTCGAATGTGGGAGGGGGAGTTTGATGAAGGGGAAAGTTTGTGCACTGATGCTTGCCTGCTCGGTACTGTTGCCGATTGCCGGGTGTGGCAATGCGGCAAATAATACCGCCGCTGGTGGGTTCGTTGGAGGGGTTGGCAGCGCTGTTGGGCAAGGGATGAATACCGTTGGGAACGCCACCACGGGATGGCGAAATGGTGGGAATCATAGCCGTGTGGGCGACGTGGGGACGTTTGTGAATCAGCGCCACACGGTTCAGGTGGATGCAGCCCACAAAGCGATTGTCTTGCGTTATCAGAATGTGGGGCGGACGGCGACACTGGCTGGGACGAATCAGCATATTTCGCATGTCACAGTGCCGGTTGGCTGGACCATCCGGGTTGAGGGAACGGGGACTAAAGCCGGGACGAATCAAGCCGGAAACACCAACATTGTCGTTGTCACACAGCGGGCGGCTGCAGCGGCTGGGCTTACGTGGAATGGGCAAACTGTCATTGGGCAGAATGCTGCGGGTGCAGGCGTGACTGGAGCTGGTACTGTGACCGGGACGCGTGGGGGTGTGACGGCGCCGGGATCGACTGCGTTTAACGGCGGAACTCCTGGACATGGCTTTACTGGCGGTGCAGCGGGCGGTACCGCAGCTGGCTTTGCGGGCGGCACGCGAGCTGGCGGAGGAACGGGTGTCGGTGGCGCCACCACAAGTGGACCCACGAATGCCCTTGTAACAGGAACACATGTGTTACATGCGACAAAAGCTGGCCAATATGCCGTCGTGGTCACAGGCCGCAATCAGGCTCCGCAAATGTTGAGCACCATTACAGTATCGAAGACGGCGAAACTTCCGTCCATTACAGCACAAGGGAATCGTGGATAAAATCACGGGTTTTGGACCCTGGTCAATGGCTAAATACATGCCTGACCAGGGTTTTGAGTGAATCGTCAGGAGGGAACAGCTTGTCAGCGAAGGCGACCGAAACTGGGACACAGGTAGCGATTCAAGCACTGCAAAGTCGCGGGGTAGACATCCAGGATATTGCGGATTTGACTTACTTCCTTCAGAAAGATTACATACCGGATCTGAACTTTGAGGAATGTGTGGAGAGTGTTATGCGGGTGCTCGCAAAACATGAAGTTCAAAATGCGATTTTGACAGGCATTGAGTTGGACACCTTGGCGGAAGACGGGTTGTTGAAGCGGCCTCTTCTGGATATTATCCAGCGCGATGAAAGCCTCTATGGTGTGGATGAAATTTTGGCGTTGTCCATACTCAATCTCTATGGGACCATTGGCTATACCAATTATGGATATATTGACAAATTGAAGCATGGTATCCTTGAGTCGTTGAACGATAAATCGACGGGAAAAGTGAACACATTTTTGGACGATCTCGTCGGTGCCGTTGCGGCTGCCGCATCGAGCCGAATTGCACACGGCCATGAGCCAGAATTGTTTTCGTAGCAGGCGTGTGTTGGTACGGGTAACTGGTTGCCACGTTTGTGACAACCAGTTGCGTGCAGGTTCTTCAGATCTAGCGTGCCGTTGTGCGTGTTTCGGCGGATGGACTTCGTGTATCGGGATGTGGCGTGGTTTCTTCAATCTCGGGTTTATCTACTTGCGGCAATTCCTCTGGTTCGTTGGTCATCATGGTCGCATCACCTTTTTCAGCGTGTTGTTATGTGAGGAATTTTTAGTTTGACCTGCGTGCTTTCGGAGTATGTACCCAACCCGGGGCAGCGCGTTGGTTCGGCTTGAAAGCCATGGTTGCCTTGCCGCGGGGAATGGGAGTGAGGAGCAGCTTAGCATTCCATGTTTGTCGGGATGGACAGGGCGAGTTGGGCCAAACGCAAATCCGATTCAATCGTTTTTCCCACGTCATACGCAGGATACAGTCCCCGTGCGTGCATGTAGTTAAACACTTGGGCGTGAAATTGAATCGCTTCATGCAGATTTTTCTCGAGCGTCATACGGATTTCGGGCGTTGCGGTTTCGGTGATGGCGATAGCGAGGTTACGAACGTTCGTTTTGGCGAATGTTAGTAAGTCTCCAGCGTAGATCGTATCTTTTGCGTTCGGCATCGCGGTGATATTAACAGCCTACCTCCATCTTTAGAAACGCGGCGAGTTCTTGAATTCGTTTTTCCCCTTGTTGAATGCACATGAAGTACAGTTGGCGCAGTTCAGGGTCCTGGATTTTTCGCAGGGTGCTTTTATGTTTGGCTAAGCCGATGCTGTTCGATGCCAGAAGTTCGTGTAGCTCCAGTGTTTCGTGTGGGGCTAGTTGATCCATTGAGAAATCCTCCTCAAAATCATGTCTCCATTTACTTCCCCATATCTCTATTCGGCGATGGCCTATGCTGCGAATGCAGATTATAAATTTGGGCTCCGATGTGCGGAAATCTCATAGCGCTTTGTTACCTTTGTGGTAACCTAAAGGTATCAATAGTATTGTAAAAGACAGCAAAGAGGTGCCGGATATGGACAAACCATTTGCGTATGTCACGCGAGGAGGCATTGCCGAGAGCGTGCATGCCGGTGTGATAGCCGTTGTATCGAGTGACGGCAAATTGGTGGGCGAGTTTGGAGATTCAACGTTGGTGACGTTTGCGCGCAGCGCATGTAAACCATTACAGGCGATTCCCGTGGTAGAGTCAGGCGCGATGGCTTCCTATGGTTTTGACGAAGCGGATTTAGCGCTGTTCTGCGCGTCGCATAGCAGTGAACTGCAGCATACGGAGCGGGTAGAACGGATTCTCGAAAAGATTGGTCTCGACGAATCGTATCTTCAATGCGGCCCACATATGCCACATAGCATGGAGACATATGATCGACTGATTCAGGCAGGAAAGTCGCTCAGTTCTCTATACAGCAATTGTTCAGGGAAACATTCGGGTATGTTGGCCTATTCGAAGCATGTGGGCGCCGATATACACACGTATCACCAGGTGAATCATCCTTTGCAACAAGCGATTTTAGAAGTGGTGGCCGAGTTGACCGAGGTGCAAAAGCAAGACATCGTCCTTGGCGTCGATGGGTGTGGCATCCCGGTACACGCGCTACCCGTTCGGAATTGGGCGAAGGCGTATGCGAAATTTGCTCACCCCGATGCGTTTGTCCACGGTGACGCGATGCGCCAAATTTCCAGTGCCATGAGAGCCTATCCTCAACTGGTGGGTGGAACGGACAGGTTTGATACCGACTTGATGACGGCGACACACGGTCGTATTCTTGCCAAAGGCGGGGCAGAAGGGTTCATGATGGTGGCTATTCCGGAGCAATCTGTCGGTATTGCTATGAAAGTGCGCGATGGCAATGCGCGTGTCATTCCACCGGTAGTCATTCGGACACTGACGACTCTGGGTGCTTTATCGAACGATGAACTTGAGGCGCTGCAAAAGTATGTGGCACCAGAAGTGAAAAATACACGAGACGAAGTGGTCGGAGAGATTGTGGCCGATTTTGAGCTCAGTTTGACCTAAGCTTTCTGATAGTAACTTGTTTGGCAACAGCGTTCGATTGGTGGGGCGACTGCCCCACCTAAATTCCTCTACGATGCGTGGTATGCAACGCACATCATCCCGAAATAAGTGGGTACTTCATACGAGAGAAACGTGTTGTTACGTGATGCTTCCGGGATGGCGCCTGCGAGAATGAGGGTCTGCCATATGCCGTCGGGTTTCGCGTGATGGATGAAGGAGTCTGAGAACGAAGTCATCTTCTCCAGTGCGTTCGTCTTGAATAGCTCGACGACTTGTGTATCCAACGCTTTGGCGTTCTCGTGGAAACCATAAGGACCGCGTTCATCGTGTGCGTGAGACCAGTCGCAACTCGCGATGAGGCCGACACGTTTCCCTGATTGGCGAACTTGATGGGCGATGATGCGCCCCATGGCGAGGTGGTCATCATACGAGAGGCTGCGCGAGGGTGTGACGACGACGACGGGCACATCCGGCATGAAGTGCAGTGGCACCATGGCGCCCCAGTCGAGCGGCAGGGTGGAAAATGGCCCTTGTGCAGTGGCAAAGTTCGCTGCCGCAACGGGGATGGATTGAGCTTCTGCGCCAGTCACAATCGCGTTGGCTAAATCCCTGTCTACGCTGCGCTTGAAGTGTATGATAACACCTTTCTCTGGGCGCTCATCTCCGACCATCATGGCGACAGTCTGTTCTGACATCTCCCCAGCCATGAAAGATGACGTGGATACGGAAAACATCCCTTCAATTTTCAACCCATGTGGCGTCAACACAATGATCGTTTCGGGAGCGGCTTCGTGCATCCAGGCTCCCAGTTGTTTCATGCTTTGTCTCGTTTTCGCCATTAAATCTGGTTCATCGCCAGAAAGTTCTTCGAGGATGGGGAGCCCGTGTGGTGTGACACAAGCAAACACAAATGGATGGCTCATGTGGTAACTCCTTTCAACGGGCCTGTACGCGCCCGATTCCCCTCTATATTAACACTCAGAGTATTTGAAATGTTGACGAGATGGAACCTCGAACAAAGAGCCCGCTTTAGGGCCCTTTGTTGTGGTTTTTTGGGTTATGCCTGTTGGGACGATTTGCGCAGGTAAACAAGGTAATAAGCCACTGCGACAAATAAAGCACCGCCAACTAAGTTGCCAAGCATCACCGGGACGAAGTTAGCAAAGTATTGTCCCCACGTCGCTTGACCTGCAAAGATGGCTGCGGGAATCACAAACATATTGGCCACCACGTGTTGGAACCCGATAGCGACAAACGCCATGATAGGGAACCAGATACCGAGGATTTTCCCCGAAAAATCTTCGGCTCCATAGGCGAGCCACACGCCAAGGCAGACGAGCCAGTTGCAGCCGATGGCGGAGACAAAGGCTTGACCGAAATTGTCCGCCAGTTTTGCGTTGGCCACGGCAACGGTTTTCGTCAAATATGGACCCGTCTCCGTCAAACCGACAATGTGGCCGAAGAAGTATGCGACAAATACTGCGCCGATAAAGTTCGTGATGAGAACCACAATCCAGTGGCGGATCAACAAGCCAAACGAAATACGTCCCGCGAAGGCGGCCATCGGCAGGGACATCAATGCACCTGTGAGCAATTCGGCGCCCGCCAAAACACACAGGATAAGTCCGACGGGAAAGACTGCGGCCCCGAGGAAGGAGCCGAATGATCCCCATTGCGGTGGGAGATCGCCACTGACGCGGATGTCGAGGAGAAAGCCGATGGCTATGAATGCCCCTGCGAGAAAGCCCAGTATCAGCAGGCTCGGCATAGGCAGTCGAGCTTTGCTTTCACCTGCGTTTACTGTGATTTCAGCAATTTTTTGTGGTGTGTGAAACATCGTCTTTGAAACCCTTTCTGAGCGAATTGCCAAGATCGCCATGGACGTGAATAACCCGCTCACCAATTCCAAAAACTTGTACAGGTAGAAAGCTATTCTGTTGTAGTTTGTGGACAATGTAAGGCTTACATGTATGGAACTGCTAACAACCTGACGAGGAGTTGAGATGATGAGCCAGAGTGATTCCCAAAATGGGCAATTGATCTCACTCGAAATTGACGGCGTGATGGCCGCAGTGGAATCCGGAGCTAGTGTGCTCGATGCCATTTTATCTGTGAACGATCACTATCCTCATATCTGTTATCACGAGGCGCTGGGGCCGATTGAAACGTGTGATACATGCATTTGTGAAGTCGATGGGCAACTTCAGAGGGCATGTGCCACGAAAGCAACGTCCGGCATGAAAATCAGTACCGCCGGCCGTTCGCCTGAGGTTCGCATGGAGGCGTTAAATCGGATTCTGCACAATCACGAGTTGTATTGCACCGTGTGTGATAACAACAACGGGAATTGTACTGTGCACAACACGTCCATGCACATGGGGGTCGAACACCAAAAGTACCCGTTTGAGCCGAAGCCGTACGAGCAGGACAACTCGAACCCGTTTTATCGCTATGACCCTGACCAATGTATCCTCTGTGGCCGCTGCGTGGAGGCCTGCCAGAATCTGCAGGTCAGCGAAGTCTTGTCGATTGACTGGGAACGAGAACATCCACGGGTCATCTGGGACGATGACCGCCCCATCCAAGAGTCGTCGTGTGTCTCTTGTGGGCATTGTGTGACGGTGTGTCCGTGTAACGCGCTGATGGAGAAAAACATGTTGGGCGAGGCAGGGTACATGACCGGCATCCGACCGTCCCTGTGGGAGTCGATGGTTCACCTCACGAAGGAGATTGAGCCAGGTTATGGCCCGATTTTCACCGTTTCCGAAATCGAATCTCAGATGCGCGAGTCGCGGATTAAACGCACGAAGACGGTCTGTACATATTGCGGGGTCGGCTGCAGTTTTGACGTTTGGACAAAGGGCCGCAAGATATTGAAAGTGGAGCCGCAGATGGAGGCACCAGCCAATCAAATCTCCACTTGCATCAAGGGGAAGTTTGGATGGGACTTCGTGAACAGCGACGAGCGGTTAACCTCGCCGTTGATCCGCCGTGGAGACGAATTCGTGCCTGTGTCCTGGGAAGAGGCGCTCGATTACGCAGCACAGCGCTTGTCGGAGATTAAGGAAAAGCATGGTCCAGATGCGATTGGGTTGATTTCTTCGTCCAAGTGCACGAACGAGGAAAATTACCTGATGCAAAAGTTCGCGCGGGCCGTGATTGGCACCAACAATATCGACAACTGTTCGCGTTATTGCCAGACGCCAGCCACGGAGGGACTGAAGCGGACGTTCGGGCTCGGAGGGGATACCGGTTCTATCAAGGATTTGGCGAATAGCGATCTCGTCATGATTGTCGGCGCCAATCCAGCGGAATCTCACCCAGTTTTGTCGACGCGTATCCGGCGTGCCCACAAGAAGCGCGGACAGAAATTGATTGTCGCGGATTTGCGGCGCAACGACTTGTCGAATCGGGCGGACATCTTCTTGCATCCAAAGCCGGGGACGGATTTGATTTGGCTGTCGGCGGTGACCAAATACATCATCGATCAAGGTTGGCACGACAAGAAGTTTATCGAAGCGCACGCCAATGGATTTGACGATTTTGTCAAGTGGCTGGAACCGTACACCTTGGAGTACGCCGAGGAGCAAACCGGACTGTCGAAGGACATTTTGGTTGAGACTGCCGAGATGATTCACAATGCGAGTTCCATGTGTATCTGTTGGGCCATGGGCGTCACGCAGCACATCGCGGGCAGTGAGACGAGCACGGCGATTTGTAATTTGCTCCTCGCGACGGGCAATGTCGGGCGTCCGAATACCGGCGCTTACCCGCTGCGTGGGCACAACAATGTGCAAGGTGCAGGCGATATGGGGTGTGCGCCCACGTATATGCCGGGATATGAGTTTGTTGACGACGAGAACGTGCGCGCGAAGTACGAACGGGCCTGGGGTGTGAAATTGCCGACGAACCCGGGGGCAGACAACCATCGGATGGTTGAAAAGATTCACGAGGGGAAACTCAAGGCCATGTATGTGATGGGCGAGGAGATGGCGATTGTGGACTCCAACGCCAACCACGTGCAAGCGGCGTTTGAGAAACTTGAGTTCTTTATCGTGCAGGATGTGTTTTTCAGCAAGACCGCGCAGTTTGCGGATGTCATCTTCCCGGCGGCGCCGAGTTTCGAAAAAGAGGGGACGTTCACCAACACGGAGCGCCGGATTCAGCGGTTGTATCGAGTGTTTGAGCCGATGGCGGGATCGCGACCGGATTGGGAAATTCTTACCGACCTGGCGAATCGATTGGGTGCGAACTGGACGTACGAACACCCGTCGGAAATTCTCGAAGAGGCGTGTGGACTCACGGAATTGATGAAGGGCGTCCGTTACGAACTGCTGGAGGGATATCACAGTTTACAGTGGCCCGTGTTGGAAGATGGAACGGACACGCCGGTGCTTTATCTGGACGGATTTGGGTTCCCGGATAAGAAGGCGAGATTCTACGCGCCGACTTATCGCGATCCGGTGCTGCAACCGAACGAAGCGTACGACTTGCACCTCAATAACGGCCGGATGCTCGAGCACTTCCACGAGGGGAATTTGACCTATCGGGTGGCCGGCATTCGCGAGAAAACCCCGACTGCCTACCTGGAGATTTCCAAGGAACTGGCGCGTGAGCGCAAGATTTCGACCGGCGCGCTCGTCCGTTTGGTTTCTCCATATGGCCAGGTGAAGCTGCGCGTCGTCGTGACGGATCGAGTATCGGGGAAAGAAGTGTATTTGCCGATGAACACGGCGGATGATCACGAAGCGGTGAATTACCTCACCAGTAGCTACCATGACGATATCACGCATACGCCGGCGTACAAGGAAATTTCGGTGCGGATGGAAGTGCTGGAGGACAAGGGGCCGTCGCCGATGGTGCGTGGCAACTTCCGATTGGGTAATCCACAACCGCGTCCTGGCGTCATGGTCGAGCGCAAGTGGAAGCGGCGCGATTATCGGCCACTGACCGATGACACCGTGACAGAGGACAAGGTCAAACAGCGTTAGGAGGGAAGCGCGAATGGCACAAGCGATACGGCGGGTCGCACAACACGAAGTCACCCCAGAGCAGGTATTCTACGAAGCGCAAATGAGCATCGAGGATGAGTTGGTTGAGAGTAAGGACGCCGTGATCCAAATTTTGAAGCTGGCTCGGCGTCTCCATGAGACAGAATTCCTCAACATGGCTACGGCTTTGCTCGAACAGGGGACAGATGTGCTGGAAATCGTCGTCAATCAAGCGGGTAAGCCGCAATATGCAAAGGGCCTCAAAAATATGATGGGACTTGTGCAGATGCTTGGCGTCCTCGATGTCTCGTCCTTGTCTGGGGTCGTCCAAGCGTTAACCAATACCACGGAACGCGCGGAGAACGGTGATATCGAACCGGTACGAGGGCCGATCAAGCTCCTGGGCGCGATGCGTGACCCGGATGTCGGCCTCGCCCTTGGTTTCGCGTTTGACTTTTTGCGCTCGCTTGGGGCACAACTCCGTGTGCAGGGCCACGCAGTGCAAAATTCGCCGTCCGCGGCGGATGAGGGAGGACATCATTGATGGAACAAGGCAATGGGCGCATGGGCGGCGCGGTCCGACCACGCTTGAGAATTACGATTTTCTCGAGAAAATTACGCATTTCGATCGCGAGCGCATCCCGGAACGCGTCGTCCATGCCAGAGGGGCCGGTGCCCATGGCTACTTTGAGACATACGGCAAGGTTGGGGATGAGCCGGTCTCGAAGTACACACGGGCTAAGCTGTTTCAGACACCAGGTGCGCGTACGCCAGTCTTTGTGCGCTTCTCATCGGTCATTCATGGCACGCACTCGCCAGAGACCTTGCGCGACCCGCGCGGCTTCGCCGTCAAGTTCTACACGGAGGACGGCAATTGGGATTTGGTCGGCAACAATCTGAAAGTGTTCTTCATTCGTGACGCGATGAAGTTTCCGGATATGGTGCATGCGTTCAAGCCGGATCCTGTGACGAACATCCAGGATGAGGAGCGATTTTTCGACTTTGTCGCCAACTCGCCAGAGGCCACGCACATGGTGACTTTCTTGTATTCGCCGTGGGGTATTCCTGCCAATTACCGACAGATGCAAGGCTCGGGTGTCAATACGTATAAATGGGTCAACGCCGACGGTGTCGCGGTGCTTGTCAAGTATCACTGGCAGCCTTTGTCGCAGGGCATTCGCAATCTGACACAGCAGGAAGCCACCGAGATTCAGGCGACAAACTTCAATCACGCGACCCAGGATTTGTACGAGGCGATTGAACGTGGAGATTATCCAGAGTGGGAGCTTTGCGTGCAAATCATGAGCGACGATGAACATCCGGAACTCGATTTTGATCCGCTCGATCCGACGAAAATCTGGCCGGAAGAACAGTTCCCGTTTCTCCCTGTGGGCAAAATGGTCCTGAATAAGAATCCGGAAAATTACTTTGCCGAGGTCGAACAGGTGGCGTTTGGCACAGGCGTGCTGGTGGATGGCCTCGATTTTTCGGATGACAAATTGCTGCAGGGCCGCACGTTCTCTTACTCGGATACGCAGCGTTACCGCGTGGGCCCCAATTATCTGCAGCTACCTATCAACGCGCCGCGCAAGCGCGTGGCGACGAACCAGGAAGGCGGGCAGATGTTATACCACGTGGACAGGCCGAATCCACACGTCAACTACGAACCGTCGTCGCTTGGTGGCCTCGAAGAGGGGAAAGAGGGCGGCAAGGAGTACACGCCATATGTCAGCGGCCACTTGGTGCGCCAAAAAATTGACAGGACCAACGACTTTAAGCAGGCCGGCGAGCGCTACCGGGCGTTTGAGGACTGGGAGCGCAACGATTTAATCGCCAACCTCGTCAATGGCTTAAGCAAGTGCCGCAAGGTGATTCAGGATAAGATGATCTAGCACTTCACCAAAGCCGATGCGGAATACGGCCGCCGCGTGGCGGAAGGTTTGAAATTGAAGGCGGCCCAGCAAGGCGGGGTGGCGGGCCCGCTCGGATCGCGAGAAGCCGGTGCTGCAGTCACAGAGGCAGTGCACGACTCGCATTCGGCGAAACCGTACTGAGTGGATTAATTGTAGCGGGATAGGGGCGGATACCCGGTTGGCTGAGCATAGCCAACCGGGTATCTTTGTGGGGGCGTGGGGCGGATGCGGGGCGGATCGACTGCTGGGCCGGGGGGCTGGTCGCTGGACGGCGGCAATAGCGCAGAAAATCTACCTTATTTTCAGACTTTCGATAGGTTTGGTCGATTTAAGGCACGAAAAATGCCCTATTTACTCAAGACCTGCCCGATAGAGGGTAGCGTCAAGAAGTCTGTGTAAATCCGCATGTAGGAATCAGGGGAGATCCTCATCATTGCGAGTCTTCGTGTTTTTTAAGTCTCTTCGTTGAATATTCCGAACAGGCACCTTGCTGTCTTGTACGTTACCAAGGTAAATATATCCATCCCTCACGTCTTACAGCCTGAGTGGGAGGGGTGAATGGCCTTTGGCCAGAGGGGAGGAGCGAAGCGGCTTCCCCTGTGCAGAGCCTGTGGAGCTTGTGGGCAACCCTATTCTTGGGTTGTCCATCAAATCCACAGGCTTTATTTCGTTTCCTCAGTACCGTACCTTTCAGCAAACATCTCACGGAGGCGCTTCTGGGTACCTGTATCCGCAAATCCCCGCAAGGCGCGTTTCGACCATTTCTCGTTATAGCCTGTTGCGAACAGATACACGATCTTCTCAGCCGCCTCAAGGTTCGCGATGCTATTCATTGGCTTGACTCTCTTGCGGATTTCCTTAATTGTCCGCTCGATCGCGTTAGTCGTATAGATAGCATACCGTATCGCTGCAGGGTACTTATAGAAGACCAGGAGGTTGTCCAAGTCCTCTCGCCACGACTGCACCTCACGTGGGTACTTCGCGTTCCACTTGCTCTCGAATTGCCTGAAGCATCCTAGCGCTTCCTCGTAGGTCTCACTGGAATATACGCCCTTCAAATCCGCAAGAACCGTTGCCTTGTCCTTGGCTCGGACTTTCACAATGATGTTGCGTAATTTGTGAACAACACAGCGTTGGAAATCGGCCTTCGGGTAGACGGATAAGAAGGCTTCCTGCAGTCCGGTCAACCCATCTGCTACACCAATCAGGATTTCCTCAAGCCCACGCGCACGCAGATCATTGAAAATCTCTCGGCAAGATGTAGCGCTCTCCGTGCCACCCACATAGTAGCCAAGGATTTCTCGGTGTCCATCCTCATCAATTCCCATCACGACATAGATGGATTCGTTGTCCACGGTATCCCGCTTGAGCGCCACATACATCCCATCCATGTACACGACAGAGTACCGTCGTTTTAAGGGGCGCTTGCGCCAAGCATCTACATCCTGTAATACGATATTCGTGATGTTGCTAATGGTGGTCGGCGAGTATTGAACACCAAGCATCCGTTCAATGAATTGCCCCACCTCACGCGTACTCATACCGCCCTTGTACATTGCGATGATGGTTTCTTCCAACCAAGCATCTCGCCGACTATACGGCTCAAATATGCTGGTTTGAAACTCACCTTCCCGGTCTCGAGGAACATGTAAATCCTCAATCCGCCCAAACCGTGTATCCAGCGTCCTCGTGTAATATCCGTTGCGACTGTTCTTCAATTCCGGATGCTCTACCGTCAGGAAGTTGTGGATCTCCTCACGCATAATGAGCTCCAAACGCTCTTGGATGAACTTCGACATTTCCATTTCCAGTTGTGCGGCAAGCAACTCTTTGTTAGTCTGATACAAAGTAGGGTCATCTCCTCTGGACTTCAGCAATCTTGAGGATACCCTACTTTTCCTATTTTGTGGACTGCTTACACAAACTATTTTACGCCATCCGATAGAGCTGAAAAACCGAGAATTAGTGCAGATTTGATGTCTTATCGGCGCCGAAACAGCTCCGCATGTCTTAATAAGACATTTGCGCCAGACTGCGTGCCACAATCCGGGATTCTCTGCGCCCCGCCGCCGCCTCGCCCGATGCCGCCCCGCCGCCAGCCCATTGTCGATCCGCCCCAGGCGCGCCACTGGCTCCCATGCCGCCACTGGCCTCCCGACCCTACGCGCACCCTACCATCGGGCAAATTTCCGATGAGGGTTCATCTTCGGCGCGATCAAAGTTATAATGATGAAAAATAAAGTAACTAACCTGATGGAAGTGAATTGGCGGGGCCCATCTGTGCCTGTGACCAGATGTGGACGTATCCTTGCCTGCCGCCTTTTTTCAGGAACGCATATGCGTCAGGAGGACTGTTATGATTGAGGTATACCCAGCTGATTCGCGGTTTCACGCCGAGCACGACTGGCTTCGTTCCAATTTTAGCTTTTCGTTTGGCCCCTACTACAATCCGGATAATACCCGCTTCGGTCCAATGCGCGTGTTGAATGACGATTTTATTGCGCCGCAGAAGGGGTTTGGCGCACACCCACACAGTGACATGGAGGTCGTCTCCATCGTCCTGACTGGCAAGTTGCGGCACCAGGACAATTTGGGCAATGTCGGTGTCACGTCGTGGGGTGAAATTCAGCGGATGACGGCAGGTCGTGGCATCATTCACACGGAATACAGCGCTTCGACGGATGAAGAGCTCAACTTGTTACAAATGTGGTTTGAGCCGGAGGAGCGGGGACTTGAGCCCTCTTACGAAATCACGCGTTTTGATGTGGACGCGCTGGCTCGGCAGTGGACGCCGGTCGTCTCGACAGACGCATCCGATCACGTCGCGAAAATCCACCAGGACATGACGATTTATCTCACTGACTTGGCGATTGGCGAGACGAGGAGCTATGAGACAACCTCGACGCGTCGAATGTTTCTGTTTGTCATCGACGGTGATATCCAGGTGGGCGACGAGACAGAACTGCACAAGCGGGACTCCGCTCGGATTACGGAACTGTCAAAACTTGAAGTCCGCGCGACATCGCCGTCCCGGTTGATGCTCATTGACTTGCCATAGGAGGTGCCCTGCGGTGCATGAACGGCTGAGAATTCATCATGGTGTCGGCTCACGGGTGTTGTTTGATTCGGATAAAGGAAACATTCCCTTTACCTACGCGCAGGAGGGCAGCGGGTGGAAGTTCACTGTGCAGACGGCGAAGACCCCGGAGATTGACGAAGTCCTGCGGCTTAAGGACGAGGTGAACGTCTTTATTTTTCGCGAGGAGAACGGTGTAGCGGTAGAGAAAGTTTGGTTTTACACGGGGGATGGCGCGGTGGACTACAGTGACGAGGAAGCTGCGCTGGTGATTGTGGCGAGCCGGCAGATCGCCTATCATCCAGGGGATTTTGAGCAGTAAATCAGTAAATTAATAAATCAAGTTTATGGGGCATCAGAACATGCTGCGGCCAATGGCAGAGCAGTGTGTTCTTTTTTGTTTGGCCGTGTAGTAGGGACACGTATCGGCTGCGCTTGTACCCCCATTGGCATATCTATGTGGCGATGCGAGGGGGCTGAAATCGATGGAAACCATTGTGTTCCTAGGTTGTCAGAGGAGCGGATCGAGTAGGGAAGCCATTCAAGCCGCGAAGGAATTAGGCTATCATACGGTGCTCTTGACGGATAGGAAGTCGTTTGTCGAAGAAGCGCGCGACTTTCCGGATGTCGACGAGATGATATATACGGATTTGGCGCACGAGGCGAAGGTGCGACGCGTCATTCAATCCTTGCGGAACAATGGGCGCGACCTGCAGGCCATTACGAGTTTTGTCGAACCGAACGTCTCGCGCGCCGCGCGTTTGCACAACCAGTTTTGCGGTGGGCGGTTGTCGGCAAACGCGATGGCGGTGATGGAAGACAAGGTCAAGACGCGTGCAGCATTGGCGGGTACGCCGTATAACGTGAGGTATCTCGTCTACGATGGACGGCGCCCCATTGAACAGGTGGTTCGGCGGATCGGTTGGTATCCGGTGGTGATGAAGCGGCCGGGATCAGCGGGATCGAAAGATGTCATCCGGGCATTTTCCCCGCAGCAATGCAGGCACCGCATTCGCCAGTTGACTGCGAAGCATCCTTTCGGGCGAATTCTCATTGAAGAATATATTCGTGGGCCGCAGTACCTTGTAGAGGTTCTGGTGCAACGGCGAACCATTCATATCGTTGCGATTGTCGAGCAGCACATGTTGAAGCATGAAGGGCGAATGATTGTAGCGGGGTATGCCGTTCTCATCCGGCCACCGCGCGAGTTGCTCGACAGTTTGCGCGAGGCGGTGAAGGACGTTGTCATGAAGCTCGGATTCGAGCACGGACCGTGTCATATCGAACTGCGCCGCCGCGGTGATGCGTGGAAGGTCATTGAAATCAATCCACGGATGTCGGGAAGCGCGATGAATCGGATGATTGAACTGGCCTATGGGGTCAATCTCGCCGAGCAGACGCTGAAATTGATGGTCGGGCAATCGATTGATTTGCGGGGGCGGACGCGGCAACACGTTTACACCCAGTTTGTCACTGTAAATCAAACAGGTATCCTGGAGTCGGTTGAAGGTCGGGCGCGCGCCGAGCGAGTGCCGGGGGTTCGAGTGGTATCGATTAAGCCGCGCAAAGGGGATAAAGTTCAGCGCCCGAAGTCGATGGGGCATCGTTATGCGTATGTCATCGCTTCGGATGAAGACTCGTTGGACTTTGCACGCGAAGCTGCAGCGCGCGCGGCGGGTTATCTTCATTTTACAGTGCGAGAAAGCGGGCGTGCGCGATGACGGAGAAACCGCGAATTGGCTACTTGCATATTCGGCGAGATCCGGAAAAGGTTCGGAAATTGTACGCGTTTCAGGCTGTGGCGAAGATGGAGGGCGCGTTGTTGTTCTATTTTTCCCCTCGGCGGATTGACTTGGCTTCAAAGACCGTTCAAGGGCTTGTTTATGAGAATGGGCGTTATCGCGAGCGCACCATGCCGTTTCCAGACGTCGTCTACAACGACAGGACGCCGCAGGATGGCGTTGGGGCGAAGCTGGTCGAGGCGATGCTCGAAACGGTTCCTGTGACCAGTCATTCGGTCGGCAACAAGCTCACCGTGTATCGGCGGATTTTGTCTGGAAGGGTATTTGCGGATTACCTGATTCCGTCTCGGCGGGTGGGGGACGGTCGGGATGTGATTGACTATGCGGACCAGCACGGGAAAATCGTCGTCAAACCAGTGTCAGGTCGACAGGGTAAGGGGATTTTCTATATTCGGCGGCAAGCGGCAGCAAATCGGCAATCTGCTCGCTATCGGGTGACAGAGTCAGGTGTCACGCAGTTCTATACGGCGTCCGAATTGACGTCGGCGATGAATCTGCGCCTGCGGACGACGGACTATTTGATGCAGCCGTTCATCGTCTCACAGACCAAAGATGGTGTCACGTACGATTTTCGGATTCACGTGCAAAAGGATAAGACAGGGGATTGGACGTTGACCGCGGTCTATCCGCGCATGGCTAGCGCGAACGGCGTCATTCCGAATCTCAGCAGCGGTGGCTACACGATGTTCCCGCAATTATTTTTTCAGCGTGAGTTTGGCGCCCGGTCGTCTGCGATGTTTGCCGAATTAGCTGATTTTGGCATTGGGCTGGCGCGTCATTTAGAGCGCGTATCCGGGCAATCGTATGACGAGTTGGGCATTGATGTCGGAATTGACGAACGTCGTCGCCTGTGGCTCTACGAAGTCAACTGGCGGCCGGGGCCACCGCCGATTTGGAATATCGAACTCGACGTGGTTCGCAACGCGGTTGGTTACGCCATGTACTTGGCTGGAGTCAGGCAGCGCGCGAGAAGATAGCGCGCTGCTTTTGTTTTTTTTCTATAAAATCATATAAAAATAAACATAAACAAAGATAATGGTGTATAATCAAAAATGTAATCTTCGACGGCAGGTCTGCGGAGGTGAGAACGTCATGATGAACTTACTAGCCATTGACTTAGGCGCGTCCTCTGGAAGGGTCATGCGTGCATCGTTCAATGGTGCCACGTTAAGCTTGCAAGAGGTCAGGCGATTTCGAAATCAACCGGTTTATATTGCTGATCGGATGTACACGAATCTCTATTCCATTTATCAAGAGATGAAGTGGGGCATCGCCGAAGTCGTCAAAACGCACGGCCAAGTGGCGGCGTTAGGAATTGACAGCTGGGCGGTCGATTATGGGCTTGTCGACAGTAACGGCCACTTGTTAGATCTGCCGAGGCACTACCGCGACGGGCGCAATGTGTCTGCGATGGCTGAGGTGGTGGACAAACTCGGAAAAGCGGAACTGTTTTTGCGGACAGGAATTCAGTTGCAGCCATTCAATACGCTGTATCAATTGTATGCGATGAAGCGCGAGAATGAGAATCTATTGTCTGCTGCACACAAACTGTTGCTCATCCCCGACCTCTTGAATTTCTTCCTGTGTGGTGAAATTGCGGCGGAGTTCACGAATGCCACGACGACGCAGTTGATGTGCGCGGGGTTGCGCGAGTGGGATCGAGAATTAATGGCGCAGCTTCAGTTGCCGGATGGGCTCTTGCCTTCGATTGTACCCGCTGGAAGCGCTTTAGGTTATGTGCGAGATCGAGAACTATTGCGTATGGGGCCGGTATCGTCGACGCGCGTGATTCATACCACCTCTCATGATACCGCTTGTGCTGTTGTTTCCGTGCCGACGGATGGACAGCACTACGCTTACATCAGTTCTGGCACTTGGTCTCTGATGGGCACTGTCGTTGCGGAGCCGATGATTAATGAATTGACGGAACAGTTGAACTTCACTAATGAAGGCGGCTTAGGGAATTATCGACTGCTCAAAAATGTCATGGGACTGTGGTTGATTCAAGAGACGCAGCGCGTACTCGAGTCGGTTGGAGAGCAGGCGGACATTGAGCGGTTGATTCATCGTGCTCGCATGGCAGAACCGTTTCAGTTTCTGTTTAATCCCGACGATGTACGGCTGTTGCAGCCTGAAAATATGCCGGATACCATTCGGCAAATCTGCGTCGAGACTGGGCAAACCCCACCAACCGACGCAGGGTCACTGGTCCGTGGCATTTTCGAATCCCTGGCGCTGAAATACCGCATGGTCCTGGACGAACTGGAACTGGTGACCGGGCGGCATTATGCGGCGGTGCACATCGTCGGGGGCGGATCGCAAAATCAACTGCTGTCCCAGTTCACCGCCAATGCGACCGCGCGCATGGTGGTAGCCGGCCCGAGTGAAGCCAGTGCAATGGGCAATGTGTTGGTGCAACTCTTGGCACTCGGTGAAATTGCGACGCCATCGGACATGACGGAACTCGTCATTCGCTCAGTCGAGCCTGTGACCTACGCGCCGCGGGACGTCGATTTGTGGGAATCCGCGTACGCCAAGTTCCAGCGGATTGTCGAAAAGCAAGCGGAGTCTCAAAGACTATCGATATAAACCTAGGAGAGAGGAGATTGGCTACATGTTGACGATGGACAAATTGGCTGGATTAGAGGAACTGGTCACGAGGTCAAACAAACTCGGCGCCGATAGGAGTGTCTGCAATTGGGGAGGTGGCAACACGTCTGTAAAGTCGAAGGCCATCGACCATATGGGCCGCGAAATCAACGTGTTGTGGGTGAAGGGCAGCGGCTCAGACTTGGCGGAGGCGACCGAGCGGAGTTTTACAGCGCTTCGCTTGGACGAAGTACTGCCACTCTTTGAACGCGACGCCATGTCCGACGAGGAAATGGTCTCGTATCTCGCACAGTGCATGTTGGATAGCAAGCACCCGCGCTCTTCGATTGAGACGTTGCTGCACGCGTTTATCCCGTATCCCCATGTCGATCACACCCACCCGGATAGCATCATCTCGCTTTGCTGCAGTGACAATGGGCGCGCCATCGCCGATGAGATATTTGGTTCTCGCGCGGTTTGGGTTCCCTATATCCGCCCAGGGTTTCAGTTGTCGAAGATGATTGGCGAGGCCGTGCGAAACCACCCCGAGTGCGAATTGGTGCTCATGGAGAAACACGGTCTGATTACCTGGGGCAATACCTCCGACGAGTGCTATGCGAACACCATTCGCATCATTGAAGAAGTCGCGGATTATATCGCAACACGGGTACAGCCCGACAACTTGTTTGGTGGGGCGAAATACGACGTGTTGCCGGAGAATGAGCGCACCGAGATTGCCGCTGCGGTGTTGCCGACCATTCGCGGGACGGTGTCTGAGTATCAACATGCCATCCTGACGTATGACGCTGGGGACGATATTCTGCAGTTTGTATGCAGTAGCGACGCCGGGACATTGTCGCAAATCGGTGCGGCTTGTCCGGACCACCTCGTCCATACCAAGCGGAAGCCGCTCTATGTCGATTGGGACCCGAGGACGAAAGATGTCACGCTGTTAAAAGAGAAACTCCGGGCTCAATTGAAGGCGTACAAGGAAGAGTACATCGCGTACTACGAAAAAAATGTCGATCTCGACGTCCCCATGCACGACCCGTATCCGCGCATCATTCTCATTCCGGGAATTGGCGCAATTGGAACGGGTAAGAACAAAAAGATGGCGAATGTGGCGATTGCGCTGTATCGACGCGCCGTGTCTGTGATGAAGGGCGCGACGACACTCGGGAACTTTGTGTCACTCGGCGAAAAGGAATCGTTTGACGTCGAGTATTGGCCGCTTGAATTATACAAACTCTCGCTTGCTCCGCCGGAAAAGGAGTTGGCTCGCAAGGTCGCTTTGATTACCGGTGGCGCTGGCGGGATTGGCGGGGCCACGGCTCGCAGAATGGCGAGTGAAGGGGCTCACGTCGTGTTGGCCGACTTGGCATATCCATCGGCTGTTGACTTGGCCGGGCAAATCAATGCGGAATTCGGCGAAGGGACGGCTATCGGCGTGTTGCTCGACGTCACGGACGAAGCGAAGGTGGCGGCGGCATTCCGCGACGCGGTGCTTGAATACGGCGGAGTGGATATTTTTGTCTCGAACGCCGGGCTCGCCAGTTCCTCTCCGCTCGTCGAGACGTCGTTACAGGATTGGAACCGCAACATCGACGTCTTGGGCACAGGGTATTTCTTGACGAGTCGCGAGGCGTTTCGGGTGATGATAGAGCAACAACTGGGCGGGTCCGTGATTTTTGTGACGTCGAAGAATGCGATTTACGCCGGTAAAGACGCTGCAGGATACAGTGCGGCCAAGGCGCTGGAGGGACACCTTGCGCGCTGCTTGGCGGTCGAGGGCGGGCCGCATGGGATTCGCGTCAATGCTGTTCTGCCGGATGCGGTGCTGCGGGGATCGAATATTTGGAACTCGGCTTGGCGAGAAGAGCGGGCGCGCGCCTACGGGATTGCGCCGGATGAACTGGAAGCGCATTATCGCAAACGCACGTTGTTGAACGTGAACATTACCACGGATGACATTGCGCAAGGCATTTTGTTCTTTGCCTCGCCGAGATCAGCGAAGACGACCGGTTGTATGTTGACGATTGATGGTGGGGTGGCGGCCGCTTTTCCGCGGTAATCAAAGTGCATGTCGATGGGAGGCATGGAATGATGAGTCAATGGAGCGACCGGGCGTACGCGTTGTTTGAGGAACAGCAGCGGGATAGAGGAATCGATTTGGCATGGGTGAAGGAAAAGCTCGTCCGTCTCCAGATTGAGACGCCGTCGTGGGGATACGGGGATTCTGGGACGCGGTTTAAAGTGTTTCAAAAAGTGGGTGTCCCGAGAAATCCCTATGAAAAATTCGACGATGCTGCAGAGGTTCATCGGCTGACAGGGGCGTGTGAAGCGGTGGCTATTCACATTCCCTGGGATAAAGTGAGCGATTATCAGGAGCTGAAATCCTATGCAGAATCGGTTGGCCTGAAAATTGGCGCTGTCAATCCGAATTTGTTTCAGGACGATGACTACATGTTGGGCAGCGTGACGAATGCCAATGCGTCGATTCGCAGGAAAGCTGTCGATCACCTCCTGGAATGCGTCGATATTATGAAACAAGTGGGCTCGAATGCATTGAGCCTGTGGTTTGCGGACGGCACGAACTACCCCGGACAAGGGCACTTGCGCCGCCGTAAGCGGTGGTTGCAGGAGGCGCTGGAGGAGACGTACCGGGCGCTATCTCCGGACATGAAAATGTTGATTGAGTACAAATTTTTTGAACCGGGATTTTATCATACGGATGTCGCCGATTGGGGCATGTCATTTCAAGCCGCGCAGAAACTCGGACCTCAGGCGGAGGTGTTGGTCGATACGGGCCATCATGCGCTTGGCACGAATGTCGAGCACATTGTCTCCTATTTGTTGGACGAAGGGAAATTGGGCGGATTTCACTTTAATAGCCGGAAGTATGCTGACGATGATCTAATTGTGGGTTCCAGCAATCCGTATGAGTTGTTCTTGATTTTCTATCAAATCTTGGATGCTCATCTCGATGAAGATGTAAAGGTTCGCGAGACGGCGGAGAATATCGCGTATATGATTGACCAGAGTCACGCGATTGAGCCAAAGATCCCGGCGATGATTCGCTCTATCTGCAACATTCAGACGCAGTATGCGAAGGCGTTGCTGATTAATCACGCCGAACTCAAGGAGAAACAGGAGAACAATGACGTGTTAGGCGCGGAGAACGCGCTGCGCACTGCGTTTGAAATCGATGTGACACCCCTGTTGCTCGCTGTGCGCGAGGAAAGAGGATTGCCGCCTGATCCGATGCGTGCGTTTTTGGAGAGCGGCTACCAGGAACGGATTGCAAAGCGGGGGGTAGGCGGCAGCAGTTGGTGATTTGATTTTTGAATTTGAAGCGATATTGACGCAGCGGTGGAGAGGAGCGAAAGGGCTTCTCTCCCGCTTGGTGCGTCGGGTTTGACGGCGCGCAGATGAACGTCTGCACCGCCTCGCGCCCTGGATGGCGCATGTATTCCGTTTAGTTTTGTTTATGTATATTTATTTTTATTTGTCTGTTTACTTATGGTTTGTACCGACGTATAATGTCTCGTGTAAGTTGTTGTATTTGTTTGTTTTCTTTTGCTGGGCAGTGAGACGTTCCTTCTTGTTCTGGGCTGACAACTCTGATGTAAGCGTTTTTCTGACAGCGTGCAGGGGATATCACGAAAAGAGGTGTACAAGAAATGGCTGATTATAACGCCGTTGTCGCTGAAGATGACCATCCCGTAACCAGACAGCAGTGGAAGTGGACTGCTGTCGCCTCTATGGCAAATTACATCGACGCGGGCTCCATTGTCGCAGGTGGGTCCGGGTTGACCCTTTGGACAGCACAGTTTCACATGGGCAATACACTCGTCGGAATGCTTGGTGCGTTTAGTTCCAACGCAATTTCTGCTGGTGTCGGCGCACTCATTGGCGGGCGAATTTGCGACGTCTATGGACGGAAGAAGATCTATGCGTGGGATTTGTTGGTATACGCATTCGGAATTCTCTGGATTGTGTTTGCGATGAAAGCTTGGATGCTCTTTGTCGGGTACGTAATTGTTGGACTCGCTGTCGGGGCGGACGTTCCGGCCTCTTGGACGCTGATTGCGGAGCTCGCACCGCGAAAGTCGCGCGGAAAGTTAAGCGGTTTCGCGCAGGTCTTGTGGAATATGGGCCCAGTCATCACCTTGTTGTTAGCGCTTGCTTTGTCTCGCCTGGGGCTACTTGGAATTCGATTGCTGTTCGTTCACTTATTGATTCTCGCTATCATTACTTGGTTTATGCGTAGAGGCGTCGTCGAGTCTGACCGGTGGAAAGCTGCAGTGGAAAAAGAACGGAAGTCGCAAACGTCGCGTCGCGTATCCAATGCGCGGGCGCCTCGAAGCGGGTTCCGGGAATTGGTCTCGTCTCGTGCGAATGTGGGCGCGCTGGTGTTCTGTATCTTGATGTATGGATTATGGAACCTCGTGGCAGGGACCAACGGCTTCTTCTTGCCTTATATCTTGCAGACCGTTGGGTCGGAATCGCAGGCGACAAGCGTTGAATTACAGTGTTTCAACTTCTTATTGACGGTGCTTGCGACCATTCTTGTCTTTATGCCATTGAATGACCGCGTGAACCGCAGACTTCTGTTTACCATCTCATCGGTGCTTCAAGTGGTCGCATTTCTTCTATTTGTGTTCTTCCATTTAAATACGTGGATTGCACTTGCGAACATCATCCTCTATGGAATTGGCTTCGGCTTTGGGCAACAGCCATTTTTCCAGCTCTGGTCTGGCGAGTTATTCCCGACGCGGTTGCGCAGTACTGCGCAAGGGTTCATGTTTGCGGTCGTCCGCATCGGTCTCGGGCTGTGGAGTTTTGTGGTGCCCGTACTGACGGCCACCGGGTTCCACACGCTGGCGTTAATCCTCACATTGATGCTTGTCGTCAGCGGTCTCATTGGCATTATCTTCGCACCCAAAACGGAAGGAAAATCGCTTGAACAAATTGAGGCAGAGCGGTCCAAGGGCGCCTCTCCCCTATCGCCAAGTGATTATGTGTCGCCGTCGAACTGACGGAAGGATGTGTGACGCGAATTTGCATCACTACCATTTGCATCACTACTATCGGAACTTACAGGCGCGAAACGGAAGGTGGACACCCTATGAACGTAGGGTGTCTCCCATTATTTTCTGCAAAAGGAATGGACGGAATTGGGAGGGATTTGGATGATTGGCAAGACGACATGGGTGATTGCGGATGGGTATCTACCTACGAATAGTACGGGGAATCAGGTGAGCCACGAGGCGGTTTGCGTACTAAACCTGACGCCAGATGAGGCTGTCATCCAGTTGACGGTGTATTTTGAGGATAGAGATCCGCTAGCAGGGTTCACCTGCTTGTGCGGCGCGCAAAGAACAAATCATATTCGTTTGGACAGATTGGTCAACGACGCTGGAGAGCAGATTCCACGTGGGGTTCCATATGCGTTGAAAATCGATTCCACTGTGCCCGTCATCGTGCAACACAGTCGAATGGACACATCGCAAGAGGCGCTCGCGTTGTTTACGACGATGGGGTATTCGGGATAAGATAAAAATGAGAGATTTGGGTCTTTGGACTCTGTTGGAAGTAGACTGGGAGTTGCGCTTTGCTAGCGTTCTCAGTACATCAGAGAAGGGAAGTTAGCCAATGTTGCCTGCAGAACGACACAGGGCAATTGTGCAACTCGTCAATGCGAAGGGCAGCATCCGGGTCAAGGAATTGAGCCAGATGTTTGACGTCACCGAAGAGACGGTTCGGCGCGATTTAGACATTCTCGAAGGAGAAGGAAAACTGCGGCGGAGTCACGGCGGTGCTGTTTGTATAGATCCTGAACAAACCGAAACTCCGATAGTCGAGCGCGAATCCGAGCACGTTGTGGAAAAGGAAGCCATTGCGCGCGAGGCGCTGAAGTATATATCTGCGGGCGACCGCATTGCGCTCGATGCTAGCACGACCGCTTGGCACGTCGCGGTCGCGATGCCGAATATCCCGCTTACGGTCCTGACGAATTCCTTGAAAGTGGCGCTTGAACTGGCGAATCGCGATAAAATTGAGGTGATTTCGACCGGTGGCATTTTGCGTTCGACATCGCTGTCCTACGTGGGGCCGATGGCAGAAGAGTCATTGGCTCGCTTTCACGTCAATAAGGCGTTTGTGTCCTGCAAAGGAATGCATACGGAGTACGGACTAAGCGAGTCGAATGCACTACAGGCGTTGGTCAAGCGCAAAATGATTGAAATTGCGGATGTCGTGTACGTCTTGGCGGATCATAGTAAGATTCAAGTTCAGGATTTCACGCAGGTCGCTGGAAACGGTGAAATCGACGTCCTGATTACCGACGCGGGCGCGCCGCGCGATGTGGTTGACGAGTTTTTGTCGATGGATATCAAAGTCCTCCAAGTGTAGTGGATTGTCCTGTATGTAGAAATTCTATCCATTTATTTACGATGCCTTTAGATCTCCTTTACAAACTTTTCGCACGGATTCAATAAACGGCCAGTATCCTCCTACCTGAGAGACAAATCTAGTTTTTCGGAGAAGAGGGGACATAGCGTCATGCGTTATCGATTCAAGCAACCCGTGGCCGTTCTCGCAAGTTTTGCCGTGGCCGGTTCGTTGTTGGCAGCAGGTGGTGTGACTGCCTTCGCGTCTTCGTCCAAGTCGTCTACGCCTGCACAAAAGCCGAGCGCGCAAAGTAGTCCGAAGGTGGTCACTGGGGCAAGCACGACCACGCCGATTCAGCACGTGGTCGTCATCTTTGATGAAAACGTTTCGTTCGATCACTACTTCGGAACCTACCCTGTCGCCGCCAATCCAGCGGGGGAGCCCAAGTTTAAGGCGGCTGCCAACACGCCGAGCGTCAACGGCTTGAGTGGTGCGCTGCTGACCAACAATCCAAACGGGGCAAATCCGCAGCGACTTGACCGCAGTCAAGCGGAGACCGCTGACATGGACCATGGTTATACGCACGAACAAGAGGCGATGGACGGCGGTTTGATGGATCAGTTTGTCAAGTATGGCGGCAGCGGATCAGATGTCGTGATGGACTACTACGATGGCAACACGGTGACAGGTCTTTGGAATTACGCGCAGCACTATGCGTTGAATGATAACTCGTTCGGCACGACCTTCGGTCCTTCGTCGCCGGGGGCTATCAATCTCGTCGCCGGATCGACCCATGGAGCAGTGGCCTACTCGGCCAACGTCGACCAAAACGGACAGCCTATTGATGGAGATGTGCTTGCCGGGAAAGTCGGCAATGGCACGTTGTATAGCGATGTTGACCCCTACTACGACAAGACGTCCTCGGGCAACACCGTGGCGATGACAGGCAAGAACGTCGGCGATTTGCTGAATGCCAAGAACGTCACGTGGGGCTGGTTTGAGGGCGGCTTCCGCAATAGCAGTGAACAGCACACCAACGTCGGCAACGACACCCCGACAGACTATATTCCACACCACGAGCCGTTCCAATATTACAAGTCGACAGCCAACCCTGAACACTTGCCGCCGTCTTCCGCCAAGATGATTGGGAAGACAGACCAGGCGAATCACCAGTACGACCTCACCGACTTCTGGACCGCAGCCGACGCTGGTAACCTCCCGGCGGTCAGTTTCTTGAAGGCGCCAGGTTATGAAGATGGACATGCAGGGTATTCTGATCCGCTTGATGAGCAGACGTTCCTGACGAATACCATCAACCAACTCGAGCAGTTGCCGACGTGGAAGAGTACAGCCATTATTATTGCCTATGACGATTCTGATGGCTGGTATGATCACGTGATGCCGCCTGTCGTCAATCAGTCGAATGACCCGAATGCCGATGCGCTCGACGGCCAAGGGAACGCAGGTACGCCGAAACCAGGTGCCTATCTCGACAGAGCTGGATATGGCCCGCGTTTGCCACTGCTTGTCATCTCCCCGTACGCCAAGCAAAACTACGTGGATAACACGTTGACGGACCAGTCCTCCATCCTCAAGTTCATCGAAGACAACTGGAAGTTGGGTACGATTGGAGATCAATCGATGGACGCCGTCGCAGGTTCGCTGGACAACATGTTCAACTTCTCGAAGCCGACTGCGAGCACGTTATTCTTGAATCCGAGCACAGGTGAATCGGAAACCAAGAGCCAAGCGAAGACGCAATTCGCCGCTTACGTCAAACAGCTGTACGCTGACGCGAAGGTCCCTCAGCCGAAACAGTAACGAACACAGGAACGAAGCTTCCATCAGGCGGCGAATTTTGCGAACAGGAGTGCGAATGCAGATGCCTCAACCATTTCTATCGATTCGCACGCTTCTCGCTGTTGCAGCGGCCGGCACAGGACTCCTTGGTGCTGCACTGATTGTGTCTGGCGTCGTCACGGTGCCAACCGCGAGTGCAGCCGGGGGTTCTGCGAATGGTGTGGCGGTTCATTCAGCAACCGCCACACTGACCGACGCGCAGATTGAGGCGCAGAATCAATTGGCTGTGAATGTAATGAATGAACAGGCAATGCAACCCAAGGTTCTCGCGGATGGCACAAAGGAGTTTGATTTTACCGCGTCGACCTTTCAGTGGGCGTTGTATCCAGGCAAGACAGAACAGGCGTGGGGCATCAATCAACAAGTGCCGGGTCCAGTCATTCGTTTAACTGTCGGGGACAAGGTGAAATTTGTCGTGCACAACGACTTGCCGGAGCCGACGACTGTTCATTGGCATGGGTTGGCTGTCCCGAATGATATGGATGGCGTACCCGATATGCCAGTGCCGCCAATTCCTCAGGGCGGCTCATACACCTATAGCTTTACCGTAACCAAACAGATGATAGGGACACACTGGTACCACAGTCACTATGACGACGACTTTCAAGTGGACTCCGGGATGAATGGCGTGATTATTGTCGATCCGGCAGACACCTCGACCCTACCCCATTACGATGAGGATGCCCTATTTGTCCTCGGTGCCACGAAAGTGGATGGGGTAGACCCGGAGAATGCCTTCACTATCGATGGCAAGTCTTATCCGTATGCACCACAATTGACGGTACACAAAGGCGACAAAGTGTTGTTACGCCTGGTGAATACGAGTGCCGAGAGCTACCACGCGATGACGCTCGACGGCTATACGCTGAATATCGTGGCACAGGATGGCCAACCGCTGCCCGACCCTGAGGCAGTGAGTGTCGTTTCGATAGCCCCTAGTGAGACGGTCGATGTCACATTTACGGCGGACCAAACCGGGGACTGGTTATTCCACGATACGATTCAGGGGAATCTCACAAACCCTGACGATAAATCAGACACCCTGGGTGGCGCCGAGACCGTCATCCACGTGAAGTGAGGGTGGGTATATGATCGGCGTAGCCATGTTTGTTTGCGGCGTGTTGGCCGTTGGCGCAGCGTTTCTGTTTCTTGGTCTCCACCTTCGTTCCAGCAGCGCTGCTTGGGTCTCGAAAGCGTCTTTAGTCACAGGCATACTGTTTGTCGGTTTTGCATTGGTGAGTCTCAAGGTGTATCCAGGCGCGGCGCTCGCGTCAAGTTCTATGCAGAAATCCGCGACGACAGGCAGTCGCTCGACAGGTGCAATGACGGGAATGACTGCAATGGGCAAAAGCCCTACCATGGGGGTCGCTTCGACCGCAGTCGGCGTGACGGATGCTTCATCGACGGCGTTGTCCAATTCGCAAATCGAAGCGCAGAATCAGATGGCCAAAGACATTATGAATGAGCAGGGGATGACCCCGAAGGTATTACAGGATGGCACGAAACAGTTTACACTGACGGCACAGCCGGTGATTTGGCACTTATATCAGTCTCGTAACGTGAATGATTGGGGCTATAACGGCAGTGTCCCAGGTCCCTTGATTCGCGTCAAGGTTGGGGACAAGGTGCAAGTCGTTCTGCATAATGAACTTCCGGAGGCAACGACGCTGCACTTTCAAGGCATCTCCGTGCCCAGTGACATGGACGGGGTGCCGACTATTTCGCAGAAGCCAGTTGCACCGGGCGGTTCCTATGTATATCAATTCACGGTGACGCCTGACATGGTCGGGACGCACGCTTACTTCAGCGATACGGACGCGGGGAAGCAAATCGACGCCGGTTTGCACGGGGTGTTGTTGGTGGATCCCGCCGAAGGCAAACAATACCCGGATGCCGATGTGGATGCCTTATTTGAGTTAGGCGGGCTGGCAGTCGACAGTTCCCCGTCGGAGAACGTGTTTACCATGGACGGCAAACCGTTTCCGAATGCGCCCCAATTGACCGTTCAGCAGGGACAAACGGTGATTGTGCGGTTGGTCCACAATACAGCGGAGTGTTACCACGCGATGCACCTGCATGGGTACACATTTCAGGTCGTCGCGATGGATGGCCATCCGCTCGCAAAGCCGATTTCAGGCAACGTGGTCAGTCTGGCACCAGCGGAGACGGTGGATATCAAGTTTGTCGCGAACAATCCAGGTGAGTGGATGTTTCATTGTCACATTATGGATCACATGATGAACCCGGATGATGACGTGGATGAAATGGGTGGACTCACGACGTATTTTCACGTCGTTGCAAATTCGAACGAAAGCGGCCAGTCATGAGGACTGGCCGCTTTCTTGATGCGCAACAGAGGAATGGAATTACGTCGATTCGCGGTGCGTTACCGTAGGTCCATGGAGCGTCGAGCGGTTGAATAAAACGCTGACGGCGCCAGCCATTGTGAGCAGTGCGCCAGTCACCCAGAAAACCCCGTGCAAGGAAAGCGCGTCGGCGAGGAATCCACCGACAGTTGGGCCTAGCATATTGCCAATTTGGTTGGCTGTTTGATTGAGTCCGAAGGCGCGACCGCGAAAGGTCGGTGTGGTCGCTTTCACGACAAGCCCATTGATAGCCGGGAAAACGGCACAGAAAAAGGCGCCGTAAACAAAGCGCACGCCAGCGAAAGCCCATACGTTGTGGAACGGCAATTGCATAAAGGTAAATATTGCCCCGCCAAACAATCCCACCAACAAAATTTTGATAAACCCAATCTTATCGGCTAGTCGACCCCAAACAGGCGCAAACACAACACCGGCAATACCGGAAATCGAAAAGACGATACCTGCAATCAAAGAGGCATTGCTGGTCGAGTGATTCAATTGTGCGATGTACAGGGTGATGATGGGTTCTACGGTCATGATGGAGAAGGCGGTAAACATATTGAGCAAGAGGGCGGATAAGAGCGGGCGGTTTTGCAAGCCCTCGCGAAATGCGCCAATCACCGAGGAGCGGTGTGCTGCGGGCACGAATTTATCCTCGCGCACCCAAATGATGACAAGTATCGTGGCGAACAGCACGAGGATGCCGGCGCTGCCGAAGGCGATGCGGTTGCTCCAAATACGGGCGATGATGCCGCCAATCAACGGCCCCACAATGGCGCCAGTGGATGTAGACGCAGATATCATGGACAGCGCGAACCCGACGCGTTTTTCTGGCGTGTTGGTTCCGACCAAGGCGATAGCCCCCGGGATAAATCCGGACAACAGCCCTTGCATCAGGCGTAATCCGAGCAATTCGTACGGGTTGGTGACGAATGCAGTCAACAAGTAGACGATGAATAGGACAATGCCCGCGCGGACAATCATGGGTTTTCGTCCATACCTATCGGCTAATGACCCCCAGTAGGGAGATGAGATGGCGCCAGCGAGAAACGCTGCGCTATAAAGTGCGCCGGACCATAAGGCCAAGTGGGTATGTACACCGATTTGTGTTAAGAATAGCGATAAAAAAGGCACAACCATCGAGAAACTGGCCGAGGTGATGAATGAACCTATCCACAAGATCATCAGGTTTCTTTTCCATATTTCCATATCCGCACCAGCCCCTCTGTTTTTACTTTAATATTACGCGCTAACGCAAGATTTTTGGGGCGGAAATCGCATTTTGTTCGTGATTTCGGAAAATTTTATTCGCATGAAGTGGAGATTGGCGTGTGGAGAGCGGGGAATGACTCCGCCCCAAGAAGGGGCGGACGCATGCAGTCACAGGTATTTGCAACCGTGCTTAACTGCGCGATTTGGCCGGTTGTTTCGAGCGCGCCCGTGACTGTACACGTTGCGTTGTCCCTGCACGTTTCTGAGGGCGCTTTTTGGCACGCTGGCCAGCTCGTTTGCCTGGTTGGCGGTTCGGAGGTGGGAGAATTTCATCGAGTTTGTTGCGAATATATTGTATCTCCTCCGCGATTTCTTCAGTGGAGGCGGATCGAATACGCGCTTCGAGGCGAGGGAACGCACGTCGAATTGCCTCCCGCAACATCGTTTGCTCGAATCCATGGACTTGTGTCAACGCGCGTTCGAGTGCTTCGCGAACGGCACTGAGACACCGTTCTTGAACCGACAATGGCGCAGTTTCTAGAGGTTCCGGAGCATTTACAGACACAGCTACACCCCCTTTTTTGATGTTTCACCTTATGCCAACACCCCGCCATCTGGATGGGGCAACTGCTGATAGGCTCAAACTTGGTTTAAGAGGCGCTTGTGTATCCAGATGGCCGCTTGCGCTCCATCGCCCATCGAAATCGTCACCTGTTCAGAGTGGGCGACGACATCCCCTGCCGCAAACACCCCGCGTACATTTGTCTCACGTGTGCGTGCATCGACGGGAATGTGCCGATTTTCTAACACGGTCACGCCGAGTTGGACGGCGAGTTGTGACTTGACGACGTTGCCTCCAAACGCGACAAAACCACGGCGAAAATACAGTTCTTGTCCGTCCGCGAGCGCTACGGCCCGAATCGTTTCGCCATCTGCTAGAATTCGGCGCACTGGTGCGTTCACAAAACGAATGCCCTTATCCGCTAGGGCCTTTTTGCGTTCATCGTCTATCTCTGTCTGCTCGTGGTTGATGTAGGTCAGGTCGTTCGACCAGTAAGACAGCGTGCGCGCCATGTCTGCGCCCACATTGCCCGCGCCGATGACGACAGTGGGATGATTGATAATTTCGTACCCATCGCAGTCGGGGCAAACGTAGATGGTTGAACCAAGACACTGCCTGAGACCCGCAATGTCTGGGATATGGTCGACCAGTCCAGTGGCGATTAACAGTGTCCTGGCACGGTAGTGCTCAGCGCTGTCGGTCACCAGTGCGAATTCATCGCCGTCTATCTTTGCCTGCATCACTTCTGCATCGACGAATTTGACCCCATAAGATTCCGCTTGTTGTCGGCCAATGCGCCGTAAATCGGGCCCGCTGATGCCACCAGGCCATCCTAAGATGTTGTGATACGCCCGGCAGATAGTAGAGCGTCCACTGTGGTTGTCGACGACGAGGACGTTGTGCCGATATCTTCCTAATTGAATGGCCGCCTGAAGGCCTGCGATGCCGCCCCCAATGATAATCGTGTCGTGTATCAACGTCATTGCTCCTCTCGGGTTGCCGATGGTTGCAGGGAATTTTTCAGGACCACCGAAATGTTGTAAAGGCTGTTGAATTCCAAAATCTGAAGTGGCCATCCTGTGAATGAGGAGGAACCGCCATTGACGAATACGCTGAGTCCTGGTGTCGTTCGTTTGGAACGCGCGCTGCGCAAGTTGGGCAAAAGTATTACAGAGCCCGTTATCGCTCGAATTGAAGGATTGACCAATGGGCAAATTTTTATGATTTACCACATCAACGAAGTGGGATCGTGTACGGTGTCTGCACTGGCTGCAAAGATGGAAGTCAAGCCGAGTGCGATTACGGTCATGTTAGATCGCCTGGAAAGTCACGGATATGTGATACGTGAGCGCGGTACGGAAGATCGGCGAGTTGTTCATGTGGCACTTACAGACGAAGGCAAGGGGGTGCTTGAGCGGGTGATTCAGATGCACAACCGGTTGGTGCATCATCACCTCGCACAATTGCCGGAATGCGAGGTGGAGCAATTGCTCGACACACTGGAGAAGTTGGCGGACATCGCGGCGACAAGCGACGTCGACAGCATTTTGAACGATCCGATTTGTGAACCCTGAGGGATTAAGACGAAGTTTGAATTCTCCACAGTGGTGCAATCAACAGAGCCAGCGCTCCCACTGTCATACCGGCGGCGCCAACCGCCATTGCAAAGCGCAGTGAGAGTGCGGTCGCGATGACACCGCCAAGGACGGCGCCAATCGGGGTAAGCGCGCTCATCAGCAGATTGATGGTGCCATTGACCCGGCCGAGCATGGCATCTTCGGTGAGCATTTGACGGACCGTTGACTCCAGTACCTCGAAGATGACGCCAAACAAATCTCCAAATAGTTGCGCCGCCATGAGAAAGAGGGCGGCATGCCAGGCGTCGCCGTGGGCGAGCGGGATGAACCAACTGCAGATGGCGTTCAAAATTGCGGTACTGACGAGCACGGGGCCAACGCCCAAAGACCGAACCAGTCGCTGGCACAAGGCCGCGCCAATCAGCGCGCCGACGCCGCCAAACGTCACCGTCAGGCCAAAGAGGGCCGCGGATAAGTGGAGGGATCGAATCGCGAATAGCACATCCATGTTAAAGATAATGCCGGAGAATAATGCCGATATTCCGGCGGTCACCGCCAGCGCGATGAGTCTTTTGTCATGTGCGATGTAGCGCACGCCATCGATGATTTCACGCCGCAATCGCGCACTGGATGTGCGCCATCCTCGCTGTGTGAAGGTTACTTCCTGTTTGATCTCGACGTGTCGAATACCTTGAATACTGACTGCAGAAAACAGGTAGGACAGTGCGTCCAGCAGAATCGCAATCGGTGCAGTAAACAGTTGGACTAGACTTCCGGCGAGTCCTGGACCGATGATTTCTGCGATGGAACTGGTGATGCTCAGTTTTGTATTGGCATCCATCAATCGATCGCGGCCTACGAAACTTGGTAGGTACGCTTGATATGCCGTGTTAAAGATTTGATTGAGCAAGGACAGCGTGGGGTAAATCACAAACAGCATCCATAGCGCGAGATGCCCGATGAGGGCAGCGACAGGAATAACGAGTAACAGGAACCCTCGCAAATAATCGGCCCCAATCAGGAAGGGGCGCCGCGCGTATCGGTCGACGAAGGCGCCGATAAACATGCCTATCGATAAAACGGGAAGTGCTGCAATGAACTGCAGCCAGCCCATTTGTAATGGTGAAGCATGTAGCGTCAGGACGGCGGCAAGCGGCAGCGCTTCGCCGGTAATCCGCGAACCGACCGTGGAGACGGACTGGCCCAGCCACAGCGATAGGAAATTTTTATCACGCCACAGCGAGTTTTTTGTTGTGTCAACATGACGAGGTTCTGCGTCCATGTTTTCTCCTTATGTGACCCTTGGTGTGGTTTGTTTCACAATGCCTGATAGAACGGTGCCCGCTCATAAAATGTCGCCCATAGCCCGCCGTCTACGCGCAAGGATACAGAGGGTTCTGGCCGGACGAAACGCGCCTTGTCGTGGTGCCACGTGTAACGCTTTACGATGGCAGCCAGAACGAGGGTCGCTTCGGCCATGGCAAACGTGTTGCCGATACAGGTTCGACTGCCGCCGCCAAACGGAATGTATGCAAAGCGTGGCCATTCATGCGCATTGGCTTCGTCAAACCGCTCTGGAATAAACTCGTTTGCACGCTGAAACCAACGTTCGTCGCGATGAACCACATATGGGGAGATAATCAAGGAAGATCTCGCTGGAATTTCGATATTTTCCACCGTCAACAGTTCCGTCGTCTCGCGCAGCATCGTCCACGCGGGCGGGTAAAGTCGAAGGGTCTCACGGATGACCTGTCGCACGTACGGCAGGTGGTGCACATCCGCGGAGGTTGGCATCCGCCGCCCGAGCACGCTATCCACTTCCTTGCGTACTTTCTCCGTCACAGACGGGTGCTCGCTGAGCAGATACAGTACCCAACTCAGTAGATTGGCCGTCGTCTCATGGCCGCCAATGACAAATGTTGCCAGTTCATCGCGAATCTCCTCCATAGGCAGAGGTTGTCCAGTCTCGTCTTGAATGTGCAATATATGTGAAAGCAACGTCGGACGATCGGCATCGTCCTTCATGCTGTCCAGCAGGCGGTAGAGAATGCCATCCAGTTGCTCTACTGCGCGACGGTGGCGTTGATTGCTGGGCGTGGGCATCCAATAAGGCATCGGTATCGCTTGCATCAGGCGGGTTGCACTATATTCGACGGAACACTCAATAATCTCGTGTAGCAACGCACGGTCTTTTCCCACCTCTGCCCCGAACAAGCCCTCGAACACGATATCCAAGGTCAGGTCGAGCAGGGCGTCGGACACACAAAACGCGCCGCGCACACCCCAATTTGCGATATGCTGTGCTGTCAACCGGATGATGTCGGCGCACGCGCGTTCCACCATGGACGCGTGAAATGCGGGTTGCAATTGGCGACGTTGGCGGTGATGCTTTGGCCGCTCACTGGTTAGCAGCCCTTCGCCAAGGGTGAGTCCGAGCACCTTTGCCGAGCTCCCTTTGATGATTTTGGGCTCATCTAGTGCCAGGATACTGCGAATGACGTTTGGATGATGGATGATATAGGTCGGCTGGCGGTTGACGGAAGGAATTTTTACCACGTCGCCGAACGTCTTCGTGTTTTCTAGAAATGCGATAGGATCCCGCCGGAACTGCCGATATCGACGCATCGGGTTTCCACTGAGTATCCCTTCTTGAATGGGTATGCTTACACCTCGTTTCCTGTACTTCAATCTTTGCTGTTGATTTGGTACATTGCAAGTAGACCGTGGACACGGATTCCTGCTTGTCCGCTGCCCGACGCGTTTGGAAGCAGAGGAGGAAGTTGATTGGAAAGGCATGTATTGGTCGTGTTTCCCCACCCAGACGATGAGACCATGGCGACAGGGGGACCTATCGCAGTACACGCAGCAGCAGGAACACCTGTTACGTACGCCTGTTTTACGCTCGGTGAGATGGGTCGTAACATGGGAAATCCACCGTTTGCCAACCGCGAGACGTTGCCAAAAATTCGCCAACAAGAACTGCGTGAAGCATGTCGGCACCTTGGTATCACCGACTTGCGGTGCATGGGCTTTCGCGATAAGACGTTGGAGTTTGAAGATCCGGATAAGTTGACCGCGCTCATCTCCGAATTGATAGAAGAAATTCATCCGTCGCTCGTCATCACCTATTATCCTGGTTACTGTGTGCACCCGGATCACGAAGCGTTAGCGCACGCCACAGTGCGCGCAATTGCTCAAATGCCTGCGGCATCCCGCCCTGTGTTACAATGTCAGGCCTTTGCTCACGGACATCAAGAGGCTCTAGGTCCCTGTGATGTCGTCATTGACGCCAGTTCTGTCTGGGAAAAGGTTTATCTTGCGTGGAAGGCACACAAGTCCCAGACGTCCTCTTACATTGCAGAGGTCGATAAGGCGCTTCAGGGCGATGAAGCCTCCCGGCAACAGGCGATTGAGCGGTTTTGTTATTACGGGTTGTATACATATCGATTTTAAGCGCGCATCGGTGTCGACAAACAGAGGCCAGCCAACTCACCGAATCGGGTGTCGGCTGGCCTCATCATCATGATTGTCGAGCGACTCCAGGTTGAGAATCGCCTGATGTGTGCTTAGAAGTTGAAGTTGTCAGGGTCGGCACCAAACCGACGATTTTCATTCAATGCGTCAATCGCATTCATATCATCCGTGCTCAATTCAAAATCGAATACCTGGGCATTCTCGATAATGCGTGACTCCCGAATCGATTTCGGAATGGTCACGATGCCATGCTGTAGATCCCAACGCAGAACCACTTGGGCCGGGGTCTTGTTATATTTTTTTGCAATGTTCACAAGGACGTCGTTATCGAGGTGACCCTGCATCAATGGGCTCCACGCTTCAAACTGAATCTTGTGGTCCGCGCAGAACGTGCGCAGTTCCGTCTGTGTGAGGAGTGGATGGCACTCCACTTGGTTTACTGCAGGGACAATCTCTGCGTCCGCGAGTAAATCTTCAAGATGATGGACATGGAAATTGCTGACCCCGATAGCGCGAACGACGCCATCTTTATAAAGTTTTTCGAGCGCTTTCCACGAATCCTTGTACTTACCTTTGACTGGCCAGTGAATGAGGTAGAGATCTACGTACTCAAGACCTAGGCGTTTGTTGCTCTCTTCAAACGCGCGCAGGGCGGTGTCGTATCCCTGATCCGCATTCCACAATTTGGTGGTGATAAAGAGTTCATTGCGCGGGATGCCAGACTTGCGAACGGCGTTTCCGACGCCCTCTTCGTTTTGATACGCAGCGGCTGTATCGATGTGGCGGTAGCCAGCGTTCAATGCGTACGTCACGGCATTTTCCACTTCATCTCCCGCCTTTGTCTGCCACACACCAAGGCCGAACCAAGGCATTTTCACGCCGTTGTTGAGCGTTGTGGTATCTGTGAGATGTTTTGCGGTCATCAGGGTTCCCTCCTAAGGAAAAGTGTGGAGCTTGGTTTTCGGATCTCATTATATCGATTCCTGATTTGAAAGGGAAAGTAGATTTAAACGTTCACAAATCACTGAAAAGTGTTACAATAAATAATCTAAATAGTGAGACGAATATAAAAAGAGTGAGGCGTGGAATTGAGTGGACATGGAGCGAGTCATGATTTTAGATACGACTCTTCGCGACGGCACGCAAGGAGAGGGTATCAGTTTAACTGTGGCAGACAAGTTGCGCATTGCAAAGAAGCTTGACGAGTTGGGCATTGCCTATATTGAAGGCGGGTTTCCCGGCGCAAATCCAAAAGATCAGGAGTTCTTCGAAAGCGCGAAGAAGAAACTTCACCTCAAGCACGCGAAATTGACTGCGTTTGGCAGCACAAGGCGCCCGGGCGTGGCAGCGGAGACGGATGAAGGATTGCGCGTCCTTCTCGACTCACAGGCGCCTGTTGTCACTTTGGTGGGCAAGGCGTGGGATTTTCACGTACGGGAGGCGCTCAGAGTCACACTAGAGGAAAACCTTCAAATGATCTCCGATTCGGTGGCTTACCTCAAGCGTCAAGGAAGAGAAGTCATCTTTGACGCCGAACATTTCTTTGACGGATATCGTCATAACCCGGACTACGCCTTGGCGACGTTAACCGCTGCTGCGGATGCGGGCGTCGATTGGGTGACTTTGTGCGATACGAACGGGGGGACACTCCCGCATCAAATTTCCGAAATCGTTCGTGTGGTAGTCGCTACTCTCTCTGTTCCGGTGGGGATTCACACGCACAACGATTGCGAACTCGCCGTTGCAAACAGTCTTACAGCTGTGCGCAATGGCGTGACGATGGTTCATGGAACCATCAATGGGATTGGCGAGCGGTGTGGAAATGCGAATCTCGCCTCTGTCATTCCGAATCTGGAGCTGAAATTGGAGAAGCGTTGCTTGCCGTCCTCGGACCATCTCGTTCACCTAACAGAGATTGCGCGGTTCATCGGAGAAATCGCCAATTTGGTTCCGCATAGTTATCAGCCTTTTGTGGGGCATAGCGCGTTTGCGCATAAAGGTGGGATTCACGTAAGTGCTATCTCCCGCAATCCAGAGACGTACGAACACATTCGTCCGGAGTTAGTGGGGAATACGCGCCGAATCCTCGTTTCCGAACTATCTGGCGTATCCAACTTGCAACATCGGGCAGAGGAATTTGGTGTAGATGTTCGCGATAGAAAAGAAGAGATGCGCCAGTTACTTGGCGAAATCAAGGAGCTGGAGTACCAGGGTTACCAGTTCGAGGGTGCGGAAGCGTCGCAGGAATTATTGTTTTTAAAGCGCTTCGGCCAGTACGAGTCCTTCTTCGACGTGGCGGCGATGCGGGTCGAGGCGACCATGCTGGACGATGATGCCATGCATTCTGAAGCTATCGTCAAATTGTTGGTGGGTGGCCAGTCAGTCCACACGGTCGCGGAGGGGAATGGTCCCGTCAATGCCTTGGATAGTGCACTACGGAAGGCACTAACACCGTTTTACCCCATCATTGAAACGATGCATTTAACGGACTATAAAGTTCGTGTCTTAGATGAGAAGGATGCTACGGCGGCCAAGGTGCGGGTACTGATTGAATCGACGAATGGCTTCGATGTGTGGAGGACAATTGGCGTTTCAGAGAACGTGATTGAAGCGAGTTGGGAAGCTTTGGTCGACAGTGTGATGTACTTCTTGTTGCGCGTGGTTCGTAAGGACGGTGCCGCAGAAGTATCGTAACTGGCGGGCAATGAGCGGGGGTTCATGGTGAACAAGAGAGGGCAGCCCGATACCACACAATGGTATCGGGCTGCCCGAAGGCTTGTCCTGCGCAGATGATGAATTAGAGGACCATCGTGGCGGACTGCATTCGAATGACACCGTCATCTCCTGGCTGCTGGGCGGAGGGTAACATAATGGTGACCTCCGTACCTACACCGACTTCACTGTGAATTTCAATGTTACCCTGATGTTCCTTCAAGATATTGTACACGACCATGAGCCCAAGACCGGTTCCTTTTTCTTTTGTTGTATAGAAGGGATCACCAAGGTTCGTTTTCAGTTCCTCCGGAATACCTACGCCTTGGTCGCGAATAACGATAACAATTTGGTCGTCGACGAGACGTCCCGAGATATTCACCACACCGCCATCATCCATAGACTCCACAGCGTTTTTCAGGATGTTTACAAATACTTGGCGGATTTGATTTTCATTACATTTGCTGTAAATCGCTCCTTGAAAGGCGAGATCGAAATATACGTTGCGCTTGTGCGCTTGCCCTTCGAGAAGTGTTACGCAGTGCCTGACCACAGGGACTAAATCGACAATTTTGTATTGCGCCTTTTGTGGCTTCGCCAGTAACAACAATTCCGAGGTGATTTCTTCAATACGCGTCAACTCAGACCAAACGATGTCGTAGGAGGACTGCGAATACGATTCGAAATCCCGTTTTAAGACCTGCACAAATCCTTTTACCGCCGTGAGCGGATTGCGGATTTCGTGCGCGACGCCAGCGGCCAACTGTCCAATCACGGCGAGTTTTTCCGAGTGCACAAGATACTCCTGTTGGCGTAGTCGCTCTGTAATATCTCTAGATGCGAGAATGATGTCGTACACCTCACCGCGATCATTCAGGACCGGCGAGAATTCTGTTTCAACGGGAAGCTGTTTGCCGTTGATATTCAGCGTTAGCTGATGACGTTCGTTAGTTACGAAGGATTGAATTCTTCGAATGGCTTCTTTCACGAAATCGCTTTGTAGCATGATTGAGTCTAGTTGTTGTCCGGTAATTGAGTCTACGCCGCATTCAAAAACCTGTTCGTGAGAAGGGGAGGCGTATGTGATTTTTAAATCCTTATTTACCACCAAGATTAATTCGGTCGTGTAATGTGCTATTAGCTCATATTGGCGTTCAGCGATGTCACGAGAGTGAACAGCTTGGTGGAATTGTTGAGACAGAAGTACAAAACATGCAAAAAGGAAACATATTAATAACGCAAATTCCCAATTGCGAGCAAATTGAATATACATAGTCAGTACAGCGGATGTTGCAATGAGTGGAAGAAAATTGAACATCCCTAGCCCATCGGCCAGCGTAACTCGTTGACCGATGGATAATTGAATTCCGACAAGGATAATGTAATTGACAACTTCAAAAGTAGCGACCGAAATCAAAATATGAAAGAAGTATGGAAGATGCGTAGTCTGTCTTGATGAGTACCAAGCTGCAAGGAGTGCATAAAAAAACATACCGAATGTGACTGTTAGGCGAAAGAATTTGATTCGTTTCACATTCCACCGATAGTGTTTCATAAACTCCGCAACGGTTCCGAAGAACAATGGTACACATGCAGTTAAAGGGCCATTTGTGGATAGTACAAAAATATAAGTCACGACACCTGCTCCCCAAAGGGTGCCTTTGGGCAGGTAAACCGGAAACATACCAAGACAAATAGCTATACACGACACTACAACAATGGATGTTGAAGCATGAAAGCACAGGGTTCCAATGGTTGATAGTGGAACCATCAGTCCGGTTGCAAAGAGGATGTTGAGATACAATTTACTGATTCTGAGCAATCACTTTCTCTCCTCGTTTGGAAGAGTTGAGGTAAATGAGTGACATAATCCCCAAACCGACCAAGATGTCACCAGGGCTCATTAGATATGGAGCAACAGGTATCCAATCAACCAACCACCAGGCTTTCGTGGCAGATGTGATCACATGCCTGGACCCGACGTTCGGAACCCCGGCATGCGGATGTATAAGATGGTAACCCGTGAGTGATATCGGCATAGCCCCGTGATGTAGTAGAAGCGCGGCCAAGTTTAGGGACGCACCAATCACAATGAGGGTGATACCTCGTATATGCCAATTAAACAATAACGCAATGATAAAGAGAAGAAAAAATAGTTCGATCATCCACGCGCTTGACGGATGCTGCTTAGTCGGTAATACATTTAGAAGTATCTGGGCGATTAATGATATGATAATCAACCAAGCAAATTTAAAACGTAGACGGAAAAGAGAGAACAAGTGGCGTCTAGTAATTAGGGTAATAATGATCCCTAGTGCAACGAAGTAAGGCATTTTGGACACTCCCGACAATGGATATAGAAATAAAAAAGGGACCCACAGGTCCCTTTTTTATTTGGTGAATTAGACCCACGGGTATTCGGCGATAGTCGCAATAGCCAAAGCAACAAGGACGCCAATCGTTACAAGTTTTTCACGTTTGAACATCATCGCTCTCTCCCTTATTGAATATTGAGTGTATACATGTTGATTTCGACAAAACCTGGCAATCTCCTTCTTTTTCACCATGGAATCGAGTGAATTTTTCATATTTTTTATATGGTGACTTTTTGGAAGCATATTCCTGGTCAGCGCCGTACACACTAGAGGCCGGATCACTATCCGCCTAGCCATGACGGGAGGAGACAGCATGAACCAAGAGGATTTCACGATGCGGCGGGAGATGGAGCGATCGTATTCGGCCATTAGTCCGTTTGAGTTAAAAAATAAACTGATTGAGCTGGCGAAGGGACGCCAAAAGAAAAGTGCTCGCGTGATGTTGAACGCAGGGCGGGGGAACCCGAATTGGATTTCTTCAACGCCGCGTGACGCCTTTTTTTCATTGGGGCGTTTTGCGATGGCGGAGAGTCGACGTGTTTGGGAAGAACCTGATCTCGCTGGCAAACCGGCGAGACCTGGCTCCTATCGACGATTTTTGGATTTTGCGGAGCAGCACAGAGAGATGCCGGGCATGTCTCTGCTTCGGGATGTCGTCGAATACGGGCGCGACGTCCTGGGCGTTGATGCAGACGCATTTGTTTACGAGCTGGTCGACGGCATTATCGGAGACAATTATCCAGAACCGGATCGAATGCTTGTTCACGTTGAAAAGGTAGTTCATCAGTTTCTGATTCAGGAAATGTGTGCGGGGGATGAAGCGGTAGGCAATTTCGATTTATTTGCGGTCGAAGGCGCAACTGCGGCCATGTGCTACATATTTGACACGCTACACGAAAATTATTTGTTGCAGCCGAAGGATAAGGTTGCTGTCATGGTGCCCATTTTTCCGCCTTATATCGAGATTTCGCAGCTGTCGAAGTACAACTTTGACCTGGTCGAGATTCATGCTAGTGCCCGCGACGAACAAGGAAACCACACGTGGCAGTATCCAGAATCCGAGCTGTCGAAGTTGGAGGATCCCGCTATTAAGGCCTTATTTCTCGTCAATCCAAGTAATCCACCATCGGTAGCCATGAATGAGGAGACGATACAGCGACTCGTAGGCATTGTACGTGAAAAGAATCCGGGCCTGATGATTATTTCGGATGATGTGTACGGTACGTTTGTTGATGGTTTTCGTTCCCTCATGTCCGTACTGCCATTTAACACAATAGGCGTTTATTCGTTTTCGAAGTATTTTGGTGTGACGGGTTGGCGCCTAGGTGTGGTCGCAGTTCATCAGAACAATGTCTTTGATGAGCGCCTCAAACAGTTGCCGGAGGACAAGATTGCAATTCTCAATCATCGTTATGCCTCGATGACGATGCATCCTGAAAAGGTTCGTTTTATTGATAGAATGGTTGCCGACAGCCGGCAAGTGGCACTGAATCACACGGCGGGTTTATCGACGCCGCAACAAGTCCAAATGGCGTTGTTCTGTGCGTTCGCGTTGTTGGACAAAGAAAATCGGTACAAGCAGTTGACGAAGGATATTTGTCATCGGCGGATGCGGTTGCTCTACCAAGGACTTGGATTGCCAATGCCGAACATCCCGAATGACGCGGACTATTACACGGAATTCGATCTCGAAGAATGGTCAAACCACCACTATGGCGTTTCGTTCACCAAGTTTCTTCAAGCGAACTACGAGCCTATCGATATCCTATTTCGACTTGCCGAGGAATCGGGGATTGTGTTGCTGAATGGTGGCGGATTTCACGGGCCTACATGGTCAATTCGAGTCTCTCTTGCCAATTTGAACGATGACTCATACACCCAAATTGGACAAGCACTCCATGCGGCGCTTGAGCGCTATGTCGAGGAGTGGAAAGCCACGCAATAATGTGGGGCTGGGCACCCCTGGATTCTCGGCCCCGCGCGAGAAGAAAGCTGTGTCGATTGGTCTTGTGTGGGCGGCGATGTGCCTGGGGTCAATGCGTGGGGACGTGATGCACTGGATGGCTTACGGTTTGAAGAACGTGGACAGCCGGTGGAGTTCATGTACCACGTTGATGTACCGCCAGGGATGTCTTAATAGGACGTTCGCCTGTCAATTGGCGGCGATAAGACATCAAATCTGCGCTAATTGTCAGGTTTTTGTCTGCGCCGGGCAGTTTTTCAGGTAGCGTCAAGAAGTCTGTGTAAATCCGCATGTAGGAATCAGGGGAGATCCTCATCATTGCGAGTCTTCGTGTTTTTTAAGTCTCTTCGTTGAATATTCCGAACAGGCACCTTGCTGTCTTGTACGTTACCAAGGTAAATATATCCATCCCTCACGTCTTACAGCCTGAGTGGGAGGGGTGAATGGCCTTTGGCCAGAGGGGAGGAGCGAAGCGGCTTCCCCTGTGCAGAGCCTGTGGAGCTTGTGGGCAACCCTATTCTTGGGTTGTCCATCAAATCCACAGGCTTTATTTCGTTTCCTCAGTACCGTACCTTTCAGCAAACATCTCACGGAGGCGCTTCTGGGTACCTGTATCCGCAAATCCCCGCAAGGCGCGTTTCGACCATTTCTCGTTATAGCCTGTTGCGAACAGATACACGATCTTCTCAGCCGCCTCAAGGTTCGCGATGCTATTCATTGGCTTGACTCTCTTGCGGATTTCCTTAATTGTCCGCTCGATCGCGTTAGTCGTATAGATAGCATACCGTATCGCTGCAGGGTACTTATAGAAGACCAGGAGGTTGTCCAAGTCCTCTCGCCACGACTGCACCTCACGTGGGTACTTCGCGTTCCACTTGCTCTCGAATTGCCTGAAGCATCCTAGCGCTTCCTCGTAGGTCTCACTGGAATATACGCCCTTCAAATCCGCAAGAACCGTTGCCTTGTCCTTGGCTCGGACTTTCACAATGATGTTGCGTAATTTGTGAACAACACAGCGTTGGAAATCGGCCTTCGGGTAGACGGATAAGAAGGCTTCCTGCAGTCCGGTCAACCCATCTGCTACACCAATCAGGATTTCCTCAAGCCCACGCGCACGCAGATCATTGAAAATCTCTCGGCAAGATGTAGCGCTCTCCGTGCCACCCACATAGTAGCCAAGGATTTCTCGGTGTCCATCCTCATCAATTCCCATCACGACATAGATGGATTCGTTGTCCACGGTATCCCGCTTGAGCGCCACATACATCCCATCCATGTACACGACAGAGTACCGTCGTTTTAAGGGGCGCTTGCGCCAAGCATCTACATCCTGTAATACGATATTCGTGATGTTGCTAATGGTGGTCGGCGAGTATTGAACACCAAGCATCCGTTCAATGAATTGCCCCACCTCACGCGTACTCATACCGCCCTTGTACATTGCGATGATGGTTTCTTCCAACCAAGCATCTCGCCGACTATACGGCTCAAATATGCTGGTTTGAAACTCACCTTCCCGGTCTCGAGGAACATGTAAATCCTCAATCCGCCCAAACCGTGTATCCAGCGTCCTCGTGTAATATCCGTTGCGACTGTTCTTCAATTCCGGATGCTCTACCGTCAGGAAGTTGTGGATCTCCTCACGCATAATGAGCTCCAAACGCTCTTGGATGAACTTCGACATTTCCATTTCCAGTTGTGCGGCAAGCAACTCTTTGTTAGTCTGATACAAAGTAGGGTCATCTCCTCTGGACTTCAGCAATCTTGAGGATACCCTACTTTTCCTATTTTGTGGACTGCTTACACAAACTATTTTACGCCATCGTTTTTCAGTGGATAGGACATTTTTCGTGCCCTAATTCCGCCAGATAGATGAAAAATCTGAAAATAGGGTATGTTTTTTGCTTTATGTTCTCCGAATTGCAACCGCAACCTGCGCCCCTCGGGATATTGCAGAGACTCTTTTTAGCAGTCGTGCATTCTCTTCGTCGCCTTTCGGACACTGGCTTATCCAACGCTTTTTGGGTATTTACTCCTGCGATTTGCCATACAGTTGCAGGGAAGAACACCTACGGTGCGCGCTTTGCCTACTGTCATTTTTCAGAATATAGGTATATAATTCAAAACAGGGATCCAACCGACCATTAGGTAGGGAGGTGTCATGCTGGGCGCAGCGTACACCGATTTGCTACAGCACTTTCGGTATTTGGTGTAACCTATAATGCATACGTCATTTTGAAAACGCTTCCTCTAAGTTTAATCATGGTCGACACGGCGGTTTTAACTTTGAGAATTGGGGGGATGAAGATGAATCACCCTGCGTGGGAGCACTATCCATCCCAGATCAAGAAGGACATCGAAATTCCTGATTGGTCACTTCCGGACATGTTGAACGAAACGGTGTATCGATTTGGTGCGCAAGATGCCATTTCGTTCTATGGCGTGAAAACGACCTATCTTCGCTTGCAGCAAGCTGTTGCTGCATTCGGTTCGAGTTTGCAACAGCACGGCGTCGTCAAGGGCGACCGAGTGGCTGTGATGTTACCCAATTGCCCACATTATGTCATTGCCTATTATGGGGTACTTGCGGCAGGGGGAATTGTGACGCAAATTAACCCCATGTCGGTGGAACGCGAGATTGAGCACCTTCTTCAGGACTCGGGTGCAACCGTCATTGTCGTGTTGGATGCACTGTATGCGCGTGTCAAATCGATTCAAGCCCGCACGGCTCTTCGGCATATGATCGTCGTCTCCTTGCAACCATCTGATCAAAATACAAGCGAAACGAATTTTGCCCCAGACCAAACGTTTGAAAAGTTCCTCACAGAAGGCAATGCAAGGTCGTTTACCCCTGTTCAGGTAGATCCCGCAAATGATGTCGCGATCCTGCAATATACGGGTGGCACGACAGGGCTGCCGAAAGGTGCGATGCTCACACATTGGAATTTGGTCGCAAACGTGGTGCAAAGCGCCGAGTTCTTTAAGCAGGATTTGGTACCCGGGCAGGAACGCTGTCTTGCTGTGTTGCCGCTCTTTCATGTGTTCGGCATGACCTCTTGTATGAACTTGGGGCTGTATTTAGGCTTGACGTTGATTATGCTCCCGCGGTTTCATCCTGCGGAAGTTCTCGAGACGATTGAGCGTGAACACGTGACGACATTTCCTGGTGTTCCGACTATGTATATCGCTTTGAATCAACACATCCATGAAGCAGGTAACAAGACTACATCGCTGAAAATGTGCAACTGTGGCGGAGCGCCGATGCCTGTGGAATTGTTGCGTCAATTTGAACAGAAGACGGGTGCGCAGATATTGGAGGGCTATGGCTTGTCTGAAACATCGCCTGTCACGCACTGCAACCCCTCCTTTGCAAAGCGAAAACCTGGGAGTATCGGATTGCCTTTCCCATCCACAGAATTCAAAATTGTCGATATTGAGACAGGAACACGAGAAGTGGCAGTGGGTGAACCTGGAGAAATGATTGTGCGTGGTCCGCAAGTGATGAAGGGGTATTGGAATATGCCCGAAGAAACCACCCGCGCGTTGCGGGACGGATGGTTTTATACGGGTGACATCGCCACGATGGATGAGGACGGGTACGCGTACATCGTCGACAGGAAGAAAGATCTCATCATTGCAAGCGGTTACAATATTTATCCTCGTGAAATTGAGGAAGTGTTGTATGGACATCCGGATGTATTGGAGGCCGTTGTCGTCGGCGTAGCGGATGATTATCGAGGGGAAACGGTTCATGCGTATATCGTGCCAAAGCCAGGAAGCACATTGACCGTCGAAGAACTTGCGCAGTATTGCAAGATGAATTTGGCTGCATACAAGGTCCCGAAACATTTTGAGCTGCGCAACGAGTTACCGAAGAGTGCGGTCGGGAAGATTGTTCGTCGGATGTTGCGTGAGGAAAAACAGGCGTAAGTTGCTCGGTTTGCAGATTTCCAACACGAGAGGAGACAACATCATGGCAGACGAGGTTCGTTATACGAAGGAAAATGGCGTGGCGGTTGTGGTGATAGACCACCCACCCCTCAATGTGTTGACTCGGGATATCTTTTTGCAGTTAGATGAAACGTTCCAAGTGCTCGGCAATGACGATGATGTGGTCGTCGTCATTCTCACGACTGCCGGGAATCGTGCGTTCATCGCGGGCGTGGACGTCAAGGAGTTTCCGCGTCTGATGGAACAGCCGAATTTGCGTGCCGAGGTGATGGAAATTCACCGGGTTATGATGCGCATTGAAGACTTTCCGAAACCTACGATCGCAGTACTCGATGGAGCGACTTTAGGCGGAGGGCTTGAGTTGGCATTGGCATTTGATATCCGTATCGCCGAGGAACACGCACAGATTGGACTACCAGAAGTGAAACTGGGCCTCTTTCCGGGCGGTGGCGGCACGCAACGACTATCGAGGCTCGTCGGGGAAGCGAAGGCCAAGGAAATGATGTTTACCGGGGAGCCAGTTGAGGCGGCCGTGGCGGAGCGAATTGGCCTAGTCAATCAAGTCGTTGCAACCGGGGCGGGATTGACGGCTGCCCGGGAGATGGCGGCGAACATCGCTCGGCACTCGAGACAGTCATTGGCAAGAATCAAGCGTGCCGTCGACCTGGGAATGGAGATGCCGCTTGAGCGGGCGATTGAGCACGAGGCAGATTTGTTTGTCGAGGTGTTTCATACGGAAGACGTACGGGAAGGGGTCAACGCGTTTCTCCAACACCGAAAACCAGTATTTCAACATCGCTGATAGATTGCGCCCGGCCGCGCGTCGAGAATCCATGGTCAGGAATCCATTGTTAGGAAGGGGGTGATTGAGACAGGTGAACTTGATGTTTTCGTGATTTTGACTTGACCAAAGCATACAAGTATACACTACAATGAATATACAGATTGTCGTCGTGTGCGAATCGCGTGTGAACGCGTGGCACTTCAGGTGAACGGCGATTGAGAACACTTTGCGATGGAGGCCTGTGAATGATTGGTAGTTTCAATCTCAATGAGGGAAAGAAAACCTTAGGCGAACAGGCGTATGAATCCATTCGCGAGGATATTTTGACAGTTCGTCTCAAACCTGGGCAGACAATTTACGAGTCTGACTTTGCGAAGATGTTGAATATGAGCCGAACGCCGATACGCGAGGCCGTTCATACATTGCTGGTCGAAGGGTTGATTGAGGTTCTGCCGCAGCGAGGTATGAAAATTGCGCTGATATCCGACAAAAAGGTTGAAGAGACGCGCTTTGTGCGTGAAAGTCTGGAGATTAGTGCACTGCAAACGGTGATACGCCATTGGGATGCAGAACAGCGCGATTATCAAATGTTGCGGCGCGAATTGCGTAACAACTTGGATATGCAGTTAAGCGCTGCGGAGCAGAACGACGCTGTCCAGTTTTTGCAGGCGGATGAACAATTTCACCGGCTGTTGTTGGCGGCCAGTGGCAATGAGACACTCATTGCGATTGTCTCTCAGATGCGAGGACATTTGAACCGAGTTCGCGTCTTGTCTTTGCAGGAACTTGCAAACATTCGCTCCCTCATTGCAGAACACGAAGTGTTATTGTCCGCGATTGATGCGGGGGACGAAATGAAAGCAACCACCACGCTGCGCAACCATCTTTCCCGTTTGACGGACGATATTCAGGTGGTCAAAAACAAATACCCGTCTTACTTTACAGAATGATGTATATGCCCTTCGTAAACGAGTGATAGGTGGCTTCGGGACATGTCATCACGCTCAGCCGTGTTCGCGTCGCTTGCGCAATCGTCCCGGAGCGCCGAGGTCTCCGGGACTTTCGATTGTGTCGGTACGTCGTTTTCGTAACCCCAATGTCGCTATCAGCGATGTTCCTGCGTTCCCTCGTGTGTTCCCTGATTTGCTAACTCGATAAACTTGCGGGCGTCGGCTGTGGCGAGATCGACCGCACTTTGCCAGAAGTCAGGGCGAGTGAGATCTACGCCGAGATGTTTCTTCGCCAAATCCTCGACTTGCATGGAGCCAGTGTCGCGCAAAAGTTTTACATACTTGTCGGCAAATGCCGGCCCTTCCTCTTGCGCCCGCGCGTAGATTCCTGTGCTGAATAGATAGCCGAACGTGTATGGAAAGTTGTAGAACGGCGTGCCCGTGATGTAGAAGTGGAGTTTTGACGCCCAGAAATGTGGATGGTAGCTCGCCAAGGCACCGCCGAACGCCTCGGCTTGGGCCTCTTGCATGAGGCGATTCAAATCTTGTGCGTCGAGTAGTCCTTGTTTGCGCGCTTCATAAAATCGCGTCTCGAAGAGGAAACGCGCGTGAATGTTCATGAACATGGCGATGCTCCGGCCGACTTTATCCTCCAGTAGAGAGAGTTGTTCTGTTGGATTGGTGGCCTCTCTTACAGACGCGTCGGAGACAATCATTTCGGCGAACGTGGATGCCGTTTCGGCGACATTCATCGCGTAATTCGTGAGCAGTTGTGGCATCCCACGCATGACTTGCTGGTGGTATGCGTGCCCGAGTTCGTGGGCCAGCGTGGCGACGTTCGACGGCGTGCCGGAGAATGTCACGAAGATGCGAGTCTGGGCGCTTACGGGAAAACTCGTGCAGAAACCACCTGGTCGTTTGCCGGGGCGGTCTTCTGCCTCAATCCAGCGCTTTTCGAAACACATGTTGGCGAATTCGGCCAGGTTGGGGCTGAACTTGTGAAAATGGTGAACGATGAAGTCGCGGGCCTCTTCGTAGGTGTATAGCTTATGTGTGGCGCCAATTGGCGCTTCTACGTCTGACCAGGTGGGGCGTTCGACGCCGAGAAGTTTCGCTTTCGCTTTGAGAAAGTCCACAAACGGCGCCTTGTTGTCGGAAATCACGCCCCACATCGCATCCAGTGTCGCGCTTGACATGCGGTTGATGTCCAAGGGCTCTTTGAGTACGGAGTTCCATCCGCGAGCCTCGTACAGGTTCAGTCGAAAACCAGCTAAGTGGTTGAGGATGCTGGCGAATAGTTCGGATTGTTCCGCAAACGAATCTTCCCACTGTTGGAACAGGCTTTCGCGCAAAGGTCGATTGGCCATTTTTAAACGATTGCTCGCCTGCCCTACCGACAGGAGGTGCGTTTCTTTTCCGTCGTGAAAAGGAATGTGCATGCGACCGATGATGGTGTCGTAGAGGTCGCTCCACGCTGTGTAGCCGTCGACGGACAGCGTCGCCGCCAAAGCCTCTTTATCTGCGGGCATCTTGTCGATGGCGCGGCGTTTGCGCTCCCGGATGACAAATGTCAGCGGTTTGACTTGTGGGGATTCTAGTAACTGATTAAATTGCTCGTCCGGTAAGTTTATCAGGAGCGCGTCTAATTGCGTGAGGGTTTGGTTGAATTTTGCACGCAGTTGATTGAGGCGACCGCCCAAGCGCTTCGCTGCGGCGTCCTTTACATTTTGTGCGTTGAGGCAGGACACAAAGGCTCCAGCTTCGCGGATTTTCGCGGCGATGTCTTGCATCGTCAAGATCGCTTGCGCCAGCGCTGATGTAATCTGTCCGGTGGATTTCGATGTCATCGCAGCAAATGATGCGATGTCTTCCGCCAGGCCATCAAGGTGTTGCAAAAAGGCCGCGGAGGCACTGCCACCTGGGAAAATGCTGTCTAAATCCCAGGTTTGATCTAGATGTGCATCGGTCATGATATCCCCTCCACAGCCATTATAACAACGTTGCAAAAGTGGCGAACACCGTAGCTTGTGGTCGGATTGGGACCTTATTCTATGCATTTTGCTGTAGGTCAAATAAACTAGAGAGGATGGCATTGGGCGTTTGGAGGACGAGTCAATGATGCGTTGCGGTTGGGTCAATGATGATCCGCTTTATATTCACTACCACGATGTCGAGTGGGGGGTACCCGTTTACGATGACACCAAGCTCTTTGAATTTTTAGTTCTCGAGGGGGCGCAGGCGGGTCTCAGTTGGTACACGATTCTCAAGAAACGGGAACACTACCGGGTTGCGTTTGACGGTTTTGACATTCAACGCGTCGCACAGTATGACGAGGATAAGGTTGCGCAATTGCTCTCTGCGGAGTCCGGTATCGTTCGCAATCGGCTGAAAGTGGCATCTGCGATACGGAACGCGAACGCCTTTTTACGAGTTCAGGAGGAGTTTGGAACGTTTGCGGACTACCTCTGGGGGTTCGTCGATGGCAAGCCGTTAATCAATCACTGGGAGAGCCTGAGCCAGGTGCCAACGCGAACGGAATTATCCGATCAAGTGAGTCGAGACTTAAAGCGGCGGGGATTCAATTTTGTCGGGACGACCATTATGTACGCCTATTTACAGGCGGTTGGTATTGTCATGGATCACGTGACAACCTGTTTTCGCTATCGGGAACTGGGCGGGAAGGCAGATTGAAAAATTACTTTTGTGGTGATACTATAAAAAAGTAACAAAAAGGTGGCACGCGAGCGCGCGGATCATCATTCTGGGAGTGTGATATTCATGGCGACACAGAAAGTGACAGACGCGGACTTCTCCACGGCAGTTCAGTCTGATAAGCCTGTTTTGGTGGACTTTTGGGCGACCTGGTGCGGCCCGTGCCGGATGATGGCCCCTGTGCTTGAAGAAATTGCAGACGACTATAGCGACAAGTTGACGGTTGCAAAACTGGATGTCGACGAAAACCCGACGACCACGCAGCAGTTCGGAATCATGAGTATCCCGACCCTGCTACTGTTTAAGAACGGCGAAGTTGTGAAACAGATTGTTGGTTATCGCCCAAAGGCCGAACTGGAAGCCGAATTGGCAGAGGTTCTTGCATAAAGGTTTCTTGTAAAGCGGCTGAATGATAGCGTCTATGCCACTGTCCGACTGGGCAGTGGCTATTTTGCTATACCTTTGCTGTTCCTTAGTATGCGAACAGGCAGTCGCGGTTTTGCCATGACATACTGATGGTGTACCATGGATTCATCGATGTATGGATGGTCTATCGCGCATAGTATCGAGCATAGATACATCCAGGAGATGGCGAGGGATGAAAGGTGCCAGATACACAGAATGGGAACTACGAGATTGCGACATTCGCTGGCGGCTGTTTTTGGTGTATGGTGAAACCGTTTGATCAGTGGCCGGGCATTCTCAAAGTGGTTTCTGGATACACGGGTGGAACGACGGAAAATCCAACCTATGAGGAAGTCTGTTCGGAGACGACAGGCCATTATGAAGCGGTGCAGATTATGTTTGATCCAAGGGTTATCACGTATGACGAACTGCTCGATATTTATTGGCGGCAAATTGATCCGACAGATCCGGGTGGACAGTTCTATGACCGCGGGAGTTCGTATCAGACGGCGATTTTCTATCACAACGAGGCGCAACGCCTCGCGGCAGAGGAATCAAAGCGCAAGCTAGAAGAATCGGGACGTTTTTCGAAACCGATTGTCACGAAAATTTTGGAAGCTAAGCCGTTCTATGTAGCGGAAGATTACCATCAAGACTATTACAAACGCAATGCCTTGCACTATACCCGATATCGGCAGGCGTCCGGACGAGACCGATTTATTGAGCATCATTGGGGTGACTGAGATGTTGTGAGTGGCAGGAGGGAGCGCCCGCCCATAGATTGTAGCATCTTGATTTTGAGGTGGTGCAAGGTGGGCTTTCCTCCACAAAGGCAATCACAACCGGGTATCGAATCCCTCATGGTTCCGCGGCCGATGTTCGACAATCCGAACTATAAGGCGGCGGGTAAATTGCGACATAAAGTCGCCATCATCACAGGCGGGGACAGCGGGATTGGTCGCGCTGTGGCCGTCGCCTTCGCGAAAGAAGGCGCTGACGTGGTGATTTCGTACTTGAATGAGCATGGAGATGCGCAGGAGACCAAACGCGTGGTCACGCACTATGGCGCGCGATGTCTTTTGATTCCTGGCGATATTGGGAATACCGCGCACTGTGTAAACATTGTCAAGATGACGTTAACTTGTTTTGGCCGCATTGATGTACTCGTCAACAACGCAGGGGTGCAGTTTGTCGCCAACAGTCTGCTCGACATTTCGGATGAACAATTGGAATATACGTTTCAAACCAATATGCTCTCCCAATTCAAATTGACCAGGGCTGTTTTGCCCCATCTTCGTTCTGGCAGTGCCATCATCAATACTGCGTCCATCACGGCGTATCGAGGCGAGCCTGATCTCATCGATTACTCGTCGACGAAAGGGGCGGTTGTGTCGTTTACGCGTGCGTTGTCGAGGTCGCTTGCGACGTCAGGCATTCGGGTGAACGCCATTGCGCCGGGACCCATTTGGACGCCGCTCATACCAGCGTCCTTTCCGCCTGAGAAAATTGTGACGTTTGGCGACGATACACCGATGAAACGGGCCGGACAGCCATATGAACTCGCGCCCGCTTATGTGTTTTTGGCGAGCGAGGATTCAGCGTACATGACGGGGCAGACTTTGCATATCAATGGGGGTACCATTGTCAACGGTTAGTGCGCCGCTTGATCCACTGGATAAAGAGCAGTTGACAGAACTGGAAAGTTTGCATAAGGTATATAAAAATTCAGAATCGTCGTTGCTGTGATGGAGAGAGTAGGCTGTGTCCAACCAAACAGAGAGTCGGTGGTGGGTGCGAACCGACGGGCGGGCATGGTTGAAGTTCACTCTGGAGCTGCCGGGTGAAGGTCGAGATGGCTGTGTAGTCCGTGCCGGAGCGCAAGCTTCGTTATCCGAATGAAGATAAAAGGCTTTGAAGCCTTTTATTAGGGTGGTACCGCGAGAAAATCTCGCCCCTATTGGGGCGGGATTTTTTGTCGTTCCGGTACAGGGTTTCGGCACGTAAAACGAAGTTCTGGGGGAATCTGTATGACAGAAAAGTTGTGGAGAGACGGCATCGCAATGTATCGGACGGAGATTGATGAAATTGACAAGCGGGTCGTGGAGGTGCTCGCTTCGCGGTTTGAAGTGGCGAAGAAAGTTGCTGCGTTAAAGCGGGCGTGGAGGAAGCCAGTGTTGCAGCGGGATCGGGCAGTGCAAGTCGAGCGGTCGTACATCGCGATGGGGGAGCGGTATCAATTGAGCGAGCAATTTATGTCTCGCCTCTATCGCCTCATTCATGAGGAGACTTGCCGCATGGAGAGGGAGATGATTCAAGACGAGTGTGCGGGACAAGGGAATTGAGAGACAAAGGCGCCACGATTCTCATACACAGGAATCGTGGCGTTCGTCACTTATTTGTGCTCTGCTTGTTTGTTGATGCGCGTGCTCAGGTCGGGGATTAACCAGTAGATGAGCAACCCTGCGATGGTGGCGTAGGCGATGCCATTATTGGCGTACCCGACGCCGATGATGAAGATTACCGACACGATGATCAGATTTTTCATGTTTCCAAGGTTTACCTTTTCCTCAATCAAGTGGCGAATGCCCATTGCAGCAATCATGCCGTATAGGAGAATGCCGATGCCCCCCATGACGGCGGTTGGAATGGATTGAATCAGCCCGCCGAATTTACCAAGTAAGCCAAGGATGATGGCGATGATGGCTGCCCCTTGGATGATGCGGCTGGAAAATTGTCGTGTCATGGCCAGCACACCGAGATTCTCTGCGTACGTGGTTTGTGCTGGGCCGCCGAGAAAGGCGGAAACGAAGGTGGCGACGCCATTGCCCAAGAGAATCGACGAAAAGCCAGGGCTTTTGATGACGTCTTTTTGAGTGATTTCCGTGAGCACGAACATGTGGCCCAAATCTTCGACAAATGTGACCAGTGCGATGGGGGCCATCGCTAGAATGACGGACCAACTGAAGGACGGGGCGGTAAAGTGTGGAAGCTGTACCCAAGGCGTGTGGCGGACGCTGCTGAAATCGACCAGGCCGCGGAGGATGGCGTACACGTAGCCAATCACGATGCCGAATAAAATCGGGATAAGTCGAAGCTGTTTTGGACCCACAAGCGACGCGAGAATTCCTGCTAAGAGACTGACGATGGCCACATCCCAGTGGGTGGAGGCTTCCGACTGGATAGCAGTTTGCGCGAGCGACAATCCGATAATGGCGACGACGGGTCCCACTACCACTGGTGGAATCGCTTTGCGCACGCGCGCCACGCCGATACCTGCGATAATCAGTGACAGGATACCGTAGACGATGGAAACGCTAATCAGTCCTGTGACGGCTTGTCCCGGCGTATGGTGCTTGCCGACGAACAAGGTGAGTGGCGCGATAAAGGCGAATGACGAACCTAAGTAGGTGGGAACTTTGCCGCGGGTGATGAGGTGAAAGATAATGGTGCCGACGCCGCTGGCGATGAGGGTTGAGCCGGGATCGAGTCCGGTTAAAAGAGGGACAAGCACAGTCGCGCCGAACATGGCGAAAACGTGCTGAAAGGATAGCGGTACTGCGCGTAGAAACGACCTCAAGAGATAGCCTCCTTGTTACATATACTCGAAAATTGACGAACACCGTCCAATAGTATATCCATCGACGGCCCTTCTGGCGATAAAAAATTCGGCGAGCACAGACATAGGCGTTGGTTTAGGCGAGGATATGGCAGCGCCTGGCGTGGTATGATGGCGTGAGAACGACCGTTTGTCTGGCAGCGAGCGGACCCAGCGGTCGTGCAGTAGAAGCTGGCATACGGTTAGATTGAAGTTTGGGACGGATGACAATGAATATCGTATCTGCAGAGCGAATCGAGAAGCGCTACGGTGAAAAAGTGTTGCTAAGTGGCGTCTCGTTTGGGATTGAAGACACAGATAGAATTGGGCTCATCGGCGTCAATGGAACGGGGAAGTCGACGTTGCTGAAGATGATAGCGGGCGTCGACGTACCAGACTCGGGAACGATTGTATTCAGTGGTGGGGCGCGTGTTCACTTCCTGCCGCAAGAACCGCAGTTCGATCCGGAATCGACGATACTCGAGCAGGTCTACCACGGCGATTTGCCGGTCATGCGGCTTTTACGCGACTACGAAGATGCCGTGCGTGATGCATTGCAGAATCCTCAGTCGCAACGGGCGCAGGAAAAACTGATTCGCCTGCAGGCCCAGATGGATGCAGCGGACGCGTGGAGTTTGGAACACGAGGCGAAGGCGATTCTGACACAGCTGGGTGTGACCGATGTCTACCGGAAAGTCGGAGAACTCTCCGGCGGATGGCGCAAGCGTGTGGCCATGGCGCGGGCGTTAATTCAACCATCCGATTTGCTCGTGCTCGACGAACCGACAAACCACATTGACAACGAGACGGTGGCCTGGTTAGAAAATTACCTGCAGCGGCGCAAAGGCGCATTGTTCATGGTTACGCATGATCGCTATTTCTTAGATAGGGTAGTCAATCGTATATTTGAACTTCATCAGGGCCGCATCTACACGTATCCGGGTAACTATGAGTCGTTCTTAGAGGGCAAGTTGGTTCGAGAAGAGGCACAGCGTGCATCCGAGGAAAAACGACAAAACTTTTTGCGCAATGAGATTGAGTGGATTCGCAAGGGGCCACGTGCTCGGGGAACAAAACAAAAGGCTCGTACACAGCGTTATTATGAAGTGCTAGAAACGACTCCTGAGGCGAATCAGGAAGCGGTCGAAATTTCGGCGGCTGCCAGTCGGTTGGGAAAATCCGTGATCGAGTTGGACCATGTCAGCAAGTCGTACGGAGGAAGACCCATCATTCAGGATTTCAGCTACATTGTTCAGCGTGACGACCGCATTGGTATCGTTGGGCCGAATGGCGTCGGCAAATCGACTTTGTTGAAGCTTTTGGCCGGCATAGAGCAGCCGGACGCAGGGGAGGTACGCACCGGATCGACCGTGAAAATTGGCTACTTTGCGCAGGAACACAATTTAGTGGGCAAGGATGCGCGGGTCATTGACGTGATCCGAGAAGAGGCCGAGTATGTGGAGACAGCGGATGGGGAACGCATCCGCGCGTCGCAGATGCTCGAACGGTTCTTGTTTCCGGCGAGTCTTCAGTGGAACCCTGTCGCGAAGTTATCCGGTGGCGAACGCCGGCGGCTTGCCCTTTTAAAGACGCTCATGTCTGCACCGAATGTGTTGTTGCTGGATGAGCCGACAAATGATCTCGACATTCCTACCCTGTCCGTGCTGGAATCGTACCTGGATGATTTTCCTGGAGCGGTCATTGCTGTATCCCACGATAGGTATTTTCTCGACCGGGTGGCGAACAAGGTGTTCGCATTCGGAGATACGGGGGGCATTGACGTTCAATTTGGCAATTATACGGATTACATCGAGCGCGTGAATGCGCAGGGGCAAAGTGATGTGGAGTCACTCGCGAAAGCTGCTCGGCCGACTGAAGCGACATCGCACGAGCGCCGGCGCAACGTCGTGAAATTTACGTTCAAAGAGCAGAAGGAATACGAAGAGATAGACGGTTGGATTGAAGAGACTGAACAGGCGCTTGCCGAGGTGGAGAAGCAGATGCAAATTCACGCGGCTGATCACGTCAAGTTGGCGGAACTGTTTGAGCAGCAATCCGCACTTCAAGAAAAACTCGATAACTTGTTGGAGCGCTGGACGTATCTCAATGAGTTGGCAGAGGAAATCGAACGCAGTAAGCGTCAATAACAGGGTGATGGCGTTTCGCCTGTCAGAGTAACATATTCTTACGATGAGAGGCTGGAGGTGGTTCTGTGGAACAAAACGGAAAACTGAAAAGGCGGTTATCGCTGTCGGATCTGATTTTTATCGGCTTTGGGGCTATCTTCGGATCCGGTTGGTTATTTGCTTCAAGTACGGTCGCATCGGATGCAGGCCCAGCAGGTTGGATTTCGTGGCTGATTGGCGGAATTGCCGTGATTCTACTGGGGATCGTGTATGCCGAACTGGGCGGAGCGATTCCGCGGGCCGGTGGAATTGTTCGCTACCCGGTCTACTCGCATGGCCCCTTGCTCGGATATTTGATGGGATTTGCGACGCTGATTGCCTATTCCAGTTTGTGCAGCATTGAAGTGGAGGCAGCACGTCAGTACGCGGCATCTTGGTGGCCGGCGCTATCGAGTTCGGGCGGACAATCGCCGAGTTTGCTTGGCTGGATTTTGCAGGTCGCACTCCTGTTCGTCTTTTTTCTTTTAAATTATTGGAGCGTCGGTACATTCGCAAAAGTCAATACCGTCATGACGATTCTCAAGTTTGTCGTACCTTCGCTAACGATTATTGTCCTGCTGATTCACTTAAAAAGTGGCAATTTCACTGTACATGGGTTCGCGCCATTTGGTTTTTCCGGCATTGAAACCGCCATTTCAACCGGCGGTGTCATGTTTGCCTATCTTGGATTACAGCCTATCGTATCGGTCGCGAGTGAGGCGAAGCGCCCGCAGCGAACCGTCCCTTTGGCACTCATTTTGTCTGTCATCTTGTCGGCCGTGGTCTATATTTTGCTGCAAGTATCCTTTATCGGCGCGATTCCAACGGCAAAACTCGCCGGTGGGTGGACGGGTATCAGTCAGGCATTTAGCTTGCCTTTTCGCGATCTCGCCGTCATACTTGGCATCGGCTGGTTGGCAATCCTGATTGTCTTGGACGCGATTGTGTCCCCGAGCGGATCAGCCAACATTTTTATGAATTCTACGTCACGTATTGTGTTTGGCTGGGCGAAAAACGGGACATTGTTCAAGTTGTTTGGTAGAATCGACAAAAGGACTGGCATTCCACGGCCCGCCTTGTGGCTGTCGTTCGTCCTTTCAATCTTTTGGACGCTACCGTTCCCGTCCTGGGGAACGCTTATCGGGGTGGTCTCGGACGCCCTCGTGCTGACTTACGCACTCGCACCGATTTCCGCGTATGCGTTTCGGCGAAATGCACCGGAGTTGGCGCGTCCATTTTACTTGAAAGGCATGCACGTCATTGGGCCTATTGCGTTCATCATCGCCAGTTTGATTGTCTACTGGACGGGGTGGACAGTGGATTCGTGGCTACTCGGCTCACAGTTGGTGATGTTTGTCATCTACGTGATAGCGTATAAGTGGGTTCCGAAGCGCCAAGTCTCGTTTGTGCAGCAGTTGAAATCTTCATGGTGGTTGGTATTTTATTATGCGGCGATTATAATTGTATCGAAACTCGGGGATTTTGGGGGTATCGCCTGGATACCGCGAGTTTGGGACCAAGTGGTTATCGCTGTGATTGCAGTGATCACATATTATTGGGGCGGCCGCACGGGGCTACCCAAAGCGATGCTCGACGAAGATGAGATGGATGAAGGATCGGATACATGACACAAGTGACTTGTGCGTGCATAGAACGACGCTCGAATGATGGGTCTTTCGGGCATATGGGGTGCAACCATGCACCCCCCTCCGGTCATCGTTGCTCCATGTAGTATTCAGTAAGCGACCACGTCGTATTGCGGGCGGGCAAAGAGACCCGTCGTCAATACTTCCTCCTCTAACTGATGACTTCCGTCGGAAATCTCCACTGTGTATCCACTTTACATAGCCGTCATGTGCACCAACAGCCCAACTGGGCAGGAAATTGCATTTTGAGGTATGTCGTGAAGCGAATTGTACAAGTCTAAACCTAGGCGACAACCGAAACGTTAAAGGGGTAAACGTATGGCATTATTTTCAGAACTGAATTTAAGTGAACCAGTCCTTAAAGCACTTGGGAACATGGGGTTCGAGTCGGCAACAGACATTCAATCTCAGGCGATTCCCGTGGCGATGACTGGTCAAGACGTCATTGGTCAGGCGCAGACCGGCACCGGGAAAACGGTGGCATTCTCGATTCCGGTAGTCGAGTTCGTGGATACGAAAAGTGAATCGTTACAGGCGCTTATTCTCACACCGACGCGTGAATTGTGCATTCAGGTGGCTGAGGAAATTATTAAAGTCGGAAGCGTCAAAGGTGTGCGCGTGCTGGCGGTCTATGGTGGGCAGGACATCGGGCGGCAAATTCGCGCGTTGCGCAATCGTCCGCACGTGGTCGTTGCGACGCCGGGGCGGTTGATGGACCATATGAACCGGCGCACTGTGCGCCTGGATGGCGTTCGCGTCGCTGTACTCGACGAGGCAGACGAGATGCTCGATATGGGATTTGTCGAAGATATTGAAACGATTCTCGCCGAGTGTCCAGCAGAACGGCAAACACTTTTGTTTTCGGCTACGATGAAACCAGGGGTTCGCGAGCTGGCGAAAAAGTTCATGCGCGATTTTGTCGTCGTTTCAGCAAAGGCCAGCGAGGTCACGGTCCCAAGTATTGAGCAAGTGTATTATGAGGTGTCCGAAGCACAGAAACTGAATGTGTTGACGCGCCTGCTTGACATTCAAAGCCCTGAACTCGCGATTGTCTTTGGTCGGACGAAACGCCGGGTCGATGAATTGACGAGCGCGTTGCAGACCCGTGGGTACATTGCCGATGGATTGCACGGCGACCTCAGTCAGAAACAGCGCGATAACGTCATGAGCAAGTTTCGCGATGGCGGACTGGATGTGTTGGTGGCGACGGACGTTGCTGCACGTGGGCTCGACGTGTCTGGTGTCACGCACGTCTACAACTTCGATATCCCACAGGACATCGACAGTTATGTGCACCGAATTGGCCGTACGGGGCGCGCGGGAAAGAGCGGCATTGCGGCCACGTTTGTCACACCGCGCGAGATTGACCACTTGCATCACATTGAACGCGTGACGAAGCGGAAAATCACACGCAAGCCATTGCCTACCTACATTGAGGCGAGGGAGAGCAAGCAGCGGGTTGCTATGGAACAATTGCTGGAATCCAGCCAGAATGAAGATCTCGGCGCGTTCCGTCACTTGGCTGAGGAACTGCTGGAGAATCAGGATTCTATCACGGTCGTTTCTGCAGCGATTAAGCTGTTGACCAAGGGCACGCAAGAAGTGCCGATCACGTTGACGGCAGAGCGGCCTGTTCGCATCCGTGGCCAACACAAGAGTGAACGAGGGCGTGATCACCGTGGCCGTGACGGAAGTCGTCATGGTTCTTCCCGCTTTGGCAAGGGCAGCGGTGGCGGACACTACCGCGGCAACCGCGCACGCGGTTAACCCAAATTCACGATGTTCCAATCGAAAACGAGCCGGCCTAAGAAATACTTGGGGCGGCTCGTTTTTTGACCAAAACTTCCCTGCAGTCGCTGGCGTCTGGGCAGGGGAAAACGTGAACATCTTGCGAATTTCCCTCAGGTGATTTGCGAATTGAAGTCCCTAAATTTATGATAGTAGAGTATTGAGTGGCGTCTTGCGTGCAGCATAGAGACGGTACGCATACACCAGGAGAGAGGAGATAGGGCCCTTATGGCAAGGTTGTTCACACCATTTTCTTTGAAGGATTTGACCTTGAAAAATCGCATCGTCATGGCGCCGATGTGTCAATACTCCGTCACTGCAAAAGACGGCGTTCCAAATGAGTGGCACTATGTTCACTATACAAGCCGGGCTATCGGCGGCGTGGGCCTCATCATCATGGAGATGACCGACGTCGAGCCAGACGGCCGCATTACGGATTATGACCTTGGCCTGTGGTCGGATGATCATATTCCAGCTTTTCAACGCATCATCGATTCTGTTCATCAATATGACGCCAAGATTGGGATTCAGATTGCCCATGCAGGCCGCAAGGCTGAAGATGCGCCGGAACCGGTGGCGCCGTCCGCTATCCGCTTCGAAGGCGACAATTACAAGACGCCTCGCGAATTGACGACCGACGAAGTCAAACGAATGGTCGAGAAATTTGCTGCCGCTGCGCGACGGGCAGTGAAGGCCGGCGTCGACACGATTGAAATTCACGGTGCGCACGGCTATCTGGTGCATCAGTTCCAGTCTTCGTTGACCAACCATCGCAAGGACGAGTACGGGGCTGATTTGACCCGGTTTGGCGTCGAAGTTATCGAGGCCATGAAGGCGGAGATGCCGAGCTCGATGCCGCTCTTGTTCCGGCTGTCGGCTGTGGAATACGTGGATGGCGGTTATGACATTGACCACGCTATCGAGCTTTGTCGGGCATATCACCGTGCCGGCGTCGATATGTTCCACGTCAGTTCCGGTGGTGAGGGACCGGCTGGCAAGCGCCGCCCGGGGAATTACCCAGGGTATCAAGTGCCATTCGCGCGAGCCATCAAAGAGCAGTTGGGCGTGCCTGTCATCGCTGTCGGAATGCTCGACAACGCGGCGCTTGCCGAGTCGGTGATTGCGAATGAAGATGCCGATCTCGTCGCTATCGCCCGCGGCTTGCTCAACGACCCGTATTTTCCGCTGCATGCAGCGCAGCAGCTCCGGGTCAAGCCGCTGGCGCCGAAACAGTACGAAATGGCTATCCGCTAAGTCGTCGCGGCGGCATGCGCCTGTTGCGGCAATACGGAGGATAGATACGTGAATGAAATAAAGACCCGCTCATGCCAATCTGTACGCGTGAGCGGGTCTTTATTCATGTAGGCAACAGGCGTCATCCTTACATCCCAGTCGCGCCAATGGGCGCCTTCGACAGGGATGTTTCGACTTGCAGCCAGGCTCTGCCTTGTTTCCACTCGATTGTGACACCAAGGCCGAAGGCTTGCGACAAGTTCTTGTCGGTCAGAACGGTTTGTTTTGGCCCTGTCGCCACGATTTCGCCCTGTGACAAGAGAAGTACATGTGTGATGCCAGGGACAATTTCTTCGGTGTGGTGCGTGACGTACAAAATGGTCGGTCCGTCCGGTTGTGTGGTCGATGCCTGAATTGATTCCAGGAGTACCTCTCTTGCGAGGATGTCCAGGCCGGTGCATGGTTCGTCGAGAATGAAGAGGCCCAGTTGCGACATCCGCGCCCGAGCCAAGAGGACGCGCTGCTTTTCGCCTTGCGACAGCACGCGGAATAGGGAATTTGCCAGATGTTCGGCGTGTACTTCCTCGAGACAGCGCAGTGCCGCTCGCTCGTCGGATACTTTGTCGGTTGGTGACCAGAGTCCAATGGACGCGTATTTGCCGCTTATCACCACTTCTAGTGCGCTGTCCGTCGGTCTGTCGGCCGCAAAGCGGTCGGCCATCGAGGCACTGACCCAGCCAATTTGTTTGCGCAAAGAGGGCAGGTCAGTCTTGCCGAACGTTTGACCCAGCACACACACCATCCCGCGCGTTGGCCATTGGTAGCCGTTGATGATGTTTAATAGAGAGGTTTTACCCGACCCATTGAGTCCAAGAATGGCCCAGTGCTCGCCTTTTTGCACAGACCATTGAACATTCTGAAGAATGGTTTTCTGATTTCTCACCCAGGTGACGTCCCTGCACTCGATCACGCTCACACTACATACCTCTTTTACCTGAAGATTTCAACGATACTTCCATCATACACGAAGTTGCAAGGGAGCAGGTCAGGGGTGTAAGAGGGATTCGATTAAATTGCGCAGTTCTTGCGCAAATTTTTCGTCGTCTTCCTGGGTTCGCGGTCGCGGTCCGCGCATACGAACTTTGCCGCCTCTTCGCAATTTCGCGCTTGCTGCACGCTCATAAAGAAGCTGATCGATATTTTCATTGGTATAAAGCAACCCGCTCGGCGAAATGGCAAACGCCTTGCGGGCGAGTACCAGCGCCGCTAGGCCATAGTCCTGTGTGATGACAATCGTTGGAACACTGGATTCGATTCTGCGGATGATTTTCATATCCGTTGCCTGTGAAGCGGCATCGACTTGGATATGGTGGTCCCCTCGAATTTCGTGGTTGATGGAACTGATCGTGATGACGGGAATGTCATACTTTGCGGCGAGCGCTCTGGTGACTCGAAGGACTTGTCTAGGTGTGGCGTCTGCATCCACGTAAATGACCACCTGAATACCTCCCATCAGGAACAGAAAAAGGGGACAAGGTAAACGCCTTGCCCCTGTCACGGTATCAGTTTATCATAAAAATGGAAGCTGAGTTATGCCTGTTTGCTTGCTTGAATTTCGACGTTGAGTTTGACTTGGTCAGAAATCAGCACGCCACCGGTCTCCAGTGCTGCGTTGTAGGTGAGGCCGAAGTCCTTTCGGCTGATGGTTGCCGTCGCTTCAAAGCCAGCGACTGTTGCACCCCATGGGTTTTTACCCGTGCCGTTGTACACCACATGGAACGTTACGGGCTTGGTCACGCCGCGGATGGTGACATCGCCGGTCATGTCGTATTCTTGGTCTGCAGTTTTTTTGATGTCGGTCGCTTTAAACGTGATGGTGGGATGGTTCTCGACGTCGAAGAAGTCGGCCCCTTTTAAATGATTGTCGCGGTCTTCGTTACGCGTATCGACGCTCGCGGCGTCAATCGTGAATTCGATATCGGCGGTGCTGAGATCATCGGGGTCTGCGGCAACTGTGGCGTCAAACTTTTTAAAGGAACCGCGAACCGTGGTAAACATCATATGCTTTGCGCTGAAACCGATTTCAGAGTGGGCAGGGTCTACGGCCCAAGTACTTTTTGCCATGTGCTGTACCTCCCGAAATGATGGTCTTCATGTACTTCCGGCGTATCACGAACGACAACTGTCCGGAATTTTTATAATCTAATTATTTATCAGCAATTATTTTTTGTTAAGTACGTACACTCAAGTGCCTTAGTATCCTCGGGAATACTAAAGTGATGCGGGAGCGATTGATGTGGATGAAACCGCGCAACACTGCTTCGTGAACTCTACTTTGGATATCATCAGTGGCAAGTGGAAGATGATGATTCTCTTCCAGTTGATGGACGGCACACTGCGTTTTAATGAATTAAAGAAGCGGATTCCTGGCATCACGCAACGCGTGTTGACGAAACAGTTACGGGAATTGGAACAAGAGGATATCGTCGAACGGCGTGTGTATCCAGAAATTCCGCCGCGCGTGGAGTATTCCATCAGTGATTACGGAAGGACGTTGCAACCCATCCTCACGTTGATGCACGAGTGGGGCGCTCTGCATCTCAAGCGTCAGCACAGTTTGGAACTGAATCAACATACCGAGGTCAGAGAATTCGGGCACGACGGCGCGATGTGAAAAGAAGTCCGTCTGCGCGGTGTGTGATGTCTCGGCCGCTGGCAGCGCTATGGCGCGAGCAGGCAGGTTCGCTTGCAATCCAGTCGCTGCCGTTAGTCGATAGGAAGATGGAGAACATCAAGGCTGGTCAATGCGTTTCTCCCTTGCGACAGTCCTGACATATGCCGTGCAACAGAATTTCTGGGCTGTCGAGCTGGAACGCTGTCTTGCTGGCGATTTCATCCAGCCAATGGGTAGGTAAGTCCATTTCCGCTTCGGCCACTTTTCCACAAATATCGCAAATGACGTGAAGGTGCTCTTCGGTTCGCGCGTCGTAACGACTGACGGCGTTGCCGAGCTTCAGTTCACGAATTAAGCCCATATCTACGAGATAGCGCAGGGAATTGTATACTGTGCCGTACGCGAAATGATGGCCTTCAGACCGCAGCCGCTCCATCACATCACTCGCTGTTGGGTGGTCCGTGGTGTCGCGAACCAATTCGTAAATGACTTTTCGCTGCGTCGTCCAGTTAATTTTTTGGTTCACGGAATTCACCCCCTCCAAAAGCTTCTTCAAGTATCTAACCGTATCTCACGGATTCGGTCAATGTTTCTATCTTGTCAGTGTGTTCATTTCATGATAAATTATATATCAGAATTTGAACTAAGTCTAATACTAAGTAGTGGCGACGATGTCTGATAAGCCTTTGACGACACAATCTGGTGCCCCCGTCCTCGATAATCAAAATTCAAAGACGGCTGGAGCCCGTGGCCCTGTTTTGCTGGAAGATGTTCATCTGTTGGAAAAACTCGCGCACTTTAATCGCGAGCGCGTACCGGAACGCGTCGTTCATGCGAAAGGTACAGGGGCTTATGGCTACTTTGAAGTGACACATCCGGTCGCCCAATACACCAAGGCGAAATTTTTGTCTGAGGTCGGGAAGCGCACGGAAGTGTTTGTACGTTTCTCGACCGTTGCGGGGGAACGGGGAGCCGCGGATACCGACCGCGACCCTCGAGGATTTGCAGTCAAGTTTTACACGGAAGATGGCAATTATGACATCGTCGGCAATAATACACCGGTATTTTTCATTCGGGATCCATTGAAGTTCCCAGATTTTATCCACACGCAGAAGCGCAATCCTGCGACGAACCTCAAGGACCCGAACGCAGTCTGGGATTTCTGGTCGCTGTCGCCGGAGAGTTTGCATCAAGTGACGATTCTGTTTTCCGACCGGGGTACGCCAAAAACGCTGCGGAACATGCATGGATTTGGCAGTCACACGTTCCAGTGGGTAAACGACAAAGGCGAGGCGGTCTGGGTCAAATATCACTTCCGGACGGAACAGGGAATTGAGAACTTTACCCGTGAAGAGGCCGTTCGCGTTGCGGGTGAAGACCCTGATTACCATACGCGCGACCTTTCTTGTGCGATTGAGCGGGGGGGACTATCCGACATGGACGCTCTATGTTCAAATCATGCCACTCGAGGATGCACAGACCTATAAATTTGATCCATTCGATGTGACAAAGGTCTGGCACTACGAGGATTACCCGCTGATTCCCGTGGGTCGCATGGTACTGAATCGCAACCCGGAGAACTATTTTGCAGAGGTTGAGCAAGTGGCGATGTCCCCTGCCAACATTGTCCCTGGCATCGGCTTTTCGCCGGACAAAATGCTGCAAGGGCGACTCTTTGCCTACGCGGACGCGCATCGTTACCGGATTGGCACGAATTATAACCTACTGCCCGTGAACCGCCCCCATGCGACGACGGCGCAAAACTATCAACGCGATGGCGCGATGCGTTTTGATAACAATGGCGGTGGCAGCGTGAATTACGAGCCGAATAGCTTCCACGGTCCCACGCAATCCGAACCTGCGAAGGGGTATCTCTTACCTGTCTCGGGCGTCGCGGCGGAACACGCGTATCCGAGCGATGACCATTACACGCAGGCGGGCGACTTGTATCGTTTGTTGTCATCGGAGGACAAGGCGCACTTGATTGACAACATCGTGCATGCGATGCAGGGGGTCGAGGAGTCGATTCAACGCCGACAAATTGAGCATTTCACCAAAGCAGATCCGGACTATGGCGCACGCGTCGCAGCTGGTCTTGGTCTCTCGACGAACGTGAATTCGTAATTCGGATAGCTCACCGACGACGGCTTATGTCGCGGCGCGCTACAAGTAGCGGCTTTTCCTCGTGCATCTCGCGCGCTAGGAAAAGCCGTTTTTGTTGGTGCACACGAGGTGAAATGAGTTGGCGTGGTCAGATAGAGTGTCCGGGGAAGTGCGCTTCGTGATAGAATACATAGCTGTGTGACCGTTTCTCGATGCAGAGACATATCACGGAAACGAACATGAGGTGAATCGGACTAGTGTCGACAACGGAAAAAGACATCGCTGGACAAACGCAAATTGGCGCCTCAGGTTTGGTGGACGAGGCAACGAATGAACAGGTAGCGCAATCGGAAGCGGTAACGGACGAAAAAGAGCAAACGGCTCGCTTGCGGCTTGAGGACAAAGTTTTGCGGTACTTTCAAAACAAAGAGATAGCCAAAGAGCGCAACGAAGAGAATAAGTTGTTATTGGAAGAAATTGAAGAACTATTCGCTGGAAATGAAGAAGAAGAGATTACGATTTCCTTGCCGAGCGGCGAAATCGCTGTGTTGTCCCCGCAGTTTCGGGAGCGCGAAGTGCTGGACAAAGATGCACTGGCCGAGGAGTTGCAGGTCGCAAAAGACGACCTGAAAACACCGTTCGATTTTTGTATGTTCACATCCCAGGGGAAATTGACGCCAGCCATGGTGACGAAGTATACGTCGGTCGAGCGCGAAGTGAAATTGCGCATTTCGAAGCGCAAGCGAAATACCAAGCGCAGGAAACGAAAGGGACAGTCCGCCGACGAGCCACAAGATTAACCCGCTTCGGCGGGTATTTTTATGCAAATTTATAATATACCACAGCTAGTTCAATAAAATTTCAAGTGATATCGTCTACAATACACATCGTGAAAGGTGGACTAGAGATGGGTCGAACTCCGAATTTTTTTATTGCTGGAGCGGCGAAGTCGGGGACAACTTCCCTATTTCACTATGTGAGGCAGCATCCGGACGTCTTTATGAGTCGGGTGAAGGAGCCGCACTATTTTTGTGTACCCGATTTTCCGGAACGGTTTGAAGGCCCTGGTGACCAGGGGTTTAACGACAACACCATGCGTACACTTGAGGATTATATGGCGTTGTTCGACGGCGTCGAGAACGAACGCGTCGTCGGCGAGGCGTCGGTGTACTATTTAACGTTTCCGCAGGTGGCGACGCGCATTCATAAATTCAACCCGGATGCCAAAATTGTTTTTATTTTGCGCAATCCGGTAGAGCGTGCGTACTCCGCGTACATGCACACTGTGCGAGACGGGCGGGAGACGTTGTCGTTTGAAGAGGCACTTGAGCAAGAAGCCGCTCGTAAGGAACAAAACTATCAGCCACTTTGGTGGTATAAAGAAGCCGGTTTATACGCGAAGTCAATCGAGACGTATATGAGCGTATTCAGCCGTGACCAGTTGAAAATTTTCTTGTACGAGGACTTAGCTGACGCAGAACGGGTCGTCCGCGAGTTGTTGTCGTTCCTACACCTTCGGGACGATGTACACATCGATACGTCGATCCGGCACAACCAGTCGGGTAAGCCGAAATCTCGGGCAATGTACGAGTTCTTTGCGAAGCCGAACGCTGTCAAAGAAGTGATTAAGCCGTTTTTGCCGAAGGACTTCCGGCAAAAGTTAGGGCAACGCGCGAAGAACATGACGCTCGTGAAGGACAAACCGTCGCCGAAGACGGAGAAGATGCTCGCCCGCTATTTCCGGGATGACGTGCTCAATCTTCAGGACCTGCTTCATCGCGATTTGAGCGGGTGGTTGTCATGACGATAGGACTAGAAGATGCGCATATCGGCGGCAACGAGCACAGAGGACAGGAGTCGGGAAAGGAGCAGGACATGTCGGCGATTGTTTGGCACGAACAGAAAATCACGCGAAAACAGCATGAAGGTTTGAATGGTCATCGTGGGCTGTGTATCTGGTTTACCGGCCTCTCGGGTGCGGGGAAGTCGACACTCGCAAACGCTTTGGAACAGCGCCTTTATGAGTCTGGGGTACATACCTATTTACTTGACGGAGACAATTTACGCCATGGGTTGAACGCCGGCCTCGGCTTTGATAAGGATTCGCGTCGTGAGAACGTGCGGCGTGTGGCACATGTGGCCAAACTGTTCGCGGACGCGGGCGTCGTCGTCGTCACTGCGCTGATTTCGCCATTCCGCGAAGATAGAGACAGTGCGCGGGAAATTGTTTCGTCCGATTCATTTATTGAGGTATACGTCGAGTGCCCAGTGGAAGTTTGCATGACAAGAGATCCGAAGGGCCTGTACGAGAAGGCAAAAAGCGGCGTGATTAAGGAATTTACCGGGGTTTCTTCACCCTACGAACCACCGTTACAGCCCGATATCACGGTAAACACCTCGGAAATGTCGATTCAGGACTGTATCGATCATATTCTAGAAGGTGTAAAATCAAAGTTGTACTAGTCGTAGCAGTATTCCGCCGTGTCGCTTCGGATGGCGTAGCCAGGAGGTCGTGTGCGGGATTCATGTTGAAGGAGGCAGTTTTGTGTCAGTCGATTCAAATTCACAGCCACTTGTCAATACAATGATTCCAACAGAAACCCAGGAAGCTCGCCGTCAGGCGCTCGCATCGAAGCGGAAGGTCGTTCTCGACGACGTCGCGGTATCCGATGTTTATCAAATTGGCATCGGCGCGTTCACTCCGCTCACTGGGTTTATGTCGGAAGCGGACTACAAGTCTGTGGTCGATACCATGCATCTCGCGAATGGGGCTATCTGGTCTATTCCGGTTACGCTGCCTGTGACGGAAGATCTCGCAAAAGAAATTGCCATCGGTGAAGAAATTGCCCTCGTCCGGCCGGATGGTGTCATTTGTGCGGCGATGCGGGTAGAACATATGTATCGCCCGGATTTGACTTACGAAGCCAAGCAGGTGTATCGGACGACCGAGGATGCGCATCCAGGCGTTAAACGCTTGTATGAGCGCGGAAGTGTGTATCTCGGTGGGCCGGTCGAAGTGTTTGAGGATGAGCGCGTCGACGAATTTACAGATTACTTTTTTACACCGGAACAGACGCGCAAGATTTTTGCGGAAAAGGGATGGAAAACCATCGTCGGTTTCCAAACCCGCAATCCCGTGCACCGTGCGCATGAGTACATCCAGAAGATTGCGCTGGAAGGCGTCGATGGCCTATTTTTGAATCCGCTCGTCGGGCCGACGAAGTCGGACGATGTACCTGCTGATGTGCGCCTGCGCGCGTATCAAACGATTCTTAAGCACTATTACCCACAAGATAGGACGTTCTTTGGCGTCTACAAGGCGGCGATGCGCTATGCGGGTCCGCGAGAGGCTGTCATGCATGCGCTGGTACGCCGGAATTTCGGCTGCACGCACTTTATCGTCGGCCGTGATCATGCTGGTGTCGGCGACTATTACGGCACCTACGACGCGCAACATATCTTCAGCAACTTCGACACGCGCGAATTGGGCATTACACCGCTGTTCTTCGACAACGCATTTTACTGCAAAAAGTGTCAGGGGATGGCGACGGCGAAAACTTGTCCACACGGTGATGACGACCACGTGACACTGTCTGGTACAAAAGTGCGCGCGATGCTTCGCGAGGGCATTGCACCACCGCCGGAGTTTAGCCGTCCTGAAGTCGTCGAAGTGTTGATGGAATACTATACGAAAAGTTAATCGGCTGGTTCTGGAAGGTGCGCGGCGAGGTGCCTGATGCCGTGCACCTTCTGCTTTTTAGGTGACGTACGCTGTTTGGAAGAATGGCGAAATGATGCACAATCTATCGCATTAGGAGGTGACCTGTTTGTTAGAACGTGAGATTCGCGTATTGGAGTCAGCCGTGCGGGAAGCGGGACAGGAGATTGTTCGAATTGCCCGCGAGGGGTTTGAAACGACGTTCAAGGACAATCAGGATCCGCTGACGACGGCCGATTTGGCCGCAAACACCATTTTGCGCAGCAAAATCTCTGAAGCGTTTCCGGAAGACGCGTGGCTGTCGGAGGAATCGGCCGATGATCTCACGCGCTGCTCGCATCGACGCGTTTGGATTGTCGATCCGATTGACGGCACGCGCGAATTCGTCAAATCGCTGCCGGAGTTCGCCGTCTCTGTCGCGTTGGTGGAGGATGGCGTGCCGATTCTCGGCGCGATTTACAACCCTATGACCGATGAGTACTTTCAGGCGGTGAAGGGGGCGGGATCGACCCTGAACGGCGAGCGGACGCATGTGCGGCAGGCGGCGCTTGGCGACCGTATTACGGTCTTTGGCAGCCGTTCGGAAATCCGCCGCGGGGAGTTTGAACCGTTTGCCGATTTGCTCGACGTCTCGCCGCTCGGGTCGGTCGCTTATAAGCTGGCGCGTGTATCGGCGGGCGGAGCAGATGCCACCTTCAGTTTGACGCCGAAGAACGAGTGGGATATCGCGGCGGGTGTTCTCCTGGTGGAAGAAGCAGGCGGATTTGTCGTCGATAAAGACAGGAAGCCGTTTCGGTTCAACCGCGAGCAAACGCTGGTACCGGGTATTATCGCTACGTCGATGCATTGTAAGGACGAGCTCATCCGTCAAATTGAATTGTATCTCAGCAACTCGGCGACAAACTGATACCACATCGGGTGTTTTGAATGTTTACCGGTTTGCAGTTTGTAGCAGTGCTGGGGATGGCATCGCCGCTTCAATGGCGCGGTTGAATTGTGTGAGACGCATCATCACGATGCGTCTTTGTCATGTTTCTGGCGCCAATGCGCGTGCCCGCTGATTGGTTGCTTCGATTGCGTCCATCACTCGAGTTTTGAATTGGGCTTCTGTGAGCACAGAAAGCCCTGCTGCCGTAGCGCCCCCGGGTGTGGCTACTTCATCTGTGAGTTCTTCGGGGGGACGTCCACTGAGCAGCAGTTTGGCCGAGCCGAGCAGCATTTGGCCGACGAGCAGGCGTGCGGTAGTCTCGTCCGTCGCAAGCGCGGTGGCCGCTTGCTCCAGTGCTTCGGCGAATTGGAAGGCGAAGGCCGGGGCGCTGCCAGTGATGGCCGTGAGGTGATGGACCTGCGTTTCTGTGCAGACGTGATATTGACCTAAGCCGCGAAGGATTTCGGCGAGCTTTTCCCGATTGTCTGCGGTCACCGTATCGCCAAACGCGCACAGTGTCATCGATTCGCCGACAGCCGCGGCGATGTTCGGCATGAGCCACGCGCATTGTGTGCCTTCGGGTAGCTTGGATGCTAATCCGGAGACGCCAATGCCAGCTGCGACACTCGCGACTAACTGATGCGGCAACACGTGATGGGACAGCGTTTCAAGCACCGTTTGGTGCGCTGCTGGCGGCATGGCGAGGATGATGATGTCCGCCTGTTCTGCCGCCGTTCTCCAGTCCGTTTGTGCACGCACGCGAAAAGTCGTCGTGAGCTCAGTTAAACGCGCGCTGTCTTGATGGTTGGCGACCGAAATGTCCCAGTGAATAGGACCTTGGCGCCGCCGGATCCCGGCAATCATGGCGCGTGCCATGCGGCCCGCGCCGATAAAGAGCACGTGAACTGTTGTCAAATTGTTCACCTCTGTCGTCCGAATTGGCTTGCATTTTGCTTTCCTCGCAGGGAAACTGAATACAGTCATGGTCCATTTTACAGCATCAAAGGAGTCATTCACTTGTTCGAGCTATCCACGCCGGATTATATCAAAGAGATTTCAAGTAGCCTTTCCATTGCAGCGGTGCAGGTGCGGGCGGCTATCCGCCTGATGGATGAAGGCAACACGATTCCATTCATCGCGCGCTACCGCAAAGAGATGACAGGGGAACTCGACGAAAATCAGCTGCGGGATATCGCGAACCGATACGAATCAGAAAAGAATCTGTTTGAACGCAAACAGGACGTCGTGCGCCTGCTGGACGAGCATGGCGCATTGGCCGACGAGCAGAAGGCGAAGGAACTCGTCGCCGCGGTGGTCAATGCCTCGTCACTGACAGAGGTTGAGGATATTTACCGTCCGTATCGCCCCAAGCGAAAGACGCGCGCGTCCATTGCCAAAGAACGCGGGCTGTTGCCATTGGCCGAGTGGTTGCAGGCCGAAGAGAGGTGGCAGGAGGACGAAGGAGGCGTGCGTGCATTCGCCGCTCAATTCGTGTCTGAAGATGGCGGTGTCGCGACGGTTGATGAGGCGATTCAGGGCGCGTGTGATATTTTCGCGGAGGCCGTGGCGGACAATCCAGTTTCGCGCAAGTGGGTGCGGGATACGACATTTGCCCGCGGATCTCTTCAGAGCGTCGCGGTCGATCCGGACGTCGAGAGCGTGTATGAGGCGTACTACGAGTTTCGCGAGCCAATTAAACATGCGATGCCACACCGCGTGTTGGCGATGAACCGCGGCGAGCGTGAGCAAATTTTGCGCGTGTCCGTTCAGGTGCCGCAGGAGCAGATTATCGAATACTTGTGCCGTGTACATATCCCGCGCCGCGTGGCGACGGCGTACGTAGGGACGTTGTTACAAGCGGCCGTGACGGACGCCTATAAGCGGCTCATCGCACCGGCGATTGAGCGCGACATTCGGGGCGAGTTGACGGCCAAAGCTGAAGATCACGCCATTTCGATATTTGGTGAGAACCTGCGCAATCTCCTGTTGCAGCCGCCTATCCGAAACAGGGTGGTACTCGGGGTCGATCCGGCCTATCGCACCGGCTGCAAATTGGCCGTGACCAGCGACACAGGCAAGCTTTTGGAGGTGGCGGTGATTTATCCGACACCGCCGCAAAATCGGGTAGAGGAGGCGCGTGAGCGCGTCTTGGCGCTCGTACGCAAGTACGAGGTGGGGCTTATCGCTATTGGCAATGGAACGGCTTCGCGCGAGACGGAGGCGTTTATTGCGGATTGCGTCCGGCGCCTGAAGGAACTCAGCGGCGTCGAGGTGCCCTATCTCATCGTATCGGAGGCGGGCGCCAGCGTGTATTCTGCCTCAAAGCTCGCCGGTGAAGAATTTCCAGATCTCGACGTTTCGGAGCGGAGCGCCATTTCCATCGCCCGTCGCGTGCAAGACCCGTTGGCGGAACTGGTGAAGATTGATCCGAAGTCGGTTGGCGTCGGTCAATATCAGCACGATGTGAGCCAAAAGAAGTTGGACGAGCAGTTGACGGCCGTCGTTGAAACTGCCGTCAACCACGTCGGCGTCGACGTCAATACCGCATCGCCAAGCCTCCTATCCTATGTGGCGGGCTTGAATAAGACGGTCGCGCGCAATATTGTCGAGTATCGCGAGCAAAATGGGCGCTTTGCCACGCGCGCGCAACTCGCCAAAGTGCCTCGCCTGGGCCCGAAGACGCTGGAGCAATGCGTCGGTTTTCTGCGGATTGCCGACGGCGACGAACTACTCGACGCGACGCCCATTCACCCCGAGTCTTATTCGGTGGTCACGACATTGCTTGCCAAATGGCAGCTCGATAAGGGTGTGCTGCGTGACGCCAAAGCGCGTGCCGCGTGGCTGGCCGAGGTGCGCGCGGTGCCTTTGGTAGAACTCAGTCGGGAGACAGGTTTCGGGGAACCCACATTGCGCGATATTTTGGATGCGTTGGAGCGGCCAGGGCGGGATCCACGCGAGGACATTCCACCCCCGATTTTGCGCACAGATGTCCTCAAACTCGAGGACTTGCAAGTGGGCATGCTGCTGACCGGAACCGTTCGCAACGTGGTCGACTTTGGCGCCTTCGTCGACGTGGGTGTCAAAAACGACGGATTGGTGCACATTTCACAATTGGCCGATCACTACGTCAAACACCCGATGGACGTCGTCTCGGTCGGTGACGTCGTGCAGGTTCGCGTCATTCAAATCGATGTGCAAAAGGGCCGCCTTGGCCTCTCGATGCGAAGCACGCACGACTGACGCGCATGTGACGCACGGCCGTGCACGTTCGTGATAGATTTGGCGCGTGCGCGTGACGTTTTGTTTGCAGCGCCTGTGGCGATGCTGATAGAAGTGGTACAAAGACAAGTTTGTAACTGAGCGCTTGGCGAAAGATCCTGGCGAAAGATAAAGAGGAGATGACGTAACATGCTATTAAAGGGTCTGTATTGGGTGATTTCTATTCTCATCATCCTGGCACTCTGCTGGTTTGGTTACAAGATGATGATGCGCGTTGATAACGCGAGCAGGGACTATTTATCGCTACTGAGGCGCATCGAGCAGGAGCCAAACAACAATACGCTGCGCGAGAAGGTCTACGAAGCTGGCCGGCGGTACTATCGCAGCAAAATCACGGGCATCGACGCCAGCATCGAACGCGATATCAACGACGCGTTGCAGGGCAAGCACAAGGAAAACTACGATGTTCGCGCATTCGACAATTGAGTGTATTTGAGGTTGCACTAGGCCAACTAGGGTGACAAGTGCTTGTGCACGCAGCTGTCGCGTGGTGACGGCGGGATCGAGGACGTGCGAAGTTGTCGGCGGGTCGTCGGGGGCGGTGGGGACCGTCGCGGCTCGGCGGGGATGTCTTATTAAGACGTTCACGCGTCAGGCGGCGCCGATAAGACATGAAATCTGCGCTATTCCTCGGTTTTTCGCCGTTATCGGGCGGCTTTTGAGTAAATAAGGTATTTTACGTGCCTTAACGCCGCTGTAACCGCAGAAAATCCAGAAATAGCGCAGAATTTTTACCTTATCTGTGCCATCTGCGCCCCGCCCTCCACGTCCCACCCCCAGCCCGCATCTGCAGCAGTCGATCCGCCTCCACGTCCCGCATCTGCCGCAATCGATCCGCCCTCCACACCCCACATGCAGGTTACAAAGGGCGCTGCCAAATTCGTGTAACAAACTCGGTGGATGTGCCGTCTAACCCAGTAGTGTTGATATGGGAGGAAGATCGCGTATGAAGATTCGAAGTAGGGCTTGCGCGATAGGGTGTGCAGTCATCGGATTATTGGCTGTTTCAGGTGTACAAACCACGGCATTGGCGGCCACTTCGGGATCCGGCACGTCCCTCATGGCCACCAGCGATGGAACACAGGCGAAAGCGAAAATTGTCGTCGATAGCGTTCATCAGGCTGATCCGATCCGCCTCGTCGCCAAAGACCCCCTTGGCCAGAATCAGACCACGTGGGTACCTTTGTGCTACCTGCAACAGGCGCTCGCTGCAGCGGGGGTGAAGACGATGTGGAACGGCAGAGACCTTACGGTCGTCCCGCCGACCACTTGGACCATCCCCGAGGTCGCACCGATGATACGCGTCCTGTTGAAGAAGCACGAGATGGACTTCTTGATGGGCGGCGGTCAGTACAATATTGCGTCGACGATAACGCAAACCGATCCGGCCTCGGGAAAAATCACGACGTACGTACCCATCTACTATGTAAACCAGTTTCTTCAAAATGAGCTGGGCGCGCAGACCAATTGGGATGGTACGACGTGGACCATCAACACGCAAAATGCGTTGGTACCCTCTAATGTGGTGAATTCGGTGATGAAGCAGACGGTCGAGGCGAAGGATTCTACTGAATCATTTACGCCAGGCGGTAAACAGGTGATTGTGTCGGATGGCAGTGGGGGTACACTCCAAGCGATCCTCGGAACACGCTACCCGACGGCAGATGGACTAGGGCAATTGGTGTTCTTCTTCCACAATGGCCAGTTTGTCGGACTGAATGCGAATGAAGAGGCTACTGCCATCCTCTCTATCAAACCGGCTGGTACGGGTGTCATCCAGGTGACCTACGCGAACTATGCGCCCACCGACGCTATGGTCAATCCGACACTGCCACCCCAGACGGTCACATACACCTGGAATGCTGGTCAAATGGTTCCCTCCAGCGCACTTGAGTCTGGCGTCACGACCGGCGCTGAGGTGACGGCGCCGAGTTCAGCATCGGCCAGTGACAGCGGGAACTGATATGCTTGCAGTAAACCGTCCCTGCTGCGACACGGTTTGTCGTGTTGCAGCAAGGGCAACTCGCGGCCGGTATCCGTGGCGCAGATTCGCCGGTGTCGGCAGCTTGTGAGGCCGGCATCCGTGGTCAGCGGATCCACTCCGCCCGCGTCCCGGCCGCCACGGATGTCTTATTAAGACATTCATGCGTCATACGGCGCTGATAAGACATGAAATCTGCGCTATTCCTCAGTTTTTTGCCGTTATCGGGCGGCCTTTGAGTAAATAGGGTATTTTATGTACCTTAACGCGGCTGAAATCATCGCAAATCCGGAAATAGCACAGAAATGTTACCTTATTTCGCGCCCTCGCGCCTGTCTCGCGCCCCCCACTAAGCCCCCGCCCCTGGCCCAGCCACCGCCACCTCACCCGATCCGCCCAGCCACCGCCCTCACCCGATCCGCCCGTCTCCCGCCGCCCACCACCCGCCGATGGAATACATTCCCACGCGTGAATCCTCAGAAATTCAGCTGGATACCCGTAAAATAGGTGTAAGGTTCTGGTTTACATCCTGGCAAAACAGGACAAATTGACCCATGAAGCTAGTGTGGATGAGGGGGGCTGCGCCGTGCGCGAATTGCGGCGGTCCCCTGTCAATACAATGGATTCGGAGGTAACCGGACCTCACATAGAGACCGGCAGGAGGGTGACTTCATGTCTGAGTTGGACACGTCCAAACATGAGCGGAAGATTGTGCTGCGCAATACGCGTTTGGAGGATATCGATGAAATCATCGCCCTCGGAAAACGGTGCTTTCCCAACATGGAGCCGTGGAAGCGGGCGCAGTTGGAAAGCCATATCCGGATATTCCCGAAAGGTCAGTTCTGCGTGGAGTTTGAAGGCAAAATTGTCGGCTCGTGCTCCAGCCTAATCGTCAATTTTGACGAGTACGACGACGAGCACACGTGGAACGTGATTACGGACAACGGCTATATTCGCAATCACGATCCCGACGGGTTCAATCTGTACGGCGTAGAGGTCATGGTCGACCCAGAATACCGACGGATGAAAATTGGCCATCGGTTGTATGAGGCGCGCAAGGAATTGGCTCGCGAGCTCAATTTGCGAAGCATCATCATTGGCGGCAGAATTCCGAATTACCACCTCTATAAGTCAGAGATGACGCCGCGGGAGTATGTGCAGGAAGTCGAGAAGCACAACATTTACGATCCCGTCCTTTCCTTTCAAATTCTAGAGGGCTTTTCGGTCAAACGCATCAACACCCAGTACCTCCCGGACGACAAGGCGTCGGGTGCGTTTGCGACGTTGATGGAGTGGAACAACATTGACTACCGTCCGAAATCGCGGCGGGTTTACCGCGCGGCGTTTCCGGTTCGCATTTGTGCCGTGCAATACATGATGAAGAAGATCGACTCGTTTGACGAGTTTTACACGCAGGTGGAGTACTATGTGAACGTGGCGGCCGATTTCGGATCAGATTTCGTCTGTTTCCCGGAGATCTTCACCACGCAATTGATGTCGTTTCTCGAGGAGAAACGGCCTGACCAAGCGGTGCGCCGACTTGCGACGTACACAGAGCAATACATTGACTTGTTCACAGAACTCGCCGTGCGGTATAACGTGAACATTATTGGCGGATCGCACTTCGTCGAGGAGGATGGGGACATTTATAACGTTGCCTATTTATTCCGACGCGATGGCACCATTGAGAAGCAGTACAAAATCCACGCGACGCCGAATGAACGCAAATGGTGGGGCATCGCGGAGGGCAATGAGATTCATGTCTTCGATACGGATTGTGGAAAAATCGCGATTCAAATCTGCTATGATATCGAATTTCCCGAGTTGGCGAGGATTGCGGTCGACAAAGGCGCCAATATCATCTTCATTCCGTTCTGTACCGATGACAGGCAAGGGTATCTGCGCGTGCGTTACTGCGCACAGGCAAGAGCGGTGGAGAACCAGGTGTACACGGTGATTGCGGGGACGGTGGGCAATCTGACACACGTGGAGAATATGGACATTCAATACGCGCAGTCAGGTATCTTCGCGCCATCTGATTTCGCGTTTGCGCGCGACGGCATCGTCGGTGAGTGTGATGCGAACATTGACACAGTCGTGGTTGGCGACGTCGATTTGGAGATTTTGCGGCGTTCGCGCAACTCCGGTTCCGTGCGACAACTGCGCGACCGCCGGCGCGACTTGTACCGGGTGGAACTGAAAGGTTTAAAGTTTGACTGACGAGCATGGCGTGTTGTCTTTTTGCCTGATTCGGGCGGCGTGGCACGAAAGTGTCCACCCGCCCGAATCAGGCATTTTGTGTAGAGGATTACTCGTCGAGTCGTTCGAGCGGTTTCTTTGCCGGGCCCTGGATGACTTCGCCTGTGTAGGTAAAGCGGGATCCATGGCACGGGCAATCCCAAGTGCGTTCGGCGTGGTTCCAGTTGACTTCACACCCCATGTGGGTACAGGTGGTATCGACGAGATAAATTTTTCCTTGCTCGTCTTTGTACGCACCTGCGCGCCGTCCGTTGTACGTAACGACCGACCCTTCACCGACCACGAGGTCATCTGGATTGTGCGAGGGAATTTGTAGTTTCCCTTTGATTAAATGGGCCGTCACGGTGCCATTGTGCATGAGAAACTTGCGTAGACTCGGATCCGCGTAAAACCGGCCTGGATGATACAAATCTGCGTATGGGTTGTCACGGCCGAGCGCTAAATCCCGCAGAATATGCGCTGCGACAATGCCGGACGACATGCCCCACTTCTTGTACCCAGTGGCCACGAGCACGTTCGGATGTACGTTTGCAATTTCGCCGATGTATGGGATTTTGTCGAGTGTGTAGAGATCTTGATTTGACCATCGATAGAGGATATCCAACGCGCCGAAGACCTGTTCACCAAACGCCTGTAGGTTTTTATAGTGTGTGAGCGTATCCGGCCCTTGCCCTGTCCGGTGTCCATCGCCGGTGACAAGCACCACCGGTTCACCATGCACACGGGCGCTTCGAAGCGATCTCGCCGGGCTCTCCGCACTGATATACATGCCCGAGGGGTATTCTGTTTTTGTCTTGGCCGCGAGAACATACGCGCGCTCCGCATACATCCGTGCGAAATAGTAACCTTGGCCGCTATAGAACGGGTAGTGGGAGCAGGCTAGAATTTTTCGTGCAATGACACGATGTCCACTTCTCGTGATGACGGACGGAGAGTTGTCGTATGTCACGTCGACTGCGACGGTTTGTTCGAAGATGCGCGCACCTTTCTCCTGAATTTCACGAACGAGTGCTGCGAGAAACTTTAACGGGTGAAATTGGGCCTGATGCGACATTCGGATGGCGTTGTGGATAGGGATATGAAGCGGGATGGTGACGGTGATATCTCCAGGAATCCGAAGTCTCTGGTAGGCGTGATATTCCTTTTCGATTTTTTGCGCAGACTTTGCTGTCGTCGCGAAAACGTACGCGTCTTCAAATTGAAATTCACAATCCACGCCAAGCTGTGTTGCAGTGGACTGTACAAACTCAATGGCCTGTTGGTTTGACTCGTAGTAACGCTGTGCCTTGTCGAGTCCCACGTGCGAGATCAGTTCGTCGTAAAATAGGTTGTGCTGCGCGGTGATTTTTGCGGTGGTGTGGCTGGTGGATCCACAAAGGAGCCTGTCCGCTTCCAGCAATGCGACGCTGACTCCCTCTCTCGCGAGTAGGTACGCGGCTGTCACGCCTGTGATGCCACCGCCTACAATCGCAACATCGACGTGGATATCTTCGTCAAGCGGATTGAACGCTGGAATCTCGACGTCTTCTCGCCAAAACGGTTTGGACTCTTCTGGAAGTGCGTTCGTGCTGGGATGCGCCTTCATCAATTTGCCTCCTTGGGTTTGTTGGATGTTGTGTGTGGATGACGCGATTACTCATCTATCACCAAAGGCCAAATATGGACGTGTTGTTGCTGGGAATAGTGTAGGCGTGGCGCGGTCAGATGAGACCCGCACAAGGAACTTGCGAGGGTATTGGTGCGAAAGATGGCTTCTGCCTCCTGTAGCGCCCAAGGGCGGTGGTGAATATCGCCTCGATAGAGACGGCCGCGAGCCGTTGTGAACAGGCAGTACCTATCGGTCAGCCACGATGTCAGGGAACCTTTCTGTGATTCAAATACGCTGGAGGCGGCTTTGTAGTCTACGTCCAGTTGATATGGTGGTTGTTTGCGGTGACAGCGCGTCAGCGATACGCGGGTTCGGCCATTGGCGCGCTCGAAGTGAACCTTGGCGCGGTAGTAGGGGAGCCGGAAAAAACGTCGTGCCAACGCGACGGCGAGGGCGTTGCCCGCGTCGAGACTAAAAAACCACACACCTGGTCGGTCAAAACGCGTGACGTAGGTTCGTAGGTTCACTTCCGGAAATGCGCGGATGCCTGGAAACGGCACCATCGCGCGGGGATGTAGATCATCCACGAAGAACGACAATAGGCTAATCCAAGCGGAGTCATGGTAGGTGTCCAATTGCAGGCCGCGGGGGATGTAAGGTTCCAGAACGTCCTTTTTGACCGGCCAGTGTGCAAATAGGACGTTCTCCCACGTCTGGTGCAGTAACCATGGCCTGTCTGGCAAGTCGTATTGGCGGTGTGTTTCGGACGAATGTTGCATGTCTTGACCCTCCTAGCGCACTTATCTCTAAGGTGCCCAGACATTCGATAAACTTGAGTAGAACACATGGCGTGAACGAATTCGCAGACGTGGTGAAAGGGGGGCTGAATGGTGCAAGAGCAAGTGTCGAATGGAGTCTCGATGAATGGAGTCTCGATGGATGCCAATCATGACAAAATCGTGTTGTTTGACGGCGTTTGCAATCTTTGTAGTGCTGTTGTCCAATTTATTATCCGGCGCGATGCATTGGCAAAGTTTCGATTTGCACCGCTTTCGTCGCAGGTTGCACAGAAATTGGTCGGTGGGCGGGTGGCGCTTGAAGCGGATTCTGTGGTGTTTATTGAGGATGGACAAATCTATACGAAATCGACGGCGGTGCTGAGGATTCTCGGCAACCTGCGGGGTATCTGGTCGCTTTGTTACGTATTTGTGGTGGTGCCAACTGGACTGCGGGATGCCGTGTACGATTCAATTGCGCGCCATCGGTATCGATGGTTTGGCAAACAAGCCACCTGCATGGTACCGACTCCGGAATTACAAAGCCGATTCCTGGTTGATTCATTGCAGCCCTTGGCAAGGCGGGACTAACTGGTGACGCGCAACCAGGAGCGGCTTTGCGTGGAACATCATGCAGGAACATCAATGGAACATTAAATCAAATAAATCTCCAACTCGTCTTCGGAGTAGCGTGCGCGGATTTGCTCGATTAAAGCATCTGCACCATCGATGGAGTCCTCATACGCACCCCGGACGATTCGCACCATTTGCGCGACTTCGTCTGTTGGCGCCAATTCGTCGAAGGTTTGGCCCGTGGTGCCATGGACAGGTGGCTGTAACGCAAATCCCTTGTTTGTTTCGATGATTGCGCGAATGTTTGGCAGATTGGCATAAGCCATGCGCAATTCGATTTTATTTTCTTCCTGCAACAAATGCACTTCGAGCAAGCGGGTATCCATCCAGTAAATCATCCTTATCGACACGTGTTTGACTGGGAATTTGACATGAACCGTCAGATTCCTTTTATCGTGCCGCGCTTTCCCCAAGTTGATAACCTAATCTTAGTTGAAACTTCAGGCATTTTTTGACCTGTCGTCAATCCGGGCATGTGCACAGATTCCATGAAATTGTGGCGACCGCCCATCCGCATATGACCTTTCTGCGTAAGATACACCATCTTCACTCGAGGAGGTCATATCATGTACGGTGTTTTTGGCGGTTACACACAGTGGGCAGTTGTGTTCCTGATTATCTTCGTCTTGTTCTTCTTGCTTGTACCAGCATTTGGCGGTGCAGGTACAGCAGCTGCTTACTAATGAACGATGGAGCACCGGTCAGGTGCTCCTTTGGCGGACAAGCCCTGGCGCACGACGGACATGGCAGTCACGCAACTTTTCATTGGCATCATATGGAATGCTACGTATAATGAGCGTATCGAATCTATGGAGTGAGCCATTGTGCCAAACATTGTAGCAAACGTGTTTCCAGGTTAATGCCTCGTGGGTCGTCCTCACGGTTAAAGAATAAGCAGGGAATCACCCTCCGTCGCGGTCAAAGATGGGGGTCGATTCCCGCGGATTGCGTCCCAGTGGGGGCGCCACACGAGGTGAAAAGTGAATATGGCTCGACTATCGCGATGGTTCTGGCAACTCGTCCTAGCCGATGGCGTGTCGGAACTAGGGAACCAAGCCGGGTGGATGGCTTGTACTTGGGCAGTGTTGTCGCGCCCAAATGGCATCGAATGGGCTTCTGTCCTGTCGTTCGGGTATGGTGTTTGTGTCGCGGGTGCGAATTGCATCGCCGGTGCACTATTTGATAGATTCCCGGTGAAGCGTTTGTCCGTCTTCGCCAGTTTGACGTTAGCTATCATCTGGACCGCTCTTGCGGTTTGTGTGATGTTTGTGTCGCCGGTATGGATTTGGCTTTGTTTACTCATGATGGCCGGTCTCATCGCGCCATTCACCGAACTCGCATGGATGGTGTTTGTACCCACGCTTGTCGCGGACGACCAATTGGAACGCGCGAACGGGATGGGGGAACTCATATTTCAGGCGGGGGTGTTCGCTGGCCCGCTGGTGGGGAGTTGGCTCATTGCCGTTGTCGGTTCACCGGCGGCATTACTCGTGGACGCATTGACGTTTGTCGCCGCTGCCCTGGCCATTCACTGCTTAAAGGTTCCTATGTCCCTGACCGAGACCGGCGCGAAGGCGCCACGTGGCGCTTGGTGGCAGTCGTTGCGAACGGGGGCAAGGTATCTCTTCTCCCACCGTGTCGTCCTTGTGGTCACTGCGTTGGCGTTTGTACTCAACTTTGCGTACGGTGTCATGGATATAGCCCTTCCGACGATGGTTCAACGGCAGTTTTTCCAACCGGCCACGCGTCTCGGGATGCTCATTGGACTGCAGGCATTGGGGATGGGGATTGCCGCTTGCTTTTATAGTTGGCAAGGTCGAAGGTTGCGCCATCCGTCTTGGCCACTATGGCTTATCGGGATGTTTGGATTGTGTATGAGCTCGTACTTTTTTGCGCGCGGTCAGCTGTTTGACATCGCTATCCCGACCTTCTTGGCTGGCACAGTCTTCGGCATGGTACCACCGATGTTCCGCGCTGTCATTCAACGAACAGTGCCCACGCGAGTTCGAGGTGCCGTGTTCGGCATTCGCGCTGCGGTTATCTCGTTTTCGGTACCGCTAGGTGGATTTGTCGCCGGCAACGCGTCGGTCCTGTTTGGGTGGAGGCCGTCGATGGTGATCGGTGGGATGGCCGTGGCGGTCACGTTGCTAAGTTTGGGCTGTTGGTTGTGGATGAGGCGAGATAGTGCGATGGCGGCGCTGGTGGATAATCAGTAAGCGCGCTTTCGGCATATGCTGAAAGGTCTGTAACAGGGTTCGGCATGGCACTGCGCGTCGTGCGTCAGTGCCATGCCGGATGGTTATGGCTTGAGAATGACTTTAATGCATCCGTCGCTTTTCGAATCGAAGATCTCATAACCGTGGTGCGCCTGGTCGAGTGGCAGGGTGTGTGTGATGATGTCGCCGGGATCGACCTTGCCAGAGCTTATCAACTCGTACATGTACGGCATGTAGTGGATGACCGGGGCTTGACCGGTGCGCAGATTCACATTGCGGTTCATGATATGCCCGAGCGGAAATCCGTTGTAGCGCATGCCATACACGCCCGTCACCTGAATGGTGCCGCCGCGCCGTACAGCTTCTGTCGCGATCTCGATGGCCCCAAGGGTCCCTCCCTGCAGTTTCAACGCGGTCTCTATCATCTCGACTGGCGTCATTTTTCCGTCCATCCCAACGCAGTCGATCACGACATCGGCGCCGCCCTTCGTCAGCTCATTGAGGTAAGCACCCGTACTTTTTTGTTGCTCGAAGTTGACGATTTCCACGTTGTTCGTGCGCTTTGCGTGCTCTAGTCGGTAGTCGAGGTAATCGACGGCGATAACGCGCTTGGCGCCCTTTAGCCAGGCGAATTTTTGGGTAAGTAAGCCGACTGGGCCGCATCCGAGCACGATGACGGTGTCCCCGTCCTGAATTCCTGCGTTGTCAGCGCTCCAGTAGGCAGTCGTCATGGCGTCCGCGATGAGTGCGAGTCGTTCGTCCTCGAGTTCGCAGTCGTCGGGGAGGCGGAACGACGTGAAATTGGCAAATGGCACGCGCAGGTATTCCGCTTGACCGCCGGCATAGCCGCCCGTTGTATGGGAATAGCCGAAGAAGCCGCCGGTGTCCTCATATGGGTTGGCGCGCTCGCATTGGCTTTCTAGGTGGTGCGTGCAGTAAAAGCACTCGCCACAAGCCACGTTAAACGGGATGATGACTCTGTCGCCTTTCTTTAATTTTGTGACCTCTGGGCCAACTTCTTCGACAATCCCCATCGGTTCGTGGCCAATGACGTAGTTCTTCGGTAGCCCAGGAATCATGCCGTGGATGAGGTGTAAATCTGATCCACAGATAGCAGAACTGGTGACGCGAATAATCATGTCGTCTGGTTTTTCGATTTTGGGGTCAGGGACTTCTTTCACTTGCACATTTTTAATACCTTGATACGTCACTGCCTTCATGATGGTCTCTCCTCAGTGTTGTGGAGTATCGAATGTTTCGAGAATCGGCGCCCGGTCGCGGAAGAGCGGCAATTTACAAATAGACGTCGTCATCTGGGCTGATTGAATGTCCATTTGAAACTGTTGTGCGGGGGTGTGAGGTTGCAGCCAACCCTTGCGAATCATCAGTGCACTGAGTTTTTCGTGCATATCGAGCAGGGCGTTCAACTGGTTGCGAACGGTAGTTCGAACTTCAGGCGTGGCACATTCGGTCAGTGCAATGGCGTAGTTGCGAACCCCGCTTTTGATGGTGAGTAGACATTCGAGCGCCGCAGATTGATTGGCGATCGGTATCAAATTGCTGAAACGTTCGATGTCTACATCAACTTTCTTGGTATCCATGTTTGCCATGCTTCATTTCACCTCCGCATTTTGCGTTGGGGGCATCGGCGTCTGTTGGAGCATGGAAGGGGGTTGGTTGCCTGACAGTGGCAACCCCGCCAAGAGTGGTTGCAATTTTTCAATCGCCTGAATGGACTGCTGTAAGATTTGTTCCATCAATGCTTTCAATTCTCTATCTGTGACGAGCCCTTCCATGCCTTTTGCTTTCATCGCGCAAATCGTCTCGAAGTTCAGCAACTCGTGTACTTCCATTGCCTCGTGGATGGTGAGTGGTGGTTGTGGCATGGGCGTTCCTCCTTAAAGGTTGAAATGCGAAGGCGAGATGGCCGCCCATCGTCCGCTTTCAGACAGATAGGTGACTTCTCGCCTTGTGATGAGCGTCGTCGTCAGTGACTGACGACCTGTGCATCTGCCCACGAGCTCGTCCCGTTCAACGTCACTTTGACGAATGCCGTGCGTTGATAATTTGCGGTTTGAAGCAGCAGGTAACCTAACGTGTCTGATTCGAAGTCCGTCGCCAGTACGCGCGGGTATGCATTCAGCGTGGTCTCCAGGGACGAAGAGTGAATGGTGCGCCATGTCATGCCACCGTCCCACGAAGCGACGAGTCGTTGGTCGTTGATGGCGAACGCGTAGTCCTGGTTCAGGAACGAGACGGGATTGCCCATGTAGTCGGAGACGGCGTCAAATAGCTGGTCTTCGACGCGTGTTGTAAACTTGTTGCCGCCGTTGACGGAGCGGAACATAACAAGATGATATTGTGTACCTTTGTTCGTTTGCCTGGCATACCGGACGAGGAAGTTCCCCTCTTGTTCCAACCGCGATGGTTCGTACACGCGAACCGCCTTGAAGCCAGTGAGCCCAGGTGGCGTGTGGAACGTCGAAGCAGTCCAGGTGTTTCCCCCGTTGTGCGAATCGTACAGGTGCACTTTCCCGTCCGTCGTGACAGCGACCAACCAACCGTCTTGTGGATTGGTGAAGTGAACGACTGCCTGCGCGCTTGCGGGCAGGCCAGCATCTTTCCCATTGCCGGAAACGTGCAGTGCGACTGCTGTCGTCGCTTTGTTTAGCAGACGGTAGAGTTGGTGAGTGGCGGACTGCTTGCCTTGTCCCCTCAACAAAATGAATCCGTCTTGGTCACCTAGCAAGTTCACGCTTTCCAATTGCAGACCGCTCGTCGGCAAGGGCAGGGAGGTCTGTGTCCAATGATGCCCGGCATCGTCCGTGTGCAAGTTGAGGAGTGTAGAGCCGGTGACTGCGAATATATAAATCGAGTTTTCATCTGTCACCTGAACGGTCGGATTCTCCACTGCACCGGTACCTGTATTCAACTGCGCAAGTGGCAAGGTTCTTGGCAACGCGATGGAGTACCAGTTTGCCCCGGCGTTCTCTGTTCGTTCAAGGGCAAAATTGCCGTGCAGATATCCCCAGCGGTAGCCGACATTTCCATCAAACATCTCCATGTTGTAGAATGTGTTACTCTTTTGGAGCGCTGCCAGGGATACGGTAGCAGGAAGGCTGGCATCGGTTGGCTTTTGGTGAACGAGGCCGGCTGTGTCGGCCGGTGTATCTTTTAATGACGTTCGAGGATCACCGGTGAACGTCCCAAGTGAATCCGCTTTGCCTCGGCCGGTTCCTGGTTGACCGGTGTCGTTGTTACTCGTTACGGAACATCCTGTGAGTCCGATAATCATGGTGAACGTGAGCAAAGACGCCAAGGTGCGAGGCAGTCTCATATTATGGCCTCCTATCTCAACCAGTCGTTGGTTTGTCGCATGACTGCTCATTAGGTTTTCCCCGTTTTGACGGCTCATGCATCGTGCAGCGGGCGGATGAAACGCCCGTTGAATGCCGTGCGCGCACTGTTACAATGGGGTAAGAGGTGAGGAAAAATGGCGATAAATCTCGCTGAGAAGACAGGGCAGGGCATCTCTCCGAAAGCGTTTGTTGAGGGGATGACCAAGAACCAGGAGCAATTCCAGGATTGGTACCAAAAATTTGCTTGGCCGGATGAAACTTCGCGTTCATTTTTTGAAAACTACAACAACAGTGGCTTGCGATGCGTGGTCATTGCTGCAGACTGGTGTGGCGATGTGGTACGCAATGTGCCTGTCGTATTTCGCTTGATGGAAGCCGCTCATATCCCAACGGAAGTGCTGATTATGGAAGACCATTTGGAGACGATAGATCAGTTTCTGACCATGGGCGGGCGCTCGATTCCCGTTGTCTTGTTTGTCGACGAAGGCGGCGATGTCGTCGGGCGTTGGGGACCACGCCCAACCTATGTGCAGGAGCCTATGGTCGCGTTCAAGGCGGAGAATCCCAACCGGGATGCGCCAGATTACCAAGAGAAGTTGCAGGCGACGCGCCAAGAAATTATGCGGCGCTATGGCACGGATACGGCGTATCAGAAGTTGATTGTCGAGGAAATCGCGGACATTCTCAAAGCTCTGTGATGATTCGAGACACAAAAAAGCGGAGGGGCCATTTGGCTCCTCCGCTTTTGGAATACGCGCCTTACGCCGTGGCGTTTTTGGCATGTTGTCGACGGGGTTTCCAAACGCGAGCGTACTGTGCGCCAAAGTAGGAACCGATGACAAACAGCGCGGCGATAATCTGCGCGATAATGCCCTGGACATTGTTGAATACGCAGAACCAGAGACCCACCCAATCGGGGATGTGTACGGGAATGGTGGTTGTGCCCATCCAGCCAGCAAGCTGCATCTCCTGAATCTGTTCGCCCACCATGACGAGTAGAACGACGCCCAGCATGACACCCGTGAGTACCAACATCTTTTTGTATGGCAGCTTGCGGTGTGCGAGGAATGTGAGCACGGCGACGATGAGCGACAAGAACAGGCCAATCGCTGCGCCGATGACGACTACGCCAGACCCGAGCTGCATCCGCGTACTCTGAAGGAATAAATCCACTTCAAAGCCTTCGCGGTAGACGGAAGTAAAGCCGAGGACGAGCAGTCCTTTATAGGCGACCGACTTCGCTGTTTCCAGTGCGGACGAGTCGGCACCGGATTCCGAGGAAGACTCCAGTGTGGTGATAATCTCTTTCTTTTTGCGGTTGTGCATCGAGATCCAACCGGTCCAATAAATTCTATGGAAAAACCAGTTCATGACGATAAGCAGCACGATAATCGCGAGCAGTCCAGTACCAGCCTGAATGTCCAACTCAGGGGTGGTTTGGCCGACTAATGAGATGATGCCGACGACGACAAACCAGGTGACGATAGTCGCGGCAAATGCGAGGCCCGCACCGCTTGAAATGGGCCGCCAGTATACCTGTCGAGTGCGGATGAGACTCGCCGTGATGGCGGACAGGACGAGAATCGTTTCCAGGCCCTCCCGGAATACGAGGATGCCTGTGTCGACAATGGCAGCGCCATGACTGAGGTGTTTGTTCGTTGGGTCTGGATTGCCGTTCGCTGTGACACCTTGCCAGACCAGGACACCGACGACAATCACAGCTGCAGCCAACACGAGCAGCCTGCGTATGCCGAGGGTTTTTTGGACGGTATGTACCATGGTGGTTCCCCCTAGGTTGGATGATAAAATGATTCCGTTTGTATGAATCCTGACTAATCAGGTCATGTTTGCATCGCCTATTCTAACGTTAGGGCTTTCGAAGTGCAAGAGTTAGTCCGCGCTAATTTACGATGTATGGGGTCGGGAATTTCGTCTGTTGCGATGGATTGATTGGTTGCGGTTCTAGTTGCGGTTCTATGCAATCGCAAGGGGGATCGATTACGCCCCGGCGGCAAGGTACCGTCGGGGCGTAATCGACATGCGCTTCGGTTGAAGGTTCTAGTGACTTAAGCCAAGGGGCGGAATACAGCGAATGGGCGCGTGTATTTGAACGGTTCGCTCAACTCGTCAAGGCGCTGCAGCGTCTCGGCAGACAATTCAATCTGTGTGCTCACTGCGTTGTCGGCGACTTGCTCAGGACGCGAAGCGCCGACGATGACCGTCGACACAGACGGGCGATGCATCAGCCAAGCGATTGACAAGGCCCCGGCGGTCGTCCCCAGTTCTTGAGCCAGCGACTGAACCGCGTCGCCGAGTGCGATACGCTGTTCGTCGAGGCGCTGTTTGAAGTGAGGTTCTTTCTCTATTCTCGAGCCGCTTGGCGTCTGACCACCAGCGTATTTGCCGGTCAGAATGCCACCTGCGAGCGGGAAATACGGAATCATGCCGACACCTTCCGAGAGGCAGAGTGGTTCTAGTTCCACTTCTACGGTTCTATCTGCCAGCGAATAACACGGCTGAATCGCCACGTAGCGGCTGAGGTGTTCGCGTTCGCTGATGTTGAGCGCCTTCATCAACTCCCAAGCTTGGTAGTTGGAAGCGCCAATGTAGCGAACTTTGCCGGCGCGAACGAGGTCATCCAAGGCGCGCAACGTCTCTTCGAGCGGCGTTTTCGCATCGAGGGTATGTATCTGGTAGAGATCTACATAATCGGTCTGCAGGCGGCGAAGGCTCTCGTCGATTTGTTCCATGATCTCTCTCCGTGACGATCCGCCCGCGTTCGGCGCCTCCCCACGGGGCATGCCGACCTTCGTGGCGAGGATGACATCTTTGCGCTTGCCGCCTGCGAGCGCCTTGCCGATGATGGTCTCGGAAGCCGTGTTGGTATAGATGTTCGCGGTGTCGATGAAGTTGATACCGCGTTCAATCGCTTCGTTGAGGATGCGGATAGACGTCGCTTCGTCAGCGCGGCCGCCGAACGAGTTGGTGCCAAGGCCCAGTGCGGAGACTTTGAGACCACTACGGCCTAAATAGTTGTATTTCAAGCCAGATATCCCCTTTCTACGATTCATCTCAAGGTTAGTGTACCGTAATCCTCTGGCAACACCAAACGGTCGGGCACGTCCGCCATCTCGCATTCTCCCACGCTTTGCGTTACCCTGAAAAAAGGAGAACGTGAAGGGTTAAGGGGGCTTCAGACGTGCGACGGGGCCGGTTTGCACCTAGCCCGACGGGCGAGTTGCACATAGGAAACGCGTTTACGGCTGTATTGTCTTGGTTACAGATGAGATCTGCCTTTGGCGCGTTCGTGCTGCGTATTGAGGACATCGATGGGGCGAGATCGAAATCGGAATATGTACAGCAGACCTTAGCTGATTTGCGCTGGCTTGGTTTGGATTGGGATGAGGGTCCCGACGTCGAAGGGCCCTACGGGCCGTATTGTCAGCAGGAACGGCTTTCGCTTTATGAGGAAGCACTGTCGCAGTTAGAGGCGCATGGGCGGCTGTATCCGTGCTTTTGTAGCCGCGCGCAATTGGCGCAGGTCGCGTCCGCGCCACACGGATTGTTTGCTGATGAGCCGCGATATCCGGGAATTTGCCGAGATTTGACGCCAGCACAACAGGCTGAATTGGCAGTGCACAAGCATCCGGCGCTGCGGTTTCGCGTGCCTGAAGGGGAAATCTCCTTTGTCGATGCGGTTGCTGGCGTTCAGCGAGTGGATATGGCGATGGGCGGAGATTTTATTGTCCGCCGCGCCGACGGTGTGTTTGCGTACCAGCTCTCGGTGGTGGTCGACGACGCCGAGATGGGTGTGACGGACGTGTTGCGCGGGATGGATTTACTGCCTTCGACGCCACGTCAGATTGCGTTGTACAATGCGCTCGGCAAGCCGATCCCGATGTTCGCCCATGTGCCGATTGTCTTGGATGTCATGGGACAGCGGCTGGCGAAGCGCAATCGCTCCATTACGCTGCGGGCGATGCGCGAAGCAGGTGTAGCTGCTGAGGAAATTTTAGGCGTGATTGGTTATTTGGCTGGTTTTTGCGACACATGTCAGCCGATTTCTCTAGATAATTTGACTGATAGGTTTGAGCTCGCGAAAGTGCCCAAACACCCCGTTCGATTGGACGCGATGTCTGCACGGGTCCTTCACTTGAGGGATGTGGGCGCAAATGAGGAGGCAGGATGACAACATGGCAACTAGATGGTTGATTAGCACGGACTTAGATGGGACGTTGTTGCATGCAAATGGGTACCCAAGCGCGCGTGCGCGTGCGGCGTTTGCACGGATTCACGAGGCGGGACACGTGATTGTGTTGGCCAGTGGCCGGCACTGGGACCATATGGAGCACGTGGCCCAGTTTCTTGGCGTGCCGTGCTATGTGGTGGCATCCAATGGCGCGTGGATTGGGCGGCAGGATGGGCAAGTACTCAAGCATCAACGGATTGACGCGTCGATTGCCAAAAGGCTTGAGCAGGCACTTGTCGGGTTGCCCACGGTGGTGACGGTGACGACAGACGACGAGCGCTTATTGCTGCGATCGGGGGACGAAACTATCCGGACGCGTTTCGCGTGGCCGGCGCGCGTGGTGGACGAGATCGGGGACGAGGCAGTCTATAAATTGACGGTGCTCATGCAGGACGGTGTGATGGAACAGGTACTTGCGAGATTGACCGCTGCGTTTTCAGACGAGGACATCGAGTTTACGCGCACGGACGACCGGACTGTCGACATCAACGCGAAAGGGATATCGAAAGGACAGGCGATTGCACTGTTGGCGGATGGGATTGGGATTGAACGCGGGCATACCATCGCCTTTGGCAACGAGATGAACGACGCTTCGATGTTGTCTCAGGCAGGGATTGGCGTGGCCGTCGCCGACGCGAATCCGGATTTGTTTGCCTATGCCGACACGCGCACGCACGCGTCCTACGAGGACGGCGTCGCGCGGTGGCTTGAAGCGTTTTTCGTCGATGAACAGGTGTCCTAAGAGGTGGGCACTTGAAACAGGAGGCAGGCATGATGCGAAATGAGGATGCGGTTCGCTTTGCGTTACACGGTTATGGATACATTGGGCGCGTTCACGTGTTGGCGAGCCAGTTGAACATCGCTGCGGCAGTTCCGGCACCAGTGACCATCTGGGATACGGCCGTCGTACGCCATCTCGACAGCGCGAGTGCGCACCAGGCGAAAAAGACGTTTGCGTGCGTTACAGATCAATTGTCGGCGCTTGCGGACAGGGATATCGACGCTATCGATATCGCCTCCCCGAACATCGCCCACACCGCAGCGATTGAGCACGCTGTGAAGGCTCAGTGGGGAATTTACTGTGAGAAGCCAGTGAGCCATACGCTTGCGGAGACAAAACGGCTCGCGGCGCTCGTCAACAGTGCAGGTCTTACCAATCAGGTTGCGCTCATTTACCGGTTTCATCCAGCTGTCATCGAGGCGCGAGATTGGATCTCGTCTGGCTCCCTCGGCCGCCCTCTGACATTTCGAGCGGAGCTCATGCACGGCGGTTATTTAAACCCCCAGCGCGCAATGTCTTGGCGCCTCGAGAACAGCGTTTCGGGTGGCGGTGCGACCATCGATTTAGGAATCCACCTGTTTGACACGATACATATGCTGCTCGGCCAGGTTGCGCGCGTCTCGGCCACCACCGAGACATTAGTAAAACGCCGTCAGGGGGCGTCCGGCGAGCAGGTCGTCGACGTCGATGACTGGGCATCGGCGACATTGTGGATGCAGGATGGTGCGGTTGGCACCGTTGAGGTATCGCGGGTACACTATGGACGTGAACGGGATTTTATTGAAATTGTCTGCGAAAAAGGTGTCGTGTACATTCCACTCGACGCGTATTGTGGCGCCCAAGTGCATACCTATCGCGCCGATGTGACGTTCGCTCCACCCAAGCACTCGCCTGTCGTTCAACCACTTGGCGCAAAATTTGCGGCCAATGCGCATCTCAATCTGCACGCGACGAGTCTCGCCGCCTTTACACAGCGGATGGCTGGGGCAGAACTGGACATTCCCGTTGCCACCTTCGACGAGGCGGTTGCCGCGCAGGCTGTCGTCGAAGCGGTCCTTGCCTCTGGGCAGCGTGCAGGTGAGCACGTGGTTATCGCGTGACTGTGTTAAGATGAAGATCGAATAGGGGTTACTAGGGAGAGAAGTCGTTACGGTGGAGAAAAGTCGTTGCGGGCGACGGCCTTGTGTCACGAATCTCGATTTCAATGAAGGAAAAGCTAAACCTGGAGGGATGAGATATGGTTGGAATATCACAGTTGTGGATAGACGGAGAGTGGGTCGATGCGAAGCGTCACGTGCCGCTGGAGAATCCACACACGGGCGAAGTGATTGCACAAATCGGCTATGCATCAGTCGATGACGCCCGCGACGCAATTGAGTCGGCGCGGCGAGCATTTGAATCGTTTCGCAAGGTGCCAGCCTGGCAGCGCGCACACATTCTGCGATCTGCGGCGCAACTGATTTCTGATAGAACCGGGGAGTTGGCAGAGACCATCGCACGCGAGTCCGGGAAGCCGTTGAAAGCCGCCCGCGGCGAGGTCGAACGGACGGTACAAACCTACCTGTTTGCAGCCGAGGCCGCGCGGGATATTCGCGGTGAGTCGGTGCCACTCGACGCAGCGCCGCACGGCGAAAATCACACGGCGTACACGATTTATGAACCAATGGGCGTCGTGGCGGCGATTACTCCGTTTAATTTCCCGATGAACCTCGTGGCCCACAAAGTCGGCCCCGCAATTGCGGCGGGGAACACAATTGTCTTAAAGCCCGCAGAGCACACACCGTTGTCCGCGCTCGTGTTGGCCAAGATCTTCAAGGATGCTGGCCTCCCGGATGGTGTACTCAACATTATTCCAGGCGACGGTAAGGAACTTAGCGAGATTCTCACGACGCACCCCGATGTCGCATTCGTCACCTTCACGGGCAGCCCGCGCGTCGGCAAATTGATTCGTGCTCAGGCTGGTCTGCGCAAGGTCACGCTGGAATTGGGATCGAATTCGCCGCTCATCATCGACGAAGGATTCAGCGATACGGAACTGAGCAAAATTGCCGACGAAACGACCGCGGGGGCGTTTAGCTACAATGGGCAAGTCTGCATCTCCATTCAGCGCATCCTGGTTCACCGCAGTATCTACGACAAGTTCACGCAGATGGTGGCCGAGCGCGCCAAAGCGCTGAAAATCGGCAATCCTCTGGACGAAGACACGGACATTTCCGCGCTTATCAACCAGGATGCGGCCGATAGACTGGCGACGTGGCTCAAGCACGCCGTGGACAAAGGCGCGAAAATTGTCACGGGCGGCAAGATTGATGGGCGCGTGATGGAGCCTACCGTCCTGACCGACGTTCCTGCAGATGCAGAGTTCAGCCAGGAGGAAGCTTTCGGGCCAGTCGCATTGTTCGCCCCGTTCGATGACTGGGACGAGGCGATTCGCGTCGCGAACAGCACGCCGTACGGCTTGAACGCCGGTGTCTTCACAAAGAATATCGATCACGCCCTCCACGCCACCCGCGAACTCCAAATGGGCGCGGTGCTCATCAATCAAATCCCGACATTCCGCGTCGATCAGATGCCTTACGGCGGCGTCAAACAGAGTGGCACTGGCCGCGAAGGCGTCCGCTACGCGATGCAGGACATGATGGAGATTAAAATGGTCGCCTTCCGCACGGGCGCGTTTTCTGAGTGACCGCCAATCGGAATCCGCGCACTGCCCGCCGCCGGATCGCATTGACGGGCGGTAGGCGGTAGGCGGTAGGCGGTAGGCGGTACAGATGCGCGGATCGGAAACTGTGACAGGTAACACAAATAGGGCCGATTTTCGGCCCTATTTGTGTTGGTTGGGGGCGTGGAGCGGAGTACCGTGGGCCAGGGCGAGGGAGGCACCCTGCGGCGCGGCGCCCGAGATGTGTCTGATGCTCCTGGTGTGCCCGGCCATTCGCCGATTCGCCGGCAGCCGGCTCAACGATCCGTCGGCACTCCGCGCCGCCCGGCCCGGAGATGTCTTATTAAGACAGGAGCGCGTCTTTTTGTGCCAATAAGACATCAAATCTGCGCTAATCCCGTGATTTTTGCCTTTATCGGGCAGCTTTTCAGTAGATAAGGCATTTCAGGTGTCTTAAGTGCTCCAAATCTAGCGGAAGTCCGGAAATAGTGCACAAATTGTGCCTTATCTGCGCCGATACGCCCGGCCCCGGTCCCCACCGCGCTCCCGATGCCCCATCCCGCCAACCGACTGACGCTGTAGACGCATCAAATCACGCCTTCGGCGGCCGTGCGCACAGGTAGTGAATCGGTATGCCTTGAGCGCGGAATTTCTGCTCGTACTCGGTTTGGACAAACTGGCTGGAAATCGTGCCCCCGGCTCCCACGCCGCTGGTTCCCATACTCCCGGCTCCCACGCCACTGGCTTCCACACCGCCAGCCTCCACGTCCACTGCCGCAAATCCCCGTTCGACGCGCAGCAGCGACCAGCCTGCATCGGCAATGGATTCGACAGACCATTCAAAGAACGCCTGGTTGTCCGTCTTTTGCTCGAGTACGCCGTCCTCGGACAGCAGGCGGGCATAGATGTCTAGCTTTTTGTGCGCGGTCAGCCGGCGGTTTGCATGGCGGGCTTTCGGCCACGGATCGGAAAAGTTCAGGAAGATTTGTTGGACGCGATGCGTATCCAATTTGGGTGCAATATCCTCGATGTCGCCGATGATGAACAGGACGTTCGTCAGTCCCTGTTCCACAGAAGTAGCGGCGGCTTTGGCGATGACTGCGGGAACTTTGTCGATGCCTATGAACATCACATCTGGCCACAGTTTTGCCATTTGGCGTATGAAACCACCTCGGCCGCAGCCAACTTCGATGCAAATGGGTTTATCTATTGCCTGAAAGGTGTCGGTCAGGTCGTCTTTGCGGTTGTCGCGCAACACTGCCGCCCCTTGTTCTAGCCACTCAGGTAAGTGGCGAGCTCCACGGTAGCGCATACGGAGCCTCCTTACTCAATTCATCTTTTGCATGGTACATTACAATCAGGACAAAGGCAAAGTGGATTTGGTAGATGACAGGCGGATCGAGGGGGAGTTTTCCATGAGGAAGGAAGCGCTGTTAATCATTGATATGTCGAACGACTTCGTCGCAGATGACGGTAGTTTGACTGCTGGCAAAAGGGCGCAGGCCATTGTTCCCTACATTTTGCAGGTCTCGAAGCAGATGCGGGACAACGGGAACTTGGTGGTCATCTGCATGGACACACATCAGCCAGATGATTCGCACTTTCAGGAGTGGGCGCCGCATAATGTTGTCGGATCGTGGGGGCATCGGCTGTATGGCGAGCTCGAGGCGTGGTATGAGTCCGCCAAGGACGATTCGGACGTCCTCTTTGTTCCAAAGCAGAGTTACAACGCTTTTCATCGGACAGGACTCGCGGATAAACTTCGGGAACGCGGCGTGGACACGGTTCATATCACGGGTGTTTGCACCGACATTTGCGATTTCTTGACTGCGGCGGGCGCTTACGACGAGGGGTTTCAAACGGTCGTTCACCGGCGCGGTTGCGCGACCTTCACTGCGAATCACGATACGTTTATAGAGCAGATGGCGCTTTGTTTCCACACCAAGATAGTCGATTGAACCCACCCTTCAGCGCGTTATGCATAAGGGCGTACAAGGGGCGTTTCGCAACAGCAGGGCTACACCGTCGTCCAGTGTGCCCCTCCGTCGGTGGTCTTTAGTAGGGTTGGCGTGAGTGTATCATTTTGAAGCAACAGCCAACCTACTTGGCCAAACATTTGGAAGTCTTGTACAGTTGTCGTGTCATCAGCCAAGGAGTCCGGAATACTTCCGACAGTCCTCCAGTCCTGTCCGTCGTCATCACTGTGCATGACGATATCTCGGTCGTCCTTTCGCGACACGACTGTCGCCGCTGATTCGCTCCAAGTCAGGGCTTGGACATTGCTGACGGACAACGTGTGCGATATCAAGCCACCCTTCATTTCCTTGGCAATCATCAGAAGTTTGTCGCCGTCGGGTGACTCCACAAAAAATTCCGCGTGCTCCATTCCGTTTTCCAGCGTGGGCGTAAATGGTGTTACATCCGTGACGGAGTCTGTTAGATGAATTCCGGTCAGGGAATCGAGAACAGTCTGCCAATGCCGCCCCCCGTCTGAGGTCTCTTCCACAATGGGAGAGTGGGTCAGCGGATCCACCGTGGTGAGGATGCCGTGTACGCCGTCTTGAGAAAAAGTCATATCGACATCCACGCCATTGTGGGGAAGGGCAGCGGTGGACGAATTTACCTCCTGCCACGTCATTCCGCCATTCGTGGTGCGGTACAGATATTTGGGCGCTGCACCGCTGGCGCCATCGCCGAGTAACAACATCCACCCGTATTTGGGCGTCGTAAAGCAGATTTGACCGATATGCGTCGCGTCTCCAGGCGATGGAACCACCACTTTGTGCCACAGGTGGCTGTCATGGCTGTCGTCGGTCTCGGTGCTTGTCAGTACGTGAACCCCGTCCGCCTGCATGAACGCGAGCGCCCCTAGGTATCCATTCGCTGTGCCGATAAAGTAGGCATCTGTGTAGCCAATATTGCCCGGGCCTAGTGACGAGACGTCATATGATGGTATCGCAGGTGGTGCAATATTTTGCCATGTTACACAGCCGTCGGTGGTCTTATACAGTTTGAACGTATGCCCAACGTATCCCCACGCAAAGCCCTTCGAAGTGTCTAACATCTGCAGATGTGCGTCGCGCAGGTGCAGTTTGTCTTCGAAGGTGGCATCGCCACTGCTTGTAGCCGTTAGCGGGTTGCCTTGGGCTGCACTCGTGTCGGTTGATTGCTCAGCGGCACTGTGGTCGGGTTTGGATGTGACACTCGCTGGAGTAGAACGCGCGAATGGCGTCGTGCAGCCAGCCAGGCAAAAGATTAAGAGACAGCTGCAGGCCACGCGTTGCAAGGGAGCGAATTGCACATGTGTCACATCCTTTCCATTCCTGATGGGCGCTCGTTGGCATCTGTTTCAGTCCTGAGTATTTCAAATGCGTGTCAACGGACGCCGAGATCTCGCTCGCTCTTGGCACGCGCTTGTGCGCGAAGTTGGCGGCGCCAGTACAATACGCCATCGACGACGAGAACCCACAGGATTGATAAGGAGCCTGCCACCAGGAAGCCAAGCATGGGCAGCTGGCAAATTGGGCCGACGACAAAGGCGATAGCTTGCGCTTCAATTGACGTAAATAAAATGACAATGCCGAAGTGGCGGAACAGCCACTGCTGACGGGGTGTTAACAACATATTCGATCCCGCCGCGCGCGTCAGTTTCCGATCAGGCTCAGAGTCTGCTTCGGATGGCGCCTTTTTTACGGTGCTGTCTGTTTTTACGAGAACGCGGCTAAATAAGTAGAGAAATCCGCCAATCCAGGCCCATAACGGCAGCGAACCGAGGTGTTCGTACTGACCTGCATAAATGCCAATCATGAGAATGGGCTTTTTGATTTCGTCAAACGTATGGTCTATCCAGTGGCCAACTTTCGACGCCATGTTCATTTTGCGCGCCTTGTACCCGTCCGCACAGTCGAGGATGTACGAGATGTGGAACAAGATGGCACCCATGACGAGCGCGAGCGGCGTGGCGAAGTAGAACACCACGGCTGACGCGATGGCGAACAACATCGAGATGACCGAAATAGCGTTTGGTGTCAAACGCGTTTTGCACAACCACTCCGAAATCGGAACGGACAGCGGCAGCGTTGTGTACGTATCCCACGGCTTTGGATGGCGCACGTATGGACTGTCAGCACAACGAAAGAAATAGGTATCTGTAAACTTCACTTCAAGACCTTCCCTCTGAATTCATCGTACACCTTGTGTACAGCCGCGGCATTGACCGCGACACTATCTCTGAATGGACTAATCATTAAACGGCGACAGTTGCTTGTCAAGTGTTGTCACATCCCATGATTTTCATCAGGGTGACGCGTCTTCTATAATAAGGAGGAGACGATGCTTCGGCGGCGTGTCGGAATGATATCGCAAGTGCAAGGAGTTGTCTGTTGTGACTGATTTTCCACTATTGTTGAAGTCCATTTTATATCGCGCCAATCTCGTCTATCCCGAGCAGGAGATTGTTACGCGCACGGCGAGCGGACGGCGGCGCTATACGTACCGTGACATGATTGGTCGCGCGGCGCAATTGGCACATGCACTCGATCACGCCGGAATCACAGCAGGAGACAGAGTAGCTTCGTTTGCGTGGAACCACGACAGACATCTGGAATTGTACTACGGGGTGCCATGCTCTGGACGCATTTTACATACAGTGAATATCCGCCTTTCCGCGGATCAATTGGTATACACCATCAATCACGCGAACGACAAAATTCTGTTCGTGGACGAGGACCTCGTGTCGCTGATTGCACCCATTGCAAGTCAATTGCAGACGGTAGAGCGATACGTCGTGTTGACCGACAAGCTCGACGTCTCCGACGTATTGCCAGGTGCAATCTCCTATGAGGCGTTTATCGCCGATATGCCGGATGTCTACGACTATCCAGACTTTGCCGAATCGACACCTGCGATACTCGCTTATACTTCTGCGACGACGGGTGATCCCAAAGGTGTGCTCTATTCGCATCGCGGCCTATACCTGCACGCTTTGATGTTTATGACAGGGTATTTCGCGTTGGACGACTCGGATGCAAGTCTGCCGATTGTCCCAATGTTTCACGTGAATGCCTGGGGGCGTCCGTTTTGTGACCTCTGGTCTGGCGCGAAAATTGTCTTGCCTGGCGCGCGGCCGAGCCCGGCGGATATCGCTGATTTGATTGTGAGTGAAGGCGTGACATTTAGCGCCGGTGTGCCAACTGTGTGGATGGGGATGCTGGAACATGTGCGAAAGCATCCTGGAAAGTACGACTTTCGTCGCGTGCGGACGCTCATCAGCGGTGGACAGGCACTGCCAGAGAGTTTGGTGCGAGCGTACCAGGAGGAGCTCGGCGTCGCCATTTATCAAGGATACGGTCAGACGGAAACGAGTCCTGTGACATTTTTGGGCGCTCCGAAACACACGATTTTGCAATTGTCTGCTGACGAACAAATTCGCTACCGCACCAAGACCGGGCTACTTGTGCCCGGATTGGAGATGAAGCTGGTCGACGATGCCGGACGACCTGTCCCGCACGACGGCGTGTCGCGGGGAGAACTCTGGCTGCGCGGACCTTGGATAGCGAACGAGTACTATCGCAACCCGGAAGAGACAGCACAAGCGTTTGTCGATGGGTGGTTTCGAACGGGCGACATTGCGACGATGGATGAAGAGGGCTATCTGCAGATTGTAGACAGGAGTAAAGATTTGATTAAGAGCGGTGGCGAGTGGATTTCCTCCGTTGACTTGGAAAATCTTTTGATGGCGCACGAGGATGTCGTCGAGGCGGCGGTCATCGGGATTCCAGACGAGTTGTGGCAGGAACGGCCGTTGGCGTGTGTCGTGTTGCGAAGAGGCGCAGATCTCAAACAGCCAAGCGACGCGCTGCGCCAATTTTTGCGGGGGCGAGTCCCGAACTTCTGGATTCCGGAGGCATTTGTTTTTTTGGATGAAATCCCGAAGACGAGTGTTGGCAAGTTTGCGAAGAGAACGCTTCGCGAGCAATACCGCCGGGGGGAGCTCGCGGTGCAGGCTTAGCATCCCGGCGGACCGCACAAGGTGTCAATCGCGAATATCGTCTGGATTGTCGACGGGTTTGCGCGCCTGCGAGCGGGCGTGTTGAATATCGGAGTGGGGGTCAATGCGCCCCGCTTTCGTCATCAACCGCTGCAGTTGTGGGAAACGGCGCATGACTTGAAATACATCCATCTGGCGCTTTTCATCGTCCATCTTCATCCCTCCAACTACGAAACGCCTTGACACACCCACTGTCGTAGGATGCCGATGTCCGCTTAGCAATATGTTGTCTTTTCGTTGCGAATGGTTTGCGAAATGTTGTGCTGGACGTTTGCTGCGGGTTTGCGGTACGCTCAAGCTGAATGGCACAGGGACGGTCATTTGGTTTGCTGCGTGTAACTAGAGTACTGTTTAGGCGGTGCGGGTATGGTAATGTGTGACACACCGCGTAGCAAGCGCATCCCAGGGGTAAAAAGAGGAATTTGTCATGATTAAAACATACTTCTACAAACATGCAGACGGGACCATGCATCACGACGTAGACTTGAACCAAATAAGCACCCTCCTAGCGGATGAGCGAAACCTCCTGTGGGTTGACCTGTTTGACTGGCAACCGCGCGATTTGCAGTGGTTAGGGCGGATTTTTTCGTTTCACGCACTGGCGATTGAGGACTGTATTTATGACTCGCCGAGATCGAAGGTCGACCGTTACGACGGTTATGACTTTTTCGAACTTCACGCGCTTCGGTACAACGAAGACCGCGACCCTGAAATCGACAGCGAGGAACTGAACGTCTTTTTGGGGAAAAACTATGTGGTCACGGTACACAAGAATCCAATTGAGTCCATCGGCAGAATTGCGGATGTCTCGCGCAAGACGCCGCACTATATGACGAAGGGGCCCGATTACCTGCTGTACGCGATTGTCGATGGTATCACCGACACGTATTTTCCGATCATCGAGCGGATTTCCGCCCGTATTGACGAGCTCGAGGTCGAAATCTACGAACATCCGGCCTTGGCGATTACGGAAGAGTTCTTGTCGTTGAAGCGGACGATTGTGCTCATGCGCCGCGTGATCGATCCACAGCGTCGGATTTTCTCGACGGTGGGTACGGGCACTCGCTACACGTTCGAGGTTCACAAGGACAACGTACCGTATTATATGGACTTGACGGACCACCTGGAGCGCATTTCCGATTCCATTGAAATTTTTCGCGATCTCGTCAGTAGTGCGCTGGAGACCTATTCATCTTATGGAACGGCCAAGACGAACGAAGCCATTCGCATGTTGACCATCATCACGACGCTGACGGCCACGTTGACGCTGATTACGGGTATTTTTGGAATGAATGTCCCGTTGCCTTTTCAGCGGTCATGGTGGAGTACGGTACTCGTCGTCGCAATCATGGTGGGCTTGTGTATATGGATGATTCGGGTGTTTCGAAAGCGCAATTGGATATAAGTAATCCAATTTACCTCCTTCGTTGGATGTGATACCATGATGGTTCACGAATTCAAACGCTGGAGGTATCTTCATGATGGAATCGGGTTCATTCGATTCTGCCCCTAAAGATCCACTTCAGGAAGAACGCGACCATTTGGACTACGTACTCGCACAAATTCGCAAACAACTCAGCCGAGACGGTACAAGACTTCTCGAAATTGACGAAGATGAAGATGCCGATGAGGCGCTTACCGCGGATGAAATCGCGGATGCGACAGTTGAGGACTTAGCGCGTGAGCGGTTCCGCAAACTTCGCATGGCACAGCGCGAACCGTACTTCGGTCGCATTGATTTTCGCGCCGATGGCACGGAGCAGGTTGAGATGATGTACATCGGCAAGCGCGGTGTGGACGACCCAGATACGGCACAGCGAATGATTCTCGACTGGCGGGCGCCGGCGGCCAGTGTGTTTTATTCGTTTACGGGACAAGGGGACGTGGCCGCCTATGAGTCTCCGGAAGGCACCATCGAGGGAAAAGTCTATCTCAAACGCAATATCGTCGTTCGCGACGGCGAGTTACTGCGCGTCGTCGATAGTTACGTGCATGGCCAGGAGACGACTGCCACGACGGACGAGTTCTTGCTGTATCGCCTGGCGGAAAATAAGGACAGCCGACTGCGCGACATCGTATCCACCATCCAGGCAGAGCAAAATGACATCATCCGGGCGGACAAAAACCTGGCTGTGGTGATTCAAGGGGTAGCGGGCAGTGGTAAGACAACGGTTGCCCTTCATCGCTTAGCCTATTTGTTGTATCAACATCAGGAGAAGATGGCGGCAGAGCGAATGGCGATTTTTGCGCCGAACGCGATGTTCGTGGATTATATTTCCGAGGTGTTGCCTGAGCTTGGCGTGGGCGGCATTCAGCAGACCACGTTTGCCAACTGGGCGTTGCGCATTCTCGATTACGAGGTGGGCTTAGGCGATGTGAGCCACCGCCTGCGCGACTGGTTCGGGCTGAAGGAAGCGGGCGCTCGGCGCGCGCAATACCGGGATGTGGAGCAGAAAGGAAGTCTTGCATTCCGGGATGCGCTGGCCGATTATCTAACAGAATTTGAAAAAACGTGTGTTCCTGAGCTCGATTTTACCCCGTTTCCTGGTCACACGCTGCCGTATACGAAGATTGCCGCCTGGTTTCACGAGGAATACAGCAATTATCCGCTACATCAGCGGCGCACCCGCGTAATGGGCCGCGTGAAACGCTGGATGGAAATGCAACTTAAAGACTTCCCCGACTTCGATAAGAAGGCGCAAAAACGAACGGCAACGGCAAATTACCGAGCGTACGAGCGCCAGTGGCCAGATTTTACGCCGTTTGCGATTTATCGTTCATTTCTTGCAGATCAGCCGGGCATCAGTTCGGTAAGCATTCAACCGCCGAAAAAACGCGGTGCGCGATACGAAGTTCAAATCGAAGACCTGGCGCCGATGCTCTATATCCATTGGCGGTTGTACGGCGTGGATGCAAGAGACAGGTTCCATCACGTCGTGATGGATGAGGCCCAGGATTTTTCTCCGTTCCAGCTCGCCATCATGCGCAATTATTGTCCCAGTGGATCGTTTACCATCCTGGGTGACCTGTCGCAAAGCATTCATACTTATCAAGGAATTACAGATTGGGATGCGTTTCTGTCACAGTTTCCGGAAGGCAGCTCCGCATATTACCAGTTGGATGTCAGCTACCGTTCGACCTTTGAAATTATTGAGTTCGCCAATGCCATCATTCGACCATTTCGTCAGTTTCGCGAGGCGAAGCCAGTGTTTCGCAGTGGGGAACCTGTGGTCGTTGAGGAAGTCGATTGGCGCACCAGACTCGATGACGCCGTTGACAAACTTAATGAGTTGCGGCAGACCGCGACCACAGTGGCGTTGCTGACGCGCACCGAAGAAGATGCACACGTCTACCATAACGCTTGTCTCGAAGCGGGACTGGATGCGCACTTGATTGACGCCAAGCAGAGCGAATATCACGGCGGTATCTCAATCGTTCCGATTTATTTAGCCAAGGGACTCGAATTTGATGCAGTGTTGCTCGTCGATGTCGATGATCATCACTATGACACTTCCTCCTTGTCCGCCAAATTACTGTACGTCGGTTGTACGCGGGCACTTCATAAACTGCACGTCCACTATACAGATCATCTCTGTGCACTGATTCCACCATCGGACGTGAGCGAACGGCACAGCGCCACCTAATAAAGGTTGGCGCTAGTCGCCGTCGCTGACGCACGTTGGTCCACCCGAATTGCACCTACCCTTTCAGCCGATGAGACTAACCTGTTAGTAATAACAACGAAAATTATTGAAAACTTTTTGATGCGATTGTGGTATCGTTAGCCTATCGGTACGTATCGGAAGCAGAACAGGCGCGGGATCACTTTTGTCGAATGAGGTGTGGCCATGAAACAATTCGGGGATAATCGCACGCGATTTAGCGACGCGTGGGGTTCTGAGGCACTTTGTCAATGGGATGCAGGTCTACACGACGTGCGCATTTCGCAACATCATCGCGACGGTGTGGTGCGGTTGACGGTCGACGTCGTGATCAAGTGTCAATCAAGCACGTACCCACTCTCTGTCGATGTCGTCTTGACGCATCCTGACGGCACAATGGAAGCGCTATCTCAGCCGGTTGTCGAGGGAACTGCGCAAGTGGTTATCGAGGTTACCCAGCCAGCGTTGTGGTGGCCAGCCGGCTACGGCAATCAGCCTCTGTACCAATTGGAGACAAGTGTTGTGCGCGGTCGAGAACGCCTCGAGCGCCGCAACTTCACGATTGGTCTGCGGACAATCGAAATTCGACGCACAACTGAGGAGTTTGGAGAGGCGATTGCGTGTGTTGTCAATGGGATTGACCTATTTCTCAAGGGTGCTACTTACTATCCTGAACGCACCCCGGATGGACGGATAAATTCGGCGCGAATGCGACACCTGCTCCAGGCTTGCGTGGAAGCAAATTTTAATATGATTCGTGTGGCAAGTGGCGGGGAATTCCCAGAAGACGAGTTTTACGACTGTTGTGATAAACTAGGCCTCATCATATGGCAGACGTTTACGGCTCCGAAACAAGCGGCGGTTTGGGGGGATGATGCAAAGAATCGGTGGGTAACCACTGTCCAGAATGAATTCTTACGGATTTTTCACCATCCCTCTTTCGGCATTTGGTCGCTTGATCGCGCGCGTGTGACGAGTGACAACCCGATGAAGTTGCGACCATCCAGTGGCGATTGTGTCTGGAAACGTTTGGGTTTGGACAGCACGCGGCCAAAGCTTGTGCGTTCCAACCGGAGAATCGGCTTGGAAGGCGGGTTCAGGTTTGCCAAAGATCTCGCCGCGCGCATGTATCTAGTAGAACTGCAGCGGGCCAAGGCGATTCGAAGCGAGGTAGAAGCCGCTCGTCGCCAGCGAATCGGCTCGATTGGCATATTGGATTGGCCGTTAAATCAACGTTGGCCGAGTATTACATGGTCCAGTCTGGATGGTAGCGGACAATGGCAGGCACTTCATTACTTCGCTCAGCGGTTTTATGCACCGGTGCTTGTCAGTGCCTGTTCTAATGATACCCGGGTAACATTACACGTCACGAACGACCGTGTGACGCCGGTGGAAGGATTGTTAGACTGGCAGTTGTTGAGTCATGTCGGTGAAGTCATCTTGTCTGGGCGAGTTCCCGTTTGCGTCGCCGGATTGTCTACTTGGCAGTTACCAGAGCTCGATTTTTCCGAAGAACTCATCAGTGCTAGCAGTCGCCGTACATTGTCGTTTGCCTACCAATTTGAGTGCAATGGCGCGCTCTTGTCGGCGGATACTGTCCAGTTTTGTCCTGTGAATCGCTACAACTGGGTTGATCCGGCTTTACGGCTTCAGGTGCGAGACGTGGGTGACGCGTTTGAGATTGTGGTGTCGGCCAAGCACCTTGCAAAATACGTAGAGCTTCGTCTCGCGGGAGGCTATCGATTTTCGGACAATTTGTTTGATGTTGTACCAGGCCAACCGAAAACGGTTTACGTACGCAAGTCCTGGCTGTTTGAACCGTTGAGCGCTTTACAGTTCGTGGTTCAGTTACACGTCATGAGTTTCTATGACAGTTATGCTGGCGCGTAAGGGCTGTGTCTGCAGGCGCTCCGGGTCACCTATATTTCCGATGGCATATCGTATACACTTGTTAGAATTATCCGGTGCATTGCGTCGAATTGTGGAGTGATGTTTTTGTCAAAAAAAGTGACCATGCAACAAATCGCAGATCTTGCTGGCGTTTCTAAATATGCTGTTTCGAAAGCGTTGTCTGGACAAAGTGGTGTCAGTCAGGAAACGCGCGATCGGATTGTTAAGATTGCCACGCAGCTGGGTTATTTTATTCAGCCCAGGGCGACAGCTTCCGCGAGGAGACCTGTACAGTCCACGACTCGCAAAGCCAATACCGTCGTCATCTTACTTCCAAATATTCGTATGCAGAATCGAGCATCGAGTTATTGGGGACGCATTGTCGACGGCATGATTGAGGCGCTGAAGGAAAATGATTTAAATATGATGCTTGTGACGGAACACGCGCCGGAGAATTTTTTAGCCGTGCTCAATCCAAGTGGATTGCTTGGCGTGATTGGTGTAGGGCTCGTCGATAACGCCATTTTGCTGGAAATCCGAAAGCTTTCCATTCCGTTTGTGCTGGTCGATCATGAGGACGATACCGTCCCTTCAGATTGTGTATTCGTCAATAACTTTGACGCATCAACTCGGCTGACCAATCACTTAATCGGGCTTGGGCACACCAAACTTCAGTTTATTGGCGATATCTCTTATGCGGAAAGTTTTTTTGAACGCTGGTTGGCTTTTCGAACGACACTGGAACGCAACCATATTCCGCTCGTGCAAAATGAAGCATTTTTACAGGAGCAAGGAAGTAGCCGTGAAGAACATCAGGCGAAAATTACAAAGGAAGTCGAACAAATGCGACGCGATGGCCAATTGCCGACGGCTTTTGTCTGCGCGAACGACTCGATTGCCATTAGCACAATTCGGGCGCTTGAGTCGTTGGGCATCGATGTGCCCGGCGAGGTGTCGGTGACGGGGTTCGACGACATTGATGACGTGTTCGAGGTGACCCCGGCCCTGACGACCGTTCACGTGGACAAGGAGGCGCTTGGAAAACGCGCCGTCGAAATGCTGTTGCGCAGAGTGGAGATGCCTGGCGCCAAGCAGGAGAAACTGCTCATGTCTGGCGACGTGATTTTTCGCGATTCCGTCGCACCCATGAAAGCCGGGGTCGTGTCATGAGTGATAGCGAATGGAACCGCCGTCGAGCACCGTGACACCATCGACGTGTGACAGGTCCTGTAGCAGCTTTCGAACGGCGAGATCTTTTTGTTTGGCTTCAATCATCATGTCGAGATCTGTGTCGAGGGGGCGGACGAGATCGAGAAAATGGCACAGTTCGTCCACATTGACAAAATCGGCGTGGGCTCGAAAGTCCCGTGCACTTTTAGGCGAGGACATGTGGACTTTTGGGACTAGTTGTGTGTCTTTCCAAGTCGCAAAGATGTCTTCGAGCATCGGGGAGAGGTCTGTTTGTCCGTCGTTGTTGCAGTAATGGTGATGTACGTCTAGTGTCATGGGGACGCCTAAGTGCTGGCAGATTTTGAGTGTGTCTCGCGCGGTGTAGGTTTTGTCGTCATTTTCGAAGAGAATGTGTTGTTTCACTTGGTTTGGTACGCGGTTCCAATGATGATACAGGCGTTCGATGGCCGATGTCTTATCTCCATATGCGCCGCCCACGTGAATATTGAGTTTGGCAGTGGTGGACAGGCCCATCGTTTCAAGCAAATGGACATGACGCTCTAAGACGTCAACGGCGTTGATGAATACGTCCTCCTTTGGGCTGTTGAGAACGGTAAAGTGGTCAGGGTGAAAGCTGACGCGAAATCCTTTGTCCGTGACATATTTTCCGATTTCCTGTAGCTGAGGTCGCAATTCGTCCATAAAGTCTATGGACTTGGTGACCTCGTGTCCGTATAGGGGAATGAGTTTGGATGAAAAACGGTATATGCGAATGCCTTCGTAAAACGCATACTTGAGAATCCGCAGCGTGTTTGCCAAATTCCCTTCAGCAATGCGCAAAATGCGGTTCAACGCGGCTTGCTCATCTGCGGTTTTTTGAAAGGTCGCCATTGTCATCGTTTTGGAGGGCGATGCATTTTGAAGACCCATCGCCATGGCCACAAAACCAAACCGAACCAGCACGTGACATTGCCCCTTGTTCACACAGGATGTGTGACGGGGCAATGTGTTCTGCGTTGTGCCATGGCGCGAATCACTACGCGGTTTTTGGAAGCCGTACACTCATGATGATGACGCATGCGCCAATGACGGCTAGGATGACGCCTAGAATGTGAATTTGCCCCGTCGATAAATGTTGCCCAAACAAGAGCCCCAATAACACAGTGGACAAAATCGTACCCATATACCGCGCCATCTGAAACAGGCCAGAGGCGGTACTAATGATTTCTTTTGGGCTGACTTTAAAAAGCGCTGTCTGCAATCCTACGTTGTTAAAGCCGTTACTGAGGCCAAGCACCGAGAACACCACAACGAGCCACCAGACAGGGCTGTGATTCTGCAGGGTGATGTACAGGCCGCTACCCACAGTCATGAATACCCCGGCTAGGATGAGCGGAGGTCGCGAACCTGATCTCGCGACCCAGCGGCCCGTGATGGGCGAAGTGATGACGCTGAATCCGGCGATGCAGAGCATGAGCAACCCTGCTTGCTGGGTGTCATAGTGACGTGCTTCTTGCAGGTACGTGGGCATTCCAAAAAATACGGAATAGAACACGACATTGACGACGGTAAATTGAACCAACACCCATGTGAGCGGCAAATTGTTCCGAAATAGTGAAAAGCTTAGGAACGGCGTATGCGCCCGCGATTCACGCCATCCAAACAAGCCAAACGCGACGATGGCGACAGGCAGCGCCCACCATGCGATATGCCCCGTGAGTGACAGGAGAAACACCAAGGCCGTGATAATGCCGATGGCGAACAGGGTGATTCCAGGGATATCCATTTGGCGTACGACCTGCTGAACGGGGGTTTTTGCCCCTTCGTTGCGGCTGAATTTGTCAGACGGCAAGATGAAGATGGACAGTAGGAAGCTGGCGATGATGAACGGGAAATTTATCCAGAAAATACCTGGCCAATCGGTGTAGTGCATAACAATGCCGCCAAGCGATGGACCAAATGCGGCGGCGCCAGATGAGAAGACCGCGAGAAAAGCGAGTGCTTGGGACTGGCGCTCTGTGATATAGTTTCGCACAATGCCCATGCCTGCTGGATAGATGGCACCGCTGCCCAACGACTGAATCAGTCGGAACACAATCAGCCAGGCAAACGATGGAGAGAATGGAGCCAATGCGCAGGAACCCGCTACGAGAATCAGGCCCAACAGAAATAGGCGTTTTCGCCCTAGCATGTCGGCTAGTTTGCCCATGATGGGCTGCGCGATGGCACTGGCCAAGTAATAGGATGAAATCAGCCACGAGACGGTGTCAAAGTTGTCGTGAAAGACATTTTCAAAGCGCGCCATCGCCACCGAAATCATGGATGAGTTCAATGGATTGAGCAACACGCCAAGGGCGATGGTGATGAGAAACAAGTTTTTATTTCGAACTTTAAATGGTATTGCAGTATTGGTGGATACTGGGTTACTACCCATCGAGGAATGCCCCCCTTTTTCAGCTTCAGTTTTGTTGTACGTTTGGAATTCGCGAAAGCAACAGCGTGCCGATAAATCCCAACAGAATAAATATCCCCACGAAGCAGATGACGCCGAGCCACCCACTCGAGGTGAAGAACAGTCCACCGATGGTTCCCCCAACGCTGGAGCCCATATAGTAGAAAAACAGGTACAAGGATGACGCCTGGGCCCTATCTCGTTGTGCGCGGCGCCCGACCCAACTGCTCGCGAGCGCGTGTGCGCCGAAGAATCCGAACGTCAACAGGCCAATGCCGAGAATCTGTCCGACAAGCGGTGTCCACAACGTGATAAACGTTCCTGCAGCGTAAATGCATACCGCCAGCCACAAGATACGTCGCCGCCCGTATTTATCCGCTAACCTACCCATCCAGGAGGAGCTGTACGTCCCCACAATGTACAGCAAAAACAGCCAAGCGATAAGCGAGGGGGAGAGTCGATAGGGTGCCCCCTCCAGTCGGAATGGCATGTAATTATAGAACGTAACAAATCCCCCCATCAGCAAGAACCCCATTGAGAAGAGCACGATGAGTGCAGGATCTCGAAAGTGGCTGACGAGCGTACGGGTCAAAAATCCGACGCGCAGCGGTTGGGGCTTGAAGTGACGGGATTCTGGAATGTTCCACCAAGACCATAAGGTAATGAGCACACCAATGAAGCCTATGGTGAGAATGGAGTAGCGCCACGAGATACCAGCCATCAGTCCAGCAATAATGCGCCCAGCCATACCGCCCACCGAGTTGCCGCTGATGTATAAGCCCATTGCGCGCCCGAGATGTTTGGGGTGAATTTCTTCACCTAAATAGGCCATGGCGGCGGCAGGAAGGCCTGCTAGGACGAATCCTTGAATTGTCCGGAACACTAAAAAACAGGTAAAGTCGGTTGTCAGCGCACTTGCCAAACTCGAAGCAGAGACGAGAATGAGTGAAGCAAGCATAATCGGACGGCGCCCCCAGGCCTCCGACAGCGAACCGGCGATGAGTTGACCAACAGCCATCGTGATGGTCGCCAACGACAGGGTCAGCGACGCGGTGGCTGGCCCGACGTCAAACGTCGTTACAAATCGAGGCAGCAGCGGCTGCACCGCATACAGGTTCGCAAATGTGACAAACGCTCCGAAAAACAGCGCCAGGTTGACGCGTCTGTATTCTTTTGTACCGTGTTCGATATAATCCACAGCGTTTCACTCATTTCCCCTAGCAGTCACATCCATGATTATACTCTTCGTACTCCGAAATTTCCTGTGTTCCGTATTTCCGGTGTTCCATGACGAGTCTCTTTGCGTGAAGTGGTTTTTGGGGCGAGTGTAGTACCTTGGCAGCTTGTGATGCGGGATGGTATCTTCAGGTGTACGAAGTAACGTGTCCGAACATTCGACCATGTTACACATCGGTCCACTGCGGGAGGGACAGCGAATGAAGACAGTATATGTAACGAACGATAGAGAACTCGCAGAATGCCTGGAGATTCGAAGAATGGTCTTTATGGAAGAACAGGGGGTATCTGAGGAAGAGGAGATAGACGACCAGGATGTCGTCGGTGTAGGGCATCACGTACTGGTTTTGGACGATGCGGGCCGCGCCGTCGCCACGGCCCGTTACAAGCCTTATGACGACGATACGGCAAAAATTCAGCGTGTAGCGGTGTTGCAACCTTATCGCAAGGGCGGATATGGTCGCGCGGTGATGAATGCGATTGAACAACTGGCCAAGCGCGACGGGTTTCAGTTTGCCGTGCTCGACGCACAATGTCACGCAGAGAATTTTTACGTCAAGCTGGGTTATCAAAAGATCAGTGATACGCCGTTTCTCGACGCGGGTATCTTGCATGTGCGCATGAAAAAACCGCTTATGGATTCGTCAACCGCACAATGATTTCTTCGTGAGCTGGATACTGTGCCACAAGTGTCTGGCGGTCGAACAGTTCAAAATCAGCAAAGTTGAAACCGGGCGTAACCATACAGCTGACGACAGAGAAGGCGTCGCCTGTTTCATCTACCGTGGCGCCAAAGATGTGGTTTCTTGGGATGAGGACTTGTGGGGATTGACCGGCGGTGATATCCAGGCCCACTTGATGGGTCGTGTAGTGGCCCTCCGGCGAGATGACGTGAACCGTCAATGGCGATCCCGCGTGAAAATACCAGATTTCATCGGATTTTAGGCGGTGCAGTCGGGACACATCACCTGCTTCGAGCAGGAAGTAGATAGACGTGGCGGTCTCGCGGAGACCGCCGTACTGCGTTTGAATGGCTGGGTCCTCGAGAAAGACGCCGGAGTGGTACAACTCCTTATAGTAGCCGCCTTCTGGGTGCGGCTGTAGGTCCAACTGTTGAATCCATGCTTGTGCGTTCATGCCTCACACTCCTCGAAAGTATCCTCCTTATTGTACACATTTGCCCACTGACAGACGATTCAGATTTGCATTTTTGTATGTAGATTTGGCAGGATAGAGATTGAAACCACCAGAACCTTCTGCACAATGTGTATACTGCGCAATTTTGCAGGCTGTGAGTCACCATTTATTTTTAGGAGGTATGTCAGTTGACGCTGATGCCTTATCGAAACGAGCCACCGACCGATTGGACAACCGCTCCATACAAACAGCAGTTGGAGCAAGCGCTCGCTGAAGTGAAAAAGCAGTTTGGAAAGACTTATCCGCTGTACATTGATGGCCAAGAGATCATGACGGACGACTTGCTCAAGTCGGTGAATCCGGCAAATCACCAAGAAGTCGTCGGTTACATAAGCCAAGCGACGCGGGCGCATGTCGACCAAGCGATTGCCGCTGCTGCTCGGGCATTTAAAACCTGGCGTCACACGACATTTGAAGAGCGGGCAATGTACTTGATGAAGGCCGCGCAAATCATGCGCCAACGCAAAGCTGAATTGATGGCATGGCAAATTTACGAGTCTGGGAAGAACTGGGCTGAAGCGGACGGCGATGTCTGTGAGGCTATCGACTTTCTCGAATTTTACGCCCGTCAGGCGATTCAACTTGGCAAAGGTGTGGAACTGACGCCATATCCAGGTGAAGACAACCGGATGTTTTACTTGCCACTTGGCGTCGGTGTCGTCATTCCACCTTGGAACTTCCCACTCGCTATCTTGACTGGTACAGCCGTTTCGGCGATTGTCACCGGGAATCCAATCGTTTTGAAGCCTTCCCCGCTTTCGTCGGTGATGGCCGTCAAGTTTGTCGAGATTATGCGCGAACTCGAATTGCCCGCTGGGGTGCTCAATTTCGTCCAAGGTCCGCCGGAAGAAATCGGCGACTATATGGTCGCGCATAAAGACGTGCGGTTTGTGTCCTTTACCGGATCGAAAAACACAGGTCTGCACATTGACGAGACGGCACATAAGGTCTCCGAGGGGCAGCGCTGGATTAAGCGCGTTGTGGCAGAAATGGGCGGCAAGGACAGCATCGTCGTGGACGAGACAGCAGATGTCGAGGCGGCGGCCGCTGCTATCGTCGCATCTGCATTCGGTTTCCAGGGACAAAAATGCTCTGCCGGTTCCCGCGCGATTATCCATGAGGCGGTTTATGACGAAATTGTCAACCGCGTCGCGGAATTGACCAGGAAGCTCGAAATTGGTGCGCCAGCCGACAATGCAGTGGTTGGACCCGTCATTGACGAGAAAGCGTTCGCGAAAGTGACCAGTTACATCGAGATTGGGAAACGCGAGGCGAAATTGCTCGTTGGTGGTACGGCGGACGACTCGACGGGTTACTTTATCCACCCGACCGTCTTCGTCGACGCGGCACCTGACGCCCGCATTATGCAGGAAGAGATTTTTGGACCCGTTTTGGCGATATGTAAGGTGCGTTCTTTCGAGGAAGGCATCGATGTGTTTAACAATACGGAGTACGGACTCACTGGGGCACTGTTCTCACGCCGGCGCGATCGCCTTGAGTACGCTCGTTACCATATGGAATGCGGTAACTTGTACTTTAATCGCAAATGCACAGGATCTCTGGTAGGCGTGCAGCCTTTCGGCGGGTTCAACATGTCGGGGACAGACGCCAAAGCAGGCGGACCGGATTATCTATTGAACTTCGTCCAACCAAAGACTGTCACGGAACAGTTTTAATTCTCGCGAAAGCAAACGTGATAACGTTTGTGGGGATAGCATCGGGCTGTCGACTTAGTCGGCAGCCCTTTTCTGTCAAAGTGCCGTTTTTTGCAATGCGTGCGCGTTGACCATAGAATAGAGTTAGCAGTAGTCATTTTGTATATGAAAGTAGGCGAATCCTGTGCAACCGATTAGCGTGGACGTCGTACAGACCAAGCTTTCTGAGTTCTTGAATCAAGAGGTATATCTGCACCTTGAGACGACGAACGGGGCTTATGCAGCACATCGCTTTGGCCAGCCCATGGCGGTTTGTGCTTATATACGGAACGGTAAGGTACAGTTTGAACGGGCGACCATCGCCGGGGACAAGCCATACCGTGTCGGATTGAAGATGGCAGATGGCTGGATTTACGCACAAGGGTTGACTGATTTTGAGGTCGATGCCAAAGGGCGGTTACTCCTCGCTGGTCACGACGAGGAAGGGCGTTTGGCCGTGTCACTGCAGTTGTCGAGAACGCCTTTTCCGATGAGTGTGCTTGATGAAGAGGGGGTATAAAGGATGAACAAAGAACGCCACGTGTTGCTGGTTTATCCGCATCCGGACGACGAGTCGTTCGGCAAGGCCGGATCCGTTGCCTTATATACGCAAGCTGGGACGCCTGTTACGCTCATCTGTGGGACGTTGGGGGAACTCGGGCGGAATATGGGCAAGCCGACATTTGCCAATCGCGAAACGTTGCCCCACATTCGCAAGAAGGAGCTCGAAGAAGCTTGTCGCGTTCTTGGTATCGATGACCTGCGTTTACTCGGGTTGCGCGATAAGACGGTCGAGTTCGAAGATCCGGAGTGGGTGGCGGACAAAATTGAGGCCGTGATTCGCGACGTGAAGCCTTCGCTGTTGATGACCTATTACCCGAAGCACGGGGTACATCCTGATCACAATGCGTTATCCCATGCGGCCGTGATTGCGGTCAAACGCCTTCCGAAGGAAGAGCGGCCCGTCATTTATGGATCGGCAGTCACGCACGACGCGCGGACCGTTCTTGGGCCGCCGGATGTGACGTATGACGTGTCTAGTGTATTGGATACGAAGTTGGCTGCGATGCGGGCGCACAAATCCCAGTTTGAAGCGATGTTCGCTCAGATGGAAGAGCAGATGGCGAAGAGCCCAGAGGCTCGACAGCAAGTAGAAGCGAATATGAGCAAAGAGTATTTTTGGATTTATCGCATTGAAGACTAAAGGTGGCGCGCGCTTGGACGTATGATGTCCAAGCGCGTTTGTGTGGAAAGGGACGGCACGCTATGATACGCGTCTTGTTTATTTGTTTGGGAAACATCTGCCGGTCGCCGATGGCGGAGGCAGTATTTCGCGATATGTTGGAGAAGCAAGGTCTCACCGGCCAGGTTGAGGTGGATTCGGCGGGGATTGGGAATTGGCACGCAGGAGAGCCACCGCACCAGGGGACAAGGGCGGTTCTGGACAAATACGGAATATCGTATGCAGGAATTTATAGTCGTCAGGTCAAGCGTGAAGAACTGCCGAATTTTGACTACGTGGTGGCGATGGACTCGGACAATATACAGGGCCTAAAGCGACTGGGGTTAGCGCCGTCGGATCACGTGTTTCGACTCCTCGAATTGGTTCCTGACGAGCTGGAGAAAGACGTGCCCGACCCGTGGTACGACGGCCGATTCGATAAAGTCTACGACCTGGTCACCGCGGGGTGTGAAGCGTTGTTGCGACGCATTCAGGCGGATTTTGGACTATCGTCATCCAACGGATAATGTAGCATCGCTTCATTTGGCGTTAGACGCGCTGTTTCGGACTTTTTGACGAAGTGAGGCACCTTTGCTGTGATTTGCGCGTATGTATGGGCGAATGACATCAATAGAGGAGCATACGCGATGACACAGCGGAAATCTCCGAAGTTTCGCCCGAACAAAGTGCATACCGTCTTTCTTGAAGGGGTTAATCCGTCATTTCCAATCGAGGGTCGCCATTATACTTTGACCCATTCAGACCGAACGGGTGACCTGTACTTGAGTATTGGGCTGACATATAACCAAGTGCAGCTTGAGCGCCCGTATATTCGGTTTATGCGTGATGAGGTGAAAGGGGTATGGTTGGCCGAAAGTGCGAAGCCGGGTTCGGCGGTTGACGGTGGCACAGACGAGTTTGTCACAACCTCCGGTACAACAGTGCAAGGTCAACGTGAAGATGGTGAACTTTCGCTTGTGACGCACATTTATGTGCACGTCAGTGGCGGGCGGGTGTATGGCCGCGCAAAACAACGTGATTACGCGTTTCAGAAGGAGCTACCTCGTGCACTGCGGGCCATTCGACATGCCGATGCCTACCTCTTTACGGCCCATCCAGAACTAGATGAAGCCTCGATTGTCGTCCACTTTGAATCGGACAGTGAAAAGTATCATCGGACCGAGGCGTGGGGTCGATGGAAGGACTATACCATTCCTTTGCTTCGCAAGCGATAACGACCGCTTGCTGTGGAAAATGAGCAAATGGAAGAACCCTATCATTGCGCGGGAAATGTCGAAATAGGAACTTGAGCAACTTCGTCTTTTCTCGCGCAGCCTCCAATATTTTTCATCTTGTGGTTGTTTTGCGATAAAATAGCAATGGGTACTTTTCGCGTTGTGGTCGTATCAAGCGCAGGCTTGGTCAGACGAATAGGAATTTTGGACGAGCAGTAGCGTATGGCTCGTCTGTTCCGAATTGTCCAGGTAGACGCATGTCGTTTGAAGGAGGAAGGTTTCATGGAAGGTCAAGTGGCACAATGCCGCGAGTTGATGAAAGCGTGTGACTTGGACGCGTTGTTGTTGCGAACAAGAGCCAACTTCGCGTGGTTCACGGGGGGTCGTGATAATCACATTGAAATTGAACGCGAGACGGGCGTGGCGGATATCGTCGTGTTGCGTGACAAGGTATTGGTCGTTACGGCCGAAATTGAAGCCCGGCGGATTGCTGAGGAAGAATTGCGCGACTTGCCTGTGGAACTCGTATCGACCAGTTGGACCGAAGGCGTTGAACCGACGCTGTCCAAGCTATTGGGCGACTTGCGCGTAGGAACAGATGCAGCTTTCCCGGGTGCTTTATTCGTTGGCGATAAGCTTATCAAGTTGCGCAGATGCTTAACAGAAGAGCAAATCGGACAGTATCGTGCGCTGTGTCTGGATGCTGCACAGGTCATTGAGGATGTCGCGAAACATGTACAACCTGGGCAATCGGAGTTTTCGATAGCGGCGCAATTGATGTCTGGTGTGGCAAGTCGCGGTTGTACACCGCACGTTGTGCTGGTGGCGACCGACGAACGGGTATTTCATTACCGGCATCCTATTCCAACGGCGAAAGCGCTTGAGAAATACGCAATGTTGGTATTGTGCGCGCGCCGCAATGGCTTGGTTGCCAATGTCACGCGTTTCGTGCATTTTGGGAAACTCCCGGATGAACTAAAAGCCAATCGTGAAAAGTGCGCTTACATCGATGTTCAAATGTTCGCAGCGACGCGTCCAGGAACGAAAGTGTCTGACGTATTTAATACGGCCATCCGCGCCTATGGTGAAGTCGGTTATCCGGATGATTGGCGCTTGTTACACCAAGGTGGACCGACTGGATTTGCATCACGTGAGTATTTGGCGACGCCAGACACACATGATGAGATTCGCCTACACGAGGCGTATGCCTGGAATCCGGCGATTCGCGGCATCAAGTCGGAAGATACATTGTTGGTTGAGGAGCAAGGCAACACCTTTTTGACCCACACAGGAGACTGGCCGTACATCGCCGTGAACCACGGTGGGAACCAGGTACTTCGCCCGGATATTCTCGTCCGCTAAGAGGCCGGGTTGATTGGGGGGCGGGATACCGATTCGGCAAGCGACCCCCATAGGATGTCGACGCCATCCGAAAACTGTCGAAAAGACGTGTGAGGATGTGCGTGTAATGAGCATGGTCATCGATTTCGGGACAAGCAGACTTAGAATCTCGACAGCACCTGGCGCAGACATTGTCTCGGAGGCAAGTGTCTTGGCGCGCAGGGAGGACGATACCATTGTCGTCGGCGACGAGGCGTTGAAAATGGTCGGGCGCACGCCGCCGTCGGTGGAAATTGTTTGGCCAGTCGTCGGTGGTGCCATCAAGGACTCGCAGGCGGCGGTGCTGCTTTTACAGAAGCTCGTGGCCAAGCGTTTTACCCGGGGTTTGGGTCTTCGTATGCCCATCACCATGGCGTTGCCAGCTGGACTCACTTCGGTTGAGCGGCGTGGCTTAGAAGAGGTCGCGAGAGCCGCTGGTGCCAAGCAGGTTCAATTTGTCGACGCCTTGGTCGCTGCAGCACTGGGAGCTGGACTAGCTGTCGATGCACCGCAGGGGGCACTCGTTGTCGATCTCGGCGCGGGATCGACCCAAGTTGGCTTGCTCTCGATGCGTGGCGTCGTCTCCTCGCAACGTCTTCCACAAGGGATGATGGCGATTGACTACGAGGTGGTGGAGGCGATTCGACGTGACCAGGGGTTTGCGGTCGGCCTCCAATCGGTACAGCAGGTTAAGCACCAGTTGGGTGAAGATGGACTGGAGACGTTCCGGTTGATTGGCCGGAATATGGCCACTGGGCTGCCTGGTGAAGTCGAGGTCAAACGCGAGATGTTTGAAGCGCCGATGATTAGCTACTGTGACCAAATCGTCGAGTTCATCCGATCCACGATTGAGTCTTGTCCCCCTGAGCTGGTTGGCGACATTATGGACCATGGCGCGGTACTTGTCGGCGGCGGAGCCAATAGCGCACTGATTCGGCGAGAAATTGAATCGCGTGTCGAGGTGCCCGTTGCCGTTGCGGAAAACCCAGATGACGCGGTTGTTCTCGGACTGGAAAAAATGACGGAACACAGCAGCCACAACTGGCGAAACAAGGCTAAATCATTTTTGCGGACAAGCTGATGTATGTGCGGAAAATGAGAGGAGCGACCGTCAGCAGCACGGTCGCTCCTCTCATTTTTTGCTTGGGCCGCACGGCGTGCGCCCAGGATATTCAGTATCTATCTGTTCTCTCACAAGTTGCGAATAGCGGTTTTGACAAGTCCAATGCGCTTGGGAGACATGCTTAGCTCGTCAAAGCCCAATTCAACGAGGCGCGGGACAAATTCGAGTGTACCCGCCAGTTCACCACACATGCCTACCCAGGCACCATGTTGGTGTGCACCTTGGCTGACTTGTTCGAGCAGGCGCCAGAGTCCAGGGTGGCCTGGTTCATACCACGCCGTCACGGCCGGATTCATTCTGTCCGAGGCGGTGGTGTACTGGATGAGGTCATTGGTTCCGACACTGACGAAATCCAGCTTTTCGGCTAATAGGTCGGTAATGAGGGCTGCTGCAGGTACCTCAATCATCGCACCTAACTCGACGGAACCGTACGCTTGACCTTCATCTGTGAGCGTGCGCCGCGCTTCATCGACGGCTTCAATGGCCGCTTCCACATCCGCGACATTGGTAACCATGGGAAACATCAGCGAAATCTTCCCATATTGTGCGGCGCGCAGGACGGCTTTTAATTGTGTCTGGAAAAGCTCTTGATGTTTCAACGTGTATCGCAAGCCTCGCACGCCGAGAAATGGGTTTTCTTCGTCGTCGAAATGCAGGTATGAAACTTTTTTGTCAGCGCCTGCGTCGAGCGTGCGGATGACCACGCGTTTGCCGGCCATAGCTTCTGCGACGCGTCTGTACACTTCGTATTGCTCATCTTCAGTCGGGGCTGTCGACCTATCCATGAACAGAAACTCTGTCCGGAACAGGCCGATGCCGTCTGCACCGTTCGCAAGCACTTCTTCCAGGTCGTCTGGGCCACCGATGTTGGCCGCGATTTCAATGGTCTGTCCATTTTTGGTCGTGGCCGCTAACATACGGTTTTCGTGAGCTTGTCGCATCATCGTTTCGTATGTCTTGCGCGCTTGGTTTAATTGCGCTTTGGTGTCGTCGTCGGGATCGACAATGACGCGGCCGTCTTGTCCGTTGATTGCTACGGACTCGGCGCCGTCAAAGGCGCTCGTCTGAACGCCGGTGACCATCGGAATGCCAAAATTGCGCGCGAGAATCGACACGTGGCTGGTCGTCCCACCCTGCTCCGTGACAATTCCGCCGATGCCGTGTGACTTCACCTGCAAAAATTGGCTGGGTAGCAACTCGGTCGCGATGACGATGGCACCTGACGGGACATCGACCAGTTCACTCTTTCCAAAGAGCGCCGCAAGCCACTGTAAGCGCAAATCGCGCAAGTCCTGCGCCCGTTCGCGCAGGTATTCGTCTGGCAGTGCCTCCAGCATTTCCGCGTAGGACAACAGGTTGTGGCTCACCGCGTGTTCCGCACTTTCGCGGTTCGTTTGAATAGATGTCTCAATCCCTGTCGCCAATTGAGGGTCGTTGAGCATGCTGAGGTGCGCCCGTAGAATTTCTCCCTGTGGTTCGTTGTCAGAAGCGTCGAGTTGTTGCTGGAGGCGATGTGCGACCTGTTCTCGGGCAGTCTGTACGCGTTCGAGCTCTTTAGCGGCGTCGTCAGAAGAGGTTTGTTCAATGACAAACTCCTCGGTGTCCACAATAAAGCACGGGCCGAGGGCGATACCTTCCGAAACGGGCACACCCTGAAATTCCAACATGTCTCTCTCCCCCATTCAATGTCGTTACGCCAATTGCTCCTGGATATACGAAGTAATCGATTCGGCGCTATTGGCGTCGCGCAGATGATCTACGAAATCCTGATGCATGAGGCGGCGGGCCAACTTGGCGAGAATTTGCAAATGTTCCGACTGTGCGGTGTCTGGTACGAGAATCATGAACAACATATCGACCGGTTGGTCATCTAGCGATTTCCATTCGACAGCGGATGCCAGCTTCGCGAACATCAGGACGGGTTCTTTTACGCCGTCGGTCTTGCCATGCGGAATTGCGACGCCTTTACCAAATCCGGTCGTGCTCTCTTGCTCGCGGTCGAGTACCGCTTGAATGGTCTTCTCGACATCGTTGATTTTGCCGATCTCGCTCGCACGCTGAACGACGGCGCGAATCACACGCTCCTGGCTGTCAGCGTGAAGGCCGAGTAAGATGTTCTGTGCTTCTAACATGCAAATTCCTCCCGAAGATGTCGTGCAGACGTATGGCCTGTTTCAAAGCTCAACATACCTATTCAGCAAAGCGTTTTCAAACTCCTGTTGACATGCTTTCATTCTAAACCATATAATGAGCGCATTCAATCGAAAACGCGCACATGTACTCATGTTTTGTCGCTGAGTGAGCGTAAGTAATCATATGCTGTCAATCTGGAAAAGAGGTGTTCGCGTGTTTGCGGACGAGCGCAAGGCACAGATTGTTACTTATCTTAATCAGCATAAACGGGTGACTGTTGCCGAGCTGGCACAAATTTTCTCCAGTTCTGAATCAACGATTCGTCGTGATTTACAGGAGCTCGAAGAATTGGGGCTGTTGAAACGAACGCATGGCGGCGCCATTGCCGTTGAGGTGGCAGGGTTTGAACCCACATTTCAGGAGCGCAATGTCCAGAATTCGGAGGCGAAGGAGCGCATCGGGCGGTTAGCCGCGAGTTATGTTCAAGACGGTGAAATCATTCTCTTGGACGCAGGCACCACGACCATTCAAATTGCGAAGCACCTGTCGGCGCGGAATGTAACCGTTGTCACGAATAGTATCGCCGTCGCAGCAGAAGTACAGAACAATCCAGGCACGCACGTGGTGATGCTGGGCGGTGAACTTCGACAGACGACAGGCGCGTTTGTTGGGCCTTTCGCTGAACAGATGCTATCACAACTGCATGTTGACTTATTGTTTCTTGGAGCCAACGGCTTGTACAGTGGCGGCGTGACGACGCCAAATTCGGTGGAAGCTGCGACGAAGAAGGCGATGGTCCACTGTGCAGAGAGAACGATGGTTGTCGCCGATGCTAGTAAAATTGGGCAAGTTAGTTTCGTGCAAGTTTGTTCGTGGGCGTGTATTGATGCATTGATTACCGATAAACCCATTGTCAACAACACATTGGCTCAAGCGTTAGAAAGCGCAGGTGTGCGTGTGGAATGGCCACAGGAAGCGCGTTTTGACAACAGAGATTACTAGGAGAGAAGACCATGGAGAGAGAGGGAGCACAGTCCGCAGCGCGCGCGTTAGGGCGCGTGGTGACGGTGACGTTGAACCCGGCCGTCGACTTGTTTGTGTCCGTGAAGCGCTTGCAACCAGGCATGTTACATCGCGTTCCAACTCCCTTGCTGCATGCAGGTGGGAAGGGAATCAATGTAGCGAAAATGCTGGCAGGCCTCGGTGTGCCGGCGGTTGCGACTGGATTTCTAGGCGGAAACCGCGGGGATTGGCTGCATGAGGAGATTGTCCGGCAGGGCGTCGATTCGCGTTTTGTGCGGATTGCCGACGAGTCGCGCGTCAATGTCAAAGTGATTGATGAGGACGGTACGCTCACGGAATTGAACAGCCCTGCACCGCAGTTTACGGAAGCTGACTGGCGCATGTTTGGCGATACGCTCAAACAACTTTGTACAGGTGCTGATTCGTGGTTGGCGCTGTGCGGGAATTTGCCGGCAGGGTGTCAACGGGACTGGTACAAGAACGTCATTGAATGGGCCAAAGCGCATCACATCAAGACGTTGCTTGACGCCAGTGGCGAGGCGTTTGCGCTTGGCATTGAGGCGAAACCAGACGTCATCAAGCCCAATCAGCACGAGTTGGAGCAATTGCTGGGGCAGACATTGACAAGCGTGGAGGACGTCGTGCGTGCGGCTACCCAAATCGCGCGCGCAGGTGTCGGATTGGTGGTCGTCTCGATGGGCGAAGAAGGGATTGTCGCTGTGACGCCATCGACCGCCGTGCACGTTCGCGTTCCACGCGTCCCGGTGCTGTCTTCAGTCGGTGCTGGCGACACAGTGGTCGCTGGTTTGTTATATGGATTCATTCATCAATTACCACTTCCGGAAACCGTGCGGTTCGCGGCAGCGGCCGGTACGGCCAAGGTACAAAAACCAGGAAACTTGCACCCGTCGAAAGCAGATATAGAAGACTGCTTGAAAACGACGGTCATTGTGGGAACGGGGGAATAAGTCATGAGTAAAATTGTCGCCATTACAGCGTGCCCTACAGGAATTGCTCATACATTCATGGCGCAAGAGGCTTTGCTTCAAGCGGCGAAGGAAATGGGCGTCGATATCCGCGTGGAGACGCAGGGCGCTGGTGGATCAGAAGATACGTTGACAGAGGACGAGATCAGCGCAGCAGATGCTGTGATTATCGCTGCGGATAAAAAGGTTGAGTTGGATCGCTTTGTCGGGAAGAAAGTACTGCAAACTTCGGTCACAGCGGCGATTAAAGATGCCAGAGCCTTGATTGAGGAGTCGGCGACCGCGCCGGTTTATGGACAAACTTCGGCGGACGGGGATGCGACGGGCGAGTATCTGTCGAGTATCCAAGAACAAAAAGATGCTCGTAAATCTGGGCAACCCGCGTTCTACCGCCACTTGATGAACGGCGTGTCGAACATGTTGCCACTGGTGATTTCCGGCGGTATTTTCATCGCGTTGTCCGTGGCGATCGATCTCAATCAAAAAGAGTCTCTATCCCAAGCGTTTAACAATATTGGGAGTGGCTCGGCATTCGCATTGTTTGTACCGATTTTGGCAGCCTTTATTGCACAGTCCATCGGCGATAGGCCAGCGTTTGCCGCAGGTCTGGTCGGTGGCTGGATTGGTACACAAGGTGCTATGTACGGTGAGCCCAACGCGAGCGCTGGTTACATCGGCGGCATTATCGCCGGATTCCTCGCAGGCTACTTGACGTTGGGGCTGAGAAAACTGATTCGCGTCCCACGCACCCTGGAAGGCGTCAAAACGGTGCTCATTATGCCTGTGCTCACAGTCGGGATTACAGGACTCTTGATGATTTACGTACTTGGGCATCCGATTGCTGCACTGATGCACGCGATTTCGAATGGGCTAACGCACATGGGGGCGAGCGGGTCGATTGGACTCGGGTTACTGCTCGGACTGATGATGGCCTTTGATATGGGGGGTCCGTTCAACAAGGTCGCATACTTCTTTGCTGTTGGGCTCCTTCCTACAGGAACGCCAGAAGCGCAGACGATTATGGCAGCCGTCATGGGCGCAGGTATGGTTCCGCCGTTGGCAATGGCGCTATCGACGTTTATCAGCAAGCACAAGTACACCCCTGATGAACGCGACGCAGGTAAAGCGGCGATTATCCTGGGCGCATGCTTCATTACGGAAGGCGCTATTCCGTTTGCAACACGGGATCCCCTGCGTGTCATTCCTTCCATTATGGTGGGGGCTGCTATTACGGGTGCACTGACGATGGTGTTTAAGGTCACCTCGCCGGCGCCTCACGGTGGGATCTTCGTATTCTGGCTCATCGGTCACTGGTATCTGTATGTGATTGCTATCCTGATTGGCGCAATTATTGCAGGCGTGATGGCGTCGATGCTGAAAAAGCGCGTAGCCTAACGGCGTTCCGGCGAGTTGTGCGTGAAATGAAGAAAGCAGCTTGTACGCGATAAAAGCGATGGTCGCGAGAGAGTGGGGCGGACTGCAATGAGTTTGGTTCGACGGGCTCATGCGGTTCGCCCCTTTTTATGGAATCGACGCATGACGCAGACGGTTCGTACGCACTCCGCTTGTAAAGTTTATTTACGTCATCAATGAATTTTTCGATTTGTGTTATGAAAGCTTACATTTTTAGTTGACGTTCAAAAGATTCCTTTTTATCATTCAGTTACAGACATTCGATTGTATCGGGTGACCCGCAGGTCCAGTGTTTCAGTACGATAGCGGTTTTGCGTGATTGGGGGCGAGTTCACGTGCTTGAACAGCCATTTGAAACAGTGATTTTCACGCAGGCCGATGAGGCAAAGAATCAGGCATTGATTAGCGAATTAAAGTCTGCCGTCGAGCGGCGAGAAGTGAAAATCATCGATATACGGAGAATTAGGAATCAATTGGTCGTGACATTCCGTCGGCTCTCGACCTGAGACGGTTGGGAGCCGAAGTGGGATATCCCACATCATGTTTGCTGGCTGTCCACGCCACTCCTCATCCATGGGCGAATTCATTCGCCCTATTTTTTTCTTTCCTATTATCTTAATACTCGAACATATGGTACAATATTTTTTGAAGATGTGTCATCCCAATCGTCTTCGTCGCCTAGTGCACACGTGCCAGTGCGCTAGGCACAATTCTTCTTTACATAGTGAAGTGTGTAGGTTGGCGATTCCCGCTGGGGTCGCCATACTGTTTATTCACCCCACGCGCCATCCACCTGTCTCGGCGCTTTGGTCAGGAAACGTGTATTTGGAAAGAATCTGAATACGGTGTTGAAAATAACATAATCGCCTAGCTTTGATAGCACAAATCCTGCTATCATATGTAAGGGAATATCATGGGATTTTAGAGTGATGACAAGGGTGTGAGCGTTGTGACTGTGAGCAACGCAGGAAACGTGAACCTGTTTGTAGAGGAACAAACTGTATTTGACATGTTTTCGGAGCTTGTATCGTCTGTCCGTCAATTTCACTATGACGGATGCGTCACTTTGATTTACGAATCGATTCGCGATGCACTGAGGCCTGGCCCCGGGTTTGATGAGATGCCTGCGTCCATGCGGGATCAATTAAATCGGTTATTAGCGTCGCCTAGTTTTGTGGCTGATGTGACGACTGCATCAGGCGTGTTTGATTTGAATAGATGGAATGAGCAAGCGGCTGTGAATCGGCTGACACCGCATAATACGTTCGGGTTATCCAGCCCATGGCTTGTGCCTGTTCGCTCGACAAGGCATTTTTACGGTTGTTTCATCGTATATCACCGCTGGGAGCGCATGCTGACGAGCAGTGACGTGCGCATTTTGACATTGATTGCGGAGCGTGTTGCGACGACGCTCGACTTTCAACGCGCCAACTCGTCTTATCAGATGTACGAGTCGTTGTTTCGAGATCATCCGCTCGCCGTATTGCGGCTTGACGCAACGGATGTTGTTCGTGACGTCAATCGCGCGTTCCAACAACTCTATGGCAGGTCCAAACACCAGCTCGTGGGCCTGCCGTTCCAAAGTGTCTTGATGGCTGTGGGACTGGATTCTGCGGACGTTTCCAACGCGGCATCATCATTGAAAGAGATAAACGCCCATGGGAGCGAGTCGGAGGATTACGTCGATTTTTTGCGACACAACCTGTGGATTTCGATTCCCATTCTCATTGATGGCGCTACGCAAGGGCGATACGTCGTTTTTAACGATGTATCGCGCATTTTAAAGATGCACGAAAAGCTGCGGACTACCCAGGATTTGCTGACGTCATTTGTGTATCACTCGACGGATCCCATTGTGATTTTAGAGCCCAGTGGTGTCGTCACGACGGTGAACCCCGCGTTTGAGGAGGTATTTGGCTGGGAGGCCGAAGAAGTGTCCAATCTCTTTGTCGGCGACCTCGCAGGGATTGACCTCGGTCGTTTGCGGCCGAGTGACGCCCATGGCGTGAAGGAAACGGTAACGAGCTACGAGGCTGTGGCAACAACGAGGGACGGGCGCCCCATTGATGTCGATGTGACGTTGAGCAGTATTCAAGGCGATGGGCAGATGCGCTCCGGATTGGTGGCCGTCGTTCGCGACGTGTCCGACAGGAAACGCGCGGAGCGCAAGCTGAGGATGAGCCAGGAGCGTTATCATTCGTTGGTGCACCATCATCCGAACGCGATTTTGGCGGTTGACTTGGCTGGGCGCATTGTCGAGGCCAATCAGGCGAGCGAACGGATTCTCGGTTACGCTTTAGATAGGTTGCTCGAGCTCAATCACGTGAAGTCGCTGTTTTCGGATGATACGCACCACTTGATTGAGGACTGGTTGCGTCAATATGCAGCTGGGGAGTCGCTTCAGAACGAGCCGCAAGCAGAGTTTGAAAGCACGATGCGTCACGCGCGCGGACATACCATATCTGTGGCTGTCACTTGGGTTCCTATCATTATCACAGATCATGGCGTCGAAGGCGCGTTTTTGATTCTCGAAGACATGACCGAGCGCAAGCGCGCAGAAGAAATTTTTCGCTACTCGGACAAGCTGTCGGGCGTCGGCCAGTTGGCTGCCGGTATCGCCCATGAAATTCGCAATCCCCTGACGGCCATTCAGGGGTTTTGTCGGTTACTAGAGGAAGGTGCCACCCCGACCCAGTCTCGGTATCTGAAGATTATGAAGGACGAATTGGCCCGCATTGATTTGATTGTGGGCGAGATGATGGCATTGGCCAAGCCTGCCGACGCATTTTTTAGGATTTATGCGGTTCAGGATATCGTGCGGGACGTCGTTGCACTGATGAATGCGGAGGCTTTATTGCATGGCGTTGAACTCCATGTCCAATGTGATAGTGTGCCTGCGCGTTTGCATTGTGATCCGAATCAACTGAAACAGGTGTTGGTCAACATTATTAAAAACGCCTTGGAGGCCACAAAAGAAGGCGGTCAAGTGAGATTGGGGGTCGACGAGCGCGAAGACGTCGTTGAGATATCGGTGGAGGATACGGGTGAGGGGATACCGGAAGAGCACTTGGAACAGCTAGGGACGCCGTTTTTTACGACAAAGGAGCGAGGGACCGGTCTCGGATTGCTCGTGAGTCGGCGCATTGTGCAGGCGCACGGCGGTTCGTTACATATTGACAGCGTGATTGGACAAGGAACCACCGTGCTTGTGCGCTTGCCGAAAGCAGATGAGAAAACAAGTCCGTAATCCGCGAGGACCGCTCATTTTCTGCCTTGATTGCCCCACGGTGGGGAAGTGGGCGGCTGTAGTAGACCACGCCGTTTTGCTCCCTTGTGAGCCATCTTTAGCAGTTCCTGAACTTTCTCGTCGCGCGCTACGCCAAATGCGAGCGACCCCAACTTGATGAATGTGTCGATTTTCATCAAGTGCACCCCCAGGTAGCGAGAATGGAACAACCATTGCTCTACCATATGGGGGCGCAAATGAAATGATCATTGTGTGTGCCTAGTTTCAGACAGCGTTTGCTGAGCCGCCTCTAGGCGGTCGTTGAGGCGTTCCACGGCGATTTGATTTTGCGCCTCTTGAATCTCATCGACTGCGCGCGTTGCATGTTCCAACGAATTTTCTGCCTGTTGAAGAGATGTGTCACTTGTGTGAGATTGCGCTTGAGCCACAGCGTTTTCCGCCTTGTCAAGGGCGCTGGAGGCTTCTGCGAACTGATTTTGTTCGTGTATACTCTGTGGGCGTTCCACTTTAGCGGCATCCTCCTCATCGCATTTCTGTGTGCCTTAAGATGGCCTGTACCGCTTGGCGGTATGCATGCGCGAGTGAGCAGGTGGCTTGCTCTGGAAACCGTATCCTATAGAATTTTTCGCGAGTTTTTCCAAGCGGGCAAGAACACGTTATAATGAAATCATGCAAGTGCAGGAAGGGAGGCCCTATGTCGTGAAGCAGATTACGTCAAATGAAGAATATGCGCAATCGACCCAATCGGGGCGTGTAATGGTTGAGTTTTATGCAAATTGGTGCCCAGATTGCAAACGAATTGAGCCATATTTTGAGGAATGGGAATCGAAATATGCGGGTGATTTTTCGATAGTCCGCGCGAACCGCGACGAGTTGCCAGAGCTCGGCGAAAAGCTGGAGATCTTAGGTATCCCGACGTTTATCGCCTATGAAGATGGACAAGAGGTGGCCCGTCTGTTCAGCCGCGACGCAAAGTCGAAGGAACAGGTTGAAGCGTTCCTTGACGAGGCGTACAAGAAGTAAGTGGCGAACTTCGATAAGGAGCTACTCGGGGCATGTCTCGAGTAGCTCTTCCTATATCTTGCTCGAAAGGGGGCCGAACCCATGGCGCGCGTCATCCTTCGCGACGGTCATGTGGCGGAGTTGCGAAAAGCGAAAAATACGAGCCAAGACCGCACATGGATACGCAATTTGCTCGAAAACGTGTCTGAACAGAGTCGCTACTTTCGGTTTGCTCGGTCACACGAGGATGTCGACGATAGCGTGATCGAAGAGATGATTGGTGACGGCGGGCAAAACGCCCTGACGTTGATGTGCACGGATGGACATCAAGCACTGGCTATCGGAAATTATCGACGGCTCGATGAAGACAGAGCGGAAGTCGCGTTTTTGGTTTCCGAGGACATGCAGGAACGCGGCTTGGGGTCGCTCTTGTTAGAACACCTGGCAGAGGCGGCGTACCTCAATGGCATCAAACAGTTTGAGGCGACTGTGCTCAGCGATAACGAGCGAATGATGAACGTCTTTCGGGCCAGTGGGTTCGCGATGACCATCAATCAAGAATCGGGCGTCATGCATGTGACGTGGCCGCTCCGGCAGAATGAACGCAGTCGGGGGCTTCAAGAAACGCGTGAGCGGCTGGCGACGGCAGCTTCGCTGCACGGCTTTTTTCACCCGAAAACCGTCGCTGTGATTGGCGCTTCGCGGGCGCCCGACCGGCTCGGTCACGTATTGTTTCGGCATATTTTGAATAGTGACTTTCGCGGGACGGTCTATCCAGTCAATCCAACCGCCCCATCGGTTGCGGCGGTCAAGGCCTATCCAACGCTCAAGGATGTGCCAGAAAAGGTCGATCTCGCCGTGATTGTCGTCCCGGCGAATCAGATTTTGTCGGTGATAGACGATTGTATTGAAGTCGGCGTCAAAAGTGTGATGATTCTATCTTCTGGATTTTCGGATACAGACAAGCCTGGCACGGAACTCGAACACGAGATTCTCAATCGGCTGCGCTCTGCAGGCGCCAGGCTCATCGGTCCGAATAGTCTCGGGCTGATTCAGATGGATCCAGACGTTCGCCTTAATGCGAGCTTTGCACCGCTGGTGCCGGAGCACGGACGCGTCGCTATCGCCTCGCACTCTGGAGCGCTCGGCATTACCATTCTCGACTACGCCACGCGCATTGGCGTGGGGGTATCGAGCTTCGTGAGCCTTGGCAATCGCTCCGATGTCTCCGGGAACGATTTGTTGCAGTACTGGGAGTCCGACCCGTCGACAGATATGATTCTTTTATATCTTGAGTCGTTCGGGAATCCGCGTAAGTTTTCGAGAATCTCGCGGCGAATCACCCGCCATAAGCCGATTTTGGCGGTGAAGAGCGCGCGTACGCCGGTCAGCGTCAATGTGGCAAAGAGCCGTACGGTGGCCGTTGCGGCGGAGGACGCCACCGTGGAGGCCATGTTTCGCCAAACGGGTATCATTCGCGTGGAGACACTTCAGGAACTGTTTGATGTGGCCGTGTTATTGCGATCCGGCGACGGACATGCGGGGCGTCGCGTGGCCATTGTCACCAACACGGCCGGCGGCGCGGTGATGGCGGTTGATAGACTGTTGCGCGAAGGTCTGGAGTTTGTGGCGCCCGTTATCAATATCGGCTTTGAATCCCTGGCAGAAAGCTATCGCACCGTGCTGCCACAGGTGTTGCGCGACGAGTCGGTGGACGCCGTAGTCGTCTTGTTTACACCTGTCGGACCGTCGGACGAAGAGGCAGTGCGCGTGGCGATTTCAGCGGCGCTATGTGAAGTGGCCAACGATGCGCCGCCACAAAATGGCGCCCGCCATCCGTATGAAAAGGCGGTCGTCGCCAACTTTTTGACGACGGGCGATTATCGCGTGCGCTACTTAGAAGTTGACGCGGAGCGCAGCATTCCGATTTATCCGTTTCCCGAGCAAGCCGTTCGGGCACTCGCGAAGGTAACCGCCTATCACGAGTACCGCGATAGAGACCCGGGATATATCCCGGATTTGCCGGATTTTGATATCGATCTCGCCCGCTCCGTCATCCGCAAACGACTGCCTGAGAATGGCTGTGCGGAAATTTCCGACGACACGACACTAAAGCGGATTATCCGGGCGCTGGGTGGAAAACTCTGCCTCGATAACGTGTCGGATGAGCGCGTTTTTCTGCGGGTTGAGATGCGCATTGAGTCAGATCCGCAGTTTGGCCCGCTGTTACGGCTGGACATGGTCGAGGCGGATTTGTCGCGTACTCCGGTGCCAGGACAGGTGGTGGCGTTGCCAGCGATTCGCCTGATTCCGCTGACTGACGCCGATGCGCGAGGAATTTGGCGTGAGGCGATTTCAAAAATTGAAGCTGTCGTACCGGGCGCTGCCCGCGATGGCGTTCAGGACTTTATTTTGCGGTTGTCCCAGTGGATTGATAATTCGCCGGAGGTCACGCGTGCGACGTTTACGTTGGGTGTGACGGAGGATGCGTCGATTTATTTACTTTCCTCGTTTGTCGAAGCGACGCGCGTGGAAGTTTGAGCAGATAACTTTTTTAATGTGGCCTGACATGGCACAATAGAGGTTGGAGGGATGTTGAATGGAACATCGTAGAGTGATGATTCTCGGAACCGGACCGGCTGGATATACAGCCGCTGTATACAGTGCGCGCGCGAACCTGCAACCTTTGGTCATTGAGGGCGACGAGCCAGGTGGGCAGCTGACGTTGACCACCGAAGTAGAGAACTTTCCAGGTTTTGTCGACGGCATCATGGGCCCTGAGTTGATGGAGAACATGAAGAAACAGGCAGAGCGGTTTGGTGCGACGTTCCAGCGGGGCCGCGCGACGTCGGTCGACCTCAGCGTGAAGCCGTTCCGCGTGATTGTCGATAAAGACCAGGAATATACTGCGGATGCTCTGATTATTGCTACGGGTGCGTCTGCGAAAATGCTGGGCATCGAAGGCGAGCACGAATTGATTGGCCGTGGGGTGTCCACGTGCGCGACGTGTGACGGATTCTTCTTCCGCAATAAGCGCGTGATTGTGGTCGGTGGTGGCGACTCCGCGATGGAAGAAGCGACATTCTTGACGAAATTTGCGTCAGAAGTCGTCATTGTGCATCGACGGAACGAACTGCGTGCGTCGAAGGTCATGCAGGAGCGAGCAAAGTCGAACCCGAAAATTCGTTTTGTGATGAACGCGTCATCGGAGAAGGTCGTCAGCGACGGCAACAAGGTGACCGGTTTGGTCGTGGTCGATAACGCCACGGGCGAGCGGCAGACGATTGAGGCGGATGGCGTATTCGTCGCTATCGGCCATCAGCCGAATACCGCATTCCTCAATGGCCAGCTCGAAACGGACGCGGTTGGCTATTTGGTGACCAAGGGCGCTACATCACTGACATCTGTGGAGGGTGTCTTCGCGTGTGGCGACGTGATGGATCCTCGCTATCGCCAAGCGATTACGGCGGCTGGCTCTGGCTGTAAGGCAGCGATGGACGCGGAGAAGTACCTGGAGGGCAGCATGACCCACGAGTGGACGGCGGCATCCGCCAACGCGTAAGTGACACCAGCTGCCGGCATGTGAAAGTTTATACTATCGCGTGAATGCATGAGTCGCGTGTGAACCAATTCTCTGGTTTGCACGCGACTCATTTTTTTGTATCGTTTCCAAAATCGTGTGCATGTGGGTGATATAAGCTGCGCATACTTTGATCGCATGATTACATTACTTAGGAAGGACGCTGATACGATTGCAACAGTACTCAGGTAATCAGTTTGGGTCGAGCAATCAGACGCAGGGCGGTTTTAATACGCTCCGTCAGTTTGGCACGGACCCACAACAAGTCCGTCAACACATTTCTGAAACATTCAACCAAGGTCAACAGCAGTTCGGCGGTTACGCACAGCAAATGGCTGGTCAGGGCTATCCGCAACAGTTTGCTGGTCAAGGTTTCCACAGCGTGATGCATGCGGGTGCGACGAATCCCCAAGTCGTCCAACAGCACATCGCACAAGACCTTGGTTACAGCAACGCTTCGTTTGGGGCACAAGAACAGTATGGCGGCCACTATAACCAAGGCGCTTTCCAACAGGTCATGCAGTCTGTACCGGCGCAAGTTCAAGGCAATCAGGGGCAACAACTCGGCCAGTTCCAAGGTGGATATGGCCAGGCTATGTATGGTCAAGGCGCAAACAACGGCGCGTTTGGCCAATTCGGAACCAACGTGCAAGAGGTCCGTCAGGACATTCAGCAAGACCTTTCGAACCAAGTGGGGGCGATGACCTCGCAGCAGGCTGGCGCGTTGCGCGGTCAGTACGGCGGCAGCTCCCAAGGTTTCTCGCAAGGGCAAGCGACCAATAGCACGTTCGGTCAATTTGGCACGAACCCTCAAACCGTTCGCGGCCATATCAGTCAAGACTTGAACAACTTCCAATAAGGCCGCGACACGCGTCGCAAATCAGGCCATCTCTTGCGCAGTGCGACTGCGCGGGGGATGGCCTCTTTTTGTGCAAATCGTTTTGGTTTGTCATTCCGCACGGAGTGTGCGAAACTCGGACAAGGGGCGCGTTCGTGAAAATTCGGTGCCGGTGGGAAGGGGCAGGTCGATAGATGGACCATCTCTTAGATTGGGATATTGAGACGCTCATTTTACGCCAACAGCGTGGTGAGATGAGCGCTTACGAGATTGCGGTGGCGTGTTTCGAACAAATTGCGAAACACAACACGCAAGGAGCGAGCTTGCGCGCGGTGATTGAAGTGAATCCAGATGCGCTGTGGATCGCAGCGGCGCTAGATAGCGATAGACAACGCGGTGTATGGCGAGGTCCGTTGCATGGGATTCCGATGCTGGTCAAGGATAATTTGGATACGGCAGACACCATGCATACGACGGCTGGCTCTGTGGCCATGGCGGAACACAGGGCTATGGCAGATGCTGAGGTGGTGCGCCGATTGCGCGCGGCAGGCGCGGTTATCATCGGCAAGGCGAATCTCACGGAGTGGGCAAACTTTATCAGTGATCATATGAAGAACGGCTATAGCTCACGCGGTGGACAGACGTTGAACCCATACGGGCCGGGTGTCTTTGATGTGGGCGGATCGAGTGCTGGGTCAGGCGCAGGCGTAGCCGTTGGTTTCGCTGTGGCGGCGATTGGCACGGAGACGAGCGGCTCTATTCTCAGCCCGTCTAGCAATAACAGTCTGGTCGGTATCAAGCCGACTGTAGGGTTGGTCAGCCGCACAGGCATTATCCCGATTTCGATGAGCCAGGATACAGCGGGGCCAATGGCGCGCACAGTCGCAGATGCAGCACGGATTTTGGAGGTGATTGCTGGCGTTGATACAAAGGACGCTGCGACGCTCGCAACCCAACCAATTTTTCCGAAGTATACATCCCTGCTTTCTACCGGTGGCTTGTCTGGTGCGCGTATTGGGGTCGTGCGCGGCAATTACACGAGTGAGTTAACCGATGATGAACAGGCGCTTTACGAGCGTGCCGTCGAGGATTTGACGCGACTTGGGGCGGTTGTAGTAGATCTCACTGACTTCCCACCTGCAAAGATGAACGCGGGTATGGATGTGATGGTATACGAGTTTAAGGTGGCCCTGAATGCCTACCTGGCACGGACGAGTCCGACCAATCCGCATCGCACGTTGGCAGATTTGATTCGGTACAATGAGGAGCACGCAGATGTCGCACTCAAATATGGACAAGCTTTATTTCACATGGCGGAAGAGACGAGTGGCACGTTGACTGAAGCCAGGTATCTGGAGGCGCGTCTTCAGGATTTGGCGTGCTCGCGCGCACAGGGCATCGATAAAGCACTCAAAGATCACGGGCTCGACGCGCTGCTCTTCCCTTCCTACTTTGGCTGTCGCATTGCAGCAAAAGCGGGATATCCGTCTCTGACAGTGCCGGCTGGGTACACTGAGGAAGGGAAGCCGTTTGGCATCACGTTTACGGGTACGGCATTTGCCGAGGGGAAGTTGATTCACTTGGCGTATGATTACGAGCGCGCGACGGTTCATCGAAAGCCACCAGATTTGGTAAAGTAGGATTTGATGGAAATCGATTGTCCGCTAGAACTTTAGGGAGGTTTACCATGGGATTTGCAGTGGTAGGAGCAATTTTTGCGTTTTTGTCGGTGGCGTTAGGCGCCTTTGGTGCGCACGCGCTGAAAGATAGAATTTCTGCGGATATGCTCAGTGTGTTTCACACGGGAGATCAGTATCAAATGTACCATGCGCTCGCCTTGCTGGCGGTCGGAATTCTTATCCGTATGGGCATTGGCGGGCGCATGATGCATATCTCTGGCTGGTTGTTCAGCATTGGTATTGTGCTGTTCTCCGGCAGCCTTTACCTCTTAAGCACCACTGGCATCAAAGCCTTCGGGCCGATCACGCCCATCGGCGGCGTTTGCTTCCTGGCTGGGTGGATTTTCTTCATTATTGGGTTGGTGTGACGGATTTGTTCGCAGGAACCAAAAGACCCCAATGAGGCAGAGGACGCCTCCAACACCTTGGAGCAGGACGACCGGTTGGCCCAGTAGGAGATAGGCGAGGACAATTGCGCCAACCGGCTCGCCCAAGATGGTCATGCTGATGGTCGTCGCGGACACTGTGTCGAGCAGCCAGTTAAACAGGCCGTGACCCAGTACCGTGGAGATGACGGCCAACAGTGCGAACATCAACCAGTTGCGGCCGCTGTAATGCCAAAGCGGCGTTTTGGTAGCGATGTTGAACAGAAATAGAACAAGGCCTGCTACAAAGAAGACGAGGACGTTGTACGTCGTGCCCGAGACCGTTCCTCTCACTTTTTGTCCTGTCAGCATATACAGAGAGACGGCTAGTGTGCCGATGAGAGACAGCATATCTCCCCACAAGTGTTCGCCGCCCTTGCCAAAATCGGCCGACGCGACCACAACGCAGCCGACGATGGCGCACAGCATGCAGAGTATCCCCGTCTTTGTCACCTTTTGATGAAAGATTGCGACGGATCCGATCAGGACAAAAATCGGTTCGAGCGAAATGATAATCATCGATGAGGCGACAGACGTCTCTTTCAGAGATTGGATCCAGAAGAGAAAGTGCAGCCCCAAAAAAATGCCCGATAGGCAGACGAGGAACACGTCGCGCAAGGTTAGTTTCAGAAACTCGGACCATCGTTTCAGCGCAAACGGCAGGAACAAAAGGACCGACATCCACAGCCGATACATGCCGATGACGGCGGATGGCGCACTGGACCACTCAATAAAGATGGCGGAAAACGACACGGCGAGTAGCCCGATGAACAAGGATATAAGGATGACAGGCTGTGCGGTCTGCCGGTTTGTCGTCACGTTCGATTTCAATGGACAACGCTCCTACTACACAATATATAAGTCCGCGCTTTTAACACATCAATCAAAGGATTCCCAAAACACACTGTACGCTTCAATTGATCCCGCGTAAAGCCTTGACGGAACCGTCAGAGATTTGTACAGTTTCTATAACTTTGCACAATCATAGCGTTGCGAGGGAGACATTAGCAAAATGAAAATTGAGACGCGTCTAGCGCAAATTGGCAACGGGTCTGACCCGGCAACGGGCGCCATTTCGGCTCCCATTTATCACTCGACGACATTTGCTCATCCGGCGCTCGGCGAGAGTACCGGGTATGACTATACGCGTACGCTCAACCCGACGCGCAGATTGTTGGAGGACGCCATCGCGGACTTGGAAGGCGGTGCGAGAGGATTTGCATTTGCCTCCGGCATGGCTGCTGTCCACGCTGTGTTGACGCTGTTTCAACCTGGAGATCACATCATTGTCTCGAACGATCTGTACGGCGGCACGTACCGTGTGCTTGAGCAGATTTTGCGGCCACTCGGTATCACCGCGACCTATGTACATACGGGTCACCTCGAGGAGATTGAAGCAGCGGCAACGGATGCGACAAAAGGCTTGTTTATTGAGACGCCGACGAATCCGACGATGCAGATTTCCGATATTGAAGCTTGTTCCAAGCTCGCGCAGTCGCGAGGTTGGCTGACGATGGTCGACAATACGTTCATGACGCCGTTTTTCCAGCGGCCCATCGACTTGGGGGCAGACATCGTCATTCACTCCGCCACGAAGTATCTAGGTGGCCACAACGACGTATTGGCAGGGCTGGTCGTGACAGCCACGCCGGAATTGGGCGAGCGCATTTACTTTGTGCAAAACTCGATTGGCGCGGTTCTCGGCCCACAAGACGCTTGGCTGCTCGTGCGCGGCTTGAAGACGTTGGCGCTGCGGATGGAGCGACACATGCAAAACGCGTATGCCATCGCGGGGTGGCTCGACGCGCGAGATGACGTGCCCAAGGTTTACTACCCCGGACTCGACAACCATCCTGGCCGCGACGTGTGTGCGCGCCAGGCGTCTGGATTTGGCGGCATGGTGTCGTTTGACGTCATTGATGCCCGGATGGTGCCATTTATCTTGGAGCATCTGAAGCTGATTACATTCGCCGAGAGCCTCGGCGGCGTTGAGTCGCTGATGACGTACCCTGCGCGGCAAACGCACTTCGATATCCCAGAGGACATCCGCAACGCCATTGGCGTGACGGATAGGCTGCTGCGATTGTCTGTGGGCATTGAACACATTGGTGATTTGATTGACGACTTGGCTGAGGCGCTCGACTATGCACGCGACCGCGTGCTTTCTGGTGCAAGGCTGTAACTTAGCGCTTGTTGGGGCGTCATATCGAGCCTCATGGATTGTGGCTCACGACCAGAATTGATTTCTGGCGTGAGCCTTTTTTGCAAAGTCGTACAGATTGGCGCCAAGGTCTGATTTAAGCCTGATTTAGGCCCGATTTTGAAGGGATGGTATGGAGGCGCCCAGTTCTTCCAAGATGACGGCGAGTTGTCCAATCGGCAAGCCGACCACGTTGTAGAAGTCCCCCTCGATCCGTTCGACGAGCAGGGCTCCAATCCCTTGGATGGCATAGCTGCCTGCCTTGTCCATTGGCTCGCCAGTGCGGATATACCAACGCAACCATTCCTCACGTTGCGGTCGCATCCATACGCGCGTCATCTCGTGAAACGTGCGTGAAGCGCCGTTTTTCATGTTATAGATAGCGACGCCTGTATAGACTTCGTGTGCGCGTCCCTGCAGACGCGCGAGCATTTCGTATGCTTCCTGTTCGTTTGCAGGCTTGCCGAGGATGGATCCGTCGACGACGACCACTGTATCGGCAGCAATGGCGATGGTGTCCGGAACGTCGATTCGGGACAGGGCCACGGCCAATTTTCGCTCTGCGAGTTCCTCGACAGCTCGTGCGGGTGTCCACTCTGGCCGAATTTCCTCGTCGGCGTCGGTCACGACGACAGAAAACGGCAGTGACAGCATGTCGAGCAATTGTCGACGTCTGGGTGATCCGGACGCCAACACGATATGTATCTGACTCATCCTGATGTCCGTCCTTTCACGCGTGGCGCTCGCTCCGATGCGAGCATGATTTTGTACCGGTTTGGTTACATTATGCCTGATTTGACACAAATCATCGAAGGGGGACTGTACATGACATCTCGACGGAAATCCATTGGTCGCGGCGATGAAGCTTCAGGACCTGTGATGAGTGCCAGTGCGAGCATGAGCATGCGAAGTGGCCGGCCGAAGGATGCGCCCCGGCGCTACGGGACGCCGAAAGAAGGAATGTACAGTCGCAAGCTTGACGGAAGCTATGGTGCATCTGTCTCAGACTTTCAGTGAACGCTGTGTCAAATCGGAGCGGGCCATGTGCTCGCTCTTTTTTCTTTGTCCAGGTCTTGGTATGATGTGCTTCGATGCACCGTCACACGTATTCCTGGAGGTTCATCATGCGCCGCGGACTTTTTCTTTATTTTTTTAGTGAATTTTTTCTGAGTTTTGGCATTGGCATGGTGCAATACGCGCAGCCATTTTTTTATGCTGCCGCACACATCTCAGACGGAACGATTGGCTATTTGTTCGCCATGAATGCTTTTTTTGGCGGCTGCTCGGCGCTTTTGATGGGCCCCGTGGCCGACAGAGTGGGTGCGTCAATCGTCTTTAAATGGGCCACGTTGACCATTGGCCTTGGCGCGCTGTGTACCTCCCTGGTCACCTCGGTTCCAATTTGGATGGTGACGGCCGCGCTGTCTGGTATCGGTGGATCCATGTTGACCAGCACGGAGAACGTCGTTTTGAGTTCCCTCGTGCAAAATCGCGACAAGTCCCACCTCATCAGCCGTTTTACTGCACTGTACATGGTGTTCATCGGTTTGGGCGCCATCTTTGCGGGCTGGTTTGTTCACGCGGAAGGCTTGCGCGCGACGATGCTGGCTGGTGCATGTTGTTCTCTGGTCGCGCCGGTGTTTCGCTTTTTTCTCAAAGCGCCGGACACTCGCCGCGCACGCGTGTTCCAAATTCCATCGAGACCGCTTATCTTCATGGCGGGTTACGCCATTCTGTTCGGCATCGCTGGTGGGTTGTTCAACCCATTTGCGACGCTGATTCTCGAACAGCGCTACCATCAACAAAGCGCTGTCACGTCGCTCGTTTACGCCGTGAGCTTGTTTATGATTTCACTCGGGTCTTATCTTGTGCGCCCACTCATTCAACGTTTGCGTCAGCAGGCGACGCTGTTTATGTCGTTTGTGCTCAGCGCCATCTCGACGCTCCTGTTTCTCGTCGCGATGACCACCGCCGCGTTTGTCGCGGTGTATTTCCTGGTCACCATCACAACGGCTATCCCGCCGCCGGTGATCGATGCGATGTTTCTCGATTTGGTACACGCCAGCGAATTCTCGCAGATGTTCGGCATGCGCGTGTTCGGTACGCGGGTGGGTAACGCTATCGGATCGTCTATTGGCGGTAGCCTTCTGCACGCCAATCACTACAATTGGTTGATGATTCTGTCTGCACTCTTTTTCATTGTCGCGTATGCCTATCTCATGGTCGTTCGCCGGATCACGATGCGCCAAACGCCGCCCGACAAGGTTTCCTAGTCCTTGTTGGCGCATCGCGAGGGCAATCTAGTCGGTATGCTAAACTGATAGAGATAGCGTAGCTTGTCGTTCTTCACCCTTTGGATGACTTACAGACTGGATTAGCCCTTGTATGGAGGCAGGAGAAGCGATGAGGAGAAGGAGAATCTGGTGGTTGTGCGGCGTATTCGTGGTGTTGGTACTCGCTGTCTCTGTGTCGTCGGTCGAGCTCGCGCACGCCAATCGGCAGCCGAGGGCTGTGGGTGCACAGCAGACCGCAATCGCGGTTCAAAGCGAATCTCAGTCGCCGATGAATCCATTAGCCAGCCAGTTGGCATTTTACCCAAAAATTTCGCTGAAAAATCCGCTTACAACGTGGCCGGTTATGCCAGAGAAGGGCCAAACGTACACAGTGGTAGCCATTGGCGGATCGGCCGCTCAAGGCGATGGGGACGCAAAGGCGGAAGGTGGCTATTTGACGAGGGCGTTCCGCATGGTGAATGCCACTCAAGATGTACACTACAACTTTATCAACGAGTCGAAAGTGGGTTATGGCCCCATTCAATATGATCAGCCGCCAAACGCGAGCGCACCGAGCCACGAAACCCGCTTGGCGACGCTGTTGGCCGCTGATAAACCGAACATGCTTGTGATTTCCTTTGGCATGCTCGACGATATTTTTAAGAAGACGCCGACGAGCCAAACCAACCAGGCACTGCACGATGAAATCGCGGATGCGCTGGACGAGCACGCGGTGGTCGTCATTGTGACGCCGCCTTCCACATATGCCTCAATGACCTATTACCGAGCGGCACTAAACAAGGACATTGTTGCGGAAATGGATGTCGTGTCGGCGTTTCACAATCCGAACATCTATGTCATTCCCTTGGCGCAGCAAATGGATCAGTACATCACATCACACCACCAAATATCAAAATGTACGAGGAAGACAGTTGGCACCCAAACGCGGCCGGGCACAATTTAGCGGCCCAGCTTCTGGCGCAGGACTTCATCCGCACGTTCCTGCTCGCCGACCAGCCAGTGTTAGGGTGACGGTGGGCGCGGGTTAGGGTCGAAGTTTTGCCTTATTTGTGTCGCTTTTGTGAACTTGGCGTGCTTAAGACCAAAAATCTACCTTATATGCGCATCTGGGCCCGCAATTTGAGACCTGGGTGCGATATAAGGCATTTTTTGTGCCTTAATGAGCTGAAACCGCCGCCAATTGTCTTAATAAGACACGCATGCCCACGCCGGGGCCCTTGATGCACGGGATCTCCCACGCCCAACCGCCGTCGCATCCCGAGCCCCGACGCCGCACGATCCCGCCGGCCCCGGCCCCACGACCATCACGGAGCGGGCGCGGGGGATGCGGAGAGTACCTGCTCGGCGGCACTTTGTCCAGCGAGGTGGCCGGTTGAGAAGGCGACGGTGATGTTGTAGCCGCCGGTGTGCGCGTGGACGTCCATGACTTCGCCGGCGAAGTAGAGGCCGCGCACGAGTTTCGATTGCATGGTCTTTGGGTCGATCTCTTTCACGCTCACGCCGCCGCCTGTGACGGTCGCCTGCTCCAGCGGAAGGGTCCCGGTGATGTGGATGGGACAAGCCTTGATAGAAGCGGTGATGGCGTCCAGGTGGACTTTGCTCAGGTTGGCTAATTGCGTGCTCGCCGGGACGCTCGCCTTGTGCAGGATAAAGTCCACCAGCCGCTCCGGAAACATCTCCCCCAAATGCGTCGCGATGCTGCGCCGCGGATGATGCTTTCGGCCGGCCGCGAGCGTTTGCTCGAGGGCGGGGCGGGGGGAGGTGGGGGAGAGATCGAGTGTCACAGACAGGGACACCTGCGGATTCTTGCGCCGCGCCGTCGAAACGTAATGGCTGCAGCGCAACGCGGCAGGGCCACTGAGTCCGAGATGTGTGAACAACATGTCGCCGTGCTCGGTGGTCAGGCGCTTTTTGCGGGTGTCATCCCAGACGGTGGCGTCGATGCCGCGCAGGGACAACCCTTGGAGCTTGCGCTCGACAATGAACGGTTCATCGCTCGTGAGCGGCACTTCGGTAGGGTAAGGCGCGACAATCGTGTGGCCGAATGCTTGTACCCAAGGATACGCGTCGCCAGTACTGCCTGTTTTCGGGACGCTGCAGCCGCCTGTCGCAATGACAATGGCTGGCGCTTCCACCGTTTGCCCGCGAGTCAGGCGCACGCCGGTTATCTGCCCGTCGCGCGCGAGCAAGCGTGCCACAGGTGTGTCGAGCATGACGTCGACACCAGAGGTGTAGACTTTATCGACAATGGCTTTGACGACGGTAGCAGCTTTATCGGATACGGGAAAGACGCGACCCCTATTTTCCTCTTTCAAGCGGATGCCGAGTCCCTCGAAAAATATCATAATATCCTGGTTGGAAAATCGGGTCAGCGCGGAGTGGAGAAAGCGGGCATTGCCAGGGATGTTCTCCATCAGTTCTGGAAGCGGCTTGGCGTTGGTGACGTTGCAGCGGCCTCCTCCAGAGATGCCGAGTTTGCGACCAGGCTTATTTCCTTTTTCAATTAAGGCGACACGAGCGCCCATTTCCTTTGCGGCGATAGCCGCCATCAGGCCAGCAGGGCCTGCACCTACGACAATGACGTCATATTTCAACCGACTCATCCTCATCCATCAGTTCAGTTCATTCGTTTTGCTCATACTTCAAATCCATCGTTGGCGTTTCAGATTTAGTCTAGTGAAGCAGGCTGGCGAGAGCAAGTTTGTCTGTGCGGTATGCGGGTAAGGACTGCGGCCCTACGCTTACATTTTGTAAACTTGAATGGACTTGATACAATAATAGAGTTGTTTTACACATGAAGGAGGGCGCAGGAGAATGGATGCATTTCGTTTTCAGAATCCAACGGCGCTGTATTATGGTAAGGGCCAAATTGAAGCCCACCTCGCCGAGGAAGTTTTAAAGTACGGGAAACGCGTATTGGTGGTTTATGGCGGAGGCAGCATTAAGCGAAACGGCCTCTACGATAAGGTGATGAACATTTTACACGGGGCAGGGGTGACGACCTTTGAGTTGTCTGGTGTCGAACCGAACCCGCGTTTGACCACTGTACATAAAGGGGTCGATATCTGCCGTACAGAACATGTCGATCTCATCCTCGCCGTCGGCGGCGGCTCCGTCCTCGACTGCTCGAAAGCCATCGCGATGGGCGTCAAATACGACGGCGATGTCTGGGAGATTTACGCGCGTAAGGGGCAAGCCACGGGGGCATTGCCGTTGGGCACGATTCTGACTTTGGCGGCGACCGGATCAGAGATGAATGCCGGCGGCGTGATTACCAACTGGGAGACGAAGGAGAAGTTGGGCGGCGGATCGCCGTATACCTTCCCGAAATTCTCTTTCTGCGATCCGGAAAATACCTATACGGTTCCGCGTGATCAGACTGTGTACGGCGCCTGCGACATGCTCGCACACTGTTTTGAGCACTATTTCCACAAGACGGAACACACCGAGCTGCAGCAGCACCTGATTGAAGGTGTCATTAAGACGATTGTCCACAACACGAAGGCGGCGCTGGACAGCCCGAATGACTACCATGCGCGGGAGACGCTGATGTACTGCAGCACGATGGCGCTCAACGGCATGATTAACATGGGGCTGCGCGGCGATTGGGCTTGCCACGCGATGGAGCACGAAGTCAGTGCCATCTACGACATCCCACACGGTGGCGGATTGGCGATTATCTTCCCGCACTGGATGGAGTACGTGAAGAGCGAGAATCCTTCGCGCTTCGCTAGTCTTGCGACAGAGGCATTCGGCGTGAATCCGGAAGGCAAGTCCACGGATGAACTCGCAGACATTGCGATTGCGAAAGTGCGCGAGTACTACAAGGAAATCGGCGCGCCACAACGCCTCGCTGATTACGACATCGGCGACGAGAACTTGGAGACGATGGCAGCTCAAGCCGTGCGCTTCGGCGAAATTGGTCAATTCAAGAAGTTGGGCAAGGACGACGTCTACAACATCTTGAAGGCGGCACTGTAAGCCTTACAATTCATCGCATCGCATTGCATTCCACGGAGATGCATCACATCAGATTCAAATGAAAAGCGGCGCATAACCCAAGAGGTTATGCGCCGCTTTTGTATGATATGGCTGTCTTACGCGTTTTGCTCTTCGCGGACGAAGTTGCGAAGCACCGTTTGCAGAATACCACCGTTGCGGTAGTACTCGACTTCGATGTCGCTATCCAGGCGGACGTCCGTCTGGAAGGTGAATGAAGATCCGTCCTCGCGCGTCGCCAGTACAGTGACTTCAGAACGAGGTTGCAAGTCGTTCGAGAGCCCTTGGATGGTGAACTTCTCCGTGCCTGTGATGCCGAGGCTCGAAGCACTTTCGCCGTTCTTGAACTGCAGTGGCAGTACGCCCATGCCGACCAAGTTGCTGCGGTGGATGCGTTCGAAGCTCTCTGCGATGACCGCTTTGACGCCGAGCAAGAAGGTACCCTTTGCCGCCCAGTCACGGGAGGAACCTGTACCGTACTCCTTGCCTGCGATGACGACCAGCGGTTGGTTTTCCGCTTGGTACTTCATGGAGGCGTCATAGATAGACATCACTTCGCCCGTCGGGAAGTAGGTGGTGTAGCCACCCTCCGTACCCGGTGCCACTTGGTTGCGGATGCGGATGTTTGCAAACGTGCCGCGCATCATGACCTCGTGGTTGCCGCGGCGAGATCCGTAAGAGTTGAAGTCGTACGGTTCAACGCCGTGTTCCTGCAGGTATTGGCCAGCAGGGCTCTTTTGTGCGATATTGCCAGCCGGCGAGATGTGGTCCGTCGTGACCGAGTCCCCGAGCAGGGCTAGTACGCGCGCGTTGTTGATTGGAGCGATGTCTGGCACATCCGCAGTCAGGCCGACGAAGAACGGCGGTTCCTGAATGTACGTGGATTGTTCGTCCCAATCATACAGACGGCCTTGCGCGGTTTCGAGTTGGTTCCAGCGCTCGTTGCCGTCAAACACGCCTTCATATTGCTTGCGGAACATCTCCGGGCTGACGACGTTGCGGATGGTCTCCTGGACTTCCTGGTTGCTTGGCCAGATATCCTTCAAGAAGACGTCGTTGCCGTCTTTATCCTTGCCAATCGGCTCGCTTGTCAGGTCGATGTCGACCGTGCCAGCCAGCGCGTAAGCCACGACCAGCGGCGGCGACGCGAGGTAGTTGGCTTTGACCAGCGAGTGGATGCGGCCTTCAAAGTTTCGGTTACCCGAGAGAACAGCGGATACGAGCAAGTCGTTCTCCTGAATCGCCGTGCTCACTTCGTCCGGCAGCGGGCCACTGTTTCCGATACAAGTGGTGCAGCCGTAACCGACGACGTCGAAGCCCAATTCCGCGAGTGGCTTCAGCAATTGTGCTTTTTCCAGGTAATCCGTCACGACGCGTGACCCCGGTGCGAGGCTCGTCTTCACGTACTTCGGCGTCGTCAAGCCCTTTTCTGCGGCTTTCTTGGCCAACAGACCTGCGCCAATCATGACAGATGGGTTCGAGGTGTTGGTGCAGCTCGTGATAGCCGCGATGACCGTAGCGCCTTGGTGCAGTTCTGCGGTCGATCCGTCCGCGTACTTCACCGTGCCGACTTTTTTCTGCGCCTCTTCGCTCAGGCCAAATCCGCCTTCGCTGACCGGCTTGTTCATGGCGTTCTCGAAGGTCGACTTCATGTCCTTCAGGAAGATCTTGTCCTGTGGGCGCTTCGGACCGGCCATCGATGGTTCCACATCGCCTAGGTCGAGTTCGAGCGTGTCGGTGAAGACCGGATCTACCATGTCGTCCGTGCGGAACAGACCTTGTTCCTTCGTGTATTTTTCAACCAGCGCGATGAGCTCTTCACTACGGCCTGTGCTGCGCAAGTAGTCGAGCGACTCTTGGTCGACAGGGAAGAAGCCCATGGTCGCGCCGTACTCAGGACCCATGTTGGCAATCGTCGCACGGTCAGCCAGGCTGATGTTCGAGAGGCCGGATCCGTAGAACTCGACGAATTTGCCGACGACGCCCTTCTTGCGAAGCATGTTGACGACGGTGAGCGCCAGGTCGGTTGCGGTTGCACCTTCTGGCAAACGGCCAGTCAGCTTGAAGCCGATGACTTCCGGTTGCAACAGGTAGAGCGGTTGGCCGAGCATGCACGCTTCCGCTTCAATACCGCCAACGCCCCATCCGAGTACGCCGAGGCCGTTGATCATCGTCGTGTGCGAGTCGGTGCCGACGAGGCTATCCGGGAAGATGACGACATCGCCGTTGACTTGGCGCTGTTGGACGACCTTTGCCAGGTACTCGAGGTTTACTTGGTGGACGATACCGGTTCCAGGCGGGACAGCGCTAAAGTTGTCAAACGATTTTGCGGCCCAACGGAGGAACTTATAACGCTCTTCGTTCCGTTCAAATTCGCGGTTGATGTTGAATTCGAGCGCGGCATCTGAACCAAAGGCGTCGACTTGAACGGAGTGGTCAATGACGAGATCGACAGGGACCAACGGGTTAATGCGATCCGGGTTGCCGCCGAGGCGGTGCATTGCGGAACGCAGTGCCGCTAAATCGACGACCACAGGTACACCGGTGAAGTCCTGCAGAAGAATTCGAGCGGGCTTAAACGGAACGTCCGCCTTCTCCGGAGATTTTGCGTTCCAGTTGGCCAATTGACGGATATGCTCTTCGGTGATGACGCGACCGTCATACTGGCGCAAAACGGCTTCCAGCAAGATTTTGATGGAGAACGGCAGGCGGGCGATATCAGCAACGCCTTCGTCCTGAAGCGATTTCAGACGATAGTAAGTAAATGATTGCTGACCCACGTTCAAGGTCTGTTTGGAGCCAAACAGATTGTGATTGGTTCCCATGTGGTTCACTCCTTTACTGCGTAACTTCCTTGTCTTTCATGCTTTCATTGTGCAACGGATGAGGAGGAGATGTCTCGAGTCCATCAGGAATGCCGATGTGGCTATCAGGATTCGAAATTCTCCCGTGTGACGCGTGGTATTGCCGTGAAGAAAGGGTAGCAGGGCATCCGGCGCGCGCATGCCACTTCGCACCCCTTATGCTTCACTGCTATTCCCAGAAAAACAGTCCTTTGTCACTCTACTACCAATTAGGAGATGTTGCAAGAACTCAGGGGTGGAAGTGGCCGTGCGAAACGCCGTTTTATATGGACTTTACGCGCGCGGAGGCCGCGGTGGTAGCGGGCCAAGGTATTGAAAGAGTTGCGTCTCGATGCGGCCGTTATACAGTTTTCGCCGCTTGTCGGCTTTTTTGCCATAAAGGCGCTCAAAGCCCGGGTTCGACGTGAGGATAAACACCGACCACGTGTCGAGCGTGCGGAACGTTTTGCCGATAGCGCGGTAGAGTCGCTCTGTCTCATCGATACTCATCAACCGCTCGCCATATGGCGGGTTGCTGATAATGCAGCCGTACTCGTCGGTGGGTTGGATGCGCCGCGCGTCTTCCTTGCGCACCTCGATGAGTCCGTCCAGGTGAGCAAGTTCGAGGTGGCGATACGTTAAATCGAGCACGTCCGGATCTACGTCCGACGCGATGATGTTGAGCGGGATGTTGCGTTCCATGCTCGCGGCTTCATCGCGCGCTTTCGGGAATGCGGCGTCATCGAGCGTCGGCCAAGACTCTGCAGCGAATGCGCGGAGTGCGCCCGGCGCGCGGCGAAGCCCGTATAATGCAGCCTCGATGGCGATGGTGCCGGATCCGCACATGGGATCCCAGAATGGGCGGTGCGCATCCCAACGGCTGAGCAAAACGAGTGCCGCGGCGAGGGTTTCGCGCAGAGGCGCGGTGGCGTTCAATCGCCGATAACCACGCCGATGCAGGCCGTCGCCACTCGTGTCGATCCGAATCGTCGCGACGTCTTTGATGAGCGAGACTTCGATGCGGTAGAGTGCGCCGCTCTCTTCGAACGTCTCTTGGTGGTATGCCTGCTTGAGCCGTTCGACGACGGCCTTCTTGGTGATACTTTGGCAGGCGGGCACACTATGTAAAATCGATTTTACGGATTTACCGACGACCGGAAATTCCGCGTTCTTCGGCAGGATATTTTCCCAGGGAATGTTTTTTACGCCCTGAAAGAGGTCTTCAAAGGTCTTCGCCTCGAATGACGCGAGTTCGATGAATACGCGCTCTGCCGTACGCAGCCAGAGGTTGCTGCGGGCGATAGCGGAGTCGTCGCCCGTAAATCGGACAAATCCGTTCTCACTTTTGGTTTCGTACCCTAAGTTTTGCAGTTCGCGCGCCGTCAGGGCTTCCAAGCCAAAGGCGCAGGTTGCGACAAGGTTCCAAGATTGCATAGAAATCTCCTTTTCATTCGATTACGTCCGTCATGATAGCCGACGAGGCGATACATGACAAAAGAGCGGCAAACGCCGCTCTTTTGTTCGGGTACCGTGTGCGTCAGCGCGTCAGCAACAGGACAATCATCGACACGAGTGAAAAACAGGCGCTGATTAAATACACCACCGTGACGGTTTGCACTTGCGACAAGCCAGCGCGCAGCAAGCGGTGATGCACATGACTCTGATCTGGTTTATAGACAGGTTTCCCAGCTTTTGCGCGCGCCAGTACGACGACCACGGCATCGAAGATGGGTACGCCGAGCGCAAGGACAGGCACGCCAATCGAAATCACCGTTGCTGACTTAAAGGCGCCGACGGATGCGATGGCACCCAGTAAATAGCCAAGGACAGTCGATCCAGCGTCACCCATGATAATTCGCGCAGGGTAGAAGTTGTGTCGCAGAAAGCCGACTGCGGCGCCAGTGACCGCGATGGCAAACCAGGCGGAGAGGGCGTCGCCTTTGACGATGGCGATGAAGAACAGCGTCGTGGCGGAAATCGCCGCAATACCCGCTGCCAAGCCGTCCACGCCATCGAGAAAGTTAAAGACGTTGGTCACGCCAACAATCCAGACAACGGTGATAACCACCGATAAAACCGTGGAAAACGCCACGAAGTGATGGCCGCCAAACGGCGCTGTAAATCCTTGAATTCCGCCGCCGAACAAGGGAATCAAGAGGGCGGAGAGAATTTGTACGCCGAAGCGAATGGAGACCGAAAAATCTTTGCCCCGCGTCTTGAAGAAGTCGTCGAGGATACCAATTGCAAACAGTAATATTGCGCCAATCATGACGCCGGCATACGGCGTTTTCAACCAGTTGTTCCAAAAGAAACCCACCAGCGCCACGGCGATAATGCCGGCGAACATTGCTGCGCCGCCCAATAGCGGCAGAGGATCATGGTGAATTTTTCGTTCGTTGGGGAGATCTACAAATTTCCACTTGATGGCCAGCGCGCGCATTCGAGGTGCTAACGCAAAGGCGACCAAAAATGCGATCACGCCCGACAGCCATAGAGGCATTCGGATTCGCTCCTTAGGTATAAGGGTAAGAGATGGCCCGAACGCGAGAAACCGTGGTTCAGTCGGCCAAAAACAGCATCCGTTAAACGCAACTCACCAGGAATTATACTAAACCATTGTCCAGCAGGCTATACTGCAATGTGTCCACTGGTGCCAATAAACCGCCATGTTTGTCGGTTAGATGACAAATCCGACCGTTTAGTTGTGTTTCTTGTCTATCTTTGCAAAGATAGTTGTCGTGTGCGTCAGGAGCGCTCGGCGTCTGTATGCTGCAAGTAGATAGAGTTTACTGTACAGTTCGCGGCGATAGTGCGGTGTTTACCGCCTTCAAGTTTCGTTTTGAAAAGGAAGTGATTTGCATGCAGGCAAATGGGATGGCGATTGATGAGTCGCGCGCTCAGGAACTCGCGGCGAAGGCCACATTTCGCGATTATATGTCCATCATGAAGTGGGGCATCACCATCGCTAATTTGTTGGCGACGTTTGCGGGTATGTGGGTGGCCTCGCACGGGCATCCATCGCCCTTGGCTCTTTTATTCACGCTCGTCGGGACGGCTTTGGTCGTGGCTGGTGGGGCAGCACTCAACAACTATTATGATCGCGATATTGACCAATTGATGGACCGCACCAAACACAAGCGCGCGGTCGCGCAAGGGAAGGTAGCGCCAGGTGCAGCGTTGGCAATAGGCCTGTCGATGAGCGCAGTCGGACTCGGCGTGCTTTTCTTCCTTATTGACTGGCAGGCGGCAGCTTGTGCTTTTGTTGGACTGTTCGTCTACTCGTATCTCTACACGGTGTGGTTTAAGCGACACACGACGCTGAATACTGTGCTTGGCGGCGTATCTGGTGCCATGCCGCCGCTCATCGGCTGGGCTGCGGGCAGTGGCGGATCATTAGGGTTAGGCGCTTGGGCTTTGTTCTTTACGTTTTTCTTGTGGCAGCCGCCACACTTTTTGCCGCTGGCGATGAAAAAGACGGAGGACTACCGCGCGGCGGGGATTCCCATGCTGCCTGTAGTGGCAGGATTCCGTGAGACGAAACGCCAGATTGCCATCTACACAGCCGCGATGTTACCTGTGTCCTTGATGCTGACCACGTTGCATTACGAAGGTTGGATTTATTTTATCGTCATGGCCGTCTTGGGCATTATTTTTCTCGTCCAAGCCATTCGCGGACTCTTTATTCCTGAGGAACAAGACCTCATTTGGGCCAACAAAGTATTTCGGTTTTCGTTGGTCTATTTGATGGCCCTGTGTATTGTTCTTGTGGTGTCAGTATCCGTTTTTTAATGGATCTCTTCATGGGTCTCTTCATGGATCTCAAGGAAACGACATAATCGGCAAACGATAGCCAAAATCGCAGTCAGGCAAGGAGACTTGTTTGAGCGCTGCGGTTTTGGCTATCTTTATCTTGGATGCGAATCTACGAATCTTTTGAAGAATTTTCAGGCGGATGGTGGGAAGCCGAGGAGGCAGGTCGTACATGCGGTTGGCATTGCAAGTGCGTTCATATGCGTGGATTCGTGCACAACCCTTGGAGCGTGTGGCGTTGTGGGGTCTGCTTGTGGTTTCCATTCTGATTCACCTGCCATCCTTGCACAATCCATTGATAACGATTGATGCTTGGCGACAGACGGATGAAGAAAGCGTCGTTTTTCATTTCGTGCACGGTGCGATGAACCTCTTCCATCCGCAGTTTTTTTACGATGGATCAAGCGGCCAGAGCGTTCAGCTCGAACTGCAAGCCCTTCCGTGGCTGACCGCTGGATTGATGAGGCTATTTGGCTGGCACGTACCGTTCTTGCACGTCGTGCCGTCCATATGTTTCACCATCAACGTTTGGCTTGTCTACCGTGTGGGTGCGCGCCTTGCCAATGCTCGAAAAGGCCTCGTCGCAGCACTCTGCTATTTGCTTATTCCGTACGATATTTACTATGGGCAAGCATTGATGCCGGAAGTGTTTATGACGACGTGCATGCTGTGGGCGGTGCTTGCGTTTGACAGATGGACACGCAAACCGTCCTGGACGACGACTCTGTATTGCACGGGCGTTTTGACCCTCACGATGCTCGCCAAACTTCCCGCAGTGACGGTTTTGCCAGGAATTTTGGCGCTGCTTGTCGGGCGCTGCGGTTGGCGGTCACTGGTCTCGTGGAAAGCGCTTGTGTGTATCGTCGTAAGCGTTGGCATCGTCTATGGATATATGGCATACGAAGGCGCCCACGCCGATCACACGTTTGTAAGCGGGGATACAGACGCCTATTTTTTGAAACACATCGGCGAAATTTTAAATCCGAGTAAGTATGCACAAGCGTTCATCTTCATGTCGACCAACGCGCTTGGGTATGCGGTGACGCTAGGCGCACTCATTTCACTTGGACAACTTTTCTACAAACCCGCACCGTCTACACAAGCCGTACGTTTGTTCAACCGCGTCAGTGCGTGGTGGGCGCTCGGCGGATTTTGTTTTGTCACATGGGTGGCTACAAACAATGCGCTGCACTACTACTACATGGTGATGACGGTTCCCGCCGCCTTGTTGTGCGCCAATGCGTTGGTCACCCTGTGGAGGCGCGCATCTCGCTTCACCCGAACGGTCGTATCTGTTCTCGTCGCAGGGATGATCGCGTTTTGCGCGTACGCCACACCCCCGATGTACACGCCAGCTGAAGCGGCGCCATATGCGCTTGGCCTCCACTTGTCGCGCACGTTGCCCAAAATGGCTGACATTGTGTGGGTGGGGCCGGATCCGATGATTTTTGATTATGCGAAACGCGATGGTTGGCGATGGCTGAGTGGAGACAACCCGCGCGCCTTTCGTGGCTGGCTGACGGATAAACAACAACAAGGGGCAGTTGTGGTTGTCGTTGAAGATGCTTCGCAGTATCCACGCATTGTGTCCGATTTACAAGCGCACGATCCTTTTGCACAATATGCGGGCTATACGGTGTACCGGCTTGGCAGATGAGACGGGCCTCGCTTGGCCGCGTCTCATCGCAGGTGATTCAGCTGACTGATGATGCCTCCATGACTTTGCGGATGCGGCGAACGGCGTCGTCCAGTTCGTCTTGTTCGATAATCAATGGTGGTGCGAAGCGGATGACGTTTTCGTGTGTCTCTTTGCACAGTAGCCCTTCTCGCATCAGCGCTTCGCAGTATGGGCGAGCAGAGACATCTAGTTCGAGGCCAATAAACAGTCCGCGCCCGCGCAGGTCTACAATGTGCGGGTTTTGAATCGTTTTCAGTTGATGGATAAAGTACGTGCCGAGATTGAGTGACCTATCCGCCAATTTCTCCTCGACAATCACGTCCATCGACGCGATAGCGACCGCCGCACCGAGTGGGTTGCCGCCAAACGTGGATCCATGCGAACCCGGTTCGAACACGTCGAGCACATCGTGGTTCGCAACGACGGCCGATACGGGGAAGACTCCGCCGCCCAGCGCTTTCCCGAGGATGTAGACGTCGGGTTCCACGCCTTCCCAGTCGCAGGCGAACAACTTGCCTGTGCGACCAAAGCCCGTTTGAATTTCGTCCGTGACAAATAGCACGTCGTTTTTCTTGCACGTTTCGAACGCTTCCCGCAAAAATCCTTCGGGCGGAATGACAATTCCCGCTTCGCCTTGAATGGGTTCCGTGATAAACGCGGCGGTGTTGGGTGTAATGGCCGCTTTGAGTGCATCGATATCCCCATAAGGAATCACTTTGAATCCTGGCGTCAGTGGGCCAAATCCGCGTTGGTATTCTGGGTGCGAAGACATGGATACGGCGGTCACCGTACGCCCGTGAAAGTTCCCTTCACTGACGATGATCTCGGCTTGCCCATCAGGCACTTTTTTGACGTCGTACGCCCAGCGGCGTGCGGCCTTTACGGCAGTTTCCACGGCTTCTGCGCCCGTGTTCATCGGCAGAACCATATCTTTTTTCGTCAACTGCGACAATTTTTCGTAAAATAGGCCGAGTTTGTCACTGTGAAAGGCGCGGGAGGTCAGTGTGACGAGATCTGCCTGATCTCGCAGCGCTTGAATGATTCGCGGGTGGCGATGCCCCTGATTTAACGCTGAGTAGGCGCTGAGCATATCCATGTAGCGGTTGCCTTCCGGATCTTCCACCCAAATCCGTTCGGCCTTGTGGATGACGATGGGTAGTGGTTTATAGTTATGCGCACCGTATCGATTGGTCAAATCGATGAATTGCTGCGTTTGCGACGACGAGTTGGTCACGACAGTTCCCCCTCACATAGATGTCTACACTGTGCATCGGGTGACGGTTTTAGAGAACGGTGTCAATCCGCGCTGTCTTTATCATTATGTGCACTGGGTGAGTCCACCAGCAAGCGCGAGTTTGGTGGGACACTGGAAAAGGGCAGGCCCACGGCGCTTCGGGCCTGCCCGGAGAAGACGATGCGTCAGCGTGAACGTCGTTGTTCACTCAATGTTTTAGCGGCGTCTTTACCCGATGCCACTTGCGGTTCTCATTGGTCGTCGTTGGGAACCTGTCTCCTTTGTGCAGACGGACGCGTTTGGGTGCGGTTAGGCCGTCGCTGTCTGGGTGCTCGCCAACTTCGATGTAAACACCCGTGTTTGGGACTTTGTAGCCGGGATTAAATTCAGATCTCTCTCCCATCACACATCACCTCGTGCATAGTGTGACCCGTACGCACGGCTGCAGACAGGAGATGGTTGGCAGGGTGGCCGGACATTGCACGATTTCACATTGAAGGTTGAATGGCTCGTTTACTTTCGGTAAGATCAGAATGGTGTGTTCGAGAGTAAATTCATCATTTGTCGTTTGTTTGTTGTGTTTTCGCGCGCACCAACACACGATGTATATAGGGAGACGAGAACGCGATGTATCGTCGAGAGCAAACAAAACCGGTGCGGGTTGGTGACATCACCATTGGTGGGAACGACCAAGTCATCATCCAAAGTATGACCATGACGAAGACTGCGGATGTGAAGGGGACGGTGGAACAGATTCACCGACTCGAAGACGCTGGCTGCCAAGTCGTGCGCGTGACAGTGAACACAAAGGAAGCTGCCGCAGCGATTAAGGACATCAAGCGGCAGATTCACATTCCGCTGGTCGCAGATATTCACTTCGACTATCGGCTGGCGCTTGAAGCAATCGAGAATGGCATCGATAAGGTTCGCATTAACCCAGGAAACATCGGTAAGCGTGATCGGGTAGAAGCGGTGGTCAAGGCCTGTAAAGAGCGTGGTATTCCCATTCGTATCGGCGTCAACGCAGGTTCCTTGGAGAAACATATTTTGGAGAAGTACGGATACCCGACGGCGCAGGGCATGTTGGAGAGTGCACAGCACCACGTGAAAATCCTGGAAGACCTTGATTTTGACGACATCATCATTTCCATGAAGGCGTCGGATGTGCCGATGGCGATTGATGCGTATCGCTTGGCCGCGGAGACGTTCCGCTACCCGCTGCATTTGGGTATCACGGAATCTGGCACATTGTTCAGTGGAACCATTAAGAGTTCTGCTGGGCTCGGCACATTGCTCAGCATGGGTATCGGCAATACGATGCGCGTGTCGTTGAGTGCGGATCCTGTAGAGGAAATCAAGGTTGCTCGCGAGTTGTTGAAGACGTTCCACATCGTTTCGGATGCGGTCACGATTGTGTCATGCCCAACTTGCGGTCGGATTGATATTGACTTAATTAGTATTGCGAATGAGATTGAGGCATATACGCAAAACATCAAGGCGCCTATCAAGGTGTCTGTGCTCGGTTGTGCGGTGAACGGCCCGGGCGAAGCGCGCGAAGCTGATATCGGCATTGCAGGTGCGCGTGGAGAAGGTCTCTTGTTCCGCAAGGGTGAAGTGGTGCGCAAGATTCCAGAGGCCGATTTGGTCACGGAATTGAAGCGCGAGATCGACATGATGGCGAAACGCTATCAGGAGACCGGATCGATTGACTGAGTTGGCGTTGCGGTCGTCGCGCGGGGGCCTCGTGTAAAGAGGCTCCTCTGTGTGGCGATGGTCGAGGCGCTCAGGTCATAAGGCGAGCGTGAACCGCGATGGAGGCCGAGCCGCAGACGGCCAGACGAGCGAGAAGAAGATGTAGATGGTTGGCCCGGCGGTGAGCGTCGGGCCTCGTTTGGTTGAGCAGGGGAGTGCCGGGGTGAGCGGGTAGGGATAGGCTTGTGGTGCGGCGGGATCGAAGGAGGCTACGCTGCACTCAAGCGGTGTGACGCGCTGGGTGCCTTGTCTTAATAGGACAATCGCACGCTCTGCGGACCAGTTAGGGTATGAAATTTACCTTATTGACTGATTTTTATGGCTTTTCGGTCGGTGGAGAAGGATATAAGGCATTTATCTTGTCTATAAGTCGCCGGATTCAAAGAAACGGCGCAAATAGTGCACGAAACGGGTCCTATTTTTGCGCGGCGCACAGTCGGACTGCAGCCGGCGATACTCGCATGCAGTCGGTCGTCGCTTCATGCGATCCGCCCACATTTCCCCAGATACCCCCTTGCCTCTCTCTGGGCTCTATGCTTTACTATATTAGCGTACTAAAGTAACGGACAATTGGTGTGGTGATGACAGTGAGTGTAAATGTGCCAAGTGGCTTTGCGGATAGGCCGATGGGGATGCAGGATAGTTACCCTGGATTTGCGAAACGCAGGCGGGTGATTGAGAACCGGCTGGTCGACTTCTTCGACGAGGCGGGATATGAACTCGTGTCGAGCGGGGCGTTTGAGTTTGTCGACACATTGCTAAGGGCGCGGCCTTTCGAGGCGGCGCGCGAGTGGGTGCAACTCTTTGACGGCATGGGTAACGCGATTGCGCTGCGGCCGGAGATGACGCCGTCGATTGCGCGGATGGCAGCGCCACTGGTGACAGCGGGCAAGCTGCCGATTCGTTGGTCGTACGCTGAGCGGGTGTATCGGCGCACGAATGATCCGGCTTCGTTGTCGTGGGCCAGCGGCAAAGCCGCCGAGTCGACGCAGGTGGGCGTCGAGTGGATTGGCGAAGCAGGTGCCGCGGCGGACGCGCAGGTGTTGGATTTGTGCCATCGGGCCACGCTTGCACTTGGGTTACAGGAGACACAAACGGTCGTCAGCCACGCGCGTTTATTGCCGGCGCTGCTCAAGGCGCTCGGTGTACCGGGCGAGCTTGTGGCAGATGGGCTGGAGTGCTTGACGAAAGGCGACTATGTCGCGTTTCGGGCGGCGCTGCCCAGCGAATTGCCAGACGTGCTTGGCGTCTTGCAGGCTGTCACGCCGTACGAGCCAGATAGTCTGGCGGAAGCGACGACGGACGCGGTTTGGCAAAGTGAAACCGCGAGACAGGAGATGGAAGCGGCCTGGAGCAGTCTCGTGCTTCTGGCGTCTGCGGTGACGGACCTCGGGCTCAAGGAGCAGGTGATGTTCGACTTGACGCTGCATCGCGACATCACCTATTACACAGGGCTCGTGTTCGAGGTGTTCGCGCCAGGCGTCGGTGCGCCGATTGCGCTTGGTGGGCGCTACGACGACTTGTTGGCGCAATTTGGGTCGGCAGCGCCGGCAGTTGGGCTGGCGTTTGAAGTCGAACGGGTGCTGGCTGTGCTCGGTGCGCCGATGACGGCGGCGGATACATTTTCAGCAGGTTCGCTCGGCGAGGCTGCAAATCGGGTGGGAGGGGGATTGTGATGCTGACAGTGGCGCTTGCCAAAGGGCGTACGGTGGACGATTTGTTGCCGCTGTGGCAGGAGGCGCAATTGCCTCTCCCGGCAGATCTCGACGATACGCGCGCGCTCGTCTTCGAAGTGGCGTGGGACGGGTACTCGCCCATCCGCTATCTACTCGCCAAGCCCGCCGATGTGCCCACCTACGTGAGTTTTGGCGTGGCAGATCTCGGCGTCGTCGGAAAAGACGTGTTGTTGGAGCAGCAGAAGGAGTTGTATGAGTTGCTCGATCTCGCCGTCAGCAAATGTCGCCTCTGCGTCGCGGGCCTGCCGAAGGATTTTGACAGGCGGCCCGAGCGGGTGGCGACCAAGTATCCGAAATTGGCCGACGCGTATTTTAGGAGCCAGGGGCAGTCGGTGGAAATTGTGCCGTTGTCGGGATCGATTGAGTTGGCGAGTGTCATTGGGCTGGCGGATCGGATATACGATTTGGTGCAGACAGGGTCGACACTCAAGGCCAACGGCCTCGTGGTCTATGACACGGTGCACGACATTTCGGCGCGATTGGTGGCCAACCGTTCGAGTTATCGGATGAAACAGCGGGAGATTTCTGAGGTTGTGCGGCGGTTGAACGAGGCGATGGCGAAGAGGGAGGCAGTGCGGCAATGACCGTAAAAATTGTGGAAGGCACAGCGTTTTCGTGGCAGCGAACGGCGTCTGCCGCACCGGATGAAGCGCGGCGCGTAGCGGATATCGTGGCGGATGTTCGCGCGCGGGGAGACGCTGCGTTGCGGGCCTGGACGGCTCAGTTGGATGGTTTAGCGTCTGCCGCAGAAGCGGCGTTTTCGCTGCGGGTGCCCGTTGAGGCGCTAGAGGCGGCGTACCAGGCGACGCCCGCCGAGACATTGGAGGCGTTGCGGGCGGCGGCGGATCGGATACGGACGTTTCACGAGGCGCAGTGGCCGGAGGACTTTACGCTGTATGGCGAGAACGGCGAACAGATGGGCATGGTCTGGCGCTCGCTGCGCCGCGTCGGCGTTTATGCGCCGGGGGGACGGGGCGCGTACCCGTCGACGGTGCTGATGGACGTGATTCCGGCGCAGGTGGCAGGTGTCGCCTCAATCGCGCTCTGCTCCCCGCCAGGGCCGGATGGACTGCCGCATCGGGATGTGTTGGCGGCTGCTTATCTCTTGGGCATTGACGAAGTGTATCGCGTGGGGGGCGCGCAGGCCATTGCCGCCCTTGCGTATGGAACAGAGAGCGTCCAACGCGTGGACAAGATTGTCGGGCCGGGGAACCTCTATGTCGCACTCGCCAAACGGCAGGTGATGGGGGACGTCGGCATTGATAGCATCGCTGGGCCGAGCGAAGTTTTTATCGTCGCAGGCGAGGAGGCAAATCCGAAGTTTGTCGCCGCCGACATGCTGGCGCAGGCGGAACATGATACGGAGGCGGGCGCTGTCTGCGTGAGTACGTCGGAAAAGTTGCTTCAGGCGGTACAGCGCGAATTGGAGCGGCAGCTCGCTGATTTGCCGCGATCGAGCATTGCACAGGCGGCATTGGAGCGGTGGGGCGCATTGGTGCATGTCGATAACCTGGAGCAGGCGATGGACATTTTGAACGAAGCGGCACCTGAGCACGTGGAATTGTTGATGGATGATGCGGCAGCGTGGCTGCCGGCTATCAGCCGCGCGGGGGCCGTGTTTCTCGGTCACGACACGCCGGAGCCGGTTGGCGACTACTACGCGGGGAGCAATCACGTGTTGCCGACGCATGGCAGTGCAAGCTTTGCGAGTGGGCTTGGCGTGCACGACTTTCTGCGGCGCATGAGCGTCGTCGCGTACAACCGGGAGACGTTGTCTTTGCACGCAAAGCATATTGTCACGCTGGCGCGTGCGGAATCCCTGGAGGCACACGCGCGCGCGGTTTTAATCCGCGGGGAGGAGGAGAGCACAGATGGCAACTGAAGCGACGGTTGCAGCGCCGAGCTTTGTGGCTGACGTCGAGCGCAAAACCGGTGAGACCGACATTCGACTTTCCCTGGCGCTGCACGGAACAGGCGAGGTGAAACTCGATTTTCCGGTGCCTTTCTTGCGCCATATGCTGCATTTGTTTGCCGTTCACGGCCAGTTTAATCTCACCATTGAGGCCGACGGCGATATCGATGTAGACGATCACCACCTCGTCGAGGACATCGGCTTATGCCTTGGCAAGGCTATCGCCGAGGCGCTCGGCAACAAGGTGGGGATTCGCCGTTACGGCGAGCGGCACACGCCGATGGACGAGACGCTGGCGCGCGCGGTCCTCGACTTGTCTGGCAGGCCGGCGTTTGTCTTACAGGCGCAGTTCACAAACGAACGCATCGGGTCGTTCCCAACCGAGCTGGTTGCGGAGTTCTTCAAGTCTGTCGCCAACGAAGGGCGGATGGCGTTACACCTCGCCGTGCTGTACGGCGAGAACAATCACCATATGGTCGAGGGGTTGTTCAAGGCGTTCGGCGCGGCGTTGCGCGAAGCCGTGAGCCGCGTGGGCGGCGGCGTGCCAAGTAGCAAGGGGGTGTTGGAATGATTGCCATCTTGGACCCAGGCGTCGGCAATTTGAAGAGTGTCACGAAGGGATTTCAGCGCGTCGGCGCACAGACGGTCGTCGTGCCGGACGCAGCCGCCTGGAAGGCGCTCATCGCTGCGGGTGATGAGGTTCAAGGCGTTGTCTTACCTGGTGTGGGCGCCTTTGGCGATGCGATGTTTCAACTGCGCGCCGCTGGCCTCATTCCGATTCTCCGCCAGGTCGCGCGCGAAGGGCGGCCACTTTTCGGCATTTGCCTAGGGATGCAATTGTTGTTTGGCAGCAGTCAGGAGCATGGGCGGTACATGGGCCTTGGCCTTTTGCCAGGCGAGGTCGTCCGCTTCCGGGACGATGTCAAGGTGCCGCATATGGGCTGGAACGATTTAGATGTCGTCCGTCCTCACCCGCTGCTGCGGGACATCCGAGTCGGGGACTACGTGTATTTTGTCCACTCGTATTACGTCGAGGCGAAACAACGCGACTGTGTGTTGGCCGCCGCCACGTATGGCTCGATTTCGGTGCCCGGCGTCGTCGGGCAAGGCAACGTCTTGGGCGCACAGTTTCACCCGGAGAAGAGCGGCGATGTCGGCGAACGCATTCTGCATAACTTTGTCGCCATTTGTGAGGATTGGCAGCGAAGCAGGACGGCAAAGCAGGGGGGGGCGACCGATGACATTCACGTTACTGCCCGCGATTGATGTGCTTGGCGGCCGCTGTGTGCGCCTCCACAAAGGGGATTACGCGGCGAAGACGGAGTACAGCGACAATCCAGCTGCCGTGGCAAGGCACTGGTGCGAACAAGGTGCGACATTTCTTCACGTGGTCGATCTCGACGGCGCCAAAGACGGCCACAGCGTCAACGCGTCGGTGATTCGCGACATTGTACGGGTGGCTGCGACGTACGGTGCAGCAGTCGAAGTCGGCGGGGGAATTCGCACGACGGCGGACATCGCCGCTTGGCTCGACGCAGGCGTCTCCCGCGTGGTGCTGGGCACCGCCTCGCGCGATGTTGCGCAAATGGCGTCGTGGATTGACACATTTGGCGCCGACAGACTGGTTGCAGGTCTTGACGGCCGCGGTGGAAAACTCGCGGTAGACGGCTGGCTGGAGCAGACGGCGACGCCGATTGTCGACTTGGCTCAACAACTATTTGAGGTCGGCGTTCGCCACGCGTTGGTGACGGATGTGAATCGCGACGGAACGCTCGCTGGCGCCAACTTGGCACTCGCCGGTGAAGTTCAGGCGACAGGCCTTGGCGCAATCGCTTCTGGCGGCATTCGCGACGAGGCGGACGTCGTCGCGGCGATGCGTGCGGGACTTGCAGGTGCTGTAGTCGGCAAGTCGCTGTACGACGGCAAGTTCAATTTGACGCAGGCTTTGGCACGTCTGCAAGAGGAGGAGTCGGCGTGCTAATCAAGCGTATCATCCCTTGCTTTGACGTCCTCGACGGCCGCGTCGTGAAGCACGTCGGTTTCTTGCATGATCGCCGTGATGCAGGCGATCCGGTTGAGCTCGCAAAAATCTACTCGGACGCAGGGGCCGACGAACTGGTCTTGCTCGATATCTCGGCGTCCGAGCAGGGGCGGCTGGCGACTCGCCGCGTCGTCGAAGAGGTTGCGGCGCAGACGAACATTCCCCTGACGGTTGGCGGCGGCGTCTCGTCGGTCGACGATGTGCGCAGCCTGCTCCTCGCCGGAGCGGACAAAGTGTCGATGAATACGAGCGCGGTGCGCAATCCGTCGCTTGTCAAAGAGGCGGCGCACCGCTTTGGGGAACAGTGTGTGGTCGTCGCCATCGACGCGAATTTAAATCAAACCATGGGCGAGTACGAAGTGATGATTCAAGGCGGCAAGGTGGGGACAGGGATGGATGTCATCGAGTGGGCCCGCCGCGTCGAAAAGTTGGGCGCAGGCGAAATTCTCTTGACCAGTTTCCATCAGGATGGCACCCGCGATGGCTACGACATCCAGCTCACGCGAAGCGTCGCGACGGCCGTGAACGTCCCAGTCATCGCCAGTGGTGGGGCAGGGCGCAAGGAGCACTTCTATACCGTTCTGACGGAAGGGCGGGCGGATGCGGCACTCGCAGCCAGCGTCTTTCACTTCGCCGAGACGAGCATTCGCGATGTCAAGGCACACGTTCGGCAGAGGGGGGTACCTGTTCGATGGATTTATCAATGACGGAAACGGTTAATCTGTCCATTGTCCGCTACGACAGCGCCACAGGGTTGGTTCCGGTCGTCGTCCAGGATGTCGACACAGGCCACGTGCTCACACTTGCTTACGCTGACCGCGAGGCCATTAAGCGTACGCTGGCGACGGGCGAGACCTGGTTCTACAGCAGGTCTCGGCAGGAATACTGGCACAAGGGCGAAACTTCGGGCAACACGCAGAAGGTCGTCGACGTTCGCGTCGACTGCGACGGCGATGCGGTTTTATATCTCGTACAGCCACAGGGTCCGGCGTGTCACACGGGTGAAACGACTTGTTTCTTTCGACGCGTAACGCACGCGGAAACGACCGCTGCACCAAATCGGGCGCGTGCGATGGCGGCGGATGAAGGTGAAGGGCAGACAGGCATGGCGCCTGTGGCGACGACGTCGACTGCGGATGGTGCGTTGCGGGAACTGGCGCCAGTTGATGCGGATACCTTTGCGACGCTCGCACGACTTTGGGATCTGATTGACCATCGCTTCCAGTCCCGTCCAGAAGGTTCTTACACCACCTACTTGTTCACACACGGCGCCGAGAAAATTGGCAAGAAGGTGGGGGAAGAGGCCGTCGAGGTCGCATTGGCTGCCCTACGGGCTGAAATCACAGACACCCCCGGCACGCTCGCGTCCGAATCGGCAGACCTCCTCTATCATCTATTCGCCCTCTGGCGCTACAGTCAAATCTCCCCTGCGGATGTGCTTCTCGAATTGGATAAGCGGCGCTCCTGACGAGTGCCGCCAGTTTTGGCGTGCCATAGTCTGCGTGGAGCCATAGTCTACGTCGAACATATAAGGCAACCTATCTGCACTATCCTCGAATTTTTGCCGGATCGGCCCGCCTTAAGACACGAAACATACCCTATTTACTCAGAACCTGCGCATTGAAGGCGAAAATCTGGATATTAGTGCATTTTTCATGTCTTATCGGCCCTGAAAGACCCGTTCACGTCTGATGAAGACATGGGCGTGTCTTCCATTCGCGTTTCACGACGTATGCATCGATTCATAGGTTTCTTGGCGAATACGCGGCGATTCAGTAAGCTGGCTCTCGTTTACGCGTTCCATGGCCACACCCGTGGTCTTGGGGCCGAGCAGCCCGATGTTCAACATAATGATGACCATGACAACGGCTACGATGCAAAACATTGCAGTTGCGCCATCTTGTTTTAGGATAGGCAGCAGGATGAACGGCATTAACCCGCTCATCAGACGACTTAAGCTGTATGCGCTTCCAGTCGCGGTCGCCCGAATGGAGGTTGGGAAGATCTCGGCTTGAAAGACGTGGTATGCGTTCGAGAACACATTGCTGACCAATGTGTACAAAAATCCGCACAACATAATCGTGGCAGACGACGTAGACATGCCGAACAGTATCCCGAACAGCGCCATGCAGAACGCCGCGCCAACAATTAACCACTTGCGCTCTACGCGTTCAATAATCGGCAGTGAAATGAGCGATCCGATAGGATAGCCGATGAACGAAATGGCCGTGTACTCCAGGGAGTGGGTAACGGTGTAGCCTTTTGCAGCCAAAACGATAGGAACGAGCGTACCAAAGCCGTAGTATCCAATGGATTGAAGAATATGAAATACGTAGAGCATCGTCGTCCGCTTTGCGAATTCCCGTTTGAAGAGCGTGGAAATCGGCAGTTTTTCGCGAATGACAATCAGATTGTCATCTGCGATGACTTCGCTTGTCTCATCGATTCCTTCTTCAAATAGCTTGACGTTTTTTTCCGCTTCCTCGTGGCGGCCGACGGCCTCCAGCCAGCGTGGGGATTCCGGCAGATTTTTCTGGAGTATCCAAGCGCAAAATGCGCCTAACGCGCCAAGGATAAACAACCACCTCCAACCAGCCATGCCAGGGTGCAGTGGTACCAACCAACGCGCTAGAAATCCTTCAACAGGCACCGCACAAACCTGAATGGTATAGGCCCAAGCAATCACGCGTCCACGATTCTTGCTGGGGAGAATTTCACTGAGGTAGACGTCGCACAGGGCCGGCTGTGATCCCACGCCTACGCCAGCCAAGAAACGGCAGACAATCAGAAAGGTGATATTGGGACTAAATGCGCCCAGTAGCGTAAACACAGAGTAGATAAGTAGATTTAAGAAAAAGGCCTTTTTCCTACCGATGCGGTCACTGAGTGTATTGATGATGAGTGCGCCGAAAAACATGCCTAAAAACGCCGAACCTAAAAGTAGCGGTTGGACTGCATTACTCACGTGAAATTGATCCGTCAATACCGTACCGAGCACACCGGATAGGTTGACGTCGAAGAACTCAAAGAAGAGTGCAAAGCCAATGACGAACGTGGCGACCTTGTGGCGCCTGGTCATGGGCAATCGATTGAGGCGTCCAGCAATCGTTGCAGGATGAAACATCATATCACTTCCCAATCAAAATTTTCAAAGTGCATTTGATAACGCTTTCATGTTACTCTCCGTCTTCGTTCCTGAATACGTTAAGCGAATTAAATGTATATTGTTCATTTTGTTCACGAGCCTATGGTTCGGAGTCATGTTCTATCGTGAACAAGTGGTTTGTTCTACAATGGGTGTACTGCAAGGGGACCGTGCCGCGAAAGGACTGTGCTTGTGGTCCGCACGAGGTGCGGCAATGGGACGCGATAGAGGGGTTTATGTGCGATTTCAAACGAAATTGATGGTGTTGGTCGGTTCGTTATTGTTGTGTGTGATTGGCGTATTGGTCGTTTCCTTTCAATATATGACGGCCATCACGTTGCGCCAGCAAATCGGGGAGCGCGCATTAAATATTGCGCAAACCGTCGCGACGATTCCCGATATCCGCCATGCGTTTTCACAGCCGAATCCGTCGAAAATCATCCAACCGATTGCGGAGTCGATTCAACGGAAAACCGGGGCGGAGTTTGTCGTCGTCGGAAATCAGGAAGGGATTCGCTATTCGCATCCAGTCTCCAATCGAATTGGGAAGGAGATGGAAGGTGGCGATGACCGGGATGTGCTAGAAAAAGGGGAGTCCATCATAGAGCAGGCCGTTGGCACGCTTGGTCCTTCCTTGCGCGGGAAGACGCCGATTTATAATCAGAACGGGCAGATTATTGGTATTGTATCGGTCGGATTTTTGACCAAGGAAGTGGACACAAGTATTGCGTTGTATCGGGATCGTATTATTGTGCTGGGCGGAATAGCGCTACTTATCGGCGTCATCGGTACATTTTTTGTATCGCGCCGGGTCAAACAGGATATTTTGGGCCTGGAGCCGGAAGAAATCGGCCGATTATATCAAGAAAAGCGCGCAATTCTCACCTCCATTCGAGAAGGTATTGTCGCCATTGATGCGTCCCGAAAGATTACACTGGTGAACCAAACCGCATGTCGTCTATTTGGGTTGCCCAGTGAGTCGGATATCATCGGACAGCCCATCGAGCATTTGGCACCATCGCCTCATTTGCTGCGAGTTGTGCAGACAGGGGAGCCGGCGTATGACGAGCAGGTGATGATTTCAAATCAGGTGGTCGTTGCGAACACTGTACCGGTTGTCAATCAACGCGGTGAGACCATTGGTGCGGTATCGAGTTTTCGCAACAAGTCTGAATTGAATCGGTTGAGTGCGGAACTTTCTCAAGTTCGGACGTATGCGGATGCGCTTCGAGCCCAGACACATGAATATTCGAATAAGCTTTATACCATTTCTGGGTTAGTGCAATTGGAACGCTATCAGGAGGCGATTCAGTTTATTACGCGTGAATCCGATGTCCATCAAAATTTGATCCGCTTTGTGATGGACGAGATCCCAGATCCGATGATTGGCGGGTTGATTCTCGGCAAGTTTAATCGGGCACAGGAACTCAAAGTAACATTTGAATTGAATCGAGAAAGTAGTTTTCGCGATGTGCCGCAGACGGTGGATAGAGATGGGCTGATTACAATTATCGGTAACTTAATCGATAATGCGATAGAGGCTGTACTATCGCCAACGGTCACGGACAAGAAGGTCTCTGTGTTCTTAACGGACTTGGGGAAAGATCTGGTGATTGAAGTGGAAGACTGTGGCGTTGGTATTCCGGATGAATACGAACAGCGCATCTTCGATATGGGGTTTTCCACGAAATCGGAAAAGAATCACGGATTCGGACTGGCGTTGGTGAAAAAGGCGGTAGACGCGTTGCACGGACAAATCACGTTCACAGGGAAACAAGGGTGCGGGACAATTTTTACAGTTGTGATTCCGAAGGGCTACGCCGTCAAGATGGGGTACGATGTATGAAACAGGACACCGCGATTCAAGTTCTCGTCATTGAAGATGATGTAAGGATTGCTGAAATCAATCGTAGATTCGTAGAACGCGTCGATGGATATCAAGTCGTGGGCGTTGCGACCAATGAAACGGAAGCGAAGGAACACTTGGCTATCCTACACCCGGACTTGGTACTTCTCGATGTCTACTTTCCGGACATGGATGGATTTGAGCTATTGCAATACATCCATCAATATCACGACAATACGGACGTCATTATGATTACCGCGGCGAAGGAAGTTCGCGCCGTCAAGAGCGCGGTACGCAGTGGTGTCTTTGATTATATTGTCAAGCCGGTGATGTTTGATCGCTTTCAAGAGACGCTGTTGAGATATCGCGCCTTCCGGAAGCGGTTGGATGCATTGATGAAGGAGAATCCCAAAGTAGATCAGCAGGCTATCGACGAATTGATGCAGAGCATTGAGCCAAAGTCGTTGGATGGCGCGGACAGAGCGAATTTTCCGAAGGGTATCGACAAACTCACACTGGAAAAAGTTCAGTCCGTACTCGACCAACATCAAGCGGGATTGACGGCTGAGCAAATGAGCCAAAAAATTGGCTGCAGCCGTACGACGGCTCGGAGATATTTAGAGTATTTGGTCGCGCAAGATCAGGTACAGGCCGATCTTTCATACGGCGTCGTCGGGCGCCCAGAGCGGATTTATCGGCCGGTACAGCGAACATAGCCGAGGGCGCGACTGGCAGCCGGCCCTCGTGCAGTTCGTATGTTTGTTGATGTCGTTGGTTAGCGATTGATGGTCGACATGCTCGACTCGGGATAGCGTGTGCCTGCGGCGATGCCTTTTGGCGCGATATCGTCGATTGCACGCAGTTCCTCTGCAGAGAGCTTGACATTGACGCCACCGAGGTTGTCCTCGAGGTATTTACGCCGTTTGGTACCAGGGATAGGCACGATGTCGTCCCCTTTCGCAAGCAGCCAGGCGATGGCGAGTTGAGCCGGCGTGCATGACTTCTCGCGCGCCAATTCTTCGATTTTCGTGACCAGTTGCAAGTTCTTGGCGAAGTTTTCACCTTGGAAGCGTGGAGAGAAGCGGCGATAATCGTCCTCGGCGAGGTCTTCAAAGCGCTTGATTTGACCCGTGAGAAAACCACGGCCGAGCGGACTGTATGCGACAAAGCCGATACCCAGTTCGCGGACGGTTGGCAGGATTTCATCCTCAACTTCGCGGCTCCACAAGGAGTACTCGGTTTGCAGCGCTGTGATTGGGTGTACTTTGTGCGCACGCCGGATGGTGTCTGCAGCCGCTTCGGAAAGGCCCAAGTATTTCACCTTGCCAGCTTGTACGAGTTCTGCCATGGCGCCGACCGTTTCTTCAATCGGCACGGACGGATCGACCCGATGTTGGTAGTACAAGTCGATATAGTCGATACCGAGTCGGGACAGGCTCTTGTCGACCGCTTCGCGGACGTACTCTGGGCGGCCGTTGATGCCAAGGAAACTGCCGTCTTTCTCGGATCGGACATTGCCGAACTTGGTCGCGATGATGACTTTGTCGCGGTGTGGCTTCAGTGCGCGACCGACGAGCCGTTCGTTCTCGCCGACACCGTACATATCGGCTGTGTCAAAGAAAGTCACACCTAATTCAAGCGCACGTTCAATTGTACGAATGGACTCTTCGTCGTCGCGGTTGCTGTAAAAGTCGGACATGCCCATGCATCCGAGTCCAATTGCCGAGACTTCGAGACCCTGTTGACCCAGTTTGCGTTTTTCCATGGTAACCCTCCCTCGATGGCGTCCGTTCGCTGGACGTGTACTTCGATTGTAGGGGTGCGTCTACATCAATGCAATTCGTAGGCTACTTACAAAAGTGCTTAAGGATGATGAATGTTTGAAACCGCCGCGTGCAATCTTGTTTAGTTTATTAATTCTCGCAAACCTCGTTTGGTCCGGGAGTTTTGTCGCGACGAGCATCGCCACTCGTCAAATGAGCCCGACCTTTCTCACGATGACCCGCATGTTCGTGGGCGGCGTCGTTTTGTTTCCGTTTGTATTGATTGCGTTTCGCCGCAATCGTGCGGCGTTTTCGCGGAGTGCGTTGATAAAAAGCGCGTTGTTAGGGCTGATTGGATTTACGTTTCCGGTGACGTTGGAGACCATCGGCATTCACGCCTCGACTGCGGCGCTTGGCGCCGTGTCCATCGCCTTGGAGCCGTTGTTCACGGTGCTCATCGCTGCGCTCTTTTTACATCAAAAACTCAGCGGCAAGCGAAAATTCGCCATGGCCCTTGCTGCGATCGGCGCCTACGTGGTCGCAGGGTGTCCGCGGCCGGGTGTGGCCGGTTACGCGCTCGGCGATGCCCTCTTGTTGTTGGCCGTCTTGTGTTACGCCTGTTACAATGCGATGTCATCGAGGATGACCGAGGACTTGCCGGCATCTGCGGCGATGTCCATCATGCTCTTGACGGGGTTTCTTGGGTGTGTCCCGCTGTGGCTCCTCAGTGGCGGCGCCTGGCCCCATCGTTTGTCGCCCGGGCCGCTATTGGCGCTGGTGTTTCTCGCGCTCTTGGCCACGGCTGGCGCCTATTTGATTTGGCTGTTTGTGTTGCAAGACCAGGATATCGCCCGTGCGGCGATTACATTGTATCTACAGCCGATTTTTGGCGTGTTGTTGTCCATTGCCATCCTGAAGACGCACCCTACGCTCTATTTTTACATTGGAGCTTTCATGATACTGGTCGCACTGTACCTTGGTCGGCACAAGGAAGTCGTACAACCGAGTCAGTCGATTGATGTTTCATCCCGATAAAAGGAGTTGTCAAATATGGAGTGCCGGATTGGCTGCGCTGCTTGTTGTATCGCGATATCCATCTCTTCGCCGATCCCTGGCATGGAGCACGGCAAACCTGCGGGTGTGCGCTGTGTCCAACTCACCGAAGACAATCGGTGCCGATTGTTCGGGAAACCGGAGCGCCCGCTCGTCTGTCAGGCGCTACAGGCATCTAGGGAGATGTGTGGCGATTCGAACGTGGAGGCCTTTGCCACGTTGACCGCATTAGAAGAGGCGACCGCGCCAAAAGCTTTGGGCTAGGTGAAGGCAGCTAGTCATGAGCTTTGGGAATGATGGATTTTTGCCGCGGGTGGTTGGACACAATTTGGACATTATTCATCGCTTGGCGTAACCTAACAAGCGTGGGTCGGTTTGCAGGTATGCGTGCATTCTAAATAAAACCATCAAACCTGAACCGGGATTTTTTATTATACGATGTTAGGAAGTGGCTCGATGGAAAGAGAATTAGCGATGGAACTCGTGCGCGTGACAGAGTTCGCAGCACTGAAGAGCGCGACTTGGATGGGGCGCGGCGACAAAATGGCCGCCGACGGCGCGGCGACAGAGGCCATGCGCAAAATGTTTGATACCGTGTCGATGGACGGCACCGTCGTCATCGGTGAGGGCGAGATGGACGAGGCCCCGATGCTCTACATCGGTGAGCGACTGGGCACAGGGGTTCAGCCAGAAGTCGATGTCGCGGTAGACCCGATTGAGGGAACAGAGACCGTGGCAGCCGGCGCGGCCAACTCGATGGCGGTTGTCGCCATCGCGCCAAAGGGTTCTTTGCTCCATGCGCCAGACATGTACATGGACAAGATTGCTGTAGGTCGGAACGCTAAGGGACGAGTCAGTTTCCGAAAGAGCGTTCGCGAGAATCTGTTGGCGGTTGCGGAAGCCAATGGCAAGGATATCAAGGACGTCGTCGCGGTGATTCTAGATCGGGAGCGGCATGCGAAACTCATTCAGGAGGTGCGGGAAGCAGGTGCGCGCATCAAGCTGATACCGGCTGGTGACGTCGCGGGTGCGCTGTATACGGCATTCCCGGAGAAAGGCGTCGATATTCTATTAGGTTCCGGCGGGGCACCAGAAGGGGTACTTGCCGCATGCGCCCTGAAGTGTTTGGGTGGTGAGCTGATTGGCTGCCTGCTTCCCGAAAACGACGAACAGCGCCGGCGGTGCGAGGAAATGGGCATCAGCGATGTCGATCACGTCCTCGAATTGGACGACCTCGTTCGCGGCGACGACGCCATCTTCTCTGCGACGGGGATCACCGATGGCGAATTGCTCGACGGTGTGCGTTTTCTCGGGAACAACCGCGCGCGCACGCAAACGCTCGTGATGCGGGCGAAGACTGGCACGGTCCGCTTTGTTGAGGCTTATCACAACTTGAATCTGAAAATGGGCTGGGAGCGCTAAGCCCCATTTTCAGATTCATCGCGCAGACGCTCTCATGCGAACGTGTTTGCGCTTGCGGCGGGACTTTGGTGGTGTTACACTGTCCCTGACAATTGAACGATGTGAAGAGGGGCGCTAGGGGTGCCGCGTATTGGCTGAGAAGCGACAGTTGTGTCGCTAACCCTGGGACTCGATCTGGGTCATACCAGCGGGAGGAAGTGCCCATCGACGATACAGCAGCACCCTTTTCACGTGCACGTCGTGACGAGGGTGCTGCTTTGATTTGTCTAAGGCACCAGTTCCGGCGAGCACACGAGTCCACTCTCGCACTGGAGGAGGAGTGAAATATGACGGCTTGGAAGTTGAGAGACGTCATCGTCATGGTCGTCCTGGCGATTGTGACAGGCGCATTGTACAAGGTGTGGGACATTCTTTATGCGGTCATTCCGACCACCGCGTACGCAGGCCAAGCGACGATGACGGGGCTTTGGCTGATTGCCTCGGTTTTGGTGGCCTATATCATTCGCCGACCGGGGGCCGCACTCTTGGCCGAACTGATCGCGGCGTCGGTCGAATTGTTGCTCGGCGGGCAGTGGGGATTGTCTAATTTGGTGGCCGGCCTGATTCAAGGCGTCGGCGCAGAACTGGCATTTTGTCTATTTTTCTATCGCGGCTACCATATCGTCTCTTGCATATTATCTGGCGTACTGGCGAGCGCCGCAGCCGTCCTGCAGTGGTATTTTCAGTACGGTGGCAACGAGCTTACAGCGGGCACGCAAGTGGCGTATATCGTCATTGCGCTTTGCAGTGGGGCCGTCCTCGGGGGCATTCTGCCGAAGCTTGTCGCTGACGCGCTCTACAAAGCGGGTGTCCTGCGGAACTTCGCCATCGCCAGGCAGCGAGCGATGGCCCGATGAATCGGCATCAGCAGGGACCGGTGGCAGATGTGTCGCCGGTCCTGTCTGTACACAATTTGTCAGTGACGTATGGGGATGACGCGACTCCAACCATCGTCGACTGCACGTTTGACGTGCTCCCAGGCGAATGTGTTCTTGTCACAGGCCCTAGCGGCAGTGGCAAAAGTACCATTGCGATGGCGCTTGCGGGCATTATTCCGCGGTCCATCGAGGCAGATGTCTCCGGTGAGCTGATTTGGCAACCGTCACTCCAGAAACCGGGCAAAATCGGTTACGTGTTTCAAGATCCTGACTCGCAGTTTTGTATGCTGACTGTGGCGGATGAAATCGCTTTTGGTCTGGAAAACCTGCAGATACCTCGCGAAGAGATGCCTGCCCAAACCGAGGCGTCTTTGCGCCGCGTCGACTTAGATGTCGCGCCAAGCGACCATCATGCCAACTTTTCCGGGGGAATGAAGCAGAAGCTTGCCATTGCCTCGGCGCTTGCGATGGACTGTGAATTCCTGATTCTCGATGAGCCGACTGCGAATCTCGATCCGCTTGCAACCCGCCAAATATTCGAACAAATTGTCGCGCTCAGGCGCATGGGGCGCACCTTGCTGATTGTTGAGCACAAGTATTCTCCGCTCTTACCGTTTGTCGACAAGGTGCTTAGGGTGGACGCAAGTGGGCGGGTGACGTCGCTGCGACCAGACGAACTGTCGCGCACCTTGGGACGCCGGGCCGATAGCGATGAGACACCGATGCAGACTAGCAAAAAGCATTTATCTGTCGCATGTGGTGTGGAGATGGGCGAGGTTTCGTTGACACGCCCCAGTGGCGAATTCGGTGGCAAGCCCCTCTTGGAGGTGGCGGATGCCGCACTTTGCTATGGTGATAAAACCATTTGGTCTGGGGTTTCCCTTACTTTGCACAAGGGTGAGTTTGTGGCGATTGTCGGGCCGAACGGGGCTGGCAAGTCGAGTTTGCTCGAGGTGATGGGCGGGCTTTTGCCTGCGACTTCTGGAGAAGTGCGCCTGTTGGGTACGCCGGTCGGACGAGTTCGCCCAACAGCGCGCTATCAGACGATTGCTTATGGATTTCAAAATCCCGAGTATCAATTTTTGTTTGAACGCGTGGTCGATGAGATGGCGGGCAGAATGGTCGGGGATGACGTTCCGCCTGAGGTGTTGGCCCAGTTGGCTGAATTTGGTCTGGAACATCACGCCACAGCGTCTCCTTACGCACTCAGTCAAGGGCAAAAGCGGCGTCTCGCCGTTGGAGTGATGTTGCGTGATGAGCACGATTTGTTCCTGTTTGACGAACCGACGTATGGCCAGGACAAGGCGTCGGAGGAGACGATTCTCCGCCGTCTTCAACAATTGCAGTCGGCCGGAAAAACGGTGGTGACGATCACGCACGATATGGCGTTGGTCAAACGCTATGCGACGCGCGTCTTGGTGCTGGCGGATGGACAATTGCTATTTGACGGTACGGTGAAAGACTTATATGCCCGTGAAGACATCCTCAATCGCGCCCATTTACTCGATGACACGCGTCCGCTTCAAGCAGGTGTGAAGGAAGATGGCGTCCTCGTGCGCAAATCTACGACAGCTACGGCGGTACCTGTGCGTGTAGAGCGAGTGGATGAGATGCATCAGCGGGCCTACAAAGCGGCAGCGCGTTCACCGCTCTCGGCGGTTCATCCGGGTGTGAAGTTACTCACGCTGGTGTATATTGCGTTATTCACGCTCTTCACGAATTCATTTCGGGAGCTTGCCGTGATGTGGGCGGTGACGCTCGTCGTGACGTTTGGCCTGGGTTGGTGCAATCCGTGGCGCGCGTTGAAACGACTCTGGATTGTGCTGGCGATGTATGTGATTTATTTGTGGACGTTTGCGGCGAACGCGGCGACACCGCCTGGATATCACTACGAAAACGTCCTCTGGTTCCACTTGAGCTTTTATGGCTTATGGCAGGGGCTAATCGTCGCGCTACGCACGTTTTCGACGGTGGTACTGGCGTATGCCTTCGTGGAGACGACAGATGGGACGGACTTTGTCGTCAGTCTCAGCCAATCGTTTCACTTGCCACCCAAACTCGCGTATGGCGTCATGGCTGGAACGGGATTTTTGCAGCGAATTGACCATGAGTTGCGCACGTTTCGAATGGCTCGACGCGTGCGTGGCCGGCAAGGTTGGTGGGTGACGCGACCAGTCAGTTACGCGTTGCCCATGCTCAGTCAGTCCATTCGCCTCAGTGAGCGCCTTGCAATGGCGATGGAAGCGCGAGGCTTTTATGGTGCACCGGCGAATCGCTGGAACGGTCGCACGTATTTTCGACGTATTCCTTTTCGCCTGTGGGATTTTGTGTTTGCAGGTCTGTGTGTGGTCGTGGTGGTGGGACTGTTTATGGCCGTATCATCGCGTTAAAGTAGGTGCGATTTCGAACGTGCCTTTGCTGTCGAGCGCATATTTCAGATGGAACGCATCTCGAATGCATCTTTAGAAAAAAAGCGCCGCAGGTGGGAATCCCCATCCGCGGCGCTTTTTTGCGACTGAACTCGTGAACGTTATGGTTCCTCCGGATGGCGCTCGCGCATCTCGCGCCACAGCCATACGATGGCGACACCGGCGAAGACGGCGAACAGCGGCATCACTGGGTAGCGGAATCTATCCCAGGCCGGGAAGAAGAAGAAGAAACAGGTGTTGTATAAGGCAAACGTCAACAGGAACAAGCTCGCTTTGAACCCGTCAAAGCGACGCACCACCACGACGCCGATGCCGATCAAAGCGGCGGCGATGAATAAGTAGTAACCGGCGTTACTAATGCTATCCATCAGGTTCGTCAGATGTTGCAGACTTGGCACGGCGTGAAACGTGTACCAGTTTGCGTTCACGTCGTTCTTGTACAGGTCGTACATCTTGATGAATCCGTTGAGAATCGTCGTTGGAATGTGGTGAACGATATGGTCGAGCGCAGCGTGTTCACCCACCTGGTTTTTGACGATCTCATTGTTGATATGGAGCAACGGGTTGATGTTTGGATTCCATGACCAGTAATAGCCGCCGTTGGTATGTGTTCCTTGCCACAGATTCGTGCCGCCGTTGGTCGAGACGAGGACGAAGTGGTGCATGGCGATTTTGTTGCGGATGGTCACTGGTAGAATGGTTATAAACATCGCGATGAACAACGTGATGGCTCGCCCGAATCCCGTTGCCACGCGCCGCCGCTGAATGAAGAGTTCGTACAACAGGACGAATACCGGGAACAGTAGCGGAATTGGCCGAACGTCAGCTGCGAGGCCCAGCACGAGTCCGGACGCAGCAATCCACCGTAGTGCGACGCGACCAGCGTGATTGCGCGCCAGCAGGTACAGATATAATGACACCAGCAGCAGTGCCGAAAACAATTCTTCGGAGCCAAGGACTGCGTTCCAGACGATTTGGCTCGGCAACAGTGAATAGACCACGGCAGCCGCTAATGCCATCGACTTGCGATGGAACAGTTGCATGCTGATAAGATAGATGAGGCCGACAATACACGTACTGAGGATGACGTTGACCGCCAAACCCACCATCACGTGCGCGCCAGTGACGCGAAAGATGAGTGATAGAAAAAACGGCCAGCCAATCGGCCAGTACGCAGTCGGGTGGCCGTTCCATACGTACCCCTGACCTGTCGCTAACAGCTGTGCATGTTGAAAATACCAGAGGAAATCCGCTTTTTGGGGCGGGTGCATGTAGAGCAGCCAGACACCCCGGAAAATCAGATTGAGTACTAGAATATCCCAAATCCAGTGTTTGGCGGGTGTAGCTGTTGTCTTGGCAGACATCGCGATACTCCTTTCGTACGCTACTATCCTATCGTATGTCGGGCGGCCTGACGAGCCGTTGGCGCAACCTCGAATCTGTTGAAACTGCGTGAATGCTCCGCCTTTGTACGTTTTCTTTGATTGGATGTAAGTGAAAATGATTTGATGTGGTATTATAACGAGTGAAATCTGTAGAAAACGGGAGTGGAATTATGCCATTTACGGAACAAGATCAATTGGCAGTTAAGACCATACGCACGCTTTCCATTGACGCGATTGAGAAGGCAAATTCGGGTCACCCAGGATTGCCGATGGGTGCGGCGCCGATGGCTTATGTCTTGTGGAGCCGTTTCATGAAGTTTAATCCAGAAAACCCATCGTGGATCAACCGAGATCGCTTCATTTTGTCAGCCGGTCACGGTTCCATGTTGCTGTACAGCATGCTGCATTTGACGGGCTACGATGTCTCGATGGATGATTTGAAGTCATTCCGTCAATGGGGTTCGAAAACGCCAGGACATCCAGAGTTCGGCCACACGCCAGGCGTTGACACGACCACCGGTCCTTTGGGACAAGGTATTGCAACGGCCGTTGGTTTTGCTATGGCGGAACGCTTCATGGCGGCGACGTTCAACCGCGAAGGTCACGATTTGATTGATCACTATACATACGTGATTTGCGGTGACGGCGATTTGATGGAAGGCGTTGCGGCGGAAGCTAGCTCACTGGCAGGCCACCTTGGCTTGAACAAGTTGATTGTGCTTTATGACTCCAACGACATTTCCCTCGACGGTCCGACGAAACAGGCGTTTACCGAGGACGTCAAAATGCGCTACCGCTCGTACGGCTGGAACGTACTGCGCGTTGAAGACGGAAACAACTTGGATGAAATCGAACGCGCAATCGCTGAGGCAAAGACGTTCACGGATGGCCCAACACTGATTGAGGTCAAGACGATCATCGGGTATGGCGCACCGAACAAACAGGGCACGCACGGCGTACACGGCAGCCCGCTCGGCGCAGAAGAGACCAAGTTGGCGAAGGAAGCCTACGGCTGGAAGTACGAGTCGTTCTTCGTCCCAGACGAAGTGCGCCAGTTGTTCGCCGATTTGAAGGCGAAGCGCCAGGCTGAAGAGGCAGAGTGGAACGAGAAGTTCAAGGCGTACGAGAGCGCTTATGCACAGGATGCGAAGCTGTTCAAGGACGTCGTCGCCGGCAAGGCGGGTGTCGATTTTGATGCCGTACTGCCAGAGTTCACGGACGCGACGGCAACGCGTGACGCGTTTGGCACCGTCATCAACGCCATTGCGCCGCACATGCCGACGCTCTTGGGCGGATCAGCTGATTTGTCCAGTTCCAACAAGACCTTTATCAAGAGCTCCGAACACTTCAAGCAACCGGACTACTCCGGCAAGAACGTCGACTACGGCGTACGCGAACACGCGATGGGTGCAGCGCTCAACGGTTTGGCACTGCATGGCGGTGTCTTCCCATACGCTGGTACGTTCCTCGTGTTTGTCGATTACCTGCGCCCGGCTGTTCGCCTGTCTGCGCTGATGAAGCAACCAGTGCTCTACATTCTCACGCACGACAGTATCGCAGTCGGTGAGGACGGCCCGACGCACGAACCTGTAGAACAATTGGCTTCGTTGCGCGCCATCCCAGGTTTGCGTGTGTTGCGTCCAGCAGATGCGACGGAAACGGCGTTGTCTGTGAAGTTTGCCTTGACGCACCGCGATGCGCCAGTCGCCTTGGCACTGACGCGTCAAAAGTTGCCGACGCTCAAGGAAATTAAGGACAACAAGAACAACTTCGAAAAAGGCGGGTACGTCATCTACCAGAACGGCGACGGTTTGGATTTGGCGCTGTTGGCCGCTGGTTCAGAAGTTCACTTGGTGCTTGAAGTCGCTAAGAAATTGGCGAACGAAGGCGTCAAAGTGCGCGTCATCAGCTTCCCGTCGCTCGAAGTTTTCGAAGAGCAAGACGCAGCATACAAGGAATCTGTTCTGCCAAAGAGCGTGAAAAAGCGCGTTGCGGTAGAAATGGCGCATCCGATGAGCTGGTACAAGTACGTTGGTCTCGATGGAGAAGTTATCGGCATCGACAAGTTTGGCGCGTCTGCACCTGGCGACCGCGTCATCGAAGAATACGGCTTTACTGTGGATAACGTGTACAACATCACGAAGTCCGTGCTCAATAAGTAAAAAAGAGATCGATTTAGTGGGCATCCTGCCGTGTGTGTTACACATGGTGGGGTGCCCTTTTTCGTGTGATTTGGCAGTGCATCAGAAATGGCCGCCCCATCTGGGTCGGCATCGCAGGTGCCATCGTCATGGTGTTATACGGCGTCATTGCGACGCGACAGGAGTTTTCCTTCGGCAAGACGTATGCGGCGTACGGCGGGATTTTCATCGCGATGGCCGTGATGTGGGGATGGATTGTCGATAAACGATTTCCTGACCTCAACGTGGCTTGTAATTGATGACGAAGTCGCGGAACTGTTTGGCAATCGGCGAAATGGCGCGTTTGGATGGCACGGCTAAGCCGCTCACTCGCTTTAATGGGGGATGAATCGAGACAATGGTGGTGTTTGGACTACACAGGAGGCGTGCGATTCGCCTGCCCATCAGGCTGACGCCCATCTCTTCTTCAACAAAGTGGCGCAAGATTTCATGATTGCTGTTGAGAACGACATTCGGATTAAAACCGGATTCTTGACAGGCTTGCACCATTTCGCGCTTGAAGCCGGTGCTGGACTTGGCCAATAAGAATTTTTCGTCCGCAAGGTCCTTTAACGCTATCGAGGGTTTGTTGGCCAACTCGTGGCGAGCGGGCAGGAGTGCCACGACACTTCATCGTTGACGAGTGGGTGAAAGCTCACGCTCTGCTCATTTGTTGTGGGTGCGGAAATAAATGCTGAGTCGATTCGGGATTCGCGGAGCCAATGGATAAGGTCGTCCGTCGTCCCTTCTTCGACTTCGGCGGAGACGGCGGGATATCGTCTAAAAAATCCTTGATGATTCTGTCAAATCCGAGATAAGCCATCGTCGCGATAGCGCCAATTCGGATTCGGTCGGCCGTGCATTGTTTGAACTGTTGCATAGCGTCAGCACAGTGTTCTAAATCTAAAATGATCTTCTGGGCGTAGTGCCGAAATTCCTCTCCAGCTGGGCTCAACCTCACCTTGCGTGGTTCGCGAATGAATAGCCTCGTGCCAATTTCGGCCTCTAATTTTTGAATCTGCTGCGAAATCGATGATTGTGATACACACAATTCCAACGCGGCCTTCGAAAAGCTTCCGTACTTGTCGATTGCGAGAAAGTATTCCAACTGGTGGATTTCCATGAATGAATCCCTCCGTTAGCAACGATGGCGCACGGCCTGGGCGAAATCGGTATGTATGGGTCAGCGGGTAACGATGGTGGATGGTGGGCTATCACTTTTACTTATAGAGTGTATCTGAAACAAAGATTGTTTGTAAACGCATTCATAGATAATCTGAGACTGCGAAATACAGCAGGCACTCGTTGTTTTTGAAAGCGCAATCATATCAGCGGTTTCCAAGGAGGCGAAATCAATGAGTGAGATTGTCACGACGTCTCAGAACCACGCGGTTGGGCTCACTGGCAGATTGGATCACTCGTCGATGACACCACGTCACGGCGGACTGTATGTCATTGTCATCCTGGGCCACATGTTCGATGGTTTTGGCATCAGCATGATCGGTTATGTACTGGCCAGCATTACGATGACTTTTTCCTTGCACCCTTCGCAATCGGGATTTCTTGCGTCGAGCGGATCGATTGGCATGGCCGTCGGTGCATTTGTCATTGGACCGTTAACAGATAAGATTGGGCGCAAACGAGGATTCATGTTAGCGATAGGTCTGTTTACGGCGTTTAGTGCGCTATGTGCCGTGGCTCCGAGTTATTCGAGTTTGGTCTGGTTTCGGGCAATTCAAGGTGTCGGCCTTGGCATGTATGTGCCGATAACCGGAACCTACGTCAGTGAGTTTATGCCAGTCAAGCAACGGGGTCGAGCGCTCACTTTGTCGACCTTCTTCTGGTCCGGTGCGACGCTGTTGGCTGGGGGTGTCGGTGCCGCGTTGGTCCCCAATTTTGGTTGGCGCGCGATGTTCATTGTCGCCGCAGTGCCAGCGTTTATCGTGTTTCTCCTCTGGTTCTTTATGCCTGAGAGTGTGCGCTACCTCATCAAGCGGGGGAAGTTAGAGGCCGCAGAGCAGGTGGTCGATAGACTTTCTACCGTGGCGAAGCGTGAAGATGTCGCTTTCGGGGATGTCAGTACGACGCCGCTTGTCGATGAGCCGGCCAAACATGTATCTGTGGCGAAAATCTTCTCAGGGAAATACGCTCGCTTGACGGCCGGCGTTTGGATTATGGAGATCATCAGCGGCATTGTGCTGTATGGGCTCTCCACGTGGCTGCCAAGCATCTTCGAAAACATGGGGTTTGGTATGGTGCACAGCTTTCTGTTTAGTGCTGTCATCACAGGTTCGGGCGCAATCGGCAGTCTCATTGGTGCCCTGTTGATCGAGCGAGTGGGCTATCGGTGGCTGTTGGTCCTCGGTTTCACGGTGGGCGGCATTCTGCTCATTGTCTGGGCGCTTGCCACGAACCCAACGGTTATCGTCGTCGTCGGTGCGTTTTCTGCACTCTTCGGGGTAGGGGCTGGAGGTGTCGTGTTTGCCTATTTAAGTTCGCTGTACCCGACTGCGGTACGTGCGACTGGCGTCGCCTGGGGCGGTCTTTGGCAGCGCGTCGGCGGTATTGTCGCACCGAGCGCGATCGGCATCTTGATAGGGTTACATGTTCCAAACTTCGCCTTCTTCATCGTCCTGGGGATATTGTGGCTAATCGGCGGACTCGTGTCTTTGGTCATGACGCGTGAGCTCGTTGGAAAATCGCTCGAACAGATTGATCAGGAGTTAGCTCAATAACCGCGGTTCAACGGAGAGGGGGTGATGGGGGATACTCGTCGCAATCGATGAACATCTTCAAGCGTGGTCACTTGATAGTCACTGTGCCCGTGCTCGATGTGTCTCATCCTGATTTCCAATTTTATAATCTTAATGTTTTATCAGAATTCATAAATTATTTGGTAGGTGATATATGTGCTGGAAGAACGAGATTGGCGTCTGGCGCGCATTCGCAAGGCGATGGAAGCAAGCGGGATGGAGGGGCTCCTCGCTTATGCGCCCGGTTGGCGCCGTGAGAACGTTCGCTATCTGACGGGCGCTCGCTTACGAGGTAGCTTGACTGTCACTTATTTGCCCCACAGTGGAACGGCTACAGCGTTTACGCAAAATCTACAGGACGCTCAATCCATTGCAGAACAAGGATGGGTTGAGGATGTTCGGCCACTCTCCTTTCCGGATTGTCAAGAAATCGTCCATCGCTTAACGGAAGGCGGTGCACCGACCAAGTTAGGGGTTGCCTACCTAGAACTGATGCCAAGTTTGTTACTTACCGCAATTCAACAGGCCTTACCACATACGGAAATCGTCTCTGCGACGAAACTGATGACCAAAGTTCGATTGGCCAAGAGCGACTGGGAATTAGAGCAAATTCGTCGCGCGGGTGTCATTTGCTCAGCCGGATGGAAGACGTTTGTCGAGGCGCTCAAGCCTGGCGTCATGGAATACGAGGTCGTTGCAGCGGTGGAGGCAGAGATGAAGAGCCTCGGTGCTGAGGACAATTTTATGTTGTTCGCCTCCGGAAAAACCGAGGTCATGGGGATGACACCGCCAGGGAATCGGCGCTTGCAGTTCGGCGATATGGTACGCACGGAACTCACGCCACAACTGAGCGGCTATTGGGCTCAACTCTGTCGATCCGCTGTCATTGGACCGCCGAGTGAAGGCCAACTGCGTTCGTTTGAGTTGTTCAAGGAGGCGTTGGAGGCCGGTTTGGCTGCCGTGCGCGTCGGCGCGACAGGGCACGATATCGCCCGCGCGGAGAATGACGTGTTTCGAAAATATGGTTACGGCGAATATTGCACCAGCCAATATACCCGTGTTCGTGGTCATGGACACGGATTGTATTTAGACGAAGTGCCGATGATTGTCGAGGGTGATGAGACTGAATTAGAGGAAAATTCGGTTGTTATTGTTCACCCGAACACGTATACACCGTTGGCAGGTTATCACGTATTGGGAGACCCCGTCGTCGTGAAAGGCGATGGATACGAATTGTTGACGAGTACAGAACGCGTGTTGTTTACGGCAGCTGTATAAGGTATGGAGGGGGATGGCCATGAAACGCGGGCTGGTTTTACTAGATCCGACGGAGACCACGACCGAGGAGTTGAAGGCGCGAGTATCCGATTGTCAGCGATTATTGCAGGATCGCGGGATTGATCTCGCGCTCATCTATGGGGATGTCTATCGTTCCGGCGATATCACGTATCTCTCGAATTTGTGCATCTACTGGAATGAAGGGATACTTCTGGTACCTGCCAAGCAAGACCCCGTATTTTTGACGAAGTTGTCGCGGCGCGTGCACCCGTGGATGCGCGCAAATTCCATCATCGAGGACCTCCGAAGCGGCCCCAATCTAGCTCAGCTGGTCGCGGAATATGTCAATGAGCAACCGGCTGGTGTGATTGGACTCTCCGAGATGAACTGGTGGCCTGCTTCGGTGATTGAAGAGTTGCGCGCGAAGCTCCCTGGTTGGGAACTGCGTGATTTGCAGAGTGCCATTCGCGAAAAGCGACAAGTTCCGTCTGCGTCTGAACAGAAGCTGCTCCTGGAGAGCGCGAAAGTGAGTGCCAGAGCAGTGGCGGCCGGATTAGATGGCGCCCTGTCCAATCCAGAGCGCGCCGGTGCCGCAGAGCGAGTTGCCCGCATGGCGGGGGTGGAGGATGTCTTCGTCTATTGCTACGAAAGCGGATCGCAGGCGGACACGGTTGAAGTGATTTCAGAGTATCGCGGATATTGGACCACTGCCGCGCGGGTGATTGCGAGGGAATCTGCGGATTGGGCGAACATGATGGACGTTACGTACGGCGTGATTGTACAGGAACTTCGCGCTGGCACGGACTTGAACCGCCTGTATGCGCAATTGGGCGCCGTGATACCTGAAGAAAACAACCTGTCTTGGAAATTAGATTTGATTCATCACACAGATATCGAAACACAAGGCGATTATCGCCTTCCAGACGAGCTGGATAAACCTATCCCAGCGGGTTCCGTCGTCGGACTGCGCCTCGTCTGCACGTTTGCCGATGGCACAGAAGCCGTGATGGCGGACACGTTTGCCGTAGAAGAATATGGCGCAAACCGTTTGACAGGCGATTTGCCGATTGCGCGATATCAACCCAATGAAAAATAAGCTCAATTTGCTGTGATATCTTCCAAGAATGGAGTGTGAATCATGCGAATTTTAAGTAATGAAGACGTGCAACAAGTGTTGACGTTGGAGGAGTGCATTGAAGCGCTGGAGGTCGCTTATAAGGAGTACACATTGGGAAAGGCGGCAAACCGGCCGTGCAATCACACCTATTTTCCAGTGATGGATGAGCGGTTTCCAGGTTTTCAATTCCGTTTTAAGTCACAGGAGGGCGGCAACATCACGAGTGGCGTGTGGGCGCTGCGCATCACGTCCGATATGGTGGGAACCGAGACCCTCGCAGGTGGCGTGAAGCGGCGGCGGTTGTTGCCGGTGGCGAGTGGCAACCGATACTGCGGTCTCGTGACGCTGTACTCGCTCCAACATTTGGAGCCCCTTGCCATCATTCATGACAGCTACATGCAAAAAATGCGGGTTGGCGCCACTTCTGCATTGGGGATTCGCGCGCTTGCGAACCCGGATGCTCGGGTAGCCGGGCTGTTCGGATCAGGCTGGCAGGCCTCCTCACACCTCGAGTACATGCTGCTCGTGCGCCCGAGTATCGAAGAGGTGCGGGTATACAGCCCCACGAAGGACAACCGGGAACGGTTTGCAAAAGAATGGAGCGAGCGAACAGGTAAACGGATTATCGCTGTGGACCATCCGCGGGACGCAGTTCAAGGTTGCCAAATTGTGACGTGCGCCACTGCCGCTTACGACCCGTGTTTCGATGGCCGCTGGTTGGAGCCAGGCACGCACGTTACGTCTATCACGAGCCCAGACGGCACGGCCAATCGGCGGGAGTTGGACGATACCACGTTCGACAGGGCGGACAAAATTGTCGTCTTTTCGCGCGAGCAGATTCATCACGACAATCAGATTGACATTTTGGGTCCGGTCGAACGCGGTCTCAAAAACTATGAGGATATCGGTGAAATCGGCGAATTGTTGTTGGGCAGGATTGGCGGAAGGACGAGTCCTGACGACATTACGATTTTTGCGAATAACACAGGCATGGGGCTGCAATTTGCCGCTGTCGGGGCGCGCGTGCTCGCACTCGCCGAGGCGCGGGGGCTTGGACACGAGGTTCCGACGGAGTGGTTTCTTGAGGCGACGTCGCCGTAACGGAAATCTTCGTTGCGCGTCGCTCGTGTAAATAGCCCAAAAAGGAGGCAACGCTCTATGGTCGGTGGAACTTGCATCAAATTTGGCGACAGTATCAACACGGACGTCATTATCCCCGCTCGCTATCTGGTCAGCATTGATCCACAGGAATTGGCGGAACACGCTTTTGAACCACTCGGCGAGGAGGTTCAGAATCGACTCCGGCAATCAAAAGTCGTCGTCGCTGGTGTCAACTTCGGTTGCGGCAGTGCGAGAGAGCAGGCAGCTTCCTGCTTGGTTGGCGCAGGCATCCAAGTGGTCATTGCAAAGTCGTTTGCTCGGGTCTTCTTTCGCAATAGCATCAATACCGGCTTATTAGCTGTGGAATGTCCAGATGCGGTCGAACATATCGGCGACGGTGATTCGGTATTTGTCGATGCCACGGAGGGAACGGTGACCGTTGGTTCCGACACCTTTCATTTTGAACCGTATCCGGAGAGTTTACGGAAGATTTTGGACGCTGGTGGTTTGATTCCGTACGTCACACAGCATGTGGTGGCCGGGAGGAGGTAATTCGATGGGCAAGACGTTTGCAGAAAAAGTCATGGCGAAGGCAGCAGGTATCGAACAGGCTACGGCAGGGCAGGTCATCAACGTATATCCCGACCTTATCATGAGTCACGCTGCGAGCTGGCGCTGTATTCGCACACTCGAGAAAATGGGCACAGATGAACTCTACGATGTGAAGCGAATCGCCATGGTGATGGATCACAATTCACCCGCCCGGACCGCAAAAACCGCGGCAGACCAAAAACTGTGTCGAGCGTTTGCCAAGAGCAAAGGGATTGACAAGTTTTACGACGTGGATGCCGGGATTGCACACGTGGTACTGATGGAAGATGGTCACGTCCGTCCGGGCATGGTACTGATTGGAACAGACTCGCACTCGACGATTTATGGTGCGCTGGGCGCTGCGGGCACTGGGGTTGGTTTTAGTGAAGTGACTGCCACTTGGGTTTCTGGGTATCTGTGGATGAAGGTGCCCAACTCTATCAAAGTGGTTATCAATGGTCCGTTATCGCCAGGGACGACAGCGAAAGATGTGATGCTGAAATTGATAGGGGACGTATCTGCGGATGGGGGGACATATTGCTCGATTGAATTTCACGGGAGTTATGTTCGAGGGCTCAGCGTGTCCGAGCGCATGACATTGTGTAATTTGGCGATGGAGCTCGGTGCGAAATTTGCTTATGTGCCCCCAGATGAGGTGACGCGGGCCTATCTCGCAGAGCGGGGCGTGCAACCACACGAATATGAGGAGATCTATCCGGACGAGGATGCGGTATATAGCAGGGTCATTACGGTTGAAGGCGCAGAGCTGACGCCTCAAATTGCTTGTCCACACACGGTCGATCATGTCTTACCCATCTCCGCTGTGGCCGGGCAAAAGGTAGATCAAGTGTTTATTGGCTCCTGTGCGAATGCGAAATATGACGATCTCGCCCAAGCCGCCGCCATCCTGAAGGGCCACAAGGTAGCGCCTGGCGTTCGCCTCATTGTCACGCCGGCGTCGAAACATGTCCTCGAGAGGATTGTCAAAGATGGAATCTTTTCCACATTCCTTGAAAGTGGCGCGATGCTCACCAATCCTGGTTGTGGTGCATGCGCAGGGGATGGCGGCGTGATGGCGGACGGGGAAGTGACGCTTTCAACGGCCAATCGGAATTTTCAGGGGCGGATGGGAAGTTATCACGCGCAGATTTACTTGGGGAGCCCTGCGGTTGCCGCAGCGACGGCCATTCGCGGTGTGATTACCGACCCTAGTGAATTTTTTGCGAAGGAGGCGTAACACACATGAACTTGGTCGAAAAAATTCTGGCGAAGGCGAGCGGGCGCACGACCGTCCGCCCCGGTGACGTGGTCGTCGCCAATGTGGATTGTCTGTTGCTACACGACTTGAGTGGGTATATCACTTCACGCGTCTTTGACAACGAAGTTCGCCGTCCCATGCGTTATCCGGAGCGGGTGGTGATGGTATTTGACCATCACTTCTCCCCGCCGAGTGAAGAACGGGCGAGGATGCTGGAGGAAAATCGAGCGTTCGCGCGCCGTCACGGCATTCACTTATTTGATTGCGGGAGCGGGAATATCCACCATGTTGGCGTGCGTAAAGGTTTTGTCCGGCCTGGTACCATCGTGGTCGGATCGGATAGCCATACGCCCGTTCACGGAGCACTCGGCTGTTTTGCTGCGGGGCTTGGCAACAATTCGCATGCGGGGACGGTCATGCCGTTTGGCAAGGCGTGGTTTCGAGTACCGGAAACCATCCGCATCGAATTGTCCGGCACGCAAAAAAGGGCGTGGTTCCGCGCGATGCAGCATTGTGGCTAACCGGACAAATTGGTGAAGGCGGTGCGGTTTACAAAGCGTTGCAGTTTGCAGGCCCCTTTATCAAGGATTTGGAGATGTGGGATAGGTGGCTATTTCCGCTGATCACGATTGACGTGGGTGGAAAGTGTGGGTTTATCGAGCCCGACGAAAAGACGATAGATTTTGTCCGAAGTCTCACCAAAGAGCCGTTCGACGTTATCACGTCAGATGAAGATGCAGAATACGTGGAGCTCCGGGCGTATGACATCAGTGATTTAGAACCCCAAGTCGCCGCTTCGCCGACACTTGGCAATGTGGGGCCGGTAGGAAAATTTGCGGGTGCCCCTGTGCAGTGGGCGGAACTGGGTGGACATGGCGGTGGACGTCTACAAGACATCCGGCAGGCTGCGGAAATTTTGCGCGGCCGCAAGATTGCACCTGGCGTCAAGTTCAATATTGTACCGTCCAGCAGAGAAGTGTTTGCAGAGGCTTGTCAGGAAGGGCTTGTACAAACGCTGCATGAAGCGGGATGTACGTGGTTTCCGCCGAGTACCGGATCGAATCAGGCGATTAACATGGGGGCGATGGCGAATACGGAGGCGATGGTGTCGACGCATGCGCGAAATTTCCCGGGCCGCAACGGGAGCCCGGAGGCGAAGATGTACCTTGGCTCAGCTTATACGGTCGCGGCTTCTGCACTGGCGGGGAAAATTGCTGATCCGAGGGCGTATCTCGTGTGAGATGTTTTGTATTTCGAAATGAGGTGACGTGATGAAAGCGCGGGGACGGTGCTGGAAATTTGGGGATAACATCCCGACGGATCAGATTGTGCGAGCGGATAGGGTATTGTTATCGATGCAAGACATGGCAAAGCACGTGTTGGAGAACTTGAATCCAGATTTCGCTCGGGAGGTAAAACCGGGTGACACTTTGGTGGCGGGAAAACACTTCGGGCAACCGTCCGGTCGAGCGGTCGCGCCCAAGGCGATTCAAGCCACAGGCGTCGGTGCGGTGGTTGTCGAGTATGCATCTCGCTTGTTCTACCGAAATTGTTTTGAAATCGGGCTTCCGATTTTGGAATGCGCAGGTATTACGAATTTTGTTCATGATGGCGATATCCTGTCTGTCGATATGACGGATGGCCGAATTCACAATGAAACGACTCATCAGACGGTTTATGCGAATCCGGTTGACCCCTTCTTAATGGACATGTTGCGTGCAGGGGGCATTATTCCAATGGCGGCCAAGCTTGCGGGTGAGGATTGAATGCTTCATGGTTGGGTCGCGGCAGAATCAGTTTTAAGTTCCAGCCGCGACAAGGCAGTCAGGATGTTGACGAGCAAACCGCAACCTCTGGTTGCGGTTTGCGAGGTTTTGCCCCGCAATCTATTTCGGCCCCTCCAATCATGAGGGCAGCGTCCACGCCCGCTGAAGAAAATCCCGAAATAACTTTGATTCACTGGAGAGACGGACGTTTTGTGGATAAATCATTGCGATGTCGATATGAATTGCATGCACGCCAACAGATAGTGGAATGAGCATGCCCTCTCGCAATTCGTCTTCGATACTAAAACGGGGTATCACTGCAATACCCACGCCTTGCTTCGCCATCTCAATCAGACTCTTGTAATCTTCCACTTGTACGGTCACGCGGTAATCCGAGACACCGAGTTTTTTTAAATGAGCGTTTTGCAGAATGGTCGTTTTGGGTGGAGGTGAAAAAGGAACAACACCTAGGGTAAGCAGACAATATTCCATATATCGGTATTCTTGCGCCGTGTCTCATCAGGTCAACTTGTTATGATTTATGCAGTTTTCTTGTGTCGTTCGATATGGTTCACAGCTAGTGCCGATGCAAGTAACACGATCGCGTTGAGGAACATGTACGCCTTTACTTTTCGGATGCCTCGGACATGGACGTCGTTTGCCGTCAAATTTGTCTTAAGCCTTGCGTTGCAACGCTCTACAGCAGTTCGCTCGTTGTATAACAACTTCCAATTCTGCGTGCCTCGGTGTGGTGTGCAGTACCGCCGAATATCTTCTGTGATCCGCTTTTTGACCACCATACCGTAGTTGGATTCGGAACATGCCGCGATTCCAAGCGGACAATCCACCTTCCCAACCGCGTGCGGACAGCGAAACTTTAGTCGGTCACCGTCCGCACCCCAATACACCATGTTATATCCCATCGTGCAACGCGGCGTCCCGTCCGATGCGATTCCTTCAGGCGGTTCTTTTTCACCGCGCTTGTTCATCGCGATAATCGCCTGTGCACCATATTGACGAACCGTTTCATAGTTTTTGACTTGATCATATCCAGCATCCATCATGACAAAGTCGATTTTCCAACCGTGCGTCGTCACGACGTGTTCCAGCAATGGCGCCGCCATCTCACCATCAAAGACGTTCGCTGGTGTGACATCCAAAGCAACTGGCAGTTCACTCGCGGTGTCCACAGCCAAGTGGAATTTGTATCCGAACCAAGCAAGCTTGTTGCCAAAGGTATCGTATTTTGCGCCCCAGTTGGCATTGCCCGTTTCCTGGCTCTTGGACTTAGGTTGTTTTTTCTCGTAGGACTTCACGGCGGCACTGTCCACAGCCAAATGGCGTCCGTTGATGATGCTCGCTTCTTTACATTGACTAACCAGGTCAATGAAGAGCTTCTCAGCGAGACCCAACTCAACAACGGCTGAAAACACGCGACTCAGTGTGGAGACCGACGGGGCTGCTTCGTCGATTCGAAACCCACACTGGTAGCGAAAGCATATATCTAGCGCCAACCGTTCATGAAGCCTTGTGAACGTTGAGATTCCTTCAAGCGGAGCAGCCAGCAATGCACGCAGAATCGCTTCACGATTCATAGGTTTCGCGCCTTGGGGTGACTGTTTTCTCAATTTTGAAGCATAGGGTTGTAAATCCAAGACAGCAAAGAACAAGGGCAGACGATCGCTGGAGTCAATTTCTAACCAGTCTTCAAAGGAAAAGAGCGATGGTTGGAGAATATACATAGTGGGACTTCCCTCCTCGAAAATTTCTGGTTTGGGTTACTTGAAATTTTCTCGAAGGTTGGGGTGAAGTCCTTTTTCATGCCCTCAGAACCCTTGCCCTGCGGGAGTTTATAAATCTGCAAAACGCTCAAATACAAATCAATCATCTTGGCGTGGGTAGATGCACGAATTCCACCGATGAACGGATAGTACGCTAACTCGTTGGGACATATGACTTTGTGTCGCGATAATGCGTGTGACGGTCCCACCACAATCTCGAGGCTCTCTTGTGTGAGCGTGTCCGAACATAGGCCCTCTATCTGGCCAAGCGCCATAATGAGGCCGAGATCGGCTTTTCCGTGGCGAACGTATTCCGTCACCACATCGTGCGTTTGACTATATAAGACGATATTTACGCTGGGGTGTGCCTTCGAGAATGACGCGAGATACGGAGGAAGTAGGTTGTTTGCAATATTTCGTTGCGCGACGACCGAAATCGTGTTTTGCGTTTCGATGAGTCTGTGGATGGCTTGCTCGACTTGACTGGTTTTCCGCTCGATATCGAGCGAATACGAGTAGAGGAGATGTCCTGCTTCCGTCAACTCGGGTGTACGTCCGGGTGCGCGGAGAAAGAGGGACTTGGATAACTCTTGTTCGAGTGCCTTAATGTGTGCGCTGATGGTCGGCTGGGTCATCTGCAACTGACGCGCGGCAGCACTAAACCCCCCACATTCGACCACTGTTTTAAACACGCGTAGGCGGTGAATCGTGGTTTCCAACAAGGCGATTTCGACCCGCGGCACGCGGGATATCTACCGAATTGGCAGAGGCAATCGGCCAGACGCGTACCACTTCTTTTTCCATCGCCCTCGGCCGCTGGTGCCAAGACACCTGACGTTTGAGGTGACGGGCAGGATGCTTGCGAACGGCGACGAATGGACGCCGATTGACGAAGGGGAGATAGAGGCGCTTTGCCAAAAGTTGTCGGAGCACCAGGTCGAGGCTGTGGCGGTGTGTTTTCTCCATTCCTACGCCAATCCGGCGCACGAGGAACGCGTCGGCAAAATCATTCGATCGCGTTTGCCGGACTGTTACGTTTCGCTGTCTCATGAAATTCTTCGCGCGTATCGAGAGTATGAACGGACGTCGACGACCGTGTTAAATGCCTATGTAGGCCCCAAAGTCAGCCGCTACATCAACGAATTGAGTAGCAAAATGAATGGAATTGGATTCGCGGGACATTTCTCCATTATGCAATCCAACGGCGGGATTATGGCTCCTGAAATTGCTGCGAAGAGGCCCGTAAACATGATGGAATCGGGTCCAGTCGGAGGAATTATCGCGTCTGCGGAGATTGGCCGGTCGTTGGGACATATGAATATCATCGCGTTTGATATGGGCGGGACGATTGCGAAGGCCAGCTTAATTCGCGCCGGTGAAGTCATGATGTCCGAAATGTACTACATCGGTGGCTATGCGAGTGGCCATGCGGTGATGATTCCGGTCGTTGATGTCGTCGAGGTTGGCACGGGCGGGGGAAGCATTGCGTGGATTGACGAAGTCGGTACGCTGCGTGTGGGACCGCAGAGTGCGGGGGCTGATCCCGCACCGATTTGTTACGGCAAAGGCGGTTCTGAACCGACGTTCACCGATGCATTTGTCGTTTTGGGTAGAGTTGGTGCACAGGATTTCTTGGGTGGCGATTTGAAGCTGGATGAGCTATCGGCGATTCAGGGAATTCAGCGCAAGCTAGCAGACGTGTTACATATTGGCGTGTACCAAGCGGCTCAAGCCGTGATTCAAATCGCCATCAACAACATGTCGCTCGCTGTCCGGCAGGTTTCCGTAGAAAAGGGATATGACCCTCGTGAATTCGCACTTGTCGCCTCCGGCGGCGCAGGTCCGTTGAGCGCACTCGCCATCGCGCGCGAACTTCATATCCCGACGGTGATTATTCCGCGTTTTCCCGCGCACTTCTCGGCAATTGGCATGCTCCTGACGGATGAAAAACACGACTTTGTTCGAACGTACTACGGGGCGCTGGAGGACATCGACTTCGAACAGCTCGTCAAGGTTCACGACGACATGCTGGCGGAAGCCAGGGGAGTGGTTCAAAGTGAATCGATGACCACCGCAACCGTCGTTTACCAAACCTGTCTCGATGTGCGCTATGTCGGTCAGGAGTTTACACTCTCCGTGCCCGTTTCGGATGAACAGCTTCGGCAGGCTCGCATTCAGGAGATTCACGATGCCTTTGATAACATTCATCAGCAGCGGTTTGGTCACCAAGCACCCCATGAGCCGGTGGAGATGGTGAACATCCGATTGAATGCCCGGTCTACGAGCGGGATAGTTTGCCGCCGAATTACGTGTTGGCAGGTCCTGCGCTCGTTCAGGAATACGCGTCAACCACGGTCATTTATCAAGGAGACATTTGTACTGTCAGTCAAACTGGTGAGTTAGTGATTTCAGTGGGAGGTGGCAAAGATGCGTGAGGTGATGCGCCAACAGGTGGATCCAGTGACCTTGGAAGTGATTCGCAACGCACTGCCCGCGATTTCGAACGAGATGTCCGCAGATCTGCAGCGGGCCTCTTATAACATGATGGTGTATGAAGTCAGAGATTATTGCTGTGCGCTCGTGGATAAAAAAGGCCGTCTCATCTCGCAAAACCTGGGGGGCGTCTCGCACTTTGTTGCAGACCTGGCCTGATTATCAAAGACGCAATGGCGAAATACAAAGAGGACGGTTTTTACCCAGGGGACGTACTCATAACCAATCACCAGGCGGTCGCAGGCCAGCATTTGAATAACATCGTCATCTATACGCCATTTTTTTATGACGAAGCGTTGATAGGTTTTGCGATGGTGCGCGCGCATTGGATGGATGTCGGCGGCCTGAGCACGGGATTTGGTGGGGGTGTGAAGATTGGTGATCCGTGGATGGAAGGGTTACAACTCAATCAGCTTAAAATATACGAGGCCGGGCGTGTCAACGAGACTTTGATGGCTATCCTGAACGACAACATCCGCTACCCGAATTCCTCGCTAGGGGATATGCGTGCACAAATTGCGGCCTGCCACTTGGCCGAGCGCAGGCTTTCTGAGCTGTTTTCCAAATATGGGCGGGATACGGTTATGGCGTACCTTGAACTCATTTTTGCGAAGACAGAGGAGCGGTGCCGCAAGGTCATCGCGAACATTCCGGATGGCGTGTACGAAGCCGAATCGTTTTTGGACAATGACGGGGACAATTTGACGGAGCCCGTCCGCATTCATGCGCGTGTCATCGTCGATGGGGAAGCGATGACCATCGATTTATCCGGGTGTTCGCAAGCGCGTAAAGGGGCTATCAACTCTCGCACACTGGCTGGGGCCATGGTTGCGTACAAAGCTTTAACTGCGCCGTTCGATCCGGTCAACGAAGGCTCCTTCCGAGCCCTTCGGGTCGTGATTCCTGAAGGCAATATCATGATGGCCCGGTACCCCAGTCCGATGGCGAAATGGAGCATCATTCTGCCGACCGTGATAGATACCGTGCTGGCTGCGTTGGCAAACGCCATTCCAGAACAGATTCCGGTGGCGCACTTTGGCACACTTGGGGGATCTATTACCTGTTTTGGCGTGGATCCAAGAACGAATAAACCGTTTGTACTCCAGGGCATTGAGGGCGGCGGCTGGGGTGGCCGTCCGCACGAGGATGGGGAATCGGCGGCTGTGTCGGTTTGTCAGGGCGATGTTCGCAACGCGCCCATTGAGAGTATCGAAATCAAGGCGCCCGTGATTGTGGAAGAGCGGCGTTTGCGCCAGGACTCTGGTGGCGCCGGAACGTTTCGCGGCGGCCTCGGCTTCGATGTGCGGATTCGCAATGTAACGGAAGTTCAGTGGAATCTCTCGCAAGGCCGCCGCAGTCAATGTCCGCCTTGGGGACTGTGGGGCGGCAAGCCCGGGGAGGTATCCGATTATCTACTGAAGTTGCCGGGAGAGACGGTGTGGCGCAGTGTGGATGTCGTGCGGCATGCGGTTCCGGCGGGATCGGAAGTACTTGTGCGCACGCCGGGCGGCGGTGGCTGGGGCAACCCATTTGAACGGGATGTCGAACGCGTGCGTCTTGACGTCCTAGAGGAATTTGTCAGCCTGGATTGTGCGCGCACCGACTATGGCGTGGTTCTTTGCGAGGACGGTTCCATCGATGTTGATGGCACGAACCATCTGCGTCGCATGTCTGGCGAGTCATCGGCATGTGGGTACGGGGCCGCGCGATAGGCAGCGGCCCTCTGTTGTCTTTGTTCCGGGAGGCGATGTTGTGTCATTCCTAGCGAATTTATCAGAGTATATTGTGGGGTGTCGCTTTTCTGATGCAGATAGGCGGGAGGCGGCACTTCACACCATCGATGCGCTCATCGCTTACGCAGCGGGGGCGTGTACAGATGAGGGACGTGCGCTGCGCGAGCGAATGTTTGTGCGGGCGGCAAGCCAACCAGTAGCCCGCACGTCACCTGTTCCGTTTGGGTTCGATGAGCAGAATCTATTAGACCGACTACTGCTAAAAAGTGCTACAATTCGGTTAACCGAGGTTGATGACATTCACCTAGCGTCCTGTATTACGCCCGCGTCTGTCATCGTTCCGACGGCCTGCGAACTGTTTACTGATACATCTACATCAAAAAACGCGATGTGCGATTTCTTGGACTCCATACTCATTGGCTACGAAGTCATGAGCAAATTGGGAATGGCGATAGATGGTGCGCGTATCGTCTATCAGGGAATTTGGAGTACGCTTTTTTGCGCCGCTTTCGGTGCCGCTGCCGTCAGCGCTAGGCAACTGCGGTTGCCACAGGCGCAAGTACAGCATGCACTTGCCCTTGCGCTCAACTTATCCATCGGTGCGACCAGATCTGGCTGTGTGGCAGCCATGGTAGCGGCGAATGGCTTTACAGGCGAACCAGCAGCCATCGATAGTCGTTGGTTCCAGCGTATGTACGGCATCCAAGTAGATACTGAAAGATTGCGCGCTGATTTGCACGAAGCAGTCGAAATTTATCAGACCAGCCTGAAACCGTATTGTTCTGCCAAACAAGTCATCCCGGCTATCGAAGGCCTGCGCGCGATTCTGACAAAACAGGGCGTTTCGAGGGAAGACGTTTAACACGTTTTTGTCTATGTCCCGACGGCGTTCTGTAGGATGATCGATCACCCGCCCACCAGTCGATTGTCCTCTCTCTCCAGCGTTTCCTATCAGTTGGCTTTATCGGTTTACCATCCATCCGGGTTATACGATATCAACCGGGGAGAGATCTTGGGTACGGAAGAAATGATGGCGTTTATGAACAAAGTGACCGTGGTGCCTGATGAAGAGCTCTCGAATGCTTATCCTCGGCAATGGGCGACACGCGTTCAGGTGAGTACGGGAACAAATGTGCTGGAGGAGACGGTGGATGAAACGCCTGGAGATGCGGGAATGCCGTTGACGACAGAGCAACTCGCTTGGAAATGGACGCAACTGTTGCAGCCGATTCCGGACGTACAGAGGAGAAATGAGCTTTGTCTACGTGCGATTGCGACACTTGATGACGTCACAAGCCTGAACGAATTCATGCAACAGGTTCAAGCGATTTGAGGAACCCCGATTGAGTGAACCCATGCACGGGAGGCCTGTACATTGGACATGGATGAACGGCGTTATGATGCCGACTGGGTAGAACTTCACGACTACACTCCCACGTGGCGATCTCGATTTGAACGTGAACAGAAGGTTCTCGCAGAGGCATTGGGTGACGTGGCTTTGGACATCCAGCACGTTGGCAGCACGTCTGTGCCTGGACTTTGTGCGAAGCCCATCATCGACATCATTGTCGGCGTGCGCAGTCTCAAGCAGTTTTCGGTGTGTGATATTCGGACTTTGGAGCAGCTTGGATACGTTTTCCGAGGCGACGCGGGAATTGCCGGTCGCCTATTTTTCCGTAAAGGGGTACCGCGGGCGCAATTCCATTTGAGCGTTGTCGCAAAAGATGGGGAGCAATGGACGAAGCATGTTCTGTTTCGCGATTACTTGCGACATCACGAATCCGACGCGAAGGCCTACGCCTCGCTGAAAATGACTTTAGCATCCCAATATAGTCACGACCGAACAACGTATACGTCCCGTAAGGGCCCACTCATTGCAGCGATACTTCGTAAGGCGTACAGATGGCGCAACGCATGATGTCATACGGAATTTGAAAAGAGGAGTGGGGTAGCGTGATCACAGAACGCCCGTTGCCTAGTGACTATGAAGCGTATTTCGGACAATACATCGATCTCGTGCCAACGGGGGATTTGCACCAAGTTTATCAAACACAAATGGAATCCGTTTACGCGCAAATTGCTGGATTGTCCGAGCGCGAAGGTGAGTTTCGTTACGCGGACGGAAAGTGGAGTGTCAAAGAAATCATTGGACATTTGAGTGACGCTGAGCGGATGTTCGGTTATCAAATTTTTTGCATGGCACGCGGGTATTCCGCACCAATTCCTCCTCTGAATCTAGCGCAATGTGTGATTCAGGGGAAGTTTCATCTTCGACCGCTACGCGAAATATTAGAAGAATGGAAGACTGTGAGACAATCGACACGTTCTTTGATTCAAACCTTGACACATGAGGACTTGAGAAAGACGGGGGTGGCGAGAAGCCACCCTGTGACCGTGCTTGCGGCAGCATGCATCATTCTAGGGCATGTGGAGCATCACATGCGTATTCTGCGGGCGCGATATTTGTAAATGGGTTTCGTTTCTAATAATTCTGGGAACAATGAGTCTATCCACTGGAAAGGAAGGTTGATAGCAATGCAACAACCACTTGAAAGCGCGGATACGATTCTCACTCAAATCAAACAGTTGTTCGAGGAACACGGCGGTCAGTTATCCAAGAAAGATGTTAAGAAACAGCATCCAGAGATTATGCGCAGCGCACTCTACTACTTCCCCTCTTGGGAACACGCTTTGACGAAAGCCACGGAATAGGCGCACGCTCATATATTTTGTCTGATTCCAAGCAATCGGATTGTGGGGACTTCTTCTGTCGGAAGGGGTCCCCATTTTCGTATGTTCGTATGTGGACGTCGATGTGGGTGATGGGGAATGTTCTCCGACGGGGCAAATGCCTGCACAAACGCCGCAAATCTGTTACATTCGAAGGAGTTATAATTTCGTAGGGGGAGTGGGCAATCTGGACAGTCGAGCAAATGACGGCGAAAAGCCTATGGTGGATGGGATGTCAGCGGTGACCCAAACGCACGAGAAATTGGTGACACTTGTGGAGGATATCATCGATACTGTGGCGACGTTTGATGGACGAATTGCCTATACACGCAAACCGGGCGGTAACTGGGATGTCACGTTTCGAGCAAGAGATGGTGAACTCGCCTTAAGGATTTCTGCTCGCACGACATCCACTTGTGACGTGCAGGTTGCGATGGAACATCGCGGCACGCCAGAAATCCATCACCAAGAGATCTATGTGGGGCCTTTTGACGCAAAAGTGGTTCGCTATCAGGTGAGTACAGCGCTTGCCCAGTGGTACCAACAGGCGGTGCTGCATCAAGCCCCTTGAGGGATTGAGCCAGAGGGCGGTGTGCGTGGATCGCCCCGGACGACCTTACACCGAGCTGTCGTGATGGAAACGCGCTTGATGATGGTAGTGTTCACTCACAACTTGAATAAACCGCTTGGTAAGCGGCTCATCTTCCAGGATGTCTGGGTAGGCGAGCAACGTCGGACGCCGAAAGGATTCGTCGTTGACGGGAATCGCGGCACAGCCTTTGCTGGCGGCATCGACAAGTGTGCGACGGGGTAAGAGAGAGACGCCGAGGCCTTGGGCGACCATTGCCTTAATGCCGTCGATGCTGTCTAATTCCATGCGAACATCCGGGTATAAGTCATGTTTTGCCAACAGCATGGTCACGCGTTTGCGAAATGGCGCGGTGGAATCGCTAAACGCAATGAACGGTTCGGATGCGATGGCGTGAATTCCCGGGAAGTCCTGGGTAAATGGATGGTTCGCTGGAACCACCAGGTCAATCGCGTCGTCTGGAAATTCAATCAGCCGTACGCGCGGGTGGTACACGGGCTCACCAAGAAAGCAAAAATCCACTTGGCTGTTGATTAAAGCATCAACCATGTCTACATAAAGCCCCATTCGAACCTTCAGGCGCACGTCCTCCAATTCGACAATACGATGCAGGCACATGGGGACGTCAGTCGACACGAAGGCTCGCCCGGACATGACTCGCAGCGTCCGCCTAGGTTGTTTTGCGGGCTCAATCATTTGCCGCTCAATCGACACCATCTGCTCAGCGAGCGGAAGAAAACCGCGCCCGGCTGGTGTTAACTGAACGCCATTCGGCGTCCTGTCAAACAGTTGGTAGCCAATGTCGCGTTCCAATCGCTGGAGCCGAGTGGTTACTGTCGATTGTGACATGAACAGTTGTTCTGCCGTCCGAGAGATGGACTTATTGCGCGCTACCGCCAGAAATAGTTGTAAATCTTTTGTATCCATCGCGAAATCACCCCATGCCAGTACTTTGCATTATACCACCTCTCTTCACCAATGATGCTCACGACATATCAAACGTCATCGCGGCAAAATTCTATCAATAAATGGTGTAGTGTCTTCTGCTGCCAACTTCGTGCGGCCCTTTCCCCAACCGATTGTTCGACGCCAACTGCCGAGGGTGCTCGTCGAGATCAGTTCTTTTTCATTGACTGTAACAACTTCGTCTGCAAAAGGGGAAACGAACAGTGCGTCGACGGGGCAATACGCTTCACACATAAAGCAGGTTTGACAATCATCTTGTCGGGCGATAGTAGGGAAGCTGTTCTCGTCCATATCGAATACGTCAGTTGGGCAGACTTTAACGCAAATACCGCATTTGATACAGCGTTCGTTACTCACCAATTCAATCATGAATCATTCCTCCAACAGACTTTATGTCGACTGGCATACTCGGGTTGGCTCCGACGACTCCGGTTGAACAATGATGTCGTCAAATCCAGAGACCGTCAGGCGATGGCCAAGTGTTTGGTCTATGTCAGGATATTCGGCCAGTGTGTGCATGCCTCGTGTCTCTTTTCTAGCTAACGCTGCACTGTACATCCAACGTGCCGCTAGAACCATCGCAAGAGCTTCTCGCAGCCGAATTCTGTCGCGTAAGTTGTGTGCGGACTGTTGTTTTGCCTGTGTCCACAGTTGGTTTAACCTCTGCATCGATTGACTTAGTCCAGCTTCACTGCGGAAGTAGTTAATGTGTAGGGGGAATACTTCGTTCTGAACGCCTCGGATGAGGTCTGTGATAGCTGTTTCCTGTTTGTGATTCGCATCTGTTAAGTCTAAGCCGAATTGTCCTGTGGAACGAAGACTTCTTCCGTTTGCTTTGACTCGTCCACTGAGTGCGTAGGCGGCAGCGGCGCGGCCTGCCCATGTGCCAGAGGATATAGCCCAAGCGGCATTATACGCACCGCCTCCTGATTTGCCGCCCATGACGCGCTCTCGTGATGCGGCATCGCCTGCTGCGTACAGCCCAGCGACCGACGTGGCGCAATCTTCATGCTCTAGTCGAACTCCGCCAGTGCCCCGAACGGTGCCTTCATAGCGGAGGCGGAGAGGAAAGCGTTCTGTGAATGGGTCGATCCCGGCGCGATCATATGGCACGAAAAAAATGGCGTGTGACTTACGCAGGATGGCGCGTTTTTCAGGTGTATCCGCTTTGTCTAGGACCGCGTATACGGGACCCTTAATTAACATGTGCGGCAAGATATCTCCTGCGCGCCCATGACTTGACGGTTCAATGATAGTTCCGTCTTCTAAACTGTACGTAGCCCAGTTGAGAAGGCGTCCGCGTGTAACAGAACCGAAGGCGGCACTCGGCGCATAGGAACGACTAAATTCCATACCTGATAATGGTGCGCCAACTTCGGAAGCCATTAGTAGACCATCTCCTGTTAACACGTTGCAACCGAGGCTCTTGCTTAGAAATGCGCAGCCACCCGATGCTAGAACGACCGCGTTCGCTCGCACTTCCCATGTGCACTTTGCTTGGCGCATCATTCCTCGAGCCCCGCCGACGCCGTGGGCATCCACCAGCAGTTCTAGCGCTGGTGCGTGATCTAGTACTTGGACACCTGTCTGTCGGACGACCCGTCTCATCAGGCGCATGTATTCGGGGCCTTGCAGATGATCTCTCATTGGCGTCCCGCTTTCGTCACGGACGAACGGGTAGCCCCAAGATTCGACGAAAGCTAGGTTTTCGTATACTTGATCGATGACTCGGTGCGTCCAGGCGGGATCTGATAAATAACCTCCCTCCCGATAGCGAAGTAACGCGGCATCTTCACGCAGTGTCGGTTCTGGCGGTATGTATAGCAAATTTGTCCCACCAGGTGCCGTGGCGCCACTTGTGCCGAAATATCCTTTGTCGACGAGGACGACCTTCGCGCCGTTTGTGGCCGCACTCCAAGCAGCCCACGCACCTGCGGGGCCACCGCCAATAATTAACACGTCGGAATCAAGTCGAATTTCAGCGCTTGTCATGGATTTATTTCACTTCCCAGTCCTGAATGGAAAATTGGTTTTTAGCTAGGCCTTGTTGAAGCAAAAATTGCTCGACGGCGTTCAAGGACTGTATCCCTTGTGTTGGAAACTGTGTTGTCGGTAAATTCGAAATAGGGGAGGATGCCTTGACAATATCGACCGGGAATCCAGAAGCATCCGACGCAAATTGATAGTACTCATCGGCATGTTGGCGGATGTCCGATACGGATGCTTCCGTCATTTCGACCCAAGCTTTTGCAAAGTTTGGGTGCGCAGTGACAAACTTCGGAGAAGCGACTGTCACACTGGTTCCGGTTAGCTGGTGTTCGGATGCTTTGTCAATCACGGGGAATCCGAGTTGTTGTAATTGTGGACCGGTATCTGTGGGCGCTGCGTATGCCGCAATGCGGCCAGATTGTAGGGCGGACTCCGCATCCGCGGGGTAAATTGGGTCAACTTTCACTTGCTGTGACAGCCCCTCATTTTTGAGTAGCGTCAATAAGTAGCGACTCATGTAGGAGCCGGGGGATGTGGCGACCGTTTGCCCCTTTAAGTCCTGCAGTGTCTTTGGTCCATTTTTCTTTGTGACTAACCAAACCTCCTGATTTAGGTTAGTAAAATCGATTAGGTCGCTTTGATATCCGTTGGCTTCAGCATTCACTGCTGGGGTGTCTCCTAACTCACCGGCGTCGATGGAACCCCCCTGTAACGCGGCGACTAAATCAGGTCCATTCACAAACGGCGTAAATTGAATATCAGAAATTCCTAATTGTGCGTAGTACTTCTTAATCAAGCCCGTTTTGACTGCCCAACCAATTGGATCACCCGGTGTATTGCCTTTAGACGCGATATATCCAAATCGGAGCACGCTTGCAGTGCTAGACGCCTCACTTGCGTTCGAGTGATTACCTGCAGGTTGCGCTGTGCCGCAACCTGCGAGGGCTAAGGATATAGCCAGTGTGGATGCTAACAAAGATGTGCAATTCATTCTTGGGTATCTATTGAGGCGCTTGGTCATCTGAATTCCGTCCTTTCTCGATAGCACTATGACGTATGTGATGGCTGTTTCATTTAGTAGGAGGTGACATGGGTATTCCTTCGGACTGCGCCATGGCTTCAAACATTTTGTATGATTTATCTTTTGCGTCAGATAGCGGACGCCGCGGGTTCCAACCGATTACCGAACGATAACTCCCGAGTACCCCAGTGCTACTTAACTGGTTCTCTTCCACTTCTACGGAACAATCCGCTTCGGGGGCCACGTAAAGTGCATCGACTGGGCAGTACAACTCGCACATGAAGCAGGTTTGGCAGTCCGACTGGCGGCTAATGATGGGAAGGCTGCCATCGACTTTGTCAAACACATTGGTAGGGCAGACTGCGACACATAGATTACATTTTGTGCAGAGTGATTTGCTGATTAGTTCAATCACAGTAAAACACCTCCCAATGGCGCCTTAACAGGTTCCGTCTCAATGCGAATGTCATCTAGTCCTTTGGTGATGAGGCGATGGTGTTGATTAGGATTTGGTGCTGTAAAGTCTTCTCGCCGGTGCATGCCACGCGTCTCTTTGCGGGCGAGTGCCGTATGGTACATCCATCTCGATACCGCTGTCATTGCCTGTGCTTCACGTCTCTTCAGGGCCGTGCCAGTAGGCATTGCTTCGTGGCGAATGTAATGCCAGAGACTATCCAGACGTCCTAGAGAATCGGTTAGTCTTTCTGCTGTGCGAAACAAATTTCTATCGTAGGGCATGACTTCGTTTTGAACGGCATTGACCACGTCGTCTGTGGATAAGCCCAGGTTATCTTCGCTGCGCGCTTGCGCGCTGGCTTGGTCGAGGGGTGTTCCGATTCGAGCAGCACGTTTGGAGCCCAACTGCTTCGCATACTTTGCGGCGGCCTCACCAGACCAATATCCAGACGACATTGCCCAAGCTGCGTTGTGGCTTCCACCTCCGGTAAATCCGCCGCAAATCAATTCTCTCGTTGCGGCATCACCTGCGGCATACAAACCTGGAACATCCGTCGCGCATGCTTCGTTCACGATTCGGATGCCACCGGTGCCACGGACGGTTCCTTCTAGGCGCAACGTGACTTCGAAACGGTCCGTAAACGGATCGATTCCGGCTCTATCAAACGGAAGAAAGAAGTTGGGCTGCGCTTGTCGCATCCATACCTTCATCTCGTCGGTCGCTTTATCCAAACGTGCGAATACTGGCTCCGACAGGAGTGTGCGGGCAATGACGGATCGGCCGCGTTGTGAGCCTGCACCTTCGATTAACTCACCCGATTCATGGTAGAAGGAAGCCCAGATGTAGAACGCCGTTTTCGTAACAGAAGCGAACTTCGGGCAGATGGCGTATGCGTTTGAGAACTCCATGCCCGACATGGAAGCACCAGCTTCTGCGGCGAGCAATAACCCGTCACCCGTCAAGACATTGCATCCTAACGCCTTGCTCAAGAACGCACAGCCACCCGTGGCGATAACTACGGCACTAGAGCGGATTGTCCAGTTCTGATTTTTTTGTATATTCACTCCGGATGCTCCTGCTACCCCGTGTTGATCTACGAGAAGAGTCGTAGCTGGACTGTGATCTAAGATCGTTACGCCGGCTTGTAACACTCGCCGCCTCATTAAGCGCATGTATTCAGGTCCCTGTAATGTACGAAGATGTGGCTGGCCTTGGTCGTCTAAGGGGAATGGATAACCCCAACTCGCAATGGCGTTCATATTTTCCCATGTCCTATCGAGGACTCTGCGCATCCACGTTTCTTCAGCGAGAAATCCGCCTAGCGAATATCTACTTTGCATGGCTTTTTGTCTCGCTTCTTCTCGCGGCTCTACATACCACACACCGGTACCAGATGGCGCAGTGGCACCACTTGTTCCACAAAACCCCTTGTCGACGAGAATGACCGACGCTCCTTCGGATGCGGCGCGGATAGCCGACCACGTACCAGCGGGTCCACCTCCAATGACCAGGACGTCTGCGTACGTGTTCAATTCGAGGTCTTTGCGCAGATCCAAACGGTTTACTCTGCTCATTACATTGTCCTCCTCTCAAAATAAAAAGGAGGCCTGAGACGCTCGCTTAAAATGCGACAGCAGTCTCGGGCCTCCAGTTGTCCAGTCGGTCCAAGCATTTGGAATTCTGACAATACGCAGAGAAACTGTGGGATTAATCGATTGGGCAGAGCGTATCACGTTAATCTCTTAAATGTCAACATTCTAATATTTATAAATCTTAGAAACTTTCTCTCTATAATTGCGATTGACATGATGTAAAACACGTGTTAAGGTCAGTGTCAATTAAACCAACTAAACAAATATGTTTTGTCGACCGGACTACTGGAGACACGCGAATGATGGATTCGTGCGTCTCTTTTTTTGTAGGAGGTGAAGGCTAGATGGTCGACGCAACACAGATTTCTCACAAGTACAATGGCGAGGTGGCGAGGATACGATGCAAAGCCGGGTTACGAAGAACGCCAGTGAACAGTTGGTCCCGTGGGTGTTACCCATTCTATTGGTCGTCATTTGGCAGGTGTTCGGTAGTCTTTCTCTGATCAAAAGTCAAATACTCCCGACCCCCCTCCAAGTGATAGAGGCCGGTATTAGACTGACTGAGAACGGAGAATTACTAACCAACATTGGTATCAGTACGGAGCGTGCGTTTGTCGGATTTGCAATTGGCGGATCGATTGGGTTTGTCTTGGGTGTTATTAACGGCATTTCGCATCGAGCAGAGCGCTTTCTCGACACGACAATTCAGATGATTCGCACGGTTCCTCATTTGGCATTGATACCACTCGTCATTATTTGGTTTGGCATTGGCGAGGGAGCTAAGGTGTTTCTGGTTGCGTTAGGTGTGTTTTTTCCTATTTATCTCAATACGTTTCACGGTATTCGGTCCATCGACCCGGGGCTCATCGAAATGGGTCAGGTTTATGGGTTTCGCCAAGTGAAATTATACCGTCACGTGATTCTTCCAGGTGCTATGCCTTCGATTCTAGTCGGGGTTCGCTTTGCTTTGGGTATCATGTGGATTTCACTTATTGTCGCGGAAACGGTATCAGCAACTTCTGGCATTGGGTATATGGCTATGAATGCTCGTGAGTTTATGCAAATGGATGTGGTCGTGCTCAGCATTGTCCTGTATGCGATTCTTGGCAAGTTATCGGATACAGCGGCAAAGGTTCTCGAGCGGCGTTGTATCCAATGGCGTCCGGTTGTCGTGACGCGCAAATGGTCGGCGCGTAAACCAGTGAAGGTGGGAATTCGATGAGACAGGGGCTAAGGATGAGGCTCGATGATATCTGCAAGGAATATGATAATCAGCCGGTCCTTCACAATATTGATTTATCGATTGAGCCTGGAGAATTCGTAGCTATTGTAGGGCGGAGTGGCGGAGGAAAAAGTACGCTTCTTCGTCTGGTGAGTGGACTGGAGTCAGCTTCAAGTGGGAAAATCGTATTTGACGAAACGGAACATTCTGGAATTCACCATGATATTCGTGTACTTTTTCAAGAATCTCGTATTTTGCCGTGGAAAACGGTGGAGGATAATGTTCTTCTTGGAATGGAAAAACCCGACAGGCGCAGAGCAAAGGAAGTTCTTACGCAGGTTGGCCTTGAGTCAAAGGGAGAGAGTTGGCCGCACACGTTGTCCGGAGGTCAGCGGCAACGTGTGGCGCTCGCGCGCGCCCTTGTTGCTGCCCCGAAAATGCTATTATTGGATGAACCATTAGGTGCGTTGGACGCCTTGACAAAACTTGAAATGCAGCGGCTCATCGAGGACATGTGGAAAATTCATCAATTTACCGTGCTGATTGTCACGCATGATATTCAAGAGGCAGTCACATTGGCGGACAGAGTGATTCTCATTGAGCATGGAATGATTGCGATGGACATGCGCATTCCACTAGATAGACCGAGGGTGAAAGATACACAATTTTTGTACTACGAAAACACGATTTTAGAACGATTCTTTGCACCCACTGTTGAACAGCACTCTCTGGATTTCATCAAATCAGGTACTTTATCTGCTTCCGCCACAGCAACCTGACCAATATTTATTTCGTCCCAATATTGCGATTGAAACGCTATGTCCACATTTATTTTTTGCTTTTTGGGATATTTATCGTCGACAGTGAGTGAGGGTATTCAGTTTATGCTGATTCTGGGCGTCAAACTGTATGCCCTCATCCTGCGTTCTCGCGCTGCTCTCCATTACGATGCGGGTGTGCATCAGCCACACCCTTGTGTACCTTATATGCGCCCGCCCTGGCCGCCGCCCCCAGCCCGGCCCCCGCCCGACGCCCAGCGCCGACTCCCCGGCACGGGATGTCTTAATAAGACAGTGGCGTGACTTTTCGCGCGAATAAGACATCAAATCTGCACTAATCCCGTGATTTTCGCCTTTATCGGGCGGCATTTCAGTAGATAAGGCATTTCAGGTGCCTTAAGTGGGCCAAATCGAGCGGAAGTGCGGGAATAGTGCACAAATTCTTCCTTATATGCGCCCACCCGTCCCCCAGCCGGCCCCGCCCAACGCCCCCGGTCACTCGCCCAACTGTTTTAAAAATGTTCAGAAATATCCGTTGAAAACGCATCCTTATCGTACTAAAATACACAATACGATGATGAGGAGGTTTTACAGATGGACAGCAAACAAACAGAGAAGCAGTGTGCTATTTGTGGAGAGGCTGTTGAACAGAGTGAAAAGTCCGAGTTTCTGTGTGACGACTGTGCGGATTCGTGGGAACGTGAATTGGCGTCGTCCTGGTGATTCTTTGCTGCGTAGCCACTGAGGATGCAGGGGATGCGCCCCATATCTGCGCCCATATGTTCGTGGTTAATTGTGAAAATATTTCAACTATAACCGACCTTTAAATAGCGTCGTGCCGTTTTTAAAACAGCCCGGAGCATGTGGGATTTCGCGTGCTCCGGGCAATGTGCTTGTGAAGAGGTTACGCTGCGCTCGCTTTGGCGTTACGATGGACGGACGAGCTCGCGGGAGTCGATGATGCCACCGCCGAGGCACACGTCGCCATCGTAAAAGACCACGGACTGACCGGGTGTAATCGCACGTTGGGGTTCGTCAAAGACGACCTTGCAGGTGTTCCCTTCGCGCATTTGGACGGTGACGCCTTGGTCCTCTTGGCGATAGCGGAATTTTGCCGTACAGCGAAACTCCTTGTCGGACGGGGCTTGACCACTGACAAAGGACAACTGACTCGCCATCAGGCTTGTCGACAAGAGACGAGGGTGCTCTGACCCTTGTGCCACAATCAGCACGTTTCTATCTAAATCCTTATCGACTACGAACCATGGTTCGCCGGATCGGTCGTTCATGCCGCCAATCCCGATTCCACGGCGTTGGCCCATCGTGTAATACATGAGTCCCTCGTGTTGGCCAATGACATGGCCTTCTGTGTCCTCAATTTTCCCTGGCTGCGCCGGCAAATAGTGACTGAGAAACTCGCGAAAATTCTTTTCGCCAATGAAGCAAATCCCCGTGCTGTCTTTTTTGGTCGCAGTTGCCAGACCAAACTCCTTGGCGATTTCCCGGACGCGGGGCTTTTCCATGTGGCCAATTGGGAACATCGCGCGGGACAGAGGCTCCTGGTCCAGCGTGTGCAGGAAGTACGTCTGGTCCTTATTGGCGTCTGCCCCGCGCACCAGTTGCACCAGTCCGTCGTCTCCCTTGCGCACTTGCGCATAGTGACCAGTTGCCAGGTAATCTGCGCCTAGTTCCAGTGCTCGCTGCAGAAGTTCTTTAAATTTGATTTCTTTATTGCAGAGTACGTCTGGGTTGGGTGTGCGCCCCTTTTGATACTCTTCCAGGAAATATTGAAAAACGCGAGATTCGTATTCGCGTTCAAAGTTGACACCGTAGTAGGGAATACCAATTTGCTCGCAGACGCGGGCGACGTCTTCAAAGTCTTCTGTGGCCGTACAATGGCCGAACTCGTCCGTGTCGTCCCAATTCTTCATGAAGATGCCGATCACGTCGTAGCCCTGCTGCTTGAGCAGCAGCGCACTCACAGATGAATCGACGCCGCCGGACATGCCGACGACAACCCGCGTGCTGCTATTTTTGTTCCCCATCTTGTCCACCTCCCGTTCCTATTTGTACAATCAAACAAGCGCCTTTGCGCGTAACTCACAGTCGCGTAACGCACATATTGTATCCTGTATTTGTCCCGCGTGCCTAATCTGGCTTTTGAGGCCGATTACGTGAATGGTGCTCGGGAACGTAAGCAGTAGCTTGAAAGGTGGTTCTTTGGTTGTTTACGCTTGATAAATCCGCCATTCTCACGCACGACCGCCTGAAGTTTCTCCATGACGTCGTCCCCATCGAGGAACATTTGGATAACATCGAAAAGTTTATTCGCATTTGCTATGAAGAGCAAGGCTGGCACATCGCGCAGTCCCGTCGCGTCATCGCCCTTCGCGCAACGGATGAAGACCGCTTGTCCAGTGCGTTCAAGGCGAGTTTGTATCTCGGCAAGTATCGCGACATGGCCAATACCAGCCGCTTTTTGCAAAACATGGTGGCCGCAGGGCACTCCTATGAACCGATTCGCGGCGAAACAGTGTTATTTTTGTACATAGGTGTTGGGAAGACCGTCTACGACCACCTTGTCACATACACTGTGGGCCGCCCGACTCGCATCGCTGGCGGCCAGCGGGCGAATGTGCCATGGGGGTTCGAACTTCCTGTCGAGGCCAAAAATCCGGCAGAGTACGACGAAGAACTCGAGCGCATCCGCAATGTCATTCGTTTGGCCAAGCAAGATCGCGTAGAGCAGATGCAGGCCGCTCGGGCAAAATTGCCCGTTGGGTATATCATGCCGCCATTCCTGATGGAATTTTCCGAGGAAGCGTTGATTCGAACCGTGTTTCGCCAGCGCCTGTTCGAACGAGGCGCACAAGGTGCAACCGTGGACGTGGTGACGGACATGCTCAATGCTTGTTTGCAAATCGACGAAGAGAAGTGGTCCTTCCTCATCGATTACCACGGGCCGCATTTACAGCAGTGGGAAAAGGCGATGCGCTCGTTGCGGCGCGATCATTATACACTAGCGGATATCGCCGAGAAACTCGGCATTTCTGTGGAAGAAGCACTGCAGCAAAATCTGTATGATCTGCTCATGGAGTCCGTTGGCAAGTTGCCGCCTTCGATGTGGGACAAGATGAAATGACCCTGTCCGCAGGTACCTTTGCGCGCTATAATGACTTCCAAAGGTAACCTGTCGCAAGTGCGGCAGGACAGAGATAGGTTGCTGGTCGAGCGGGGCGCACGTCAACTGTGAATGTTTGGGTTTGGCGAACCAGTTCCTCATCTTTCATGGTCATTCGTGGTCATTCGTGGTCATTCGTGGTCATTCATGGTCATTGAAAGGAGGAACTGGTTCGCCGAGCGTCGGCGCACAGCACATACGAGGTCGTTCAGGTAGGCGTAACCTGCAGGACGACCCAAATGCCACCGCGGCCTTGCTTCTCGGGCTGGAAGAGTTCGACGACGAATGTACAGGTACGGTGCTTGACGCGGACGACGGCGTGCATGAGGCCATCGTCGGGATCTCGGAACTGTTCGACGAACGTATAGACGTCGTTCATGCGCAATCCGAGGTGTACCGTACCGACCTCTTGGGCTGTCCGGACGGGGCTGAGGCGCCAGAGGTACTGTCCGTTGTCCACCGCCCGTTGAATTCGTTCGTAGTCTTCGCCTGGAATGACGACGGATCCAGTCACTACTTCTGGGCATGCCATGGTTTGGGGCCTCCTTCGCACGAGTGACGATGGTGCATTGTATGGGTCAAACGCCTTTTTGTGATAGACGATAGCCTAGAGAACCGCAGGTTCGAACAATGAAAAGGGGCAATGAAAATGGCGATTTCTGGAGCGGGTAAAGTAGCGGTCGTGACGGGAGCGAGTGCAGGGATTGGATACAGCACAGCCGTTGGCTTGGCAGAGGCTGGATTTCAACTCGCAGTCGGCGCGCGTCGCAAGGATGGCTTGGTGAAACTGGTCGAGGATATTCAACGGCGCACCGGCGTCAAGCCGTTTGCAGAGTCGCTCGACGTCACAGACAAGGAATCGGTGGACGCATTTGTCAAAGGCGTCGTCTCTGAATACGGCAAGGTCAACGTCCTAGTCAACAATGCGGGAAAGGCGCTCGGCGTCGATTACATTGATGAACGGGCGAACGAGGACGATTGGGAAGTCATGCTCGACACGAATGTGCTGGGGCTGTTGCGCATGACCAAACGCCTTGTCCCATATCTTGTAGAGAGCGGCGATGGACATATTATCAACCTTGGATCCACCGCGGGACATGAGGCATACGCTGGAGGCGGCGTCTATTGTGCCACCAAGTTTGGCGTTCGCGCCATCACGGGTGCGTTGCGTCAGGAGTTGTTGGGTAAGCCCGTGCGGGTGACGAGTATCGACCCTGGCATGGTTGAGACGGAGTTCAGCGTCGTGCGCTTCCATGGCGATACAGAGCGCGCATCGCGCGTGTATGAGGGTTTTCGTCCATTGACGGCAGAGGACGTAGCGGATTGCATCGTCTTTGCGGCGACGCGGCCAGCGCACGTCAATATCGACAACATCATTTTGAAGTCGGTCGACCAAGCCGACGCAACGCGGGTTGCGCGGAAGGGACAGTAACTGTTGGGCGCGCGGTACCGTTTTTGAAGGCGGTTGGCGCACGGGTGTACAAGGAGGGCCATGGATATGTTGATAACCGCCGACGACTTGCATCAGCGGCTCGTAGAACCAGAATTGGTGATTTTTGATTGCAGGTTTCGCCTCAGCGACCCGGAATGGGGACAGCAGATGTACGCGAAGTCGCATATTCCGGGTGCGTATTACTTTGATTTAGAGCGCGATTTGTCGTCTGCGTTGCATGAGCATGGCGGTCGGCATCCGTTGCCGGATCCAGAGGTTTTCGCCAACAAACTCGGCCAGGCAGGTGTCACGCCGACTTCGACGGTCGTCGTCTACGACAGCGGCGAAGGTATGGCGACGCGGGCATGGTGGTTGGTGCGATATGTGGGTGTTGAGGAAGTGTATGTGCTGGACGGCGGGTACCAGGCGTGGCTGAACGCTGGCTTTGCATGTTCGACACAGGTTCCGCCCAAGGTCGATCACGACTATGACGCCCGCGTCCATCCCGGCTGGACGGTCGATGTCGATGACGTTCGGCGGATTGTGACAGGGGATTGGGATGCGGTGCTCGTCGATGCCCGGGCGCATGATCGATATACGGGCGAGTTTGAGCCCATTGATTCGAAGGCTGGGCACATCCCGGGCGCGGTGAACTATCCGTGGCAGAACGGCCTGACAGAGGATGGGCGGTGGAAGCCAGAGCACATTCAACTCCGCCGATTTAGCGAAGTGATGTCGAAAGGGCGCCCGATTGTCGTGTACTGTGGTTCAGGTGTCACGGCGTGCGCGGATATCTTCGCACTCAAGCTGGCAGGGGCCAAGGATGTTCGATTGTACACTGGAAGTTGGAGCGATTGGATATCTTATCCTGATAATCCGATTGATCACGCTTGATACGCACATCCGAACATGAAATACTGGACGGTGTACCGTGGGCCCGAAGCTCACGGTACACCGTTTTTGTGTTTTTTCCGAGGCCGTCGGTCACGTAAATCGTTCGGCTATCGTCTAATTTACAAGCGTCGAATGAATTTCGGCAGAAACCTAGTCTCGCAATCATTTCGATGTACTTAGTCTACGTGATTGGTCTGCCAAAGAGAGGAGCGTGTCTACGTGCAGCAGCAACCCGAACGACGGGGACAGCCGCAATTTCATACATCGCATGATGTTCGACGCACAAAGCGCAAACGTCGTCGTGCGCGGCGGTTTATGCTGGCGAGCGTCGGTGTGTTGGTGACCATGCTCGCGGTCTTCGGCGGCGCGCTCGGTGTGGCTTTTGGCACATCGTGGGGATCGCATTGGCGGCTTTTGGCCGCAGAGACCGTCGCCTCGACAAGGCATTACGAGTGGGCCCGCTTTCTCACGACGCGCGCTGAATACGCTCAGATTATGAAAGGGCTGAGCGGCATTGCCGTCAGACAGTCAAGCCCGAATGACGTCGTCGTGGATAACATTAAAAAGATTGATGCGGGGAACAGCGGTCCCGTGCAGGTGATTCCACTGCATCAAGATGGATATACCGGGTATGTTGTGTTAGTGCCGGATCCAAAATTGGTACGCCTCGTGCCGGCAGAGGTCCATGGCTCGACAGGCGAGTACATCACCAGTATGGCACAACGCGTGGGCGCCGTGGCGGGCATCAATGCCAGCGGATTTGAAGATCCGAATGGGAATGGCTGGGGCGGTATCCCGGTAGGATTGGAGTACGTGGGGGGCCAGGTGATGCAGTCCTCCAAAGAAACGCCAAGTTGGGCGACAGTGGGCTTCACCAGTGAGGGCGTCATGGTGATGGGCAACTATACGCCGTCGGATTTGTCGGCCATTGGTGTGCGGGATGCCATGCAGTTTCACCCTGAGCTGGTCGTTGACGGACAGCCGATGATTACTCAAGGAGACGGTGGCTGGGGATTAGATCCGCGCACGGCGATTGGCCAGGAGCGGGATGGCACAGTGATTTTTGTCGTCATCAACGGCCGTTTGCACGGCGGACATTCGCTGGGTGCCAGCATGAAGCAAGTGATGGATATTATGCTGCAGTATCACGCCGTGAACGCCTGTGCGATGGATGGCGGGTCTTCGTCTGTACTGTATGCAGAGGGAAAGATTCTCAATTCGCCTTCGACGCTTGATCCCAACGGACAGCGCCACCTTCCGGACGCTTGGATGGTGTTCCCCACGGAGCAGGCCGCAGCGGACGCAAACCTGAGTTGAGCTGGGCGTGTTAGAAATGCGTTTCACGAAGTGAATCACGTTCGCCGGGGTGCGGCGTTTCAAAAGACGGACAGGGAAAATACCGCCCTGTCCGTTTTGGCGTCTCCTGACAAACAGGGTACAATTGAAACTGCCTGGGAGGAGAGAAGACGACGATGTATTTTGACGACTATTTCGTGCTATCTGACGAACAGCGAGACAGATTGCGCATCACAAAGGCGCTTGCCGACAAGTTTGCCGCTCGTGCGGCGGAGCATGACGAAGCAGGCACGTTTCCACACGAAAACATCGAGGCGTTGCGCGAGTCCGGATATGTGACGTGGACTGTACCGAAGGCTTACGGCGGCTTGGAGATATCCTTGCGCGAGCTCTTGCTTCATCAGGAGCAGTTGGCGCGCGGCGATGGATCGACGGCGCTCGCCATCGGTTGGCATGTCGGGATGATTCTCAACTTGCGCGCGAGTCACGCATTTCCCGAACCCATTTTTCAGACCATTTGCGAATCGGTGATGGACAAGGGTTGGCTCATCAATAGTTGCGCCAGTGAACCGGCGACGGGGAGTCCGAGCCGCGGTGGGCGGCCGGAGACGACAGCTACGCGCGTCGACGGGGGCTACCGGATTACGGGGCGCAAGACATTCAGCACGTTGTCACCCGCACTCGACTGGATTTTGGTGACCGCTGGCGTCGCGAACTCGGAAGAGGTCGGAGAGTTTCTTGTTCGAGGGCAGGACGTGACCATCGTTGAGACCTGGAATACGCTGGGCATGCGTGCAACGGGCAGCCACGACATCGTGATGGAGGACGTGTTTGTGCCGGATGCCCATGTCGTCACGGTCAAACATCCGAAGGAGCCGAGCGCCAGAAATCGAGACGGTAGTGGATGGCTGTTACATATCCCTGCGTGCTATTTGGGTGTCGGACTTGCGGCGCGTGACTTTGCGATGAAGTTTGCGGCGACGTATCAGCCCAACAGCTTGCCGCATCCGATTGCGGATGTTCCACACATTGAGGAGAAGCTGGGGCAGATGGAGTTGAAGTTACTTTCTGCGCGGACATTGATGTATGATCTCGCCGCCCGCTGGGATTCGGCATCCGAGGCGGACAGGCCAGCGTTGCGCCCATTGTTTGGCGCTGCGAAAACGCAAGCGACGAACGCCGCGTACGAGGTAGTGGATTTGGCTATGCGTGTAGTAGGCGCTCGCAGTTTGGCGAAGGGACTTCCGCTGGAGCGCTATTACCGGGATGTGCGCGCGGGATTACACAACCCACCGATGGACGATGTCGTCTTCAAGATGCTCGCCAAGGCGGGTACGTCTCCATTTCGGCAGTAGGTTGGTCTTGTGGTTAACTTCCCTTGCAACCGCACCACGTTTAGTGGGCGCGGTTGCCGGGGAGGTGATGAAGGAGAATTGACTCGATTTGCGTTGCGCGCGCAGACCACGTCTGTTCGCGCAGAAATGGTTCGCGTTCCGCCATCGTACTGCGTTTTTCTCCGGACAAGATGGCCGCAAGGGCGTTTTCCGCTGCGGTGGCATCGGGCGTCAGCCAGACGTGTTGCGAAAACTTGTTGAGTTCTCGCGTCGGCGTCGCGATGACTTCTTTGTCCGCTGCCAAATATTCATAGACTTTTACCGGATTGACGCTTTCTGTGAGCTTGGAATTGGCAAACGGGTAGAGACAGGCGTCAAATCCGGCGAGAAACTGTGGCAACGCAGTGTATGGTTTGCGGCCGAGGAAATGCACGTTCGGCAGGGATCGGATTTTTGATACGTCCGCCTCGACCGGTCCGATAAACACAAATTGGACGTCACTTCTGGACGTCGCCAGTTGGTGGAGGAAGTCGAAGTCGAGCCACGCCCCAATCCCACCGATAAAACCGACGCGCGGGCCTTTGATGTCACTTAGCTCCGGGTGTGGTGTCGCACTGGCGGCCGTCCGAAAGTGGTCGAGCTCGACTGCGTTGGGGACGAGATGGACATCATTGTGGTACAAAGCCATCTTTTCCACGAGGGCATCTGCGGTGGCAAATACCGCGCGGCTCTGATAGCTCATGTCCGCTTCGAGCGATTCGATGACGTCGCTGCGGGTGAGGCCGCCGAACGCACCGTGATCGTCTACGCAGTCGTAGAAGGTGGCTATCGGCCGAAGCCAGGGGATGAGGTCCACGGACCCTGGTAAGTTGGAGAAGAGAACGAGTGGGCCGGCCTCGTGCTGACGGATTTGCCGTGCCAAGAGGCGCTGGTTGAACCGGTTGACGGGCCGAGCCACATGATAGAACGGAAGTGTCGTCATCGGTTGCAGTATGCGAATGTGCCCTACAGTGTCGCGTTCGACGTCTTGAATGGGGTTTTTCGGTAACATTCTGTCGCGCAACGCCGGGTTGCGAAACGGACCAATCAGCGTCACTGGTGGCTCCACAAACAAGATGGGCCAGCCGCGGCTGGCCAGCTGGCGGGCGAGGTGATGGGGCCGCGCGATAATGCCATCCCAGGGAACGGCGGCAGTGATGACGATGGTTGGGTACATAGAGTAAGCCTCCAACTGCACCGATTGTCTCGATGCCATTTGGTTAGGTAGTCGAGCGTTTGAGCTTGATGTATTGAATGACTGGACGATAGATACACATCAACCCGCCTAAAATACCGACGAACAAAAAGAATGGACGAACCGCGTCAAACGCGATGAACGCAAGCAACGCAAAATATTGTTCCCCTATTAAAAAACCGCGAAACGGGACCAAGGCGCGAAGTTGCTGGGCGCGTGCAAAGCCATCTGCTTCTTTGGCCGTGTGCTGGTCAGACGCGTTGTTGGCTTCGGCCGCGACGGCTGGTTGTGGTTTGCCCATGCGAATTTGTCCATAGTACTCTAGGAGAAAAAGGACAAACAAAGCGAACGTCGCGTACATCCAAATGTGGTCGTCAGGTCCGTACACGCGTGTATACCCGTAGGCGAGACTCGCGTAAATCGCAAACTCCTTGATTCTGTCGGCCACTTGGTCAATCCAGCCACCGACCGGTGAAAAATGCTGTTTATAGCGAGCCAACTGGCCATCTGCGCAGTCTACCACATAGGACACCTGTACCAGGATGAGCCCGATAATCACGTCGTGGTAGAATCCACGCGTAAAGAAACCGCAACCGATTAGTGCGAGAATCAGCGACGAGATGGTCAGGGCGTTTGGCGTGATGCCAGTGTTGCGAACGACGTACACGAGACGGATGGACAAAGGGTAATAGATAAAGTTTGTCCAAATATCGATGGGCCGTTTCGCGCACGCGTTAATTTTGGCGAGTTCACTCATCCTTTATCCACCTGTACAAATGCGCGTAGAACCTCCTGGATGGCGTACTCGTAGTCCTCCGGGAAATCCACTTCGACGCAGGGCAGACCCGTAATGTCTACGGCGAACATATCATGCTTGTCCACCATGACGTCCAGCGCGTGCTCGAAAAATTTCATTTCGTTTGGTGTCACGGCTTCTGCGAGTACAGTTTGTCGGAAGCGCTTTGCAAAATCACCCGTGAAGTTGGCGACGCCGATAAACTCTCCATAGCTCGCAGCAGGATCTAGATGCTTGCCAATGGCCGTAATTTGGTTTTCTTGTACTTGCACTTTCACTTCTTCCTCGCGGCATTGCTTGCGGTCAATGGCGAGGAAGCCACCGCCGTCGTACGTGCTCAAGCGCTGGAGAATGCTTTGCTCAAACACAACATCGGCATTCATATAGTAAAAATCGCCTTCAAAGTCCTGTAGTGCTTTGGCCAAAGAGAATAGGGTGTTGGTTGTCTCAAAATCTGGGTTCTCAATATACGTCACGCGCATGTCGCTGTGGTGCGTACGGATGTGATCTACAATCATTTCCTTCTGGTAGCCGACCACCATGCGGACGTCAAAGACGCCGACCGACTTGAGTGCGTCAAGCTGCCAGTCGAGGATTTTTTTTGGGCCCATATCCAATAGGCACTTTGGTTGATTGTCAGTAAGCGGACGTAATCGCATGGAACGACCCGCCGCCAGAATGATACTTGTTGCCGTCACGAGGCGGTCAACTCCTATTCGGCGAATTTAAACCTAAATGTTCGGGGTGCGACAGGTTTCGACAGTCGCACCCCTCTATATAAGCAACCTCGTTCGCAAACGTCAATAAACGAGGCCAGATTCTTCATCCTTTCGTGAAATCGATGTAACCGGATTTTCCGCCAGTTTTCACGAAGATGTCGACGGCGTGGTACTGCTGTTGGCCAAATTTGATAATCCCCGCAGTTTGGTACAGCGTGCCGTCTGCTGTTTTGTGCAGGACTTTGCGGGAGGAAAACGTGCGCCGTTCCCGGCCATTTAGATACATATTGACGTAATACGAACCCGCTTGATTATGCGTCAGGTTCCACTGTTCGCCGGTACTGTCTGGCGGGATTTCCACCATGTTTGCTGTAATGCGGACGCCGTTTGCCGTCTTCTGATAATGGTCGGGCAAAGGTACTTGTCCACCGCTCCGAAAGTAAATGATGCCGACAATCACAATGACCAACGCAGAGAGCAACCACTGGCGCGGGCGTCTCATGGCAATCCCTCCAGTGGTCTTATTTGACCTGGATATCTACAGATTCGATGTACGCCGTCTTCGTTGGCTTACTGACTTCTCCCTGCATGTTCGGGTTGGCTGTGACTGGAATTGCAGCAATTTTATCGACGACGTCCATGCCAGACACGACTTTGCCGAAAATCGTATAGTTGGGCGTTTGATTCAGGCTGTCGATCTGTTGACCCGTGCCGATGAAAAACTGGCTGCCGTTCGTATTTGGACCGCTGTTGGCCATTGCGACAATACCCGGCGCGTACTTTTCTTTGTTCGGAAGTTCATCTTTAAATTGATACCCCGGGCCGCCGGTGCCATTGTTATTCGGGTCTCCAGTCTGAATCATAAACGGCTGGATGATGCGGAAAAATTTGTCGTCGTGATAGAAGTTGTTCTTCGCGAGAAAGACGAAGTTGTTGACGGTAACGGGACTCTGTTTCGCGAACAATTGAATCGTGAAGTTCCCGTAGTTGGTATGTACGACGGCGCTGTACTGCTTGCTCGTATCAATGGTCATTTTCGGTGGGGAAGACCACCGTTTTGTCGTCGTTTTCAAGACCGGCGCTTTGGTCTTCGCTTCACCGGATGTATTGTTTGTATTGGTTGTACCACACCCGGCAACCAGGCTCAGTGTGACCAGTGCGGTAGCGATACCTCCAATGGTGTGACGGAAACGCATGGAACAAAACTCCTCTCGACGCAAGCGTTGATGGTATCATGATACGAACAGTCGTGTGCAGTGGCATTCATGCAGAGAGCTGCCAACTGCTCGTCCATCATAGCATGACCATTCGTGATGAAATTGAAAGATTTCTGACAAGATTTTCTGCAATCCCTGAAGGTGTCCGTTCGTCGTCGCGCAGGGCCGTACCAATCCATTACAAATTTTTGCTGAATTCGCTACATGAATTCGCTACAATTGAAGTTCTACGCGCTGTATCACGACATTTGCAAATGCGCCAGGATTCGATCCGTCCGATGAAATGACGTTGCCATCGACCGTCACGGGGCTTTGCTGATGAATGGCATGGCGCAAAACGTGTGCATATGTATGAGCGACATGAATGGGCGCACTGTACGAGGTTCCCCCTAACAGACCTGCTGCTGCGATACAGACCACACCTTCTGTCGATGCTGCAATCCATCGGCGTTGACCGTCATATTGCCGCAAGAATCGATGAAGTCGAATATCGCTCCAAGTTTGGGGCGGATAGTGACCACCGGGTATGATGAGCAACTGTAAATCGAGCGGGGAAGTGTCCTGCATGGTGGCATCGGCCATCACGTGCAGGCCCTCTGCGGTCGTCACTGACTGCTCTTCCAGAGAGAATACGCGCAAGCGCCACGCGCGCTCTTGTCCAGATTGCAACAGGGACGAAACACCCGCGACCGAGAACTGCGGCAGCGCGACTAGCCCGACCTTATACATGGGCGACCTCCTCGAGTTCTGCTGCAATACATCGCATTTATCCTAGCAAATCTGCACGCAGGAGGGAACTGACAGGTGAAATCGAGGGAGATTTTCCTCCGTATGGGCTCCATCCTCTCACTCATCATCTGTTTGGCGTTGATTCGCTTTCCGACTGCTTGGCTGACGACGTGGCTGCCCAGTGGCATGTGGCTTCAGGGCGTCTGGTTTGTCGCCTGTCAGGCAATGGCGAGTATTCTACCCATGCCTGCGGAGCCGGTGATGACAGCCTGCCTGCGCGCCGAAGGCGCCGTGTTGGGAACGGTGGAGAATTGGCTGGGGACACTTGTCGGCGGTGTGATTTTGTTTTTGTTCGGCCGGCTGGCCGCGCCTGTTGTGCACAAATTGTTGCAACACCCGGCAGTTCGGCCGACGTACGAAAGGATGCAACGGCGGCTGAAACCGGACAAGTTCTGGACGATTACACTCGTCCAATTCCTGCCGTTTCCCTTTCTCTTGGTAAACTTGCTGCTGGGGACCGCGTCTGATGTGTCCGTGACGACCTACATATTTGCGACGGCTATCGCCATCACGCCTTACCAAATCGCCTGGTCACTGGGCTATTTGGGCGTACTGCGGGTCTCGCACCTGAGTTGGCTACTTGTGGGCGTGATGGCCTTCGTCCTGCTCGTGGTGATGATTTACCGCTCGGCCAAGCGCCGCCGCCATCAGTCGCAATAAATCGTAACCGTACATCGTACTGTGTTGGTAGACAGGCTGTCGCTCGGCACGTCTTCACGGGATGGCCGCTTGGTGGTAGTCTGTGATACTGCAGGCTTGTCCAGAAGGAGGCGGAACGGTTGAATTTGCTGGAGGGGCTCAACCCAGAACAAAAACAGGCGGTTCAAACGGTCAGTGGTCCGCTTTTGGTGGTCGCCGGTGCTGGCAGTGGCAAGACCAGTGTCCTCACGCGGAGAATCGCCTACTTAATTGGCGAGCACAAGGTGCCCGTCCATCAGATTTTGGCCATTACGTTTACGAATAAGGCCGCGCGCGAAATGAAGGAACGCATTCGCAAGTTCATTGGGGCGCGCGCCGAAGATTTGTGGATGGGGACGTTCCATAGTATCTGCGTGAAAATTTTGCGCAGAGAGGCAGAGGCTCTTGGCTACACCCCGAACTTCACCATTCTCGACAGCGATGATCAACAAGCGTTGATTGCACAAAGTTTACTGGATTTGAACTGCGACTTGAAAAAGTTCGACCCACGCCAGATTGGCAGTGTGATTTCTCACTGGAAGAACTTGATGTACACGACGGATGATGTCAAGCGCTTGCCAGTGGGTGAGTCGCTGGATGAGGCGACCGCCGTGGACGTATATGCGTTGTACCAGGCGCGGCTGTTCGCGGCCAACGCGATGGATTTTGACGACTTGATTATTCAAACCGTTCGGCTGTTGCAGACAGATGAGGATGTGCGCAGGCGGTATCAGGAGAAATTCCGCTATATCTTGATCGACGAATACCAGGACACCAACCACGCACAGTATCAGCTCGTCCGCACGTTGGCGGAGGCGCACCGGAATCTGTGCGCGGTGGGGGATGCAGATCAAGCGATTTACGCGTGGCGCGGCGCGGACAGCGAAAACATGTTGCGGTTTGAACGGGATTACCCGGAGGCGAAAGTGATCCTGCTGGAACGCAACTACCGTTCAACCGAGGCGATTTTGTCAGCGGCCAACGCGCTCATCGCGCATAACCAGAAGCGGCGGGAAAAGATGTTGCGCGCCGTCCGGGGACGCGGCGAAAACGTAGGAGTCGTCTGCCTCACCGACAGCGAACAGGAAGCGGTCTTTGTGGCCTCGACGATTGCCGAGCACGTGCGAAATGGCGGTACGTACGGCGATTGTGCTGTGCTGTATCGCGCCAACGCGCAGTCCCGCGTGATTGAGGAAGCGCTCATGGCGCAGGCCATTCCCTATACGATTGTCGGTGGGCTCACGTTCTACGATAGGCGAGAGATTAAGGACATTTTCTGCTATCTGCGCGTCTTGACCAATCCGCAGGACGAGATTTCCTTGCTGCGCATCATCAACACGCCGAGGCGCGGGATTGGGGAGCAGACCGTCGGTCGTTTGCTCGATCACGCCCATGAAGCCGGCATTACCCTGTTCGAGGCACTCGCTTGTGGAGAAGCCGCCGGCTTGTCGCCGAAAGCGAGTGAAGCGGCGCGTTTGTTCCACGACCAACTGCAGGAATTGCGTCTGTGGATGGAAGGCATGCCGGTCAGCGAGTACCTCGGCGAAGTGCTGCACGCCACGAAATATCGCGAGTCATATCTGCAGTCGGGAAAGAAGGAAGACTTGCAGCGCGTGGAGAACATTGACGAGTTGTTCAGCGTGACCAAGTCGTTTGACAAGCGTCGCGGCGGTACCGTACAGGAGTTTCTCGCGGAAGTCAGCTTGTTGAGCGACGTCGACAAGGAAAAGGAGAAAGGGCAGGGCAACGTTCGCCTGATGACGATGCACGCCAGCAAAGGGCTGGAGTTCCCGGTCGTCTTTCTCATTGGTATGGAGGAAGGGCTGTTTCCGCACCCGCGGTCGATGGACGACGATGCCGCCGTGGAGGAAGAGCGAAACCTCTGTTACGTCGGCATGACCCGCGCGATGGATCAGCTGTATATGACTTATGCCGTGGAGCGGACGCTGTTTGGTCACGTGACGAATCGAGATCCGTCGAGGTTTCTTTCGGAGTTGCCGGACGCCTGGATCACGAGGCTCGACCTGGCAGTCCAGCACAACGCGACGCTCAGCCCTGGCATGCACGTTCGGCACGCGCAGTACGGTGAGGGCATCGTTCTGCACATTGCGGCGGATAAGGACGGCGGGGATGATCAGGTGCAAGTGATGTTTCACCCATCGATTGGGCTGAAGTGGGTCGGCAAGAATCTATTGCGGCCAAAGGAAGAATCCGTGGTACAATAAAATTACTGTCCGAAAAGAGCTAGCGTGGTCTCTATTAGACGGCCACCGCTCGTTTCGCAAAGACCGAGATTACCTGACGTGGCAGGAGGAAGAATCCCTTGTGGTATTGGATTATCGTTGGCGGCATCCTGGTCATTGTGATTGCCGGCTACACCGTGGTATTTATGATTGCCCGCAAACGGCAAAAGGCGTTTGATGCGCAATATTTGGCGAACAAGGAACGGCATGAGGTGTTTGTCCTGAACAAGCGGCGACTGCGCGAACGAGGGCAGTCGGGCATCACGAAGTTTATTCCGTTTCCGACCTATCAGGTGGTCGGCCGGGTGACCGTGGGGCAGACGATGAAGGGCGTGCAGATGAATCGCGTTCAAAACGTGACGTTTCGAACGACGAAGGAAGAGTACGACAAAATTCAGGTGAATCACAAGTACCGCATGGATATCATGGGGAACTACATCGGCAGTGTCGTTTCGGAGGTTCAGAGCAAACGCGCACAGCGCAGTGCGAAAATGAAGGAAGAAACGGCACAGACCAAACCGAAGCGTCGATTTTTGCGTCGCGGTGGCAACTCCTGATGGATAGATCCCTCGTGCGGAGGTAGATGCTGGCGTCTTTCGCGCCTTTTCATGTCAAAAGTATGGGCTGATGCATAGGCTGTGGTGTCGACGATGGGGACCATTCAGGGAGGTCGAACCAATATGCCAAACACAGTTCATATGATGGTGGGTCAAAAACCTGCTGCGAAAAAGGTGAAAAAGAAAGTCGCCGCAAAACCGAAGGCTCAGGCGTCCAAGAAAAAGGCGGTAAAGCCCGCTGCGCCCGTGTTGAGTTACCGCAATCGCACGCCGCAAGACGACGCGTTTATCGTAGGTCTGACGCGCCAGCAGCTAGGAACCATTCACGAGCAAGCCTTCGGCGCACCGTTTCCGGAAGAACAGTTTTTGCGCTACATTCAGTCTGGCGCGCCGACGGTCGTCGTCGAACAAAACGGGAAACCGATTGGTTATTACTCGTATCTCATCGGCCCGGATGCCAAGATGCACGTCAGTGCAATGGTGATTGATCCGAAGCATCAGTCGAAAGGCATCGGCAAAACGGTCATGGCGCATCTCGAGGAAGAAGCGATTCGCCAGGGCGTTCGCACTGTGGAGGTATTTGTACAGGAAAACAACGCACAAAGCCTCGCGTTTACGCGTAGCCTCGGGTTTCGCGAAGTCTTTCGCATCGAGCCAAATACCATCGGCTTTCACAAACAACTGGCGACAAACTGACGTTGTCTATCCTGATGCGCGGCATCGGGCGCAGGCGTAGCCGCTTGCCCTGTGTCGCGCATATATTTTGCGCTTGTCACTTGCATCACTTGGCCCGTTGCGCGTATGCTATTACATACAGGGGGAATGTGACATGTCTATGGAATCAACGACCTCCATTGAAGAACGTATTCAAGAAGCGCTGGCCTCTATTCGCGATGCGATTCAAATGGACGGCGGCGATGTTGAATTTGTATCGTATGACGACATGACGAAGACGGCATTTGTTTCCCTTCAAGGTGCATGTGTTGGCTGTCCGGCCAGTGTCATGACGCTGAAAATGGGTGTTGAGCGGGCGATTAAGAAGGTCGCTCCAGATGTTGAATACGTGGAAGCGGTCTAAACACAACGCAATTTGATGGCGCGGTGCGGCTTGCATCGCGCCATTTTCATATGGTTCTCGCGGTATGTCCCGTGCAGGGACGTTGGCTGTTTTGACCGACGTAAAGCGGAAAGGAGACGGACGGATGCAAAGTGAGATGCGAGCTGGGCATTTGCATATTCATCTGGACAAGCGGTTCAACGGATGGCGCGTCCTCGACGTGCTGACGACCGCTTTTGCGCTGCCAGAAGCCTTTTCGCGCCGCTTGTGCGCGGCAGGGCTCGTGCGTCTTGGCAAACGAACCTTGCAGCCGGATGACACGGTACAAACCGGTGCGCGGCTGGTGCTAGAAGATCCATCCCCCGTGGCGGCGACTCCGAATACGGCAGTCGAGGACCCGGGCTTTTGTCTGCCTGCGGGCGTCGCCCCGCTTGAAATCTGCTATGAGGATGATCACGTCCTGGTCGTGAATAAGCCGGCAGGTGTCATCGTCCACTCGGATGATCCGCTGGAACTTACGCTTGATACCTTGGTTGCGCAGTATTATTGGCAGTCGGGACAATATCTGCCCGTCCGCCATGTGCATCGCCTGGACAAGCCGACGACCGGCGCAGTCGTCTACGCGAAGCACGGATTTGTGGCCAGAGCGCTCGATGCCCAGTTGACAACACATCAGATGTCTCGGCGTTATCTCGCCGTCGTCTATGGCGATGCGCTATCGAAAACGCAGACGGTCGCGAAGCCGATTGGGCGAGATCGGCATCGCGCTGGCGCGTACCGCGTATCATCAACCGGGAAACCGGCGCGTACACATATAGTGGTACAAGCAGCTTCCGTTATCGATGGCCAGCAACTATCGCTTCTGTCATGTCGGTTGGAGACCGGGCGTACGCATCAAATTCGGGTCCACTGCGCTGCGTTAGGCGCACCGATTTTAGGGGATATGCTGTATGGTGGGCGCGCAAATATTCACGCTTGGCCGCCACAACAGGCGATTGCACTGCACGCGCGGGAAGTGGCGTTTTTCCATCCATACGATGAACAAGAAGTTGTCATAAAATGTCGTCCTGGAAACGATTGGATGGCGTTTTTACGGAAAGAATGGGGAGTAGAAGATGATGTGTAGGAGTGCTTTGTCATGGAGGAACGCATGCACATAGTCGGGCATTTTTTCGCAAATCTAACCGCCCGCATCTTTAAGCACGACATCGCCTCACTCTCGGCTCAAATCTGCTTCTACGCCCTGTTTTCGTTGTTTCCGCTCCTCATCCTAATCATTTATGGAACGAGTCTGGTTGTCCCGCAGTCCAACATTCAACATTTGTTGATTACGGCGCTCAAACCTTATTATCCGAATGTCGATTACGCCAATACTGGTGGGGCAAACGACTTTATCGCGAAGAGCATTCAGTCGCTGGGCGCTGCTGGGGCGCGAATTGGCATCGTCAGTTTTCTGACGCTGACATGGTCGGCGACGAGTGCGTTTATTGCCGTCCAGCAGGCGCTCGACACGATTTTTGAAGTGGAGGACAAGCGGTCTTTTCTGGCTCGGCGGATTGTTGGGTTCACCATGCTCGTCATGCTGATTTTTGTAGCCGTGTTCTCGTCCATTGCGTTGGCGCTGTTTCCGCATATCGATCACGCCCCCTGGTGGCCCAACGTCTCAGGCTGGGCTTCGGCATTGCGTGGATTGACGCGGGTGGTTTATCCGCTGTCGCTGTTTGTCACGTGTTTTGTCTTTTATCGATATCTGCCGTCCCGCAAAGTGGATGTCAACAGCGTGCTGATTGGAGCACTCTGTGCGTCGGTGGCGCTGGATTTAGCGAGGGTGCTGTTTGTGGTATACGCCAGCCACTTTGTGAGTTACCATTTGATTTACGGTACGCTGACAGTCGTGATTATGCTGGTGTTGTGGATGTACATCGCCGGAATCATTCTGCTGTTTGGCGCGGAAATTGCCTCTTGCTTGGATTATATGGGGCAATCCAAGGACAGCTGATGGAGTGTATGAAGACGGAGTGAGTGAAATGGACGAGATCGTACTAAAAGGCATGCCCTTTTTTGCTTATCACGGTGTTTTACCGGAAGAGAACGTGACTGGTCAGCGATTTATTGTGAATACGTGGTTGAGTTGCGATTTGCGCGAAGCTGGCGTGTCCGACGACGTGGCGGACACGATTAATTACGCGCACGTGTATGCGGTTGTTCGCGAGATTGTGGAGGGCAAGCCGCGCAAATTGATCGAAGCCGTGGCAGAGGACATTGCGGCGCAACTCTTGGCGACGTTTGACCGGCTGCAGGCGGTCACCGTTGAAGTAGAGAAGCCAGGCGCGCCGATTCCGGGGATTTTTGGGCAGGTGAGCGTAAAAATCCGGCGCCATCGCACATCGGCGTAGGCGTAGGCGTTTCTGGCATAGGGCAAGGTGCCGTAAGACTTGTTGTCAGCGGATGCGGCGATAGACCACGGTCGCAAAGTAGAACATGCACGCTGTCGGGCCAAATCGGTAGATCATGTGGCGCGCCTTTTTCACCGCTGGCTGGCGCCGCACTTTGTCGTCCGACAAATACATCCCCAGCAGCCCTTGCACGATAAAGCGGTGAATTCGCCCGCCATAAGATATTTGCTTCGCCCGTCGCCAGCTTTCGTCCGCGAAGTGACGAATGCGCTTATGGGCAGTGTGTGCATCTGGATAACAAGCGACAAAGTTGAAATCCCCTTCGCGCGCGTCTTCCTCCAAATCGATTAGGTAATCCAGCAGGATGTGAAGTCCGCAAATCCACGGAAAATAGTGCGTATGTGTCTCTTCCACGGTACGCGCATCAATCTCCTCGGTAGCGGCCAGAAACAACGTAAACATCCCCAGAGTCGAACCAGTGGCGCAGGCAAACTCCCACCATAGAAGCGCGTCTTCGTACGGCTTGAGAAACGGTGTGCTCCAGTCGATGAGCGTCTGACTGCGCTTATCGGGCTGGATGTGTTTGTGCTCCTGAAGTTCACAGTAGCGCTCCACATACCACTCGACGTGCTTCTGGACGATGTGATAGTTCGGCAATTCACCTACGCAACGCTGGCAGGTTTGTACCAATTCTGCCAAATAGCCACCGTCGTCCGGGTTCCCTCGAAAGGCGTAGTACGCCCGAAGTGGTGCGCCAGGGACAACCGCATCGCGCATGGCGTCGTGAAGTCGGCGAAAATCTATCGGATCATATCGATCACACCGGTCACACAGGTTATCGAGATAATCACTGATGGTTTGCAGCGCCACAATTAACTCGACGAGTGTCGGTGCGTATTCGCGGGTGGCGGCTGCGTAGACGCTACCTCCGTCCGCATGGAATCGCTTGTGCTGAAGGCTGGACAACGCCTGGCTTCGCAACACCTCATTTGGAATTGTCTTCGCACGCGTCGTCCAACGCTCGATTTGTTTTCTTGAAAGCGGCATGACGTCGTGAAATAGGCGGTATAGGAAGCGCGTGGGTCGTGTCGGTGTCGCAGATGTCAAGCGGTTTCCCCCGTCCCTATACATGTGGTGTTCGCATGGATGGCTGATGCTCATTTCGTCAGAAACTGAGTGACAGAGCCAGCCCAACCAAGGACTTTTTTCGCATTCTCCATTGTGACCCAATTTTTTAGGTCGAATTCTCCGGATGAGGGATTTGTCGCCGCCGTTGGTTTTTCTGTCACTGATTTGTTAGCGTTGCCGGTGGAATGAGCGCTTTTGCTTGGGGCGCTCTGGCTCGTTTGTGACGCAGGTGCATGGCTCCCTGGTGCAAATGGAATGGGATGATTCTGTTTAGGCCAGTGATTCGGCGTCGAAGCGGCTGTGTGGGACGTCGACGAAGTCCCCTGTGTCTGCGCGTGTGGGGGCACTCCAAGGAGACCGCGACGCCTTGCTCCGTGATGCACGATACCGGCGAGTTCGCGCACTTTTTGGTCGCTGGCTACATCGAACGCCAGGCTGCCGAGTTTGATGAACGTATTCCACTGCACAATGCCCACCTCCTAGCATGGTTGTTTTATCGTATGCAAAGGTGCGCGGCGAGCGTGGACGTTTCTCCATGGGCCCTTCCGTTTTGGCCCCAGGCAGGTGCAGCCTGGCTGTCCGATGAACCGCCTTCTAGTTCAGGATACGAGTGGCGACTGGATGTAGGCCAGGATCAGTGCCAACGTATTTTCTAGTGCGTCCCGATGGGTGCGTTCATACGCGTGCGAATTTGCGACACCTGGTCCAATTAGCCCATGCCGCACATCGGCGCCCGCCCGCAGCGCAGCGGATGCATCAGAACTGTAGTAGGGGTAAATGTCGACGGCATAATGGAGCCCGTTCGCTTTCGCGAGCGCTACCAAATGTCGGCGGAGTCCCTCGTGGTAGGGGCCTGATCCGTCAAGTGCGCAGATGGAGACGCTGTGTTCATCTGTCGCCAGCCCGTCGCCAATGGCACCCATGTCGACCGCTAGGTACTCGACGATTTCATCTGCGATGTTGGAGTTGCCGCCATAGCCGATTTCTTCGTTGTTGCTGATGAGAATGTCCAATCCGTGCGGCAATTCGTGTTTACTGGATTGCAGCTCGCGCAGCACGCCAAAGAGGATGGCGACGCTGGCCTTGTCGTCGAGGTGGCGGCTTTTGATATAACCCGTATCGGTAATGGCCACGCGCGGATCCCACGCGACAAAATCACCCACCTCGACACCTAACGCTAAGGCCTCTTGTTTCGTTTTGACGGGCGCATCCAGGACAATTTCCATGTTCTCGTCCGTGCGCTTGATGTCGCCGACTTCGCGATTGACGTGCACGGAGGTGTTATGCAGGATGATGGTACCTGTGAGCACTTGGCCTGATCCGGTCAACACCTGACAGTATTCACCTTCGACTGTATTCCACGCGTAACCGCCGATTCGGTGTACGCGCAGCCGGCCATTTTCCAGAATTTCTTTGACCATGCCACCGAGCGTGTCGACGTGGGCTGTCAGAAACCGCCGGTTTTGATTGTCTGCACCGGGGACCTGAATCAATAAACCACCTTTTTTCGTCAACGTTGGCTGGTAACCAAGCTTTGCTGCCTCTTTGGCTAAGAGGGAGATGATGCCCTTCGTGTGACCAGTTGGCGATGGCGTATTCAAGATTCGGACTAATAAATCTTCAACGTATGGACCGTGAGACATGGTATGTAGCCTCCAGTATGACACAAGGAATTGTCTTTGCATTGTATCACATGGAACAGTATCCATTGCTCGCACGGTGCGCACATACGAGATTTGACGTATGATACGGTAAGGTGAAAAAAGTTCGTCGTAAAGGGAGTTTCTGAAGCAATGCAGGTAATGATGGATAAACCACAACTGCTCGAACGCTATGAACGGGTCGGGCAATGGTTAGAGAATAGAGGGGACAAGCTTCACGCTGGCCGGATACACGATGTCCTCAGGGAGTTGGCCGCGGACCACGCCAGCACGAGTGTCGCGTTTTGCGGTCTGTTTTCGGCCGGAAAATCGAGTCTCATCAATGCCTTGTGTGCGTCGAATGCGCTCCAGACCGGCGCAGTGCCGACGACGGCTGCGGTTCACGCCGTGACGTTGCCAGGGACGAATGGGCGCGTACAGTTACTGGACACCCCAGGTGTCGACTCGACGGATGAGGCGCATCGCGAAGCGACGATGAATGCGCTGCATCGCGCGGATTTGATGGTGCTCGTCGCAGATTATCAGCATGTCGAGGCCGAGGAAAATCTCGAGTTGTTGCGGGCGTTTTCGGAAGAGGGCAAACGAATTGTGTTTGTCGTCAATCAGGTGGATAAACACCTCGATTTTGAATTGACGTTTGCCGAGTTTCGCGAGCATGTGGAAGCTGCGCTGGAGGACTACGGCATTGAACTCGAGCACATCTTCTATACGTCGACAACGCAATCGCCTTACAGCGAATTGAACGCGTTTCGCGATTTTTTGGCGGGGTTGCAGAATGTAGACGACGCAACCCACGTGGAGCAAGTTCAGAAGCGGCTCGACGAGATTATTCGCGACGCGGTTCATGAACAGCTTGCAGGCGAGCGAGCATCTTTCGCGGCGCAGGTGCGCGACTTGTTTGGCAGCGAGCCGATGGATGAAAGGGAACTCGCGAACTGGCTGACGCAGGAAGCGCAAGCGCTCACGCAGTTGGAGGAGGCGTTTCAACAGGACAATGCGGCCTTTGTCGACACCCAGCGCGCGATGCGCGAAAGCTGGGTGCGCTTGGTCGAGTTAGCGCAGATTGCACCTTATGAGACGACGGAGAAGGGGCGGTTCTTCGTAGAGAGTCTGCGGCCGGACTTCAAAGTTGGTTTCCTCCGATCCGCCGCCAAAACCGCTGCCGAACAGACGCGCCGCGGCGAGGCGTTCATTGAGGATTTGACTGGACGCGTCACCAACTATCTCCTGGTGCCGCTGCGGAATCAAATCGCCAAGGATATCCGCCAGCTGGCCTTTGGGCAGGATAGCTGGTTGTCGCAACTCGAAGGGTTGACGGTGGATGTCACGTTGGACTATGTTCGCAAGTTGGTGAAGCCAGGCGCCTTGGTGTCGTCGCAGTATCCGTATCAGTACGTCAAGGACGTTGTGGCGCGCATCAAGCGCGATGTCCTAGGCCAATTGAGCGGATTGGTCGACGTGTGGTTTCGCGAGGCCGATGCGGCTTACAAAACGTATCACGCGGACAAGTGGCATAGAATAGAAGAACAGCGCCAGCGCGTCGCGGCGCTCAAACAACTCGACGGTGTTTTGCGCAAGGAGCGCGAGTGGGTTGATGCGCTGTGTAGCGGGGAGGTACCGAATCCGTGACGACATCGAATCATCGTTCTGAACAGCGTCTGCGCGAGTTGTTGCGCGACGTGCAAACAAAACTGCAAACTCTACCGGATATTTCGTTGCGCGAAGTGATGGATGTAGAACAGCGACTTGCGCGACGCGATTATCTCGTCGCGGTCTTTGGAGCGTTTTCCGCAGGGAAGTCGTCGCTTTTAAATGCGTTGTTTGGCGAGTCGTTGCTCACTGTGTCACCGAACCCAACAACCGCCGCAGTGACGCAATTGCAAGCGGAGGATGAGCGTCAAGCGCAGATCGTCGTCTCGGCGAAGACCGAGGAGGAATTGTGGCGCGATGTCGCAAGCGCCTTTTCGGCGTTGCACGAACAATTTTCAGGACTCGATGAGGCCATTGCTCGCGCTGGCGCGATGAACGCCAAGGATTACCCGACATCGCTGCGCCGTCACGTTCGCTTTCTCAAGGCCATTTACGAAGGCTACCCAGTCATGCGCGACCGCCTGGGGACAGCGTGGACGACAACGCTGGATGAACTCAAGTCGTTTACCGCCATCGAAGCGAATGCAGCATACGTGGCAAGGGTGGATGTGTACGCCGACCATCCATGGCTTCGCAAAGGGTTTATCTTTGTGGATACGCCGGGGGTCGACTCGATTCATCGGCGCCATACCGATGTCGCGTTCCGCTATATGCGGCATGCCGACGCCGTGATTTTTGTCATGTACTACACCCACGCCTTCACGCAGGGAGATAGAGATTTCTTGCTGCAGCTCGCCGGCGTGCAAGATGTCGCCAAGACCAACAAACTGTTCGCGGTGATTAACGCGGTCGATCTCGCCAAGTCCGCGGAGGAACGCGATGCAGTCCGCACGCGCGTTTCCAGCGAGTTGCGCCGCTTGGGAATTCGTGAGCCGCGCGTCTATGAGGTGTCCGCGCAGATTGGCTTGGCGGCACGGCGTCTCTCTGCGGCGCCGGACGACGAACAGTATCAGGCGATGGCGCGCACTCGATTGCAGTTGGACAGCGCTGCGCCTCTTCCAAATGTGGATGAAATGCTTGCTGCCTCTGGGTTGACTGCACTCGAACGCGAGTTGACGGAGTACGTGCAAACCGAGGGTGACCAGCTCGCGGCGGACATGGTGCGCCGGGCGCTTGCCCAAGTCGCGTCGCAAGTCGACCATCTGCTCTCAGACGAAGTCGCCCGTCAGGCGGATGACGAATCGTTCCGAAGCCGTCGGCAGAATGAACTCGCCAAGTTGCGTGAAACGTTGAGAGAGGCGCATGCGCGCGATACGGATCGCGCATCGTCGCTGTTAGGGCAATACGTTCACGACTTGGAAGAGCTCGTGTTTCATGCCTCCGAGCGAATTCGCTTGCGTTATCGCGATTTGTTTCGCGAGGCGTTCCACCCAGGGCAATTTCGTGTCGGACGCAGTCAAGACAAGCTGCGGGAGGCAGGTGAGGCGTTGTCCGACGCACTCGCTAGGCAAATTGACATTGAGACGAGGACCTTCTCGTTGCGGGCGGCTGCATTGGCCGAGCGAAACCTTCGTCGCGCGGCGGAGGTGTGGGGCGACGCGTTTGACGAGCACGCGCTCCAGGCGCCGGCGCTGGAAGAACCGGATTTCTCTGGGGTCGTTGTCGAATCTGTCGCTTCCAGCGTTCCAGCTGACACGTTGCAGCCCTTTTATCGGCACTTCTCTTCGACAAAGCAATTTTTCGAAGGCGATGGGCAACGGAAGATGATGGATGAGAGTGAACCGGCTGTGATGGAGGTCGTCAAGGCGAGTATGGAGAAGGCGACGCGGGCAGTGCTGGAAGATGCAATCAGCCGTCTGCAATCGGCTTTGGAAGTGATGTACGCTGCGTTTGAAAGCCAGTTGGACACGGCTGAACAGGCCGCGTTGCGACCGTTTGACGCAGGGCGGCTAGAGGCATTACAGCGTGCGCAGGCGTATCTTCGAGCGGTGCGTGTATGACGCAGCCACCAAGACGTCGAGAATGGTTTCTGAGATGACACGCTCGTGCGGTGTTCGGCAGACGTCTACATAAACTTGTTCCCTACTGCGTTGACAGATACAATGTAGGCACAGGTGTTAGGGTTGGAATATATTGTTTTGTTTGTTTTGAGCGAATCGTTACAAATCGTGCGCGCCGCTGCACAGGCATAGCGCGTTACTTCGTTCAGAGGCAATCGATGAGGAGGAACACACGATGGGGCGTCGCTGGGATGATTTCGACGATTGGCCAAAGGCTCGACGCAGAGGTCGGAAAACTGCCATCATGTGGCCCGCAATCGGTCTCGGTTTAGCAGTGTTTTACGTGCTTGGCGTGTGGACGGGGGCGGGTATCGCGCATTCGGGAGGATCGAATGTCGTGTACCTGCCGTCGCAGAGTGCGCCGAGTTCCAACGCGCAGAGTGGAGCGGGTTCTGCGGATCCGTCGCTGTCGGATTCAACCTTGGTGACGGATATCTACAATGAGGTCAAAGGCAGCATTTTCACGATTACGGCGGTGAATGGCAGCGGGGGGCAGGATACCGACCCTCAGGAGGACATCGGCACGGGCTTTCTGATTGACAACCGTGGGGATGTCGCGACCAACGCACACGTCGTCGGGTCTGCCAAGACGGTGGAGTTGAGTGTGGGCGACGAGAAGTTCAAGGGGACTGTCGTCAATGCCGATACACTCGACGACTTGGCCATTGTTCACATCAATGCGCCTGCGTCGATGCGCCCGCTCACGCTAGGGTCCGCAAAGACGTTGCAGCCGGGGAATCTGGTTGTGGCGATTGGCAACCCGTTCGAACTTACGGCGAGTGTCAGTTCGGGGATTGTCAGCGGCCTGAACCGCTCGATGTCGGAGTCTGGTGGACATGTGATGAACGGGATGATTCAAACGGATGCGCCACTCAATCCAGGCAATTCCGGTGGACCATTGCTCAATGCCAGCGGTCAGGTGGTCGGTATCAACACCTTAATTGAAAGCCCGATTGAAGGCTCCATTGGGATTGGCTTTGCGATTCCGATTGACCGCTTAGTGGCGCTTGAACAGAAATTGCTTTCCGGCAAGAGCATTCAGCATGCGTGGTTGGGCATTGAAGGGATGGACATCGATTCCCTGATGCAACAGGAGATGAAATTGGCAAGCAGCAGTGGCGTCTATGTCACCTCTGTCACGAAGGGAAGCCCAGCCGCAAAAGCTGGTCTGCGCGGGGATACCAACGCCGCTAAGTTGAATAACGCGAGTGATTCGGCGGATCCGTTTAAAATCCTCAAGGGTGATGGCGACATTATTGTCGGTATCGACGGGAAAAAGGTCACCACGATAGAGCAATTGACGCAGTATATCGACTCTGATGAACCGGGTCAGACCGTGACACTATCTGTTTTGCGGGGGGGCACACAAACGAGTGTGAAGGTGACACTTGCCCCGTGGCCGAGTAATCAGTAAGCGAGCGCGATAGATTGACTCGTAAAAAAACGACAATAGGGCCGTCCTGGCGCCACAGTTGTGGCAAGGGCGGCCTTTTCTGTTGGCGCGCAGTGTTCGCCTTTTGCGTTAGGCCCTCCCTGTGCGGCCGCCAGACGTTTGCCCATAGAATGGTAAGCTAGCGCCAATTGGGCTATGATGAGCTTGCGATGATTGGCCTGTACACGTTCGCGCGTGTCGACGGTGTGCGATGGTCGGGTATCGGTCGCAGGGGTGGTTGCTTGAGGAAATTTCTATTGACACTTGTGTTTTGTTTCATGATGTACGTATATTGGTATGCCCATCGACACTTAGTGTGGAGTTTATCGTGGTGGCCGGCTGATAGAAAATTTGGTGTGGTATTCTCACAGCATATGATCGCGATTCGAGGGATTCATTCACTCGACCAGTTTAATGCTTGGTTGGGCGCACATTTTGCAGAGGACAGGCCAGTGACGTATACGGCCTGGATTGGATTCCTCGTGCTTTCAGCAGTTCCGAATAAAGTACTAGGTGTGATTCTGTTTGTCGTTCCTTTTTGGGTGAAAGTTTTCGTGATCTGTGCGCTACATTGGTTGTTCATGATATCTCTTCCCGGTCGGCGGCGCCGTCGTCAGTTGCAGAAAACGTCAATCTCAAGACTGGCTGATGGAAAGGTCGATGGAGATGGCTCAAGGGACACCCCTTTGCGCCGTCAGGCCAGACGACATCTCGAGCAGCGGCGAAGTTGAAAAGCCTGCTGTTCGCAGGAGACGCAATCTGGATGTATCTCTCGCGCGTTTTGCAGCAGTCTATAGGGGATGACTGATTGCGCGGGGGGTTGTGATGAGATGAGTGAGAGGTCTAATTCAGACCGTTCAGTGGTCAATTTCGAGTTTGAGACGTTTACGCCGTCCGACTTTGAAGGCCATCAAAATTTGGATAATCCGTCCGTGCGTGGATATCTCGTCTACAACGACGGTCGGAAAGACTTTGGCTTCGGAACGTTTGGCATGTCTGACACGTATACGATTGATTATGACGTGCTCAACCAAATCAAAGCAAAACACCCTGCGTTTATGAAGGAAATTGTGGAACAAGGCGGTTTTAATATCAATGGGGTGTGGCACGAAGTGAATGGTGACGGTGACCTCATCAGCCATTGATGTATCGCGCGAAAGCAAGCGCCATCCGAGCGAGCCCTATCAGGGCGTGGCGTTGGATGGCGTTTGTTCCGTTTTTGCCAGCTGTTGAAGCTCCGTTAAGAACCCTTTCGGGGCAATATACGCGTGTGCGTTGTTGAACAGCAGAATCACGTTTGTACTCGTCCGTGCAACGGGAATACTTAAAATGTGGTTGGATGATTCGATCAAGACGCTGTCGATATCTGTGGCAAAGTCGCCTTCGTTCCCGGTGTAGGGCTTTGCCGTCTCCAACAGGCGGCAAAATCGCAAGATGCTGTCCTGACTGGTCAATTGGTATTGACCTGACGAATTTGCTGTAGAAGACCCCGTTGTTTGAATCAGGACTTGACTGATGGTGGAAACATCGAATGATGTCCCCAGCATTTGCACACGTACGTGCTGCTGACTCACCTCAAATGCGGCAACGCCACAGAACAGGGCGATAATCAGCGCCGGAAGAATGAAGAGCTTGGCTGATAAGCGCCGGGATCGCATTGAAAACATAATCCACCCACCTCGTTAACGAAACATCCTCATTATAGACGACGCGGTGGGGGAAAATGTGACACATATATGGAGATTTATCGCGAATTTCTCCTGTAAATATATGACTTCTTACGTTCTTGGCCTGCGTACGATTGATGAAACATCTTGAGTAGCGCCCTTTTTTCCAGCCTGGATACATATGACCTAGATATATCCAGGGTGTCTGCGACCTCGTTTTGTGTCCACTCCCGGCCGTCTACCAGTCCAAATCGCAACTCGATGACTTTTCGCTCGCGTTCGTCTAAGACGTCGAGTAGTTTAATCATGCCGCTGATTTCCAAACGCTTATTGACTTCATCCTCTGTATTGTCCGTGTCGGACCAGAGAATGTCTGATATCGTAATTTCATTCTCCACAGCATGATGTCTGTATTGGTCGATTCAAAAGGCGGTTTAGAACAAGGGATAAAGGTCTAAGTCGAACTCCGCGCCCCGCTGATGCTTTTCCTTGTTGTACACCGCTTTATACAAAACTGTGCGAAGCAATCGATTCTGTTCTGCCGGTGTTTTCATGTTGGGGTAGAGGTCGAGCACGTGTATCACGTGCGGGATAGTCTTTTGCGGTGTGCGCTCAGCCGCTATTTCCCGGTCAATGTCCTTCATCAAGCGTTCTTTCTGGTGCGCTAATGTGGATAATTCCGAGACGAGCTTTTGTTTGCGATCACGGTATGTCGCTGCGTCATAGATGCCTTGTTCGAGCAGGTTGTGTAAGTTGTCTCGTTGTGTTTCTAAGCGGCGAATGTCATCCTCTATCTTCGTCAGTAACCGCATGTTGTGGTGCGCCTCTGTTGGAGCATTTGTGGCAGCAGTCACCTCGTCGCAGGAGATGGTGTATTCGCAAAGCCATTCGCGGAGCGCCTGAACCACTCTTTGCTCGACAATATCCAGTCGGGTGCTGCGTTGGGGGCAATTCGGGTTTTTGCAGATTAAGTGGGGACCTTGTTTGGTGTAAGGCCGGCGAATCAGTTTCTCGCCGCATTTCGAACATTCGATGAGGCCGGCCAATGGGTTCGCAATCTGTTTTGAGAAACCGAGTGGGGCATGAGATCTCGACGCGCGGATTTGAGCGCTCGCCTCAAACACCTCTATCGAAATCAGCGGCGTGTGGCGCCCTTTGGCCCGAATCACTTCTTCCTCGGGGCGTTTCGTGTAGGTTCCTTTGCGTTTGTCGTGCTTTATCCGTCCCCATACGACGTAACCGGCGTAATGGGCATTCCTGAGGATCGCAACGACGTTCGCAGCTCTCCACGACTTTCCCGTTGGGGTCTTTATCCCGAGTGTGTTCAAGTACGATGCAATGTGGCTGCCACCCATACCGCGATTGACGTGGAGATCAAAAATCAGGCGCACCGTGTCGGCATCTTGATTTGGAATGAGTATCCGGTCGTCATTCACGTCGTAACCAAAGGGTGGCCGAGTGCCGAGGTATTTGCCGTCCTGGACGCTTGTGATGCGTCCTTGTTGCATTCGCTTGGTGATCATCTTGAGTTCGCGGCGGGCAAAGAACGCTTTAAACTCGGTCCACTCTTCGTCCATTTCATCACAGAGATCATAGACTTTGTCAGGGGTTAGGATGAGGGTGCCGGCTTCGCGAAAGACCCGCATGATGCGTCCTTGGTCTTCCATATCGCCGCGCCCAAGGCGGTCGATGTCCATGGTTAAAACGGCTTGTGTCTCACCCTTTTCTACGCCTTGCAGAAGCTTTTGCATTTCTGGTCGCTCCGATATAAATTCACCGGAGACAACTTCTTCAAATACACGCGTGATACGCCACTGAAACTTGGACGCCAATTGAAAGAGTTTGCGGCGGTGGCGAGATAAGGTCTCGATGTCACCGCGCCCCTCACGGCGCGCGCGTTCCTCTGCTTCCCGGTCTTCTCGCGATTTCCGGAGATATACCCACACATTGCCGAGATGCTCAGGGAATGTCCCGAAAGACATTGGTGGATGCGCCTCCTCGTTTGCAGGTCGTAGGCGGGTCGTAGAAGTGACCACAACTCATTCATATTGAACCTACAGCGATTTAACACCGATTTCCCATGTTAGCGGTGTGTGGCGGAACTTCGTCAGGCAAGCTGCAACCTTCGTCGTCATACGTTTACAGGGGGTGTTGCAGTTGCGACCGAGTGAGGGTATTCAGACGACAACGAGCGTTCGACCGGACAAGGAGATGCATATCGGGGGGACGCGGATAAGGATCTTTGCACCACAGCCGATGTCCGCTGCACAGCGCCAAACGCGCCATCAAGCGGTCGTGAACATCGTCGCAAAGTATTATCAAGAGACAATGACATCTCCGCAACAGAAGGGGAAATGACAGCCACGCCGCTTTGGCATATGGTTGTCGAAGAGCATCATCGCAAAAACCGCGCCTCTCCATAGCGGAAGAGGCGCGGTTTCCTTGGCACCTACTGCAACTTTCGGCTCTTGACAAGTGACGTGGCGCATTATTGTTGAAAATGGGCGATGGATAGACGCAATTGTTCAGCCATCCGCGATAACTCATGGGTTGAGGCAGCCACTTCTTGCATGGTTGCCATTTGTTCTTCTGCCATAGCAGCCACACTTTCCGAACTTCCTGCATTCTGTTCTGCGGACGCCGCAATTTGTTGAATAGACGTCAGCACTTGGGACGTACCTGCTGCAATTTGTTGGGCTGCAGAGGAGACATCGAGGATTTGTGTTTGTACGGCCTCGACGGCCTCCGTGATTCGCTCGAAGGAGGTACCAGCTACATGCACGGCCTGAATGCCGTGGTCCACATCTGTCTGTGCAGATTGCATGGCCGTGACCGCAGTTTCCGACTGCGCCTGCATGAGCGAGATGGATTCCACGATTTGTCGGGCTGCGTCGGCTGTGTCACCAGCGAGTTTTCTTACCTCTTCGGCGACGATGGCGAATCCGCGTCCATGTTCGCCCGCGTGAGCGGCTTCAATGGCGGCATTGAGTGCCAAAAGGTGAATTTGCGATGAGATGCTTGTAATCAATTCGGTCATGTTGCCGATATCTTGAGAGTTGGTTGCGAGCGAGTGAATCAGTTCCGCCAATTGCGTGACGCCCTGACCCACAGCGTTCATCTGCGATACGGCATGCTGGATGGAATCGTTGCCGTGCTTCGCGATATCCGCCGCTTCAGTGGCCGCGTGGCCAACCGATTGCGCGTGATTGGAAATCTGCTTGATGTCCTCGCTGATCCCTGTCACTGCAGTCAAACTTTCTGAGACATTGCGCGCTTGAATCGCGATATTGTCGGACATCGCATGAATAGAGAGCGACACGTGCTCCGCTGATTTGTTCGTCTCTTCGGCGCTGGCAGCCAATTCTTGAGACGCGGCAGCGAGTTTGTCCGATGTTTGCGAGACTTCGTCAATCACGGTTTCCAGTGTGTCGACCATTTGATTGAAGCTGTTTGATACCAATCCAAACTCGTCGTGATTGGCGATATGTACGCGTTGCTTCAAGTCGCCCGCGCCAACCCGTTTCGTGGTGTGAACTAATTTGCGCAGCGGGCCGACGATGTTGCGAATGTTGATATAGATTAGTCCGCCAGCCAAAATCAAGGCGATGACGAGCACGATGAGCGTCGTCGTGAGAATCGGTCGCGCCGCGTTCGCCATGTCCTGTGTGTTCATGGAGCCTGCGATTTTCCAGCCTGTGATGGGGTTTGTCGTGTAGACGAGCTTTTGCTGGTGACCATCTTGTGCGTAGGTCTCAGAGCCGTCGGTGTTGGTATACATGCTATTTACCCACGGTAGTTTGCTGACATCTTCGCCAGCTTTCAGGGCAGGGTCGATGACGACTTTTTTAGCGCGATCGATAATCAATGGGTAACCTGTTTGGCCAATTTTGACAGACCCAATCACATCGCTTAACGCAGATACAGGAATTTCACAGTGGATCACGCCGCTGCCATCGTGCACGACTTCCGAAATGCCAATCACGAGTTGGCCTTTCAACAAACTGGATGGATAGGGATCGAGAATACAAATTTGCCCACTGACCTGTTCTGCTTGTTGGTACCAAGGTTGTTGTTGGGCGTTGAATCCGCTTGGCGCTTGCTGGCTAGAATAATTCCTGTAAAAGCCAGTGGTCGATGCGAAATCTAGGTCTGCCAATTCTGGGTGCGTGTCACTAAACGATGACAGGATGGCGTCCAACTTCGCACCATCGTTTGACGACCAATCGGATTTGCTGATCTCCTCAGATAAGTACGTGATATTGTTCATTTCGGGTTGAATGTATTTTGAGATGTCCGAATTCATCAGAGCCACGTTGTTGGTCGCGTTATTGAGTAGTTCGTCTGCCATCTTGGCGTAGGACGTGCGATAGGCTATGACACTGACGACGAGAGAAGGGATCAAAAGAACGGCGATAAAACTGAGAATGAGTTTTCGGTTTACACTATTTAGGAATTTACCGATCACGGGATGTTCTCTCCTTGGCTTCTATGTACTGTCTATGTACTGTCTATGTACTGTCTATGTACTGTCCGTCTATTTGATTATAAAAGCGCATAGTCAAAACTGGAGTATTTATGCAAATTTAACCAAGGTTTAACGTTTGTGATACAAATATTTTACGGAAATTTAACGAAAATCACTTGCGAACCAATTGAGTGCGCAGGTTTGCGGAATCAATAGGGAGAAGCTGTGATGAAATGCCGAAATGGCATTGAGCTTGTCCGTCATATCGGGGATAATCAAGGATATGGCACACCCGTTGTGTACGGTCATCTTGTTATGGGTATCTCATTGCCTTCTTTGTCTGTGCCAATAGGACTGTAAAGCGACACGTCCTTGCGGGTCTTGCGCTGTGCGCGAAGCTGCATGAGAATCTCGTTTTGGATACAACGGGCCGCATATGTCGCAAATTTTGTTCCTTTGGTCGGTTGGTACGTGTCGACTGCTTTAATCAGGCCCACGGTTCCAATTGAAATTAAATCGTCTTGGTCTATACCGGATGAATCAAACTTCTTCGTGTTACATACACAATCACGAGTTTGCTTCAAGTCTGCACTAAGGAGAACAGTGGACCTTGATTCAACATTGGATTCACCATTTTGGTTACTTTGGCGTATTCCTTATCACGTTCATCGAAGCAATCGGATTTCCGTTTCCCGCGGAAACTACGCTGACTCTGTCGGGTATTGAGTGGACGGAAGGCGTTTTTCGACTCGTACCGCTATGGGCGGCGGGAGCGCTCGGAAACATCGTGGGCTCCACAGTGGCTTATAGTATTGGCCGCTTTCTCGGACGTCCGATTGTGCTGTACTTGGGTAAGTACATTGGGATTACGGCTGCCCGTCTAGACAAGGCGAATGAACAGTTTCAGCGCTACGAGTACGCGGTGCTCGTCATTGCGAAGTTCATCGCCGGCATTCGCATTTTGGTGCCGTATTTGGCCGGTATCAATCGGATGAGGTTTTGGATTTTCTGGCCAGTGAACACGTTGTCTGCCATTGCTTGGTCGGGGGCCTTCATTATCGCCGGGCATTACATTGGCGCACTGGTCAGCAAGTTGTGGCCATTTTTACACCGCTACTTAATCCCCGTTATCATCGTCGTCTGTCTGATTGTCGCGGCCATCGTCTACTTGAAAGTCCGCAGCCATCGTCGGGAAAAAGCGCAGGCGCAGCCACAGGAGATAGCGAAAGAGGCAGGAGAAGGTGCGCTAGAAGAATCGAGTGCGCCATCGACGACAGTGGACGAGGCAGATTCGCGAGAGGATGACCCGTCGCCCCGGCCGTAGTTCGTGGGCGATAAAAGTGTTCGTCTCGATTGCAACGACAGTTTTATAGGTACCGAAACAGCGGTCTATCCGTCTAGGACAATCCCTTCAAGGCATATCAAGTTGCTGAGGGGGCGATTGTGACGGATAGACCGATTTTTGTTCGTATCGAGTCGGATGGCGGTGACATCTATCGGCAGCAGGAACTCACGTCGACATTGGCCGTGCTCTACAGACAACTGGTCGTGTTTGCCGAACAGTTGTCTGACGGGCGCGCTGACGACGAAGGGAGGGACACCACGTGCGGTTGCTGAAGGCCGCCGTGTATATCCGGGTGTCGACAGGGGCGCAGGCGACGGATGGCCATAGTCTCGACGTGCAGTTGGAGCAGTGCATGGAACAGGCGAAACGGCTGGGCATTGCAGCGGAGGATGTCGAGGTGTACCGCGAGGCGGGTGCTTCGGGTGAAGATATGGATAGGCCAGCGCTTACACGTCTGCTTGACGCCGCCGCAGAAGGGCGGCTGAGCCACGTCATCGTAAAGCATCCTGACCGTCTGTCGCGCAACATGGCCGACAAAGCTATCATCGTCCGCCTTTTGAAGCAACATCAGGTCGATATTGTGTTTGTCGATGTACCGAACTGGGATCAGTCGGATGAAGCGCATTTGTTATTTAACATCATCAGTAGTATTGCGGAGTACGAGTTGCGGCAAATTCGTCGACGGACGTTGTCGGGTAAGCTTCGGGCGGCTCGTGAGGGGCAAATTATGCCGATGGGGATCGACCCATATGGATATCGTTACGAATCTGGGAAATTGGTCATTGACGAAGCGGAAGCGGCGTATGTCCGGCAAATCTTTGCGTGGTATGTCGATGAACGGCTCAGCATGCGCCAAATCGCCCGGCGATTGGACGAATGCGGCGCACCGACAAAGACGCGTAAGGCGCTGTCGTGGAGTCATGCCACGGTGGCGCACATTTTGCGCAATGAGATGTATGTCGGGCGGTACACATATAATCGACGTCGAACGAAGAAGGAGCGGGGTGCCGCCGCGCGCGGTCGCCAGCGCGTCCGACGCGTGATTGGTTGGCATCCAAAAACCGACTGGATTCTTTACCCAGTGCCGCGTATCGTCGACGATGCGACATTCGAGCGGGCGCGTCAGCGCAGACAGGCGGCGCATCGCCAAGGGTCCAGTCGCAATACGTACCAACATTTGCTTCAGGGGAAGTTGCGGTGTCGTTTATGTCACCGAATGTGGCATGTTGCGGCATCTCGAAACAAGAGGGATGGGGACCTTCGGTACTATCGGCGCCCGGCGGAGAAACCCGGTGAAGCGCGACAGTGTTCGCATCGGTGTCGGGCGATTCGCGCGATGGCGATTGAGCGGGCTGTGTTTGGCGAGTTGGTAAAACGGCTTTTGGCATCACAGATGTGGAAAGCAGTCGCTTTAGACGATACGGGTCTACATGCGCGAAGGATACTGGATGACATACAGTTGTCGCGAACGCAATACGAGCAACTAGTTCAGCGGCTTCAGCGGCTTCAGAATTTGTATGTGACTGGGGACTTGTCGCAAGTTGAATATGAACGCCTCGCCGAGCAAGTGCGGCAACAGCAAGCACGTGCGGCGGCGCGCACAGCGCACTTACAGTCGGTCCTCCAGCAAACGGAATCGGCGCGCCAGCGGTCGATAGATCAGGTGATGCAGATGTTCTTAACGGGGGATGAGCGGATTCCGTTTGACATCCGCCGCCAGATGGTCTGTAGCTTTGTGGACGAATGCCTCATTGACGCCTCTGGCGATGCGGTCGATGTGGTCATTTCTGGCCCAATGGTTCAATTGACACTGGCCCAACCGATGTCGTGACAGTGTAGCGAATACGTTGGCGACGTGTGCAACCAGGCGCAGGTTGTGCTCGACAAGTAAATCGTGTGCGGCTTTGTCCTGGTACTTGCGCCAGCGTTCAAAGCACGCCTGTTCTTCTTCTTTATCCAGTGGCTGTGGAAACGACTGATTGACAAACCCGGTGACAAGGACCATGTCCCGCATCATCGCGGCGGCAAGGGCAAGTGACAGCAATCCGCGTTCACCTCCGACTAACTCACTAAACACGGTGCCCTAGCCTATGTTACAGGCCGAATTTTGGTGCAATTATCCCATAGAGCCCGCGTGCAATGACTTGGTGTCCCGCATTGTTTGGGTGAATGGGCAGTACACCGTGCCGTTCGATATCGCGCAATGTGCCAGTGCGGTATCCGGCAATCAGTTCCTTTTGTCGACCAGCAAACCAACTGGCGGTTGGAACACAGACGCAGCCCGTGCTATCGGTCACTTCTTTTGTGACCGCATTGAGCGCTGCGATGCCGTCGACTGCGAGTGGGCTGTTGGGAAATGGGTTGTACTGCGTACACAAGTAAATCGGTGTGTGGGTCGACGTTTGGATGTAGCGAACGAGGCCCCTCAACTGGTAGCCGTAGCGTTTTAACGCAGATGTCACCACCTGCATCGGATGCGGGGATCCATTTGCTGCGGCGAGTGCAGCATAGGCCAAATCGTCGCCGCCGACCCAGATGATAATTGCGCGCTCTTTCGCAAACGCCATTCGACCCAGCGCGTGTGCGGCGGCGTTGAGTGCGCCGCTGGTCCAGCCAGGCTCTGCCACGACGAGGCCCGAAGCCGACTTGATGCCACGCGTGTGTCGGAGCATCTGAGTTAATACGCATGGGTAGCTCAAGCAATGGCGGGTTGCCCCTTCGCCAAACGTGATGGAATCGCCCATTGCCAGGAAGTGCATGCCCATCGCCTCCTTCTGTGGCGCCTACATGCATTGCGTGCTCACTTGCATAGAGTGATATTGCGCGCGTCATCAGCCTCTGTATTGAATGCACGTTCGCTCTTTGTTGAGCGGGTGCTTGCCCACAGAAAACACAGGGGGAGTGTGGAAGTCCATGACTGTAAGTCCAAGCCATGTGTATCTTTATGCGGCGACGCCGACGGACCTACTCAAGGCACAGGCGGCAGCGAACGTCTGCGGCGTTCCGAGAGCCAATTGTACGGGGAATTTTCAGAATGCGTGGCGGTTAGTCGCCGCCGAGGGCAATATTGTCGTGGCAGTGGGAGGGGCTGCAGTCTACTCCTTATATTACAATCCGTGTGGCTGGGCGAATCCCAGTGGACAACCAGGCGGTCATACGCCATTTGAAATGTACGCGCTAGGCCAAGGCGTGGCGAGTGCAAAAGCGAATTATTTCGCCAACGCGGGGGGCGTGACATCCCTCGACAGTCTGACACTGGCCGTCATGCTGACCTACTACGCGATTCATGGGGTGTTTCCGCGCGGCTACGGTGCGCTGCCCACACAGGAAACGCCACAGCAGGTGTGCGTGTCGAATGCGCAGCCGAACGTCACGTCGACGGATCCAACGCCATCCACGCAGCCTGCGCCTACAACTTCGTCGCCCTCTGTCGGCGTATACGCGTCGATTTCCACGACGTCTGACGTTCAAAAGGCCATTTCTCAAGGCTGGCCAGGGATTGCCGTCACGACAGCGCTCGGGGCGCAAACGAGTCCGTTTACAGCGACATTGTCCGCTAAGCCTGACGCAAAGGTCGCGCAAGTGCTGGAGTCCAGTGGTGCGAAGTTGTGGTGGTTGTCGTTTTGGACGGTCAGTTGGCCGACGAGTGGAACGACCTTTTATCAAGCAGGGTTTGACGCTGGATCATACGCTGGGACGCAAATTCAAGCATATCCTGGAACAAGGCGTCCGAACTACGTCATTCTCGATCCCGAAGGTTACAATACACCTGCCCAAACAGCGCAACAGTTTCAGGACTTTATCCGCGGTTGGGATGCAGGCTTAAAGTCTATCAACACATCGTTCCAACCTGCGTTTTATTGCAACCAATCGCAATACACGACATTTCAGTTGTCCGCTCTGAGCCTACCTGCATTTGTGGCGATTGCGCCCATTACGGGAAATCGGCCGCAAGTGACTGGCGGTAACATCAAAGGTTATATCGCATATTACGCGACGTGTCCTGTCAACGATGAGATAACGCAGGTCAAAGGGTGGGGGGCACTTTACAACACGGTGCAGTTTCGCGATAGTGGAATAGATTGTGGTCCTACCGCTTGATACTGCAAAAACCATTTGGTAGTGTGCAGACATGAGTCAGTCAGGCGCGGGGGTTGATGGCAATCAAGTCCCGCGCCTATGTGAGCAACCGCGACAGAGGATTGCTTGCTCATGCACGTATGCATCTCTGGTAGATTGTTCGGGCAGGATGACAACGACGCTTGTGGACGACAGTACATCATTGTATAAAGGATGTACAATGGCTCCCATCTGAAGTGCGGGGCGATTGATGAGGAGGAACACGATTGACAACACACATTCACCCACATCATGTGGACGCAGAATTCGAAGATACATCAATTCAACCGGCACGAACAATGGACTTGGCCAAGATTGAAGAAGCTGTGCGCATGATTTTGACGGCGGTGGGCGAAGACCCAGATCGCGAAGGGTTGTTGGATACCCCTGCGCGTGTCGCACGTATGTACGAAGAGATTTTTGCGGGGTTGCATCGGGATCCAAAGCAGGAGTTGAGCGCTCGTTTTCACGTCGAGCACGGAGAAATGGTGTTCGTTCGCGACATCCCGTTCTACTCGATGTGTGAACATCATTTGCTACCTTTCTTTGGGACAGCCCATGTGGCCTATCTTCCGAGCGACAATGTGGTAACAGGCTTGTCGAAGTTGGCCCGCTTGGTGGACACGGTGGCAAAGCGGCCCCAAGTGCAGGAGCGGATGACCAACGACATAGCCGACGTGCTGTTTACCGAGTTGAATGCCGAAGGGGTTATGGTGGTCGTCGATGCGGAGCACCTGTGCATGAATATGCGCGGCATTAAGAAGCCGGGCAGCAAGACGATGACGTTGGCGGTTCGCGGTCGCTATGAGTCGGATTTGCGCATGCGCGAAGAGGTGCTGCAACTGGTTCGCTATCGTTAAATTTATTGGACAAGCACAGGACTTTCCGGCGTTGCGCGCATGAGACAATCGTGTGTGGGTACGCGGGGCTGTACAACGAAATCAAAGCTGCGTGGGGCAGGCGTTTCTCCGTCGTGTCCCGCGCAGCTTTTTTGTGTCGGTAGGCGTCGCTCAGTGGTTCGGCGTAAACAGGGCCCAGGTCGATGTATTGCCGATTTGATAGACGAGATTGTCGCCGTGGATGTAGACGTTGTCGGTCCAAGTTCCAAGGGCGATAGATTGTGTTTGATTGCGCGTCAGATCATACCGGGTCGCACTGCCCGATATCGAGTTTCCATCGGTCGAGCGAACCGCAGTTCCCCAGTAAATGTCTGTTTGACCGACGGCCCACCACACGTTTTGCTGGGCAGTCGTTTGCAGATTCGCCAAAGGCGATACGTGCATGGAGGTCTCGTCAAAATACTGCAGTGCATCGGTTTTTGCGCCACTTGCATCTGTAAGCTCAAAGACGAAAACGGCCCCGCTGTGTGTCTGGTCCAATTCGAATAGATGAACGGTGGTATTTGTTTTATTTTGTGCGACGCCAGCGTGTTGCAAAGACGCATTCGAGCTTGAACTGCCGAGTGGCTGCGACGCGGTGGTCGAATCTGGTTGTTGGCCTGTGGATGAGTTGGCAACGGATCCACTTGTCGTTTGTGCCGGTGAAACAGCCGTCGTCCAATTGGTGTTGAACGCCGACGCCGATGCGACATTGGCGGGCACCTGACCGATGATGATGGCGCCTTCTGTGAGCGGCGTCTGTTTGGCATCGGTCGGGAATGGCGTGTACTGAATCACCGTCGGTGGACTTTGCGCACCCACTGTCGTGGGGGACTTCGGAATTTGCGCCCAAATGACGCCTCGTTGGAGTGGAACCGCGACAATGTCATGCGTCATCGATGTTGGCACGGTTAAACTGTGTCCTTGCCCATCTGAATACGAGGACAGGACGCCCTCGGTTTCTGGAGATTGCCCGTACTGTAACACCGAAGATTTGACGGACGTGTCTGCGTACGCGCTCTTTGCGACGACTTTCGCTTGTCCGCCAAGAACCGCGCCCAACGTCGCAGCAGCCGAATTGTCTTGTGTACCAGCTGATTTTCCCGGGTGAGTCGCTGACGATGACGGTTTTGTCGCCGCTATTTTGGGTGTCGTCAGATTGTCTGAATGCACCGTCGATTTCGAATTGTCGATGGAGTTGCTTTGCCTGTTTGACGTGTTCGAGTGGTCATCGGCGGTCGATGTCGACGTTTTCGAAGTGCTTGACGTCTGCGATGGCTGTAGAGAGGTCGTCGTTCCGGTTTTTATTTGGCTGGCCAATGCTTGCGCGGCTTGTCCATTTAACAGTTGCTCGTTCAGGTGACGCTCATGGTATTGGTAGGACCAAATCAATATGGCGGCGGATGATGAGATAGCTGCAGTCGGAATAAGAATTTTTTGCATAACCCAGTGCATGCGCCCTGGGGTCTGTTTTGACACGACTCAACCTCCTATCCGAATCGCGAAATGGCGTCTAGTAAATGGTTAAATCTAGTGTAACATGAGCCAGGGGGTTGTCCCAGATTTTTTTCATGGCAACGACGACAAAAAAAAGCTGTTCCCCAGCATCCTGAGGAACAGCTTTTGGAATATGTGTATGTCTTACAGTGCAGCTTCGTAGTTCTTATTTGCTTCGTCCCAGTTGACGACATTCCAGAACGCTGCGATGTAATCAGGACGTTTGTTTTGATATTTGAGGTAGTAAGCGTGTTCCCAAACGTCGAGGCCGAGAACAGGCTTTTTCCCTTCCATCAACGGGTTGTCTTGGTTTGCTGTGCTGATGATGGCGAGTTTGCCGCCGTCGACAACCAGCCACGCCCAACCACTGCCAAAGCGGCCTGTCGCTGCAGCGTTGAACTGCTCTTTGAATTTATCAAAGCTACCAAAAGTGCTATTAATCGCCTCAGCCAATTTACCTGTTGGTTGGCCGCCACCATTTGGCGAGAGCAGCTTCCAGAACAGGCTGTGGTTCGCGTGGCCGCCGCCATTGTTGCGGACTGCCGTACGAATGTTTTCTGGAACGGCGTTGAGGTCGCTGATCAGATCTTCAACGCTTTTATTGGCCAAGTCTGCTTGACCTTCGAGCGCTTTGTTCAAGTTCGTAACGTACGTCCCGTGGTGACGATCATGGTGAATTTCCATCGTCAAGGCGTCGATGTGCGGTTCGAGTGCGTCAAACGCATACGGTAATGCTGGCAATTCATGAGCCATGTGGACAAACCTCCCTATGTAATTGGGTCGTTTCAAGCCTATTGTAACGCACTCATAGAATGTTTTCCAAATACCGTGTGCAAACTTTCGACCGATTGTTTACGATATTCGCGCCGGATGGTATACATGTAAAAGAACTGTCCACTGGAAAAGGGGTTATCACTTGGCACTTTTGACTGGCAAGACCATTGTCGTGATGGGCGTCGCAAATAAGCGCAGCATTGGTTGGAGCGTCGCGACAGCCGCAGCGCAACATGGGGCAAATCTCGTGTTGACGTACAGGAGTGAGCGGGCGGGGGAACAGATTAAGAAGTTGCTTGCCGAACTCCCGGAGACGAACGCGCGCGTGGTTCAATGTGACGTCACTGACGATGCTTCGATCGAGGCGGCGTTTGCCGAGATTGGTCAACAGGGTTCGATTCATGGCCTTGTGCATTCGATAGCGCACGCCAACGTCGAAGATTTACAGGGCGAATTTGTGGCGACATCCCGTGAAGGGTTTCTGCTGGCGCAGAATATTAGCGCGTATTCACTAGTCGCCGTGGCCCGAGCCGCCCGTCCTTTGATGACGGATGGTGGTGGCATCGTCACCATGAGTTATTTAGGTGGTGAGCGCGCGGTGGAAAATTATAACGTGATGGGTGTTGCCAAGGCTTCGCTGGAGTCGGCTGTGCGCTATCTTGCAAAAGACTTGGGCAAGGACAACATCCGCGTGAATGCGGTCTCCGCTGGGCCAATTCGCACACTCGCGGCGAAAGGCGTGCGCGGCTTCAACGACGTGTTGCACACGATGGAGGAGAAGGCGCCGCTTCGCCGCAATGTCGACGCGCAAGAGGTCGGAGACGTCACGGCGTTCTTCCTGTCTGATTTGAGTCGGGGGATTACAGGCGAGGTGATTCACGTCGACGGAGGATACCACATCGTCGGCGTCTGACCTGCCTGATTTCACCAGGCCTTTGCATAGGCCTATGCTCAGACGTCTGCGCCAACGGCTTCGGCGATAGTGGAAAATCCGTCCTGCCGAAGCCGTTCGGCCAATTCTCTGGCGATGTCCCGAACGACCGTTGGCCCTTCGTAGATGAAGGCTGTATAGATTTGTAGCAGGTCGGCGCCAGCTCGAATTTTTTCGTACGCGTCGTCCCCTGTGAATATTCCGCCGCAACCGATGATGGGCAGGCGTCCTTGTGCCGCTTGCCGCACAAGGCGAATCACCTGGGTCGATCTCGCCCTTAGCGGTCGCCCGCTCAATCCGCCACTCTCTTTTTTCTCTGCGCTTTTCAGTCCCACCCGGGAGATTGTCGTGTTGGTCGCGATAATACCCAGTTGCCCGACCAAACTAGACTCTAACAACGCTTCGACGATATGAGTCAGCGCCGCGTCGTTGAGGTCTGGAGACAGTTTGACAAAGACTGGCTTGCGATGTTCAGTGAGGTAAGGCGCGAGTCTGTCTAGCAAGGACTGGATGGTTCGCGCACTTTGTAGATCCCGAAGGCCTGGCGTGTTTGGAGAACTCAGATTTATCGTCACATAATCGGCAGTCGCGATGACGTCGCGAAGGGCACGCTCATAGTCGTCGCCCGCGCGTTCATTTGGTGTCACTTTGTTTTTGCCAATATTGACACCGACATAGCCTGCTCGATGTTTCAGGTTGGCCAGGCGGTTGGCACAGGCACGACTTCCTTTGTTATTGAAGCCCATGCGATTGATCAGTGCCTCATCTGCCTTCAACCGGAACAATCGCGGCAATTCGTTGCCGGGTTGTGGAACGGGGGTGACGGTGCCGACTTCGATACTGGAAAAACCGCAATGGAAGAGCCCTGGCACAGCGACTGCATCTTTGTCCAACCCTGCGGCGAGCCCAATTGGGTGGGGAAGGGTCATACCGAGCACGGTCGTGTGCAGGATTTTGTCGGGCGTCCACGGGCGGACAGCAAGTTTACCCAGGTTGGGCCAGTGTCCCAAGGCGTCGAGGACAAGATGGTGTGCTCGCTCTGGGTCTAATTGAAAGAGTGCGCTGCGCAGAGTCTTATACATAGTGACCTCCAACATCTCTTTATCAAATCTGCTCGAAAGTGTAGCATGTTTTAGGGATTCGCACACGCCTTTGTCACGTTTAGCGGGAGAACTCCGTCTAACAGTCAAAAGGCGTGCGCTTCAGTAAGGGGAATCAACATGCCGAAAGCGCGTCGGGCGAGCGATGACGAAGCGTTTCAAGATCTTCCTCGTCTCGAGGAGTGGATGGACGCTTATGGGAGTGACGTGATCCATCTCGCCTACTCTTATGTTCACAACTATCATAGGGCAGAAGACATCGCCCAGGATGTCTTTCTTCGAGCATGGCGAAATTGGGAGTCGTTTCAAGGAAACAGCTCTGTAAAGACCTGGTTGCTGTCGATTACGGCGAACCGCGCGAAAGATTACCTCAGATCTTGGAGCGCGAAGCACGAGGTTGCAGATGACGGCGACGCGCTGGCAGCCATATCGGTGTCTGACACGGCCACGGAAGTGGCCGTGAAGCTTGATCGCGATGAATTGTGGCAGACGGTCCATCGATTGCCGGAGAAGTATCGGGAAGTGGTCATTCTTTATTATGAGCGGGAACTGTCGAGCCAAGAGGTGGCCGAGGTTCTTGGAATAACTGAACAAGCGGTTCGAACGAGATTACATCGAGGACGGCAGTTGCTCAAGCGTGCGCTCAGTGAGGAGGGGATGGGGTTTCATGACGAATCGAGACGATAAAGACCTCCAGAACATCATGCAGCAATTGAGTGAAGTTCCGTTTCGCGACGAGTTGAAGTCGCGCGTTCTCAATGCCGCCAAGGCAGAAGATCTAGCACTTGCAGGAGGACGGCGAAAGCGAGTACCACGCTCTTGGTACGCTGGAATCGCCAGCGGACTGGTCGCGGCAGTCGCAGTGATTGGAGTGGGGATAGGCCTGGAGCGGCATGATGCAGAGCAAGCAGCAAACCAAGCATCTGCCACTTCGGCGCCAGTTTCGTTCCAATTAGACGCGAAGCAGTATGGGATGGCGCAAGCCCCGCTACAAATATCCAACGTGCGCGTGGGTACATTGCCTGGAGACCCGAAGGATTCCGACGTACTTGCCGATTTGACGAATACCTCAGACAAACCGGTGCGCGAATCGGATATCTTTGGTGTCCTGTCGTTCACACCGGCAGGGAACAATAACCTGCAAACCGGAGAAAATTGGTTGACGTTTGTCAACGGGCCCAGTGGTTCCATTGCGCCGCACCAGACGGCACAATGGGGATTTCACCCGGACGGTAGCACGCTGCATGCGCCGCTGACACAGGCTATCGTGGAAACGCCGCATCTTAGCTTTTACCTAGCCCACTTGGTACCGACCGACATGGCTGACAAGGTGTGGACCAAGAGCCCGCTTGACGTGAGTCAGGTACAGGTGGAGCCACGTGTCGTGGACGGTCGTGCGCAGTCGGTGCAAATCGATGCGAGGCTGACTAACACGTCCAAATCGCCGTTTCCGCTCAGTTCAGCGCGTGCCGTCATTTGGTTTGCGTCGTCGCCTGAACAGAGTTTTATGTCGGATGGCAGTATTCGTTTTATGTACCATTTGACACCCGAGTATAAAGACCAGGTGTGGCCTAGTGTCGTTCAGCCTGGACAATCGATTGCGGTGAACTTCCGAGTGATTTCGGATAATCAATCGGATTTCTTTAACCGAATGGCCCACGTGATGATTATCAACACGCCTCAGGGTGGTTTTTAACGCGAAAAACGACCCGCGGCGTACGGGGGCGACGCGGGAGAAAGGAGAAGGAAACCCATGACGACGCGGTTTAGTCTGGCAGAGTTGGCAGACATGCTGCATGTCCCAGTTGAGGCCGTAAGGCAGGCAGTGGAGTCGCTTGTGGACGAGTTAACAGGGGAGTCGTTTTTGTATAATGATCGCACGTGGCGCATTGCGCCCAGCGACGTCAAACGCATTCAACTGTGGCTAGAAGTGCATCCCGAAGTCGTTGAGGAGGCACGCCGTTCACGGACTCGACGAGTCCGCGTGAAACGAATTGTGGCGCCAGGTGAGGGGAGCGAGTAAGCTTACCTATCACGTCTCATTGCGTTTAGATTACGAGAGACGTACACTAGAAATAAATCGAGCCTGGCTTCCATTAGGCGGTATTGGTGAAGGGAGAAACAGTCGTGAGAATCGGAGTGCCAAAAGAGATTAAAGACAATGAAGATCGCGTTGCAATTACACCAGCTGGTGTACGTGCGCTCGTGGATGCGGGTCATCAGGTGTTTGTCGAGACCGGCGCAGGCGCAGGCAGTGGGTTTACAGACGCACAGTACCAAGAGGCTGGTGCACACATTTACGCTGATGCGTCGTCCACCTGGGGCGACGCCGATATGGTGCTCAAGGTCAAGGAGCCACAACCGTCTGAGTTTGCTTTCTTTCGCTCTGATCTGACACTGTTTACATATTTGCATCTCGCGCCGGAGCCCGAATTGACAAAAGCCTTAATGGATACCGGCGTCACGGCGATTGGTTATGAGACAGTTCAATTGTCTGATAACAGTCTGCCACTCTTGATGCCGATGTCGGAAGTGGCTGGCCGGATGTCCATTCAAGTGGGCGCGCACTTCTTGGAGAAGCCATTTGGTGGTCGCGGTGTGCTGCTCGCTGGCGTTCCTGGGGTGCCACCGGCGCGCGTCGTCATTGTCGGCGGCGGTATCGTCGGTACGAATGCTGCACGCGTCGCTTTGGGGATGGGCGCAGATGTCACGATTTTTGACAGCAACCCTCGGCGGCTGCGAGAACTGGATGACATGTTCCGCGGGCAAGTGCGGACCGTGATGTCAAACAGTTATAACCTGCACGAACATATTGAAGGCGCTGACTTGCTTGTGGGCGCTGTGCTGATACCAGGTGCGCGTGCGCCGAAGATTGTCACGGATGACATGGTCAAGGGGATGAACCCGGGTGGCGTGATTGTCGATGTGGCGATTGACCAGGGCGGATCGATTGCGACGATTGACCGCATCACGACCCATAGTGATCCGGTGTATGAGAAATATGGTGTGGTACACTATTCAGTAGCCAACATGCCAGGGGCGGTTCCGCGCACGTCGACGCTTGCGTTGACCAACGTGACGATACCGTATGCGGTGCGTTTGGCCAACCTGGGTGCCGCGGCCGCGGTCAAGGCTGACGCCGCTCTGGCGAAGGGCGTCAATGTGTATCGTGGGAAGGTCACGTACGAAGCGGTGGCCAACGCGTTGCATCTGGAGTACACGGAATTGTCCTCCTTGCTGTAAAGGAAACTAGCGTGTGATTTGAAAGTGAGGTGGAACGGCTTGGTCACGGAAGAACTGGTTCGCAATATGTTGACTGAGGTGCTCGACCCGGAGATTCAAATTGATATCGTCAACCTAGGGATGGTTTACAATATCGATATTGAAGATGGTGGCAAGCGCATCAAAGTCACGATGACGCTCACCACAATGGGTTGCCCGTTGTTCGACGAAATCAAGGATGAAATCGTGGAGCGGCTGACGTCCTTGGAGGGTGTCGAAGAAGTCGATGTGTCGCTTACGTTCGATCCACCTTGGGATAAAGAAATGATGTCCGACGAAGCGAAGCTCGTATTCAAATATTTGTTTTAAATCAGGGCCGCCGCCAAGGCGGCTCTTTTGTGCGATGCTCTGCTGGCAAACGGGGCACTCTACCCAATGTGTGCTTAGAAAACTTGCATTTTTGCACAGGTGTGATACGCTTTTTAAAGAAGAAACATGACTAATATGGTCAACATTTAGAAATATACAGATGAGTGAGAGGTAGGTACGTATGGCAAAGCCAAATTTCCAAGTCGAAGATCTACACGTCAGCATTGAGGGTAAGGAAATCCTCAAGGGATTGAATTTACATATTCGCGGCGGGGAAATTCACGCCATCATGGGACCAAACGGGACGGGGAAGAGCACGCTGGCTTCGTCTTTGATGGGTCATCCTCATTACGAGGTCACAGGTGGTCGCGTGACATTGGATGGGCAGGACCTCCTCGAAATGTCTACGGATGAACGCGCACGCGCGGGTTTGTTCCTCGCGATGCAATATCCATCGGAAGTGCCAGGTGTGTCGAACGCGAACTTTATTCGCCAGGCGCTCAACGCGCGGATGGAAGAGGGAAAAGAAATACCAGTTCTCAAGTTTCACCGGACGCTGCAGGAGAAAATGAAGCAATTGAATATTGATCCGGTGTTCGCTGAGCGCTACCTCAACGAAGGGTTCTCCGGTGGTGAGAAAAAGCGCAACGAGATTTTGCAGATGTCGATGCTCGAACCCCGTATCGCAATTTTGGACGAGATTGACTCAGGTCTCGACATCGATGCCTTGAAAGTTGTAGCGAATGGCGTCAACAGCATGAAATCTGACAATATCGGCTTCCTTATCATTACGCACTACCAACGTTTGTTGAATTACATCGTACCGGATTATGTGCACGTCATGATGCAAGGGCGAATTGTCAAGTCTGGCGACGCGAAGCTCGCAGAGGAATTGGAAGCTAAGGGATACGACTGGTTGAAAGAAGAACTGGGTATCGAAGACGAGACAGTCGGGGTCGACGCGTAAGGGGGGAGCACAAGTGACCGAAGCGAATACGGTGTCATTGCAAGTTCATGCCGTAAGTTCGGCGTTTCAGGAACCTGAATGGGTGTTGCGCCTGCGGGAGGACGCCTGGCAGCGATTTACCGAGATGCCGGAACCGCGCCTCGAGAAGACAGACCTCCGCAAGCGCGGCTGGGAGACGGGCACGTTTGTTGCTTCGCCAGCCGGCGTACCAGAGTCGGTTCGCCATTACGTGAACAATCTCGACCACCCGTACGCCCTGTTTGTCGACGGGCATCTCATTGAAGTGAAGCACACAGAGGCGCTTGGCCAACAAGGTGTCATCTTTACAGATGTACACACTGCGACGGTCAAGCACGAATCGTTGGTGAAAGAACATCTGGCATCCGTCGTCAAGGTGGATGACAATAAATGGTCTGCATTGAGTCTCGCACTGTTCGCGGGCGGTGTCTTTTTATATGTTCCGCGGAACGTGCAAGTTGACGTTCCCTTTGAATCGGTTCATGTGTTCACGGCAACTGAATCGGGCACGTATCCACGTAATTTGATTGTGGCGGATGAACTGGCTGATGTGAAATTCATCGACGTGACGTTTTCACCAGAACAGAAGGAGAAGTTTACGTCGAGTCACGTCACGGAAGTCGTGGCCAAGGCAGGTAGTCGCGTGCACGTCGGTACCGCTGACGAGTTCGCGAAAGGAGCGACTTATTTCGTGACGCGCCGTGCGCTGGTGGGCAAGGATGCGGTGGTCGAATGGACGGTCAGCGATGTGAGTAACGCATTTACGGTCGAACTGGTGGAAGACGTCCTGGAAGGAACTGGCGCGCGTGGAGAAACGCGTGTGATTGGGTTGGGATATGGACGCCAACACATGGATTTGACCGCGAGCATGGTGCATCGTGGGCGCCATACGGAAAGTGATATCACGATGCACGGAGCGTTGCGCGAACGTGCGAACAGCGTCTTCCGTAGTTGCACAGAAATTGTCAAGGGTGCTGTCGGAGCGGGCAGTGAGCAGCACGACAGAATGATTATGATTGACGGTACCGCACGCGCAGATGCGATTCCGATGCTCCTGATTGATGAAAATGACGTCAATCGTTGTGGGCATGCAGCGAGCGTTGGGAAGATTGACCCGAACCAAGTGTATTATCTGATGAGCCGTGGTATTCCGCAGGCACAGGCCACACAGATGATTATCTGGGGCTATCTTCACGATTCGGTGGAGGCCTTGCCTAGTGCCCCGTTGCGCGACCTCGTGGTGGCGCGTATAGAAAGGGAGCTTTCACGATGAATCCGATAGAAATCCGTAAGGACTTTCCGATATTTGAGGAGAAGATCAACGGTCATCCGCTCGTCTACCTGGATAGCGCGGCGACATCTCAGAAGCCGCGCCAGGTGCTCGATGTTTTGAAGCGGTATTACGAACATGAGAATTCCAACGTGCATCGCGGTGTCCACACCCTTGGGACGAGGGCGACGGAGTCTTATGAGCAGGCGCGGGAGAAGGTTGCTACCTTCATCCACGCGCCGTCTGCGAATCAGGTCGTATTCACCCGCGGGACGACGGAGTCGCTCAACATGATAGCCTATGGTTACGCGCGCACGCGGTTCCAGGCTGGCGACGAAATTGTGCTGCCGCCGAGTGAGCATCACAGTAACTTGATTCCTTGGCAGCAGGTGGCTCGTGCTACCGGCGCTTCCATCAAGTATCTTCCACTTCAACCGGATGGTACGATTCGCTTGGAGGATGTGGAGGCTGCCGTCACAGATAAAACCAAGTTGGTGGCCATTGCGCACGTTTCAAATGTACTTGGTACAATTAATCCGGTGAAGGAAATTGCTGAAATCGCGCATCGACATGGCGCCATTATGGTGGTGGATGGCGCCCAAAGCGTGCCACACATGCCGATTGATGTGGTCGAGCTAGATTGCGATTTTCTCGCTTTTTCCGGGCACAAGATGTGTGGGCCTACTGGCATTGGCGTCTTGTATGGCAAGAAAGAATTGCTTGAGCAAATGGAGCCGACGTATTTTGGCGGCGAAATGATTGACGTGGTAGAGCTTTACGAGTCTACCTGGAAGGAAGCACCATGGAAGTTTGAGGGCGGTACGCCGATTATCGCTGGGGCGATTGGTCTTGGCGCGGCAGTGGATTATCTGTCTGCCATCGGTCTGGATGCCGTTGCGGAACACGACGCGAAATTAGCCAATTTGGCCATGGAACGGTTGCAGGCCATCGATGGTATTGACGTCTATGGCCCGCCGGCAGGCGTGCATCGCGGTGGGTTGGTTACGTTCAACCTGCGTGGTGTACATCCGCACGATGTAGCGACTGTATTGGATACTCAGGGCGTCGCGGTGCGCGCAGGACATCATTGCGCACAGCCGCTCATGCGGATTTTGGGTGTCGGGTCGACTGCGCGTGCCAGCTTTTATCTTTATAATACAGAAGATGACGTTGAGCACTTGGTAGAAGCCCTACAACAAGCGAAGGAGTTCTTCGGCCATGCAATTGGATGAGTTGTATCGCCAAGTGATCATGGACCATTATCAGAAACCGCGAAATCAGGGAACGCTATCTGAGGACGCCATCTCGGTAGATCTTCGGAATCCCAGCTGCGGTGACGAGATTTTTCTCCAACTGATGGTGGAGGACGGCATCGTGAAAGATGTACGTTTTCGGGGAAGCGGATGTTCCATCTCTATGTCGTCCGCATCCATGATGACGGAGGCCATTAAAGGCAAATCGGTTGACGACGCATTGAAACTCTCGCAGACATTTCGGGAAATGATGTTGGGTCAGGACGTGGATTTTGACGAACTGGGCGAGCTTGAATCGCTCCACGGTGTCGCCAAGTTTCCGGCGCGCATCAAATGTGCGACGCTGGCGTGGCAGGCGCTGGAGCGTGCAGCCTCATCGACTGGCGAGATTAAGAAATAAACTGCGCATGACAGGCACTGATGGTGAATGGTAATACATCTCGAAAGGGGATGTTTGGCATGGCAAAACAACTGCCGGACATGGAAGAGTATCAGTATGGTTTTCGCGATAAGGACATTTCCGTCGTCAAGTTCGAAAAGGGCCTGACACGCAAAACCGTCGAAGAGATCTCGATGATGAAGAACGAGCCCGGCTGGATGACGGATTTCCGCTTGCGTTCCCTCGACATCTTTCTGGAAAAGGGAATGCCAAACTGGGGCGGCGACTTGAGCGAATTGGATTTCGACGAGATTACGTACTACGTCAAGCCTTCGGAACGCCAGGGTAAGACGTGGGATGAGGTTCCTGAAGAGATTAAGAACACGTTCGACAGGCTTGGTATTCCGGAAGCGGAACAAAAGTTCCTGGCTGGTGTCTCGGCACAGTACGAGTCTGAGGTCGTCTATCACTCCATGCGTGAGGACTTGGAAAAGATGGGCGTCATCTTCTGTGATACGGACACGGCTTTGAGAGAACATCCGGAAATCTTTAAAGAGTACTTTGGCACGGTGATTCCACCAGAGGACAACAAGTTCGCTGCACTCAACAGCGCAGTCTGGAGTGGCGGTAGCTTCATTTACGTTCCAAAGGGCGTACGTTGTGAAGTGCCGTTGCAGGCGTATTTCCGTATTAACTCGGAGAATATGGGCCAATTTGAACGGACGCTTATCATTGCCGACGACGACAGTTTCGTCCACTATGTCGAGGGTTGTACGGCGCCGGTTTACAGCACAAACTCATTGCACAGTGCGGTCGTGGAGATCATTGTCAAGGACCGGGCCCGTTGCCGTTATACCACGATTCAAAACTGGGCGCCAAACATCTATAACCTGGTGACCAAGCGCGCTGTGGCACATCGCGATGCGACGATGGAGTGGGTCGATGGCAACATCGGATCGAAACTGACAATGAAATATCCATCCGTGTATATGCAGGGTGAGGGTGCAAAGGCGATGGTGCTGTCGATCGCGGTGGCAGGCAAGGGCCAGCACCAAGACGCAGGCGCCAAGGTCGTTCACAATGCGCCGAACACGACCTCGACGATTGTTTCGAAGTCGATTAGTAAGCACGGCGGCAAAACCACTTATCGCGGGTTGGCGAGTTTCGCGCCGAATGCGGTGGGCTCCAAGGCGAACATCAAGTGTGACACGCTGATTTTGGATGACAATTCGACATCCGACACGATTCCATACAATGAGATTATGAATGACGATGTCACGCTGGAACACGAGGCGTCTGTCTCAAAGGTAAGTGAAGAACAGCTCTTCTACCTGATGAGCCGCGGCATTTCTGAAGAAGACGCGACGCGAATGATTGTCATGGGCTTCATTGAACCGTTCACGCGCGAACTTCCGATGGAGTATGCGGTTGAGATGAACCGACTGATTAAGTTCGAGATGGAAGGTTCCATCGGGTAAGTTGTAAGATTGGCGCGTTCTTGTCTATGAGAGCGCGCCTCTTGTAAGGAGAAGGGTGAACTCGGTGACTTGGATAAAGGTTGCGAACGTGAGTGATTTGGAAGTAGGCGATATGATGCAGGTGCCGCTCGACGAAGAAGACCTCGCCTTGTACCACTTGGAAGATGGTTTTTATGCGACGTCGGACGTCTGTACGCATGCTGCACAATCCTTGTCCAATGGAACGCTGGACGGGCACATTGTGGCTTGTCCGAGACATGGTGGCAAGTTCGATGTCAAGACGGGTCAAGCGACTTCTTTTCCGTGTGTCATCCCCATTGCAACCTATGAGGTTGAGGTGCGCGGCGACGAAGTATGGGTGGATTATGATTAATGTGGCGGCATGTCTGACATGGTCAGGAACTGAAACGAGGAGGAGTATGGCATGAAGGTATCCCGCAAGACAGAATACGGACTTCGCGCCATGGTGGCACTCGCATCAATGGCGGGGGTTGACCGCACGGTTCCGCTTCGGCAAGTGGCGGAGGCGGAATCGATTCCGGAACAGTTCTTAGATCAGATCATGGCCAAACTACGCAGAGCAGGATTTGTGACAAGCGTTCGTGGCGCAGGTGGCGGGTATCAATTGAGTCGACCTCCGGAGGCCATTTCGATTGGCGCTTTGGTCCGCCTGCTGGAAGGGTCGTTAGCGCCTATCGCATGCGTGACGGAAGAGGGAAATGAGTCACCTGAAAGTGTCTGTGACTTGTATCGGTCTTGTCGTACGCGCAACGTTTGGATGCGTGTTGCAGTGGCAGTCACCAATGCATTGGATGCGTTGACCTTGGCGGACGTGATGTATGATGATATTCCATTACACGCGTAAATTTTCATCCTATCGAGTTTAATGCGCAGAGCAATCGTGGCGATGTCCCGGGGCTCTGCGTTTTTTGCGTTTTGGATCTGCTTCATTCTTCGCGCGCCAGAGATTTGTCTAGAGTGGGCCACTTTGTGCTTGTGTAACGTAACATTGTTATGTTACGATGTTTGCGCCGGGAGTTGAATATGAATGGAACAGGACCTCATGTCTAAAAAGGAATTGTTAGAGCTGACCGGGATTTCATACGGGCAGTTATATCGTTGGAAGCGCAAAAAGTTGATCCCTGAGGAATGGTTTATTCGAAAATCTACCTTTACCGGGCAGGAGACATTTTTCCCGAGAGAGAGAATGCTACAGCGAATCGCGCAGATTCAGAGTATGAAAGATGATTTGTCGCTAGACGAAATGGCGAGTATGTTCTCCACGGGACCATCCGATATCTCTCTTTCTCCGGAACAACTATTAGCACAAAACATTGTTACGAAATCGGCGTTGGATGTCCTGTTTGAACAGCATCCAGGGATACAGATTTTAAAGTTTGAACAACTGCTCTCGCTGTATGTTGTGGATGTTGCGCTGCGGACAGGCGACATTCATTTGGATGATGCAGCGATGATTTTCAAGACGATGGAGCAGAACTTTGAACGGTTTGAAAATGCAAGTTGCCGGTTGTTGGTGATTCGGAAACTGGGTGTGTCGTCGTGTTTTTTATGCTCGACGGCGGGAGATTTATATTTTGAGGCGGATACGAAAATCGTGATGGAGTTAGATCTTGCAAAGTGTATCGAGGAATTGAAGTTAAGGTTTGTGTAAGGGGTGACGCAATGTGGACGATTACGCAGTTCGGCCAAATCTCGATGTGTCGGGGGTAGGAAGTGCGTCGGGTGGCGTATATCAAAACGTGACCATTCAGGGAGTTAGCAAGATACATCATGACATCGACTGTCTTCGATGTGATCTCGAAGGGGTCGCCGAAATTCTCGGTCACGTGCGAGCGCAGGTACTGAGCGTTCAGGGAAAGGCGAAAATACAAGGCGACGTCGTCGCGGATGAAGTCGTTGTGGAAGGCGTCACACGCATGGCGGGGCGCTGTGAAGCGAAGCACAACATGAGCCTACATGGACGAGTCACAATCGGGGGTGATGTCAAAGCGACGAGCATTTGGATGGACGGAAGCCATGTAATCGAGGGGCAATGTTCAGCACAAGAGGTGAAATTGCGGGGGAATCATCGCATTTCTGAAGGGGTGTTCGCCGAATCTTTGTCGTTGACAGGGGCGCTGTGCGTAGGCGGGTCTTGTGAGACAGAAAGGTTTGAGGCGCATGGCGTGTTTGTGATTGACGGCCTCTTGTCGGCAGATGAGATTCTTGTGAGATTGGAGCGCAATTCGCGCGTCAAAGAGATTGGTGGCGCACAAATTCGTGTGGTGAGAAGCAAAGGATCGCGTTTTTTTCAGCGGGCTCGCCGGTTAACTGCCGAGGTGATTGAAGGGGACGATATTTATCTCGAGTATACGAAGGCGGACGTGGTACGAGGGAAGCGAGTGACGTTGGGGCCTGGTACGGAGGTCAATCTCCTCGAGTATTCGTCCGATTTTGAGAAGATAGGCGATGCGTTTGTAGGACGCCATAAAAAGCTGTGATCGCGCGCTCATTGTACGTGAATCACGATGACAAAGCGCGTTCGGCGGGTTATCGGAGGGGATGCGATGAAAACGAAGCAAAGCTCGGGAAATAACTGGACCATCCACGGTACGGCGCAGTCCGCAGGTGGCTCTTTTGAGAAGGTGACCGTCCATGGTGAGGGGAAGGTGACTGGGGATATTCAGTGTGCGCACCTGAAAGTCATGGGCGCGTTCCAGGTGGATGGAGCGCTTTCTGCGAACTCGGCAAAGGTGATGGGAACAGTAGACGTCGCGAATGATTTGCGTGGTGACCAAGTTCACGTGCTTGGCGAGATGAAGGTCCGTGGTGACTGTAATGTGGAGAAGTTTAAATGCCAGGGTTCATTTCATATTGGCGGATTGTTAAATGCGGGTGTCATAGAACTGTCGCTATATGGGGATTCGAGTGTCCTGGAAATTGGTGGGGAGACCATTCGCGTGAAACCAGCTCATCGATGGAGAGCGAAGGGCGCTCGCCAACTGACTGTGGATACAGTGGAAGGCGACCATATTGTGCTTTACGACACGGTGGCACGAGTTGTACGTGGCAACGATGTCGAGATTGGCTCGGGTTGTGACGTCAAAGTCGTCGAGTACCGCGACAATATTCGCATCTCGAACAGTGCGAGTGTGGGCGTTCAGAGGCAGACAGGACTTATGCAAAAGGATGTGGACGTGCGTGACTAATCGGCCCACGCGGGTAGGGATTGTGGTTGTTGGCTTGTTGTTGGGAATCTTCATTTCGGCAATGGACAATACGATTGTTGCGACGGCAACAGGAAGTATTGTCTCCAGCCTCGGTGGGATTGATAAAATCGTTTGGATCACTGCGGCCTATATGGTGACCGAAATGGCTGGCATGCCGATTGTAGGGAAGCTTTCGGACATGTATGGGCGCAAACGATTCTTTGTGTTTGGATTGGTGGTTTTTTTACTTGGGTCAATGCTCTGTGGAACAGCGCACAACATGGACGAACTCGCCGTTTATCGAGCGATTCAGGGGATTGGCGGCGGCGCCCTGACGCCGGTTGCGTTCACGATTATCTTTGACGTCGTCCCACGGGAGCAAGCGGGCAAGTTTTCCGGCATGTTCGGCGCTGTTTTCGGGCTAGCGAGTATTTTTGGCCCGTTGCTTGGGGCGTATATTACGCAGGATGTCAATTGGCGGTGGGTGTTTTATCTCAACGTCCCCTTGGGTGTCGTTACATTTATTTTGATTTATTTTTACTATCATGAGTCGCCTAGACACACGCGACAAGCGATTGACTGGCTTGGCATCATCACATTGGTTCCCGCTATCGTATTTCTGATGTTTGCGCTGGAGTTCGGCGGTAACCAGTACGCTTGGGGATCTTTAGAGATTCTTGGGGCATTTTTTATCGCATTCCTCTTATTTGGCCTGTTTCTCGTGGTGGAAGCGAAGGCGAAGGAACCGATCATTTCCTTCCATATGTTTCGGAATCGCGTGTTTGCCGCGAGCAATCTGGTCGGGTTACTGTCGGGCAGCGCCTATATCGTGGCGGTCATATACGTGCCGATTTTTATTCAGGGGACGCTTGGCGGATCGGCCATCAACGCGGGCCTGAATTATTGCCGATGATGGTGGGCTCGTCTCTCACAGCACCGCTTGGCGGAGTGTTGGCCAATAAAATGTCGTACCGGAACGTTTTGATGCCGTTTTGTCTGCTCTTTTTGCTTGGCATTTATTTATTGACCAGGCTCACGCCCAATAGTTCTATGTTTGAAGTGATGGGGTTCATGTGCATTGTTGGCTTGGGGATTGGGCCTTCATTTTCAGTGATGGGCATGGCCTCGCTCGGCGAGTTTGATGCGCGCCACCGAGGCGCTGCGAGTTCAACGAACTCGTTTGTTCGGGAGCTTGGGATGACCGTCGGGATCGTCATATTCGGTGCGATTCAGACCCATGTCTTTCAGCGTCAACTGACGTCCCTGTTGGCGGGGGGCGCACAAACCAGGATGACTCGTTTCGCCAAGATGGATCCACGTGCCATTCTAACACCGGAAACAAGACAGCGTATCCCGCTTCCGATTCTCCATGAATTTAGTCGTGCGATTGCGTATTCCGTCACACATACATTGCTCTGGGACCTGATTCCGGCTGGACTTGCTTTTGTGATGCTATTTTGGATGGGCGCTGCGAGATTTCGAGGCATGCACCACGCAGAAATGGATGCAGACGGAGGCGTGTAAAGAAGTCGACACGCCGAAAAGGCTGACGCTTGTCTTTCATCGTGAGCGCAGTTCCTTTCCAGCGTGCAAATGCCTTCATCTTATTCATGAGACCCGAGTAGGTGGATTGCGTTAAAAACCAAGGTCGAGCTTAGGCAATGACTGAATGCGCTCCACAGCAGCATCCCGCGTATTGCAGGCATCCACATACTGCAAGAAGATGCGCTTGACGTCGTCATGTTTGTTGAGGATGACGGGGTCGACCAGGAGATGGTGTTCTTCGCGGTCATACGTCAAATGCAGACTCGGATTGTAGCCATGGTCGCGAAGGCTCTGCAACAGCGCACTCAAAGCATCATTGACCTGAAAGTGTGCATTGCTCCAGTCCTCTGAGCGATAGGTTTCCATATCGGTGGTTTCCTTCCCTTCGTCTGTGTCGCGCGATTTGAAGCTCCATCTAAATCTTAGTATAATGCCTACGAAGCCAATCGCCAAGTTGGTCTAAATTCAAGGAGGGATTGTCATGCCGTTAGTTGGTCGTCCAGCACCAGACTTTGACATGTTGTCAACGAAAAACATGGATACGCTGAATGAACGTGTGAAGCTTTCCGACTACAAAGGTAAGTGGCTGGTTCTGTTCTTCTACCCAGCGGATTTCACCTTTGTCTGCCCGACGGAAATCATCGCTATCAATGACCGCCTGCAAGAGTTCAAAGATCTCGACGCAGAAGTTCTTGGCGTTAGCACGGACAGTGTTCACAGTCACAAGGCTTGGATTAACACGCCGCGTGCCGAAAATGGTTTAGGTGGCTTGGATTACCCACTAGCAGCAGACTTCACCAAGACCGTCGCACGTAGCTACGACGTGTTGGTTGAAGAAGAGGGAACCGCGCTTCGCGGTCTGTTTATTATCGATCCCGACGGCATCCTCCAATACCAAGTTGTGCACAACATGGACGTTGGCCGCAGCGTGGATGAGACGCTCCGCGTTCTTGAAGCGTTGCAAATGGGCGGTTTGTGCCCGGCGAACTGGAAGCCTGGACAAGCTACGTTGAACGTTTGAGTTTCATGGGTGAAATTGAGATCTCCGCGTGCAGATTGTGCGCGGGGATTTTTATCAATTCGGAGGTGAACGGGTATGCCAATGCGGTTGGGTTCCGATATGCCGGCACTTGTTGGGGCTACGGAGTGGTTCAATGGCGAGCCGAAACTCGAAGATGGCAAAGTGACGTTCGTGCACTTCTGGGCAGTGTCCTGCCACATCTGCCATGAGACGATGGCGGATGTTCTGCGGATTCGCGACGAATATGCGGACCAGGGCTTACAAACTGTGGCTGTCCACATGCCGCGCATGGAAGAAGACACAGACATCGCGCGGATTCGTGCGGACGTGGAGAAATATCATATCACGCAGCCGTGTGCTGTCGATAATCAAGTTGCCATCGCGCAAGCATTCCAAAACGAGTTCACACCGGCATTTTTCATCTTTGGCCGCGATGGAAAACTATTGTTCCGGACGGCTGGAGACAAAGGTTTTCAGAAAGTAGAACCGAAGGTGCGTGAGGCATTGGGGATCCGCTAGCCAATACGCCCTACACGTGTAAGCCCGCCGTCGTCAGGCGGGCTTTTTTTGTCTTGTCTTGGCCCAGTCGTCGCGGCAGTGACGTGCCGGGCGGTCAGCTGACATCGGCATGTAAGCGCTTGACATAAGCTGCGAGTAAGCATAGACTTTTTTAAAAATGAATGACTATTCATTCATTTCCGGGGGGATGGCTATCGGGACACGTCGGGACAGTGGGAAGCGCGATGCGATTTTGCGAGCTGCCATTCAGGTGATTGCAGAAACGGGTTATCATCACGCGCAGATCAGTCGAATTGCCCGTGCTGCCGGTGTAGCTGATGGCACGGTGTATCTCTACTTTAAAAACAAAGAGGATTTGTTGCTTTCCATTTTGCGTGAGAGCATTGGCGAAGTTGTTCACCAACTCAGGCAGGCGCTTCTAGAGGAGCGCGGTGCCACTGCGAAACTGCGGCGCATCGTCGAGGTTTACCTGGGGGATTTAGGGCGAGATGCCAAGCTGGCGATGGTGACGCAGGTGCATTTGCGGCAAGTAGATGCTGAGATGCGACGGCAAATTGGGGATATTATGAAGCCGTTTTATCACTTGTTGGACGACGTCATCGATGAAGGAATACAGGAAGGCGTGTTTAGTCAGGAGGTCGGTCATCGGATTGCACGGAGGATGATTTTTGGCACCCTGGACGAAACCGTAACCGCTTGGGTATTGTCTGGCAGCAAGTACGATTTGGGTGCACTCGCGCCAGATATCGTGCGTGTGCTGTGTTATGGCATCTCTTCGCGCGAACAGGTAGAGGAGGAAGTGTGATTGTGAATATCTTAGTTCTCATCAAACAGACCTTTGACACAGAAGAGCGTATCTCTATCGTCGACGGACAGGTCAAAGAGGATGGCGTGCGGTTTGTCATCAATCCATACGATGAATATGCCATTGAGGAAGCGATTCGCATCAAGGAGGCGAGTGACGCACAGGTGACAGTCGCCACGGTCGGACCGGAGCGGGCGGAGGAGGCGCTGCGGACAGCGCTTGCGATGGGGGCGGACGAGGCGATTCTAGCTGCTGATGAAGCGCTCTTCGGCGATGAGTTCACTGTTGCGCAAGCACTTGCGGCCATTGCGAAAAAGGGGCAGTACGATCTCATCCTCGCTGGCAACCAGGCAGTCGACGATGGGTCAAGTCAGGTGGCGGTGCGCGTTGCCGAATTATTGGATTGGGCTCATATTTCGACCGTGACAAAACTTGAGATAAACGGCGACGAGGTCGTCGGTCACCGCGATGCGGAGGGTGATGAGGAAGTGGTTGCCGGACGCTTGCCACTGGTCGTGACCGCACAGCAGGGATTGAATGACCCGCGTTACCCTTCGTTGATTGGCATCCGCCGCGCGGGAAAGAAACCGCTTACGAGCGTGTCGCTTTCTGATTTGGGGCTGGCTGAAGACGACATTGCACCCAAGACCAAGATTGTCCAACGGTTTTTGCCGCAGGTGAAAGAAGCAGGGAAGATTTTGACTGGGGACTTGTCTGAACAGGTACAGGAACTTGTTCGTTGTTTGCGCACAGTGGATAAGGTCATCGAATGAGCACTGGGGGGAGCATGATGGGGAAGCGTATTCTGGTTGTCGCCGATGTACGGAACGGAGCATTACGCAATGTGACGAATGAAATGCTTGGGGTTGCAAACCGATTGGCACAAGGTGGGGCCGTTCATGTCGCGGTGCTCGGCCATCAGCTGGACTTGCCGGACTTCGGTGCGGCTGGAGCAGACGATGTATGGGTGATGGACGATGCGCATTTTGGAAACTATACGCCCTCTCTGTATCGCAAGGCCGTCATCGAAGTGATTCAGCAAGTTCAACCGCAAGTCGTACTATTTGCGCATTCGGCTGTGGGCAAGGATTTGGCACCGGCCGTTGCGATGCGGCTTGGATTGGGGCAGATATCCGATATTACAGATGTTGAAACGGATACAGAGACACCGACGTTTATCCGCCCCATTTATGCTGGAAAGGCGTTCACGAAGGTTGTGGCGACTTCTGAGCCGTACGTCGTCACGGTCCGTCCCAATAATCTAGCGCCGTACGACGGTGCGCCAAAGACGGTGAATACCCACACTGTGAACGTGACATTTGATGATGCAGATTTATCGACAATCGTGCGCGAGGTGGTTCGCAAAGCGACTGGCGCGGTAGATCTCACAGAGGCGAAAATCATCGTCTCCGGCGGACGTGGCGTCAAATCGGAAGAAGGTTTTTCTGTTTTGTACGAATTGGCGGAGGTACTGGGTGCGGCTGTGGGCGCATCGCGTGGCGCATGTGACGCGGGCTACTGCGACTACGCCTTGCAGATTGGCCAGACAGGCAAGGTGGTGACGCCTGATTTATATATTGCGTGCGGCATTTCTGGGGCGATACAGCATTTGGCTGGTATGTCGAATTCGAAGGTGATTGTGGCGATTAATAAAGATCCGGAAGCGCCAATTTTCCAAGTGGCTGATTATGGCATCGTCGGAGATCTGTTTGAGGTCGTTCCGCAGTTGACCGCTGAGTTCAAAAAAGTCATGGTGTCGCAATAAGGATTTGTTTCCGCGACGAAGCGACAAACAGCGGCACGAACTATGCGTGCCGCTGTTTGTGGCGTTTTGCGAGACCTTGAAGGTCATCTGCGTCCTGCCTGCTTTTTAGACGCTGCGCGGTATAAAGGTCTCAATGGCGACGATGACAAGTGCTACGAAAAATAAGACCCAAAAGAACTGACGCATCTGACCCGCCCCCTCTGTTGCATGGATGGACTGCTATGTAACTAGGCTACCGCCATTTTAACAAAACGATAAGTGGGCTGCACTGCGAGTTTGGTACGGAAATGCAGTGGATTGTGCTATACTGTGGCGCAAGTGGAGACGAATCGACAAGGAGCAGGGAATATGCGTTCGTTTGACCAATTGGATTGGGTTCACCGCTTCGAAGATTACGAAATGATTATGTACCTTCAGCAAGAGGGTACGGAAGACGACGGAATTTATATGCAAGTTTTGCAGCGGAACGTCGACGATGGCGCGGAGGAATGGAACATTTTATATGATCGTCGCCTCACGTCAGAGATTGGTAAGACTTCGGTTTCTAAGGAAGATCCTGCTTACGAAGATGAGATTCTTCGTGTGTATTTACATGAGCATCCCACTTTGGTGGATGACGAGAAAACGTATTTGCGCGCTTGGTTGGCAAGTTCGGGTGCAAAGAAGGATGGCGAGAATCTGTGAGCAAGAAGTCGAAGCAGAAACGCAACAGGACGGAACAAGACGTCTTTGACAAACCAGAGTATGCGATGGACATCGTGATCGACAAGCCGAAGAAGGCACCGAAGGAAAAGCCGAAAGAAGAGGCTTTTCACGTCGGTGATAGCATCGGTGACAAAGTAGCCTCTAGGCTGACAGAACTCAAGGCACAGCTCGAAGAAACGGCTGCAGCGGTCAAAGAGGCGCCCCAAAAGGCAAAGGGAAGGGGGAAGACGTCTCGCACGGCGAAAGAGCGTCTCGAGGACAATCCCGATTTGTCGTTTGCCGAGCTGTTTGATCCCGAAGACGACGAAGAGGTGTCGTTCGACGAATTGTTGAAGGATTCCAAGCTCGATTGGCGCCACTTTAAAGACGAATAAGCTACACCACCTCCTGACGTGACAGTGGGAACTCATGCTCGCGTCGCTTCGCGCGTCAATCCGCCGATTCAAACGGTCTGCCCTGCGGTTTCGGTGCAGTTTTGCGCGTCGTCGAGTCGGTTGTTTCGGCTGATTGGGCACCTTTGTTCATGGACGGATGATGCGCATCGTCAGGGTGGGCCAAATCTTTTGCTACTCGCGCAATCCGCTCAACGTCGAGCGCTTTTGCCAACAGGTCGGCGTCGACGCCGATGGCCGCACCGGCTTCCCGCAGTGACGTGTCGTGTGCGAGCGCGTATTTGACCACTTCAGCGGCGCGGTCATATCCGAGTTCCACATTCATGGCTGTCGCTAAAGACAATGAGTTTTCCGCGTACCACAGGCATCGCGTTTCATTCGCTTCAATTCCCCGGATACAACGCTCTGTAAAGGTCCGTACACTGCTGCTGAGAATATGAATACTGTGCAAAAAGTTGGCCGCCATCACGGGCATCATCACGTTTAGTTCCAACTGTCCGGCGGCGCCAGCCTGGGCGACCGCCGTGTCGCAGCCAATCACTTGGAAGGCGACCATATTGAGCATCTCCGCCATCACAGGGTTCACTTTTCCAGGCATAATCGATGAGCCTGGTTGAACCGCGGGCAGTTGAATTTCCGCGAATCCTGTGCGGGGGCCGGAGGCAAGCAGGCGCAAATCGTTGGCGATTCTCGCTAAAACCTGTGCGATGTTGCGAAGAACGCCGGAGACCAACACGATTTCGTCCGGGTTTTGATTGAACGTGAAGGGATTCGCCGGCCGGTGAAAGGCCAGTTCGGTATATGCGGCAATATAAGCTGTCGCTTTGTCGGCGAACCCTGGTGGTGTGTTTACGCCTGTGCCAATGGCATTCCCCCCCATACCAATCGCCAAGAGATTGCTGGCACTCTGTTCGAGCCAGATGCGATGGCGCCGGATGTTTTCCGCGTAGGCGCCAAATTCATCCCCAAGGTACAGCGGGACCGCGTCTTGCAGATGCGTTCGCCCCGATTTAACCACATGTTGAAATTCGGATTGCTTGGCGCACAGTGCGTCTTCCAGGGCGGCGAGGGCCGGATCGAGTTGGTGTGCCAACATCTCCATCCCTGCAATGTTCATCGCGATATGAAACGTGTCGTTTGTCGACTGCGACTTGTTGACGTCGTCATTGGGGTGCACCAATGACGTGTCTCCACGCGCCCCGCCCAACAATTCAGCGGCGCGGCTGGCGATGACCTCGTTGACGTTCATGTTTTGGGATGTACCGGCCCCAGCTTGATAGACGTCGACTTGGAACCATTCGCGATGGCGGCCTTCGATGACCTCTTCGGCGGCAGCGCAGATGGCATCCGCTTTGGCCGCCGGAAGTGCCCCGAGGTCTTTATGCGCCTTTGCAGCAGCCCATTTGATAATGGCCTGGGCGCGAATAAACGAACGGTGTAGGTGGAGACCGCTGATCGGAAAATTTTCGATAGCCCGCGCGGTCTGCGCTCCATAATACGCATCTGCTGGAATCTGCAGTGCGCCGAGGGAGTCGTGAACCGTTCGGTGTTGAAGTGGTGACATAAGCGTCCTCCTTTGCTGGGCAGACGGATTCCTAATACTGGATTCTATTTTAGCAGTTTCTTACTGCTCGCATACGCTTGTGTGTCGGGTGGTGCTCATGTAGAGTGGAACAAGATGAGGTGATGTGCGTGCGCGGTTGGTCAATTGAAACGTTATTGTCTTTGCAAATTCCGGAGGGAATTGCGATGTCGCCGGATGCGACAGTAGCGGTGTACAGCCTGCGTACACTCGACGAAGAGGAAGGAAAGTACCGCTATAAGTTGTGGTCTGTCACACGTGACGGTGAGCCTGTTCAACTAACGCGAGGGGACAGTAAAGATACATACCCGCAGTTTAGCCCTGACGGCAAGTGGCTGGCGTTCATCAGTGATCGCAAGCCCAGCGCTTCGGATGATGACGAGCACGCGCCAGAACAGCAGTTGTACGTGCTTCCAGTAGCGGGTGGTGAAGCATTTCTCGCCGCAGAAAGTTTGGGGAACGTTTACGATTATGTGTTTAGCGCCGACGGCAGTTGTATCTACGCCATTGCCGACGTCGAAGAGACGGCGTACGAAAAATATTTGCGTACGTCTGCCGAAGAGGATATGCGAGATGTGACGCACGAAGAGCGAAACCAGTTGCCACGGCGCATCTGTCGTGTCTCACTCGACGATTTTTCGGTTACAACGATGTATAAGCGCGACTACGGGTTGATGCAGTTGGCGGCGGGATCGACCGACGAGACCTTGGTGTTTGTAACGAATTATACGGGCTTGACGAATGATCTCGACGACTGTGATATATGGTGCCTGTCGGCGGTTGACGATGGAGAATATCAGGCACAGGCGCTGGTTTCCCGCAAAGGTGCCTGTGTGCAACCGGCCATTGCGCCAACCGGCGACATCGTCGCGTTTGTGGCACCGCGCGGGGACCGGGCCGAACATGCTCAATCGGATTTGTGGCTTGTCGATAGGCGGTCGGGGCGAGTGCACAATCTCACACATAGCCTGGATTTTGTCGGCGATGTGCAGGATGTGCAGTGGCTTTCGGATGGCACGTTGGTGGCCGCTGTCGAGCGGGGGCTGTACGCACCGCTCGTCCAGTTTCTTCCGGTAACGGAGGTTGATGGCGGCTGGCAGTACCGATTTGTGAGTGACAAGACGTCGGTCGTCGGTGAGTTCTCTGTCGCGGCAAAAACGGCGGCAGTGGCTTATCTGGCAGAGACGGCGGATAGGCCGCATGAAGTATTTGTCTTGAATTTGCAAGAAAGCGGCACCAGTGATGGCGTTCAGCGGACGAAGTTCCATGCGCCTTATCGAGATTTGCCGCGGGCACGTGTCCAACCGTTCACCTGGACGTCTTTTGACGGCAGGGAAATGGAGGGCGTGCTGTCCTTGCCGAACCCGGATGTGGCTGGGCCTGGTCCCTATCCGATGATTGTCGATATTCACGGCGGGCCCGCGTGGCATGCGACGATGGCGTTTTCCAACTACCTGAACGTCCATTGGCTTGGAAGCCTTGGGTACGCTGTGTTTTGCCCAAACTATCGCGGCGGCATTGGTTACGGTCAGGCGTACATTCAAGCCAACGCCATGGATTTGGGCGGGGGAGACTACCAGGATATTATGACCGGTGTGGATGCGGTCTTACGGACTGGCTGGGTTGATGAAGCGAGGTTGGGCCTGACGGGTGGCAGCTACGGTGGGTATATGACCAATTGGATCATCGGTCACGACAATCGATTTCAAGCGGCGGTGTCGGAGTTTGGCATCTGGAACCTGATGACCGATTTCGGTTGTTCGACGCAGCGCGTTTGGGAAGTGATGTATCTCGGGCGCTATTGGGAGAATGAGGCGCTCTATCTGGAGCGGTCACCCGCGCGCTACGTACAAAACATCCATACGCCGGTGTTAATTATTCACGGGGATGACGACGACAACACATTTCCGGCCAACTCCAAAGAGATGTATAACGCGCTGTTGGAAGCAGGTAAGACCGTCGAGTATGTCCATTATCCGCGCGAGGGGCACGGGATTCGCGAGCCGCGGCACCGGGCCGACGAATTGTCGCGGATTGCCGCGTGGTTTGGTCACTATCTGCAGACGCCACAAACTCCGGCACCCATCCTGTTCGGGCAAGCGGGCGCAATTCAGGGAGACAAGTACAAGGCACTGGTCAACGGGGTCGAGGTGACGAACGCCTACAAGTCGTTTGGGGATGACTATGAAGCGGTCCTCGCCGCGTCTGTCACGTTGATGCCGGCGTCTGCAAGTCGGGATGGCGCGCTGGAACTCAAGCTGGACAATCCCGCTACATCTGATGTGGCGCTTTACTTTACTGGGCAGGAACCGCATCAGCGACCGAGTGTGTTTCCCAGCGGTAAACAGTTGCCCTTGGGCGTGGCAGTCGGCGGTGTGGTCGTGACAGGAGATGTCGTGTTGCGTCTCGAAGACATCCAGACAGTGCATTTTTTGTTCGACGATGACATCCTCGGTTATGCCAGTATCGATGACCTTTTGCTCGATATCAGCAATGTCGCATTTCGGTTGGCGTAGTTTAGCTTACGGCGCCATTCACTGTTGCGGCAATGAAAGGAATTAATCGAAGATGAACGAGACCATGGATTTGCAAGCCGTCCTCGTGACGTCGCTCGAAGCGGCCATTGAGGCCGGTGATTATTTTAAATCGAGATTCGCCACAGAGTTGGTCGTCAAGACAAAATCGTCCATATCCGATCTCGTCACCGATGTCGATCCCTACTGTGAGCAACTCATCCGAACACGCATCAAGCGGGCGTTCCCGAATCATCAGGTGCTCGGCGAAGAGGCTGTGGAACCGGGGCGCGAAGCCTCGGAGCGCGCAACCCAGGCGGTTTCGCAGGCGCCAGCGCTCTGGATTGTCGATCCGCTCGACGGCACGACCAACTACGTGAATGCCATTCCATTGTCGGTTGTGTCGATTGCCTTTGCAGCGTCGGGACAACTGCAGGTTGGCGTGATTTACGACCCGTACCGCGAGGAAGTGTTCTACGGTGAAATCGGGCGCGGTGCGTACCTCGCCACGCGCGCCGATGTCGTTCGTTGGTTACAAGACCCCCTGCAGGCGCGCCCAGGCATGCGGCTGTCGGTGTCAGAGGTCAGCGAGATTGACCATGCGGTCATGGCGACGGGGTTGCCGATGCGGCATGTGGAGCGTGAAACGCTGATGCAGCGGGCGACACAACTGGTGCTTCAGGCCAAGAGCCTGCGCGCACTTGGCGCGGCCGCCTTACATATGGCCTATGTGGCCGCCGGACGGATCGACGTGTTCTGGGAGTATGAATTGAACGCGTGGGACGTTGCAGCGGGTGTTTTACTCATCCGCGAAGCGGGTGGTGTAACACAAGATCTCGATGGCCGGGATTACAGTTTGGAAACCCGCAACATTGTCGCGAGCGGCCGGCGAGAGACGGTAAATCGGATTGTCGATACACTTCGGGGAGCATGATGTCGCCTAGTTTTGGGAGATGAAGGGATTGCAGAGCAACCAAGAGAATCGCGCAGAGCAACGCATGATGGAAATTGCACAATTGCCGGTTTACCGGGACAGACACCTGACCTTGTTAACCGATTTATATCAATTGACCATGATGTATGGTCAATTTAATGCAGGGCGCCACGAAATTCGCGTCGTCTTCGACGTATTCTACCGCTCGAATCCGTGCGGCAACGGCTATGTCGTGGCCGCAGGTTTGGAGCAGGTCGCGTGGTACCTCTATCATCTCAAGTTCACCGAGGGCGACATCGCTTATTTGCGTTCCTTAAATATGTTCTCGGAAGCGTTCCTCGAATATCTGAGAAATTTTTCGTTTCACGGTGACGTGTACGCCATTCCAGAGGGAACCTTGGTGTTCCCGAACGAACCGCTCTTACGCGTCGAGGGCCCAATTGTGGAAGTGCAATTAATTGAATCAGCCATTCTATCGTTTATCAACCATCAGAGTTTGATTGCGACCAAGGCCCGGAGAATTGTCGAGGCGGCCAGAACGAACCCGCTTCATCCGGGTAGTCCTGTCATTGAGATGGGGTTACGGCGGGCGCAAAATGTCGACGCTTCCGTGTTTGGTGCACGCGCGGCCTACATTGGTGGCTGTGTCGGCACCAGTAACCTGATGGCTGGGGAATCCTATAATATCCCGGTGTCCGGCACACAGGGGCACAGTTGGATTCAGAGTTTCCCATCGGAATTAGACGCCTTTCTCGCGTATGCAGAGGCGTTTCCCGAGGAGACGGTCTTGCTCGTCGACACCTATGACGTCCTCCGATCCGGCGTGCCCAACGCCATCGAAGTGGGACGTCGGATGCGGGATGCGGGTCGCAGCTTAAAAGCGATTCGGATTGACAGTGGCGACTTGGCTTATTTATCGAAACGAGCGCGCCGTATGCTCGATGCCGCAGGCCTCACCGACGTCAAGATCATCGCTTCGTCTGATCTCGACGAATACACCATTCGCGATTTGGTGACACAAGGGGCGGAAATCGACGCTTGGGGTGTGGGGACTCACCTCATTACGAGTTCGGAGTGCCCGGCGTTGGGCTGCGTCTACAAACTAGTCGCGCAGCAGGTCGACGGGGTGTGGGAACCGCGCATCAAAGTATCGGAAAACCCGAACAAAGTGACGAATCCGGGACGCAAAAAGGTACTGCGTCTGTTTGTCGACAATCAGGCCGTCGCGGATTTAATCGCTTTAGACTACGAGCACTTCGACCCATCTGAGCCGCTTGAGCTTTTTGATCCGATTCACACGTACAAGCGGAAAGTGATTGAGAACTATCGGATTGAGGAGTTGCTCGTGCCCATTTTTGAACGCGGACAGTTGGTGTACGAGTTGCCGCAGGCGCATGACATCCGCGAGCGGGTTGATCTGCAGGTCGAGCAATTCGCGGCAGAAATTCGCCGGCCGCTCAAACCCCACGAATACCATGTCGACTTGTCTCAGGAGTTGTGGGATTTAAAGCAGTCGCTCCTCCATCAATGGCGTAAACCTGAAGGGAAAAAAGGGTAAGTCGTGTGATACGCACGCGTAATGTTGTATGATGGGGGAGAAGGGGGCGACTCGGGTGAAGGTGCTAAAAGTTACGCCTCGTGGCTATTGCTACGGCGTTGTCGATGCGATGGTCGTCGCGAAGCGCGCAGCTGAGGACAAGGCGCTGCCGCGACCGATTTATATTCTCGGGATGATTGTACACAATCAGCATGTGGTGGATGCCTTCGCCAAAGAAGGGGTCATCACCGTCGATGGGGCGGATCGACTGACGTTGTTGGAACAAATTGATCACGGGACGGTGATTTTCACCGCACACGGCATTGCGCCGCAGGTGCGTGCGCGGGCCATCGAGAAGGGGTTGCACGTCATTGACGCCACCTGCCCCGACGTGACGAAGACACACGACCTCATCGTCGAGAAGACGAGAGATGGATATGAGGTTGTGTATATCGGGAAAAAGGGGCATCCCGAGCCGGAAGGTGCAATGGGGGTCGCGCCTGGGCGCGTCCATTTGGTGCAGGTTCCGGAAGATGTGGACAACCTTCAGCTGAAGACATCCAAAATTGTCATCACCAATCAGACGACGATGAGCCAGTGGGACACGCAGGAGTTGACACAGCGGGTACTTGATAAGTATCCATCTGCGGAGGTGTACAACGAAATCTGTCTCGCGACGCAAGTTCGCCAGCAGGCCGTGGCTGAGCAGGTAGGGGCCGCAGATGTGTGTATTGTCGTGGGTGACCCGCGCAGCAACAACTCGAACCGTTTGGCGCAAGTCGCCGAAGAAATCGCAGGTACGCCAGCGCACCGGGTGGGTGACGTGAGTGAGATCAATCCGGATTGGCTGATGCGTGCGAATGTCGTAGCGGTGACGTCGGGTGCAAGCACACCGACCGCTATCACAAAAGAAGTGATTGATTACTTGGAGCAGTTCGATCCGGCTGATCCGCGCACGCACAAAATTGTGCGCACGGTCAATCCAGACCGAATTCTACCGACTGTCAAGCATCCGTCCGCCTGACCGTTTACACCACAAGACATCCGCTTCGGGGCGCGTGTTGGGTGGAACTGCTGTAGGGGAGCGGTGCACGCTGGTCTACTTACTGATTGTGATTCTAGGTCTTATTTCAATTGCTTTTATGTTTTTGCGCCGGTTTGTTCGGAAGCGGACGTTTGGCCGCTTTGCAGCGACGTTTTTCACGGCAGTGTTTTGGGTCGCCTTTCTCGCCTTGCTCGGCTATCAAATTGGGTATACGGCAGGCGATAAAGGCGTGAGCGCGCTGAAGATTTTACACATCTCGCGAAACAATCCGTAGTGGGTTGATTTGTCGTAACCTGACCGCCGCAACCTAGGTGCATACGCGCATCCGAGCGACGGTCAGGGTCATCATGATGGTTATGGAAGCGAATTCGGGAGGGATGGGCATGGAGGAAGCATTACGTTCTTTCTTTTTGCGGTTGGCACAAAATCAGGCGATGATTGGCTGGGCGAAGCGATATGGGCTGCGCTTTGGCGCGAATCGCTTTGTCGCGGGGGAGACCATTGAGTCTGCGATTGCGGCGGTTGCCGAACTCAATCGACAGGGCATCGCTGTGACGCTTGACCATTTGGGCGAGTTCGTCGCGGATGAAGCAGAAGCGCGAGCTGCAGCTGACTATTGTGTGAAGACCTTGGAAGCGATTCACTCGGCTTCAGTGGACTCGTCGTTGAGCCTCAAGCTCACGCAACTTGGACTCGATATCCGCCGGGAACTGTGCCTCGAGAATATCCGGATGATTCTCGATGCGGCATCGGCGTACAAGCTGTGGGTCAACATCGATATGGAGGACTTTTCGCGGTGTCAGGCGACCCTCGATATCTTCCGCGAGCTTGCAGCATCGTATGACAATGTACAGACGGTCATTCAAGCCTACTTGTACAGAAGCTTGGATGACGTCAAGGCTTTGGCGGAGATGGGCGCGAGCATTCGGCTTGTCAAAGGCGCGTACAAGGAACCGGAAACGGTTGCGTATCCCGACAAGGCGGATGTCGACGGCAATTATGTACGGATGTTGGACGTTCACTTGCCAAGCCCTGGCCTGACGTCGATTGCCACCCACGACGAGCAGATTATCGACTATGCGAAGCGCGCCATTGCAAAGCAAGGGATTGCGAAAGACAAGTACGAGTTCCAAATGCTATACGGTATCCGTACGGACTTGCAGCAAGCGCTCGCAAAAGAAGGGCACCCGGTTCGCGTGTATGTGCCTTACGGGGATGACTGGTATGGCTACTTCATGCGCCGCCTGGCAGAACGGCCTGCAAATGTGGAATTCGTCTTGAAGGGCGTCATTCACTCATAAACTTGGTGGCACAATCGCTTCATTTATCTGACGGGCATCCGCTATGAAAGCGGGTGCTCTTTTGTTAACTATCTTTACAGAATTTATTATAATAATTGACTATTTAGTATTAGGTGCTATAATTCGACTGTAACAGTCACATGATTTGCATGATTGATTTTGGGGGTAAGAAAGGGGAGACCGTATGGAGCAGGGCAAATTTCGCAGAAAATTAAGTTTACTGGACCTTACGTTGTTGGGTGTTGGGTCAATGGTCGGGTCTGGGTGGTTGTTCGCATCGCAGACAGCGGCCACAATGGCTGGCGCGATTGCGTGGATCCCATGGTTGTTCGGCGCACTTGCGGTCATGCTGATTGGACTGGTTTATGGTGAGATGGCTGCGGCAATTCCACGTGCAGGTGGGTTTGTTCGCTATCCGGATTACACGCATGGCTCACTTGTCGGGTACATGATTGGGTTTGCCTCCATGATGGCCTATTCCAGTGTCGCTGGTGTTGAGGCGGAAGCCGTTCGCAGTTACGCCTCCAGCTACATCCCTGGCTTAGAGATTACACAGGGGTCGGCGACCAACGTCACGCTAATCGGGAATTTATTTCAAATCGCACTTTTAGTCTTGTTCTTCCTGATCAATTATTGGAGTGTTCAAGTATTTGGAAAAATTAACACAATTGTCACTACGCTTAAATTTGTCGTTCCGTTGTTAACCATCATTATTTTGTTCTTCTCGTTTCATCCGAGCAACTTTACTGTCAACAAGGCGACGCCAGGTGGCATTCATGGTGCGATGCAGGCCTTGACGGCAGGCGGTCTTGTCTTTTCCTTCTTGGGATTTCGTCAGGCGGTCGACTTCGGTTCCGAAGCGAAGAATCCACAGCGCGACATTCCGCGCGCCATTGTGTTCGCCGTCTTATTGTCTACGGCGATCTACGTTCTATTGCAAATTGTGTTTCTTGGCGCTGTGCCACACGATATGATTGCGAATGGTTGGCAGGCTATTTCGTTTAAATCACCGTTCGCGAACTTGATGGAGACACTTGGACTCGGTTGGATGGCGGTCATTATCTTTGCGGATGCAATTCTGTCGCCGTCTGGCACCGGTAATATCTACTTGGCTGGTACGGCGCGCACACTGTTTGCCTGGGCGAAAAACGGGTATTTTTACTCGGTCATCGGCAAGATTGACGCACGTACGGGCTTACCGCGCGGCGCACTGTGGCTCACGCTCATTTTGTCGATTGTTTGGACCTTGCCATTCCGTTTCAGCATGTGGAGTGGACTGGTGGACGCGGTTACGTCGGCGACAGTCATGACCTACATGATTGGACCTGTTGGCGTCACTGCACTTCGCCGTACTGCGCCAGATTTGAAGCGCCCGTATCGGCTGAAAGGCCTCCACATTATCGCGCCTGCAGCGTTTATCTGCGCAACGTGGATCATCTATTGGGCCGGCTGGCAGACCGACTCGTTGCTCATTGGATTTACGCTTGCTTCTTTGATTCTGTACTTTGCGTTCATGGATAAGGATGCGGAATCTCGTCAGCGGATGAAGAATGAGTGGAAATCCGGCATTTGGTTGATTGTGTACTACCTGTTCATCGCTGCGATGTCGGTGCTCGGCAGCTTTACAAATACGAATGTGTATCACATCGTCATCCCGAATCCATGGGATACGATTATCGTCGGCGTCGGCGGACTCGTGTTCTACTATTGGGGTGTGGCGAGTGCGCTTCGCGTACCGCGTATTGCGGATGAATCCGAGGCAGAGGAAGTTCAGGGCGCCAATTACGCTGGTGCTACAGACAGCTCTGTACAAGCGTAAACAGAAGTTGGTCACAACTTCGAGCGCACACGGTTACCGTGTGCGCTTTTGTTTGTACAATTTGTTAAGACCGTTTTGCTATTTGCTCATAGACTGCCGCGAAATGGTTTGCAGATGCTGCCCAAGTGAACTGCGCTGCACGTGCATATGCAGCTTGACTGTATCTGCGGTATGTGTCTCCATCTACGACAATCTCGCGAATGGCTTGTGCAAATGCTGATGGACGATGAAATCGGGGAACCAGAATACCTGCTTCGTCGCCAATCGCCTCTGGAATTCCCCCGAGTTGGCTGGCCACCACCGGGAGTCCGTGACTCATCGCTTCGATATTGACGAGTCCGAATGCCTCGTGTTTTTGTGAGGGACAGACGAGAATATCGTGTTCAGCATAGACGTCATTCAGTTCTGTGGGGGGAACAAAACCTAAAAATCGAATGTCCGCGTCAGCGGACGCCTTTAGTAACGCTTTCCGATATGCCTTTTCCCATGGCGGTGTTCGCCCGACAATTGTGAAAGATACAGCCATGTCACTTGCCAGCAATTTGACGGCGTCCATGGCAACGTGAACGCCTTTTTGTGCAATGACGCGTCCGACATACAGCACACGCAGCGGATTGTGTGGGCGTTTGTCGGTGTGAGAAGCGCGTACTGTCGGCGGCAGTGTGAGGCCGGGATAAATCACATACGGGTGCCAGTGTTGTGAGAGCCCCATTTGTTCCCGGATAGTCTCAGATAAATCGCGGCTGTTACAGACAATTCCATGCGCGTGCGTGAGGACGTTTCGCGCGTGTTGCCGGGTGATGTGTCTCGCGCCAAGAAATGTCGTGGAGTGAAGGTTCAGGATGACCCGTTGTTCCGGGAATCTTCTGATTATCTCTAGGGTGCGACTAGGCCGGTTCTCAATCTGTACAATATCTGGACGTCGTTTGCGAATCATGTGTCTCACACGCCGCCAGTATTCCGTGGGCGTGGAGCGATGGACGATAACGTGAGTGTGGCGACCTCGCGGATGACGAATGCGGTTTGCCTTTGACCCAGGACTGACCAGGGTCACACGGACATTATCACACTGTGATAATGCCTCATACAAATGATTTACGTAAATTTGTACACTACCGCCCCTGTCCGGTGGGATTGGCAAGTCCTCTGGGGCGATGATCATCACATGCATAAAAATGCGCCTCCTCTCCTCGGAGACTCGCTCTACAGTATATGAGACTACAATCAAAGGGGCACTCGTGAGCATACACTGGCCTGACAAATGCTTGTGAATCCTACAGACCGCAAAACCGTGAACATGCGTTGTGCGTGCGCGGCCTGTGGGGATCATTGGAGGAATCGTGGTGCTCTTTGTTCTCACAGGTCGTGGTCCAACTGCGCTGCAAAATCTACCTAGGCGAATATTGACGTTCCAATTGTTACAACAGGCTTGTCGCGACGTGGGCATGGAAATGATGATCACGACACCGGCGAACGTAAACGGGAAGCGCGGCGTTTGCCACGGGTGGACGATGGGGGAATCCGCACAGACGATTTCATGGACGCCAAAAATCGCGCCAATGTCAGGTAACGTGCTGTATGACGCGATGTATCTACGCGACTTGAAAGTACACCGGAAGGCATACAAAAAAGTCCTTGCGAGCGCGCAAAAACACGGCTGCGTAGTCTTTAATCCCAAGCTTCCTGCGAAAGATGAATTGCATCAATTGCTCACAGAGGTCGATAGCATTTCGGAAAGGCGCTTGTCGCGCGGGCTTGTCCCTGCGTCGTACTTGCACGTGGATGTCCGACAAATTAAGCATTTGCTGCGAAAGGCAGAACAGTCGATGTGGTTGAAGCCGGTACATGGTTCCGGCGGACGGAACATGTTGTTGATTCAGCCGCTCTGCGATGGGCGATATCGCGTGCGAGGAGATCGGTTTTTTGATAGACATGTGTCGGCGGAGTGGCGGGAGTCGGAATTGGTGCGTCACGTACAACAAGCGTTGCGACGGAGGGATTACCTTCTACAAGAAGACATTGATCTGCTACAGACGCCCGATGGACGACGGGTTGACTTTCGCGTCACGCTGGCGCGCGGAGGCACGGGCGAATGGGAAATGACCGCGATCACGGCGCGCTATGCCCGCGCCGGAGGTGCACTCACAAACTTTCACGCAGGTGGCTCTATCCAGTCGTTGACCGAGGTGAACGAGGAGACCGCACAAGCGCTTTGGGAGTTGGGGTGCACCCGGCAGGAACTGACGCAAATCGCGAATTGTGCGAAGGAGGCCGCGCAGCGAATTTCCGCGGCATACCCTTTGGTGGGCGTGTTGGGGATTGATGTGGGGGTGCGGCGGCAGGACAAGGCGATGTACGTGTATGACTGCAACAGTCGCCCTGGGCGGGACATTTTAACGGACGCTGAAATTGCAAGGACCATGCGACAAATCGCACATTTCGCTCAATTTTTACAGAGCCAAAGCAAGCGGGTATAGAGCTTTCCTGTATAATGGACGTGTGAATAGCGGCGATGCCGCAAAGGAGGCTCTGTGATGGCGACGGAGAGTTTGTATGAAGGACGCCGGGCGCGGCTTGCAGCGGATTTGCGTGAGCGCGCGGTGGATGCTGTGGTGCTCACACACCCTGCATGTTTCTACTATTTCATCGGCAGTTTTGTGGAGACTGGCGAGCGCGCGGCAGGGTTGATTGTGTCGCAGGACGGATCGGCGAGACTCATTGCGCATGAGATGTTTCAAATGCCATTTGAGACGGCAGGTGTGCCGATTTCCTTTTGGAAGGACGGCGAATCTGCCTACCCGCTGTTTGCCCAGTACATTGGATTGGACAAGGGTACGGTGGCCATCGACGGCACGTGGCAGGCGCGCCACGTGATAGGCTTGCAGGCAGCGCTGCCGACGGACGTTCGCACGGTCAATGGCGATGCATTTATCGAGCGTGCGCGCGTGCGCAAGGACGAGGATGAGTTGAAGGCACTTGCTCACGCATCGTGGCAGGCAGATCAGGTGGTCCAGCAGTTGCGTGAACATCTCAAACCTGGGCTCACAGAGCGGGCGGTGTCGCGAAAAGTCAGTGAGTTGTGGCAAGCGGTTGGCGCCGATGGCGAGTCGTTTCCATCCATCATCGGGATCGGGAAAAACGGTGCGGAGCCGCATCACGAGCCAGATGACTCCGTTCTCTTTGGTGGGACGACCCTGATTGTCGATACGGGTGGTATCTACCAACATTACTGCAGTGATATCACGCGTACCTATATTCTCGGCGAACCGAGTGAAGAGATTGCCACCGTGTATAATCTTGTACTCGAAGCGAATCTCGCGGGAATTGCGGCAGCGAAGCCAGGTGTCACGCTTGGCGAGGTGGATGATATCGTCCGCGCTGTGATTGTGAAGGGCGGATATGGGCAGTATTTTACGCACCGGACGGGGCACGGGGTCGGACTGGATATTCACGAGGCCCCGTATGTGATATCAGGTAACGAACAGGTCCTTGAACCGGGCATGGTGATGAGTATTGAACCTGGTATTTACTTGCCCGGAAAGTTCGGGGTGCGCATCGAGGACTTGATTGTCATTACGGAGGATGGCGCCAAGCCGTTGAATAATGCCCCAAAAACGCTGGATGCCGTCACGGTGCGCATATAATTTGTCATCGGTTTACGAGAAGTCGTCATCGTATTCGTCGAGGCGCGCGATGGGGATAGCGGTGGTTTCCCCTGTGGACTGACGAATGCCCCACGCCATCACGCCTTCGAGTCCTGTGACGGTCAATCGGTCGTACTCTTCCGCGATGCGGTAGGTGCGGCCGATTTCGATATGGGCGGTAGGAAGAATTTCGTAGCTTTTCGCCAAGTACCACTTTGTCATGTGAATCTCGTATTCTGTCCAGTTTTCCTCGTCAAACGCGCGCTGCCCTTTGCGCTGAAGTTCCTTCATCTCGGCCTGTAGTTGTTCTTTGGTCATGTCGCTGTACAACACATCGGAACCCTCCTCGCGCAGGCAGTCATTGTTGTAACTGCCCATTGACGCGTACGTATAGCTCATCGTCTGTAATTATAACAAGTGTGACGTGGAGCCGAAACTTCCGGTTCTCGACTGTGATCGATTGCGGATCGATGATGCGATTTGGGAGGTCCGGGTGATCTAATAGAATTTGTAGGGATCTGCCTTGAAGAAATGCGAGATTTTTCTGCACGCGCGATTTAATCGCAGTTTGCACGGGGACGTCGTCAGGGATGTCGCAGTCGACGCGAATACTGCTGAGTACGGCTTCGGCATTGGGGTTTTGCACTTGTTCGGAGAGCAGCGTGTTTTCTGTCTCGAGCGCTTCATTTTCCTGTTGCTGTTCCAGTAGCTGTTCGTGCATGGTCTTTAAATCGTGTCCAGCGTAGAGCGTCACACCCGTGGCCCCGAAGATCATCCCGAGAATGAGCGCACCAAGGGTTTGTTTGACGCCGGATGACCGTATCATCATTTTTCCCCTCCGATGACCCATTGAATAATCACGTAGCCCACCTGACAGCCGATAAACGCGGCCACTAAGTAGAGAAATGTCCTGGCGATAGGCATAAAGGAAAAAGCGAACACGCCTCGGTGAATGACGCGCAACGTGTCCATGGTTCCACCTAGGGCGGCTGCCAGTGCCCAGATTTTCAAGTCGTCGGACAGGGTATTCATGGTTTGGAACGGATTGTGATGTGTGATAACAGCAGATAAGCCACCTAATAGTGAGCCCCCGATGACCATGCCCATCGACACAAAGAAATCGAGGATACAGTTGCCGATGACGCCGGAAAACAGCATGCCAGTCCCCTCCGCATTGCTCGTCTACTCAAACATACGGGACAACTTGGCGGCATATGCGACAGAATGTGTTGTACCGCATATTCGTGTGTTTGTCGAAAGAGACTAACGCTATCGACAGCGATGTCGATGTACGTACAAAATCTGAGTGGAAAGCGGGGCTGATGCGGATGATGAAGGCAGAAAAGTCACCGAAGCGCAATCGAATGATTGACCAATCGAAACGGACAATCATCGACGAAGAGACGCCTGATGATTTTTGTTATGAGGGTGGAACGTGTCGCGCAACAGGTGCTTCAGGCGTCACCGCTGGGGACCTTCGCACACTCGCGGCAAACGATAACCCGGATGATCTCGAGGGTGAACCGTATAAGCTGTAATGATTTTTGTGCGTGGCGGCGTCAGTCGGCAGAGGGCAATGCGCTCTCTGCCTCTTTATTGTCAAAAGCAGGAGAACAGATGCGGGTGTTTTCGTTCCTTGGTACCTAATGTTAAGATGGAAGAACAGTCATTTTTCAGTGACGTAGCTTTTACACATCGAGGAACCTGATAGGAATGAGCGGTGAGGACATGGACGACAACCAAAGAGCGACGTTACCCTTTTGCCTGGAATTCCTGGTCAGAGATACGGTCGACCAAGAAGATAAAGCTGTGTTCTCGTGGTCTGACGAATTGGCGCAGTCGGATGAAGCGCACTTGCGAGCAGCCGTCGAGCGCTTGCTTGAGCATGGATACATCACTGAATTCCATGAGGATATACGTAAATTACACCTGAATGCGGCGGCACTCATTCAGTTGCTGACGAATTTGCGCGAGATGGATGAATCGCTGTTGACCCGTGCACCTTCGTCAGCAAAGGGCAGGTTGTTTCAACAAGCTATAGCGGCACTGAGTTTGGCCGAGGAGATTGTACGCACGCGGGATATTTTTGCGGGGGCCTTCGTCACGTCCTTCACCGTGGAGGCGTGTTTGCAGGTGTTACGGGAGGCTGCATCGGCGGCGGATGACGTGATGCCACAATGGGGATCAGGCAATGGCACATTTGTCGGAATGTGGGTGCCGGCCTGGTCGATTCCGGAGTTCTGTAGTTTGCGTTTGTCTATCTTGTCCGGTTCTCAGTGGTCATCGGATGGTTCAGCGACGCTGTCGCCAGATGCGTTGTTGTATTCGACGCTGGACTGGTGGATGTTAGTGTGCGTCGATACGCTCGTTCGCAAGCAGCTATTTGACGTCGCCGACGCAACGACTTCCAGCGGCCAGTCCTATCGTGTGATGTACCGTGGGGAAGCCGATGTCATTGAAGCGTGGTGTGCTTCTTTGAAGGGCGCCGTTGGCAAGACATTTCCTGGTGACGGTTGGTTGGTCGCGCGGACGATGCGTCAGGCGTTGCAGAATTCCGGCTGGAAGGCGTCGAACATGGATGATTATTCGGGGCGGAATTTTTACACGTTATCTTTTCAACTCATTCCGCCGCCGGTCGATTCGACGGTTGCAGATTGGCGATTAGTCTATCAGGTGAAGCATCGGTATTTTGGCTGGACCAAACCGCTTGCAGATTGGTGGCGACAGCCGGAACGCGTGTGGATGGTGGGTCAAGACACGCTGGTGGAGCCCGATGTGTGGATGTTGCCGCTGTTGCGCGAAGCCGCGAAGGTCAGCCGTGAAATTCGCCAGTCATTTGCATTGTCAGCGCCCAGTGGGTGCGAAATCGCCGCCGATGACGTCTATACGTTTCTCACGGAATCTGTGTCCAGCTTGCGGGCGCTCGGCTTTTCCATTGATGCGCCCAATGTCCTGCGCGAGAATGGCTCAAGTGTGCGCGTTCGGGTTCGTGTAAAGCGCCCAAAGTCCGAATCCAGGCGCATGAATGGCGTTTCGCGACAGTGGTTTGATGCGAATCGGCTGGTTGATTTCGATTGGTCAGTGGTGATTGACAACCGGGAGATCTCCCGTGAGGAATTTGCCAAACTCGTCGCAAATCAGACGCCGTTTGTCCAAGTAGAAGGGTCTTGGCGGTTGATTCCAGTCGATGAAATCCTGCGGCAGGTGGAGGAGCTAGGGGGAATCGACAGGCCATTGTCGACGCGCGTCCTAGATTTGTCCCGGGCCATTCTCATGTCGTCGGAGACGGCACAAGTGCCGGTTCAAGTGGAGTATCAGGAAGAGGCACTGCCTATCGAACACGTCATTCAGGTACTGACCCACGCGTCGAATCCGCCGCTCGTGACCACGCCGCCGACGTTTCGCGGTGAATTGCGCCATTATCAGCAGTTCGGGTTCTCGTGGCTGATGCATTTGCGATCCATCGGCTGTGGCGCATGCCTGGCAGACGACATGGGACTTGGTAAGACCGTGCAGGTACTCGCCTATCTGCTGGCGCTCCGGGAACGCGGGGAACAGCAGGGCACGCACTTGCTCGTCTGTCCGACGTCGCTGTTGCCAAATTGGCGCGCAGAACTTGCGAAGTTTGCGCCGGATTTGTCGGTGTATGTGCATCACGGGAGTGATCGCGATTTATCTCCCCACGTACGGGCGGGTGAATCGGGTGTTCATCTGGTGATGACCACGTACGCCACGCTTGTTCGCGACGTCGAGTTGCTCAAGGAGTTGAACGTGGACGCCTTAATCGTCGACGAGGCGCAGAATATCAAGAACGTCGACACGAAGCAGGCGCAGGCCATCCGGATGATTCAGGCGAATCATCGAATTGCACTGACGGGAACGCCGATTGAGAATCGGCTGGAGGAACTGTGGGCGCTGATGGACTTCCTGAACCCTGGCTATCTCGGGTCTCCGTCGTGGTTCCGCAAGACCCTCATTGAAGGCACCCTGCGAAACCCCAGTGGCGATACAGCGACCAAGTTGCAGGTGCTCTTGCGACCTGTGCTTTTGCGGCGGAGAAAATCCGACCCGGAAATTCAAACCGAACTGCCAGAAAAGTGGGAGGTCAGCGAACGGGCTTTGCTCACAGCCGAGCAGGCGGCCATGTACCAAGCGATGGTCGACCAACTGTTCACGGAAATTACGCCGCTGCAAGGCGGGGGGATGTCGCGGCGCGGGCAGATTCTCGCGACACTCGTTCGCCTCAAGCAAATTTGCGATCACCCTTGTCTCGTCGCAGGCGGCCGACCTTCTGTCCAACGATCCGGCAAGCTCCGCCAACTGCTGGAACTGTTGCAGACGGTCGTCGACGAGGGCGAGAGTGCACTGGTCTTCACGCAGTTCCGAGATATGGGCGAAATCTTGTGCGACACCATCGAAGCGTCATTAGGGGTGCGTCCGCAATTCCTGCACGGAGGACTGTCGGCAGCGACACGTGGCAAAATCGTCGATGATTTTCAGCAGGGGAAGGACCCGTCTCCCGTTTTGATCTTGTCTCTTCGCGCAGGTGGCGTCGGCCTCAACCTCACGCGCGCGAACCACGTTTTCCACTTTGACCGCTGGTGGAATCCTGCGGTGGAAGATCAGGCGACGGATCGCGCTTACCGCATTGGTCAGACGAAGGATGTGCAAGTGCACAAGATGATTTGTACCGGAACGCTTGAGGAACGGATTGACGATTTAATCACGAGTAAGCGCGAACTCTCACAGGCCATTGTCGGGGGCACGAATGAATGGGTCACGGAACTCGACGACGACGCGTTGCGTGAATTGTTTACACTGAGTGAGCAGAACATCTGGGAGGAGGAAGAAGCGTGAACGTGAAGTCAAAAGGACGCGCCTCAGTCGTTGAAAACGCATGGAAAGTAGTCCTCAAAGAAGCGGATAAATCGCGCGCTCGCAAGGGAAAACAGGATGCGAAATCCGGGGCGGTTTCGAATGTGCGCACACATGACGGCGGGATTGTGGCCTCCGTGAAAACGACTGGCCCGGAGCGCGGCACTTTTCAAGTGTTCCTCCCGTGGCTGGCCGATTACACGGGTCACCGCCTCGATGTCGCCAAATGGTTGGCTCGCCGCCCGGATTGGATTGCGGCGCATTTCACTGGAAATTGGGATCTGGATTTTGTTCAGTTCGTGACAGATAATCAACTGAACTTGTTCCCGGATGAGACCACTTGGCAGAAAATTGAGCATGAGAGCAAGTGCACGTGTAGTGATTGGCAGCCCGTTTGTGCACACGTCTTGGCTCTGCTGTATCACTTGCTGGCCAGCGCTGATGCCAATCCGCTGAACATTTTTCAGTTTGTCGGTTTATCGGTGGACGAATTATTAGATGAGGCGCATCGCGAGAGTGCCCGGATGGTCATGGCGGAGCAATCAGAGGGACGTGATGTGTCACTGACGGCGCATCGCCTGGAAGATACCCAGGAAGCGTCGGCGCGGCGGGATTTGCGTGCGCTGATTGCACACGTGGAACCTGTCGCGCCGAACGGTCGTCTCGTTCCACAATTTATTGTCGAGCGAGTGGGCGACGGCCGTTAACCGACATGGGCTTCATCGGTCGGTATAGCGGCGTGATGCTCGGTGGTGTGGACAGATGGTTGTGAATCGGATGTCTCGTTCGGCGGTGTTGCTTGCATCGCCGATGGCTGGGACTGATCTACAGCCAGTGCTTGTTTGGCGAATAGTCCAAGTATGACGGCGAGTAAAATGATGGTGATAATAAACCCGATTGCCACGCGTATCCCCGTCCTTTGAATTGGCCTCTTACCTGAGCGTTTTGCAGAATTAACGTTCACAACGCATTTGACACTATATATAGTGTTCCATTGATAGTTCGTACACTATATATGTGCGAGAAACGGTGAAAAATCGAATTCTGCAAAACGCTCACCTATATAGACGACAGATGTCTACAAAATGTTTCATGTTGTTTCAAATTTTTTCGGGATTGTCTACGCGTGTTTACACCTGGCCTATGTTCTGCAATTTTGGAGATTCCTCGATGAGGAATTCAGTGAACAATTGAATCGATTTTGGATAGAAATCGGATTTTCTTTGAACCATCGAAAATTGCCTGGTTATCGGGCGCTCAGCAAACGGAATGGCCTTCAGTGTTTGACAGGTCAGTTCTTTGCGTATCGCCCAGGTGGACAACAGTGTGATTCCTAGCCCTGCTTCTACCGATTCTTTAATCACTTGCGTGCTCCCGTATTCAATCATGGCTCTCGGGTGTATCCCGAACTCCTGAAATACCCTATCTGTCACTTCCCGCGTCCCAGACCCCTGTTCCCGGACAATCCAGCATTCTCGTTCAAGCTCCGCTGCGGTCGCTCGGGATACCGATGCAAGCGGATGGGTACTGGACGCGACAACGACGACGGTGTCCTCGGCGAACGCGGTGACTTCCACGCTCCCTTCGTGACCCGCGTGTCCTTCCACAATGCCAATATCTAATTCTCCCCTGGAAACCTGTTCAACGACTGTGTGCGTGTTGGCGATTGTAATCGTCGGATCGATTTTTGGATATTGGCTTCGAAAGCGCGCGATGATGTGGGGGAGAACGTACTCGCCAAAAGTGAAACTGGCGCCAATCGCGAGCGTGCCACTGGCCTCTTCTTTTAAGTCCTGAATTAAGCGAGTCATGTGGCTGTACAAACTGAGAATCTCCCTTGCATGATGGTAAGCCACCTCACCGGCCTTGTTGAGGCGAACGTACTTGTTGGTTCTATCCAACAGTTTGATATCCAGGCGCTGTTCAAGCGCCTGGATATGTTGACTGATGGCGGGCTGACTGATGTGAAGCTTTTCCGCCGCCCGCGTGAAACTCTGCTCATCCGCGACTGTGACAAATGCGAGTAGTTGTTGATCCACCTTCACCGACCTCCTGATACCAACCAGATAACATGATAATAATATGGTTATCGTCATGATTTCAATTATGTATTTTACTTATCTTTTGTGGCGGAATACGATGTTCATGAAGTGAATGACGGAGGTGAGCGTCGTGAGTGTCATTCGGCAATTTGGACCGAATTGGTTTACAACAGTCATGGGTGTGGGCATTGTTGCTGTATTAACTTACACGTCCCCATTTCCAATTCCATTTGGGCATGGTATTGGGATCGTGTTGTTTGGACTTCTGAATGTGATTTTTGGATTGGCGTTTCTCTTTTGGTTGTTTCGCTGGATATTTCATACGGACGAAGCGCTGAACGACTTTCGTCATCCGGCACGCGCGCTGTTTTATGGTGCGTTTGCCATGGGAATTAACGTGGTTGGCAATGATTATCTACTGATTGGCGCACACATCTTCAACAGCAGTGTGGCCATTGAGGTAAGCAAGGTGATTTGGGTAGCGGGTACAGTGGTTTCCATTTTTACGGTTATCGTCGTCCCGTATTTGTTGTTTGTTGAACATCAAGTAGAGCAGCATCAAACCTTAGCGACGTGGTTGATTCCTGTCGTTCCACCGATTGTAGCGGCTGCTACTGGCACGAACCTCATTCCATTCTGGGGCGGTGCAACTGCACAGTTTGCCATCACGGCGTTAATCCTGGCGATGTTTGGTACGACGTTCTTTCTCTTCATCATGATTAGCGCGCTGGTCTATTCGAGATTGGTGTATCACAAGCGGTTAAGCGGAGAGGCGGCACCTAGCCTCTGGGTGGAGATTGGCCCAATCGGAATGTCGATGGCGACATTGAGTACATTGCCAATCAAGACGAATGCGATATTCGGTCAATATGCCAACCTGTTGCACGCACTTGGAATGACATTCTCGATGGCGCTTTGGGGGATTGGTATCTGGTGGATTATCATTTCAGCAATGCATTCCATACTGCATCTGAGCAAACGCGGCGAGGGGCTGCCATTTCACATGGGGTGGTGGAGTTACGTCTTCCCGATCGGCAGCTTTACCAGTGGTACCTATGCCCTTGTTCATCTTGTGAATTATCCATTTTACACAATCGCCGGATTTGCCCAGTTCATCATTCTTTGGATCTGTTTTGTGGTGGTGTTTATTCGAACGGCTATTGGGGTGTGGAAAGGGAATTTGCTTCAATGGAGAGCGTCCCATATGAATCAGAAGAGGCTTTTGAACGGAAAGACTACGGCATAACTCGCAAGTTTGTAGAGCGAAATGCGCGACGCATATGGGCGCAATGCCATCCCGCCATCTCGCGTGAGGAGAGAATCGATGATGATGATGCTGTTAACTGAGCGCTGCAGTCACCAGTTGTCAAAAGTGCAACTTGCCAAGGATTCGTACATCAGACTGTCCGCCGAGTATGAAGGCGGGGGATGTGGTTGTTCGGTGGCCGTGCAAATGAAAGTTGACGAGCGAATCTCGGAAGATGAATGTAGCGTAGCGAATGGCATTTCATTTCTCATGGATAAACATTCTCAAGCGGTATTGGGGGATAGCGTGTTTGAGTTGGATTTCAAAGATCACTTGGGCTATGTTTTGAAAACCCCAAATGAAACGCTAGCGTACGGGATTCGGTTGGAGCAATAAGACGATGGCGTGTGGTAGGAAACCACAGCGCGGCATGTCCAACAAGTGGACGTCACCATTCAGCAATGGCATTCCATACGGGATCACAGGGGGCTGGGGGAACTGGTCGTACGTGTGCATTGTAATCATTGCGAACATGGCTACGAGTACACACACGTGATTCGGGAATATGAAGAAGTGGAAGAACCACTAGGGCAGTGATGGCAATCGTCGTTTTGAAGCACCTGTGACAGCATGATTCGTTATGGTGTTTTGATTCGCGGCCTCATCTATAGATCATCCGCACTAATTCACAATCCAATAGATTTGTATAGATTTGCAACTACGTCATCGGTTAGACCATTGCATCGTCTTTACCCCTACTGTTGTTGAACGAACAGTGGGGGTATTTGTTTTGTCTAAATAATCATGCGGCATTTGTTTGAAGTGACAGATGATCTATCGACAATGGGGTTTTCGCAGGCTATTGTTGGATTATGTATTTTTCATTTGTTCGAAAACGCGTAGGATTCGGTCATTGAGAAAGATGAACCAGACATAGAGGTGGGGGCGTTTGTATGGAACCAACCGTAGCTGCTAGCGAGGAATACAGGCGCGCAGTCCAGCATACGGGATTGCTTGCGCCCATTCGTTCATCGCGAAATTTTACCGCTTTGTGGCTGGGACAAACGCTTTCGCAGTTTGGCGATTCCGTGTTGTGGGTGACGTTGCCACTGGCTGTATTTCATACAGCGAATTCGAACGCCACGTTGCAATTGGGTATTATTATGGGCTTATTTATGTTGCCGCAAGTGGTGCTCTTGCTGTTCACTGGATTGTTGGCGGATAGAATTTCCCGGATTCGCACGATGATGACGACGGATATCATCCGTTGTCTATTGGTTGCAACACTTGCAGTGTTGTATATGTCTGGCTTGATGGATACGCGAGTCCTCGCCTTTTTCGTGCTCGCTTATGGCGTCATGGAGGCGGTGTTTAATCCGGCGTATTCTGGGGCGCGCCAACAGGTATTTACGCCAGATATCCGCAATGCGGCGATATCGCTCACGCAAATCAGCATGCAAACTGCGAGGTTGGTGGGGCCTGCACTGGGTGGATTGATAGTCGGGTTCATCTCGCCGGCCGCGGGGTTTGGGCTGGATGCGTTGATGCTGCTTGCGTCGGTCATTAGTTTGACGTTCTTGCGCCTTCCTCCCATTCGGCGGAAGTCCACTTCGTCGCATGGTGTCAAGGATGCGGTGGCTGATCTCTTTGGCGGGTATCGCGAACTTCGCAAACATCCATGGTTGTTTATCACAATTTTGGCGTTTGCCTTTCTTAGCATCGCGAGTGCGGGTTTGACGAGCATTCTCGTGCCATGGGTGGTGAAAGTGCATTTGCAGCTTTCTGACATCTCGTATGGGTTGGTCAGCAGTGCTGCAGGCGTTGGGGCGGTGTTGGCTGCAGCCGTGTACGGTCGGAAAAAGTCGTGGCGCCATCGCGCTTATATCGCATACGGTGGTCTCGCCATTGAGGCTGTTACGCTCTTTTTTCTGTCGTTGGTCGATACCACGCCGATGCTTATGGTGTTGATGGCGATTGCCAACGCAGGCTCGATGCTGTTTGGCGTCGTTTGGGAAGGGAGTATGCAGGAACTGGTCGATCCGGAAGCATACGGCCGCGCCGCCAGTCTAGATTATTTTGGTTCTTGGGTCTTGCTCCCTGTCGGCAATGTGTTGACTGGCTGGCTTGCGGCGAAAGTGGGGGGGATCCACGCGGTCTGGGCTGAGTCCGCGTTCATGTTGTTGATTGTGTTGATTACAATGTCCGTACCTGCTGTGCGAAAGTTCGATTAAGGACGCAATACGGCGGTCATTTTGTTCTTGGTTCGCGTCAATGACAGGGGCGATGCGATGTGCTCTCGTGCGCGATTTGAGTAGTGTCACAAGCGATAGGTATGTCGCAAACAGCATCGTAAAGAGCATGACGGTGGTTGCGGATTGGTAGATGCCTGTCACACTGAACGTTTGCCCCACGGCGTTGGTGACGGTTTGATGGGTGTGGAGCAACAAGTAGGACTCCAAGTAACTCAGTGCCGTCGTTCCATACATAATGATGGGCATCACCCAGAAGCCAGTGACCTGTTGTTGGCGAATCGTCTGCGGCCGCAGGTGCAAGATGATGGCAAACGCTTGGAAGATAATCCATACCGTGAGGAACCAACCAAGATAATTGGTTAGTGGCACCCCGTTAAATCCTCCGCCATTCTCCCAAATCCATTGGTGACCTACAGTCGAGCTGATGGGATCCATGACGATATCCCACATGACCATAATGAATGCCGCGGTGATGGGCTGGATAATCATGCCGCCGATTGTGGCAGTGCGCTCGTCGCCCTGTTCAAGAATGGCGGAAGCGACGCACCAAGCTACATATCCGTAGGCGAAGTACGCAACGCCAATTGTGATAGGTACCTGAAATAGAAACGGCGTTCCGCTATGCGTGTAGTGATAATGCCCAAACGGGAAGCCGGAGGCGATGCTCAAATTCTCCATGGTGTTGCCAACCAGTTCCGTGATGACGAATAGCATGATGATATTGATAGCTCCGTAACGGCGTCCGCCGTGCCAGAAGACAAAGATGAGGCCGAGCAATATGAGAACTAGGGAACTCGCTTGCCCGACAATGGGTTGAAGGAGGACTGTAGCGCCCGTTAATATCGCCACAATCCAGAGCCCGACGTCCGCGCGCGTTCCAGATGGCGTTTTTGTATTCATTGTATTCCCTCCACTAGGCAGGATTTAAAATGGACCTTACAGTCCGTTTGTTCAATTTGTATTATCGGACTCTTGGGTCCACATGTCAAGGGGAGCCTTGCGTTCAGTGGACAGGTGAGATACGCTTTTTACGTGTTTTGCCAGAGGAGGTCGCGGGTATGAGTGAGCATGAAGGCGGGAGCAAAAAATCGCGGAGTCGTTCGGATGCGCGTCGCAATAGTGAGCGCGTACGGGAAGCGGCGCTGCAGGTGCTCGCCCAACAAGGCAGCGACGCAACCATTCTGGATGTGGCCCGTCAAGCGGGTGTGGGGAAAGCGACGGTGTACCGAAATTTCCCGACAAAGGCGGCTATCCTTGCTTTTGCTGTGGAGCACCACGGACAATGGCTGGTGGAACGGCTCAATCAAGCGATTGAGGCCGATGACGGTTGGACGGGGTTTCAGGCACTCGTCAGCGATACCATGCTTCGGATTCGCAGAGAGCCGATTCTTCTGGAGGCCCTTCGCCCCTCTGATTCGGAGGCAGCGGAACCGGCAGTGGCGCGTACTATCAACGAGCGGTTGGCGTACCTCATTCAAACGCTGCGGGACGAAGGGCATGTGAGAGCAGATGTGACCGTTGCTGACTTAGGTCTATTGGTCATCGGCACATCGCAATACCTTGCAGATACATCCGCCGGAACCGAGGAATGCCTGCGAGCGGCTGAACTCGTTTGTAATGCGCTTCGCGAGCATCATACGCCCCCGGTGGACGATGGTCAGTGAATGCTTATCCATTACAGTGCCCAGGTCACCTGTATAGGAAATGATTTTACCCCGTAGACAAACCCACTAATAATCGGTGTGAGGTCCGTCGGCACTGCGGATACTTCGTCGATTTGTGAAAGCATCGCTAAGATGGCGATTTTGGCTTCGAGTTTCGCAAGTGGCGCGCCCAGACAGAAATGTATCCCATGCCCAAACGCCATATGATGATTCGGTGAGCGCGTTGGGATGAACGTGTCAGGATTTTCAAATATGCGGGAATCGCGGTTGGCTGCGCCGAGCCAAACCACAGCGCGATCTCCCTTCGAAAACTTTTGTCCGCCTACTTCTATATCTTCTGTCACAATGCGGCTCGTCGCTTGCACAGGCGAGTAGTAACGCAGGGTTTCTTCTATGACGCCATCTATGAGCCCCGGGTTCTCGCGAAGCATCGCGAATGCCTCAGGGTGTTCGAGGAGGCACCTCCAGGCGTTGACGATGAGATTGGTCGTCGTCTCGTTCCCCGCTGCCAGGAGGAGTACGCAAAAACTAAGCAGTTCTTCCAGTGACAGTGATTCATTTTCAATTTGTGCTGAAATGAGGGCGCTGATGAGGGTGCCGTCGTCCTTACCACGATGGAGCTGGACGATGTTTCGGAAATACTCGTCGAGTTCCTTGCGGCCAGCCGCTCTGCGCGTCATCAAGTCCATTATGGTTTCAGGTCGTAAATCTGATGGCCCTTCGACCAGCAAATCAGACCATCGCTTGAACTTGTCACGATCCTCCGGCGGTACGCCCAGCATCTCCGCGATGACAATCACTGGGAGGGGGTAGGCGAGGGCTGCGACGAGATCGACTTCGGTAGATTTTCCTTGGGTCTCTTGTTTCATGGCATCTAGTAAGTTGTGGGTGATAGTTTCAATGCGCGGTTGGAACGAGGCGATGGCCTTCGGTGTGAACGCGAGATTGATGAGGCGGCGAAGTTGTGTGTGGCGGGGCGGATCGAGATTGAGAATACTCGGCGCATAGTTTCCTAGCACGTTTTGGCCGTCTACAGTTCGTTGAGAAGAGAAGTGGGCGTGGTTCTTTAGGACAAACTGTGCTTCTTCGTAGCCAAATACATCCCAGGATTGACTAGTTTCATCGCGCAGGACTGTGCCTTGGGATAGGCAGGCCCGGTACCAGGGGAACGGATTTAGCCGTTGCTCCCGGGTGCGAAGGGCCGGGCGGACAAAACCGGTCATCAAATTTTGGACATTTGGGGCATGACTCGATTCATGGTTCATGGATTCCATAGGAGTCTCTCCTTGTGTGGGCATATTCTTGTTATAATCGGCGATTGCTGTACAGTCGGGCCGGCTGTTCGTCAAGAATTTGCCGGCGGTTGCAAAATGCGCAATACGATGTCGGCATCCGGGAAGTGTCGCTTGGCGTTCTCGCTGCCTTGGATGCCCATGATACAGAGACCATTCAAAAAGGCGAGCAGGGCGACTAACAGTTGTTGCGGATTGCCCGGTGCAATCACGCCGGTTTGCTGTCCTTCGGCAATCAGTGATTGCAGTAACGAACGGAACGCTTCCGTTTGCTCTTCTAGCTCTGCGCGCAGTGCGGCGGGGAGTGCATCGTCATGCAGTGTTAACACAGATAGACGGAACAGTTCGATGTGGGTGTCGTTGATATCGAGCAATTCGTTGATGAGATACCGGAGTTTATCCATCGCCGATCCGCCCATGGTCCGCACGTTCTCAAACGCTTCGAGGTGGCTTGCGCGGTCCAGCAGTTCCGCATAAATTGCCTCTTTCGAAGGAAAGTAGCGATATGCGAGACCCTGACTGACGTTTGCGGCTTCAGCGATATCCGCCATGGTGGCAGACCAGCCTTTGCGTGCAAACACACTGCGCGCGCCGGACAGGATGTTGAGACGCTGTATCTCACGTGCATCGTCGTGCGGTTTTTCAGAAGCTGCCATGTTGTCGTCACTCCGTGAATGAATGGTTTATTCATTTTTGTTGTCCTGAGTATCGCATATTTTTATCGATCCGGCAATCCGCATTGACACACAGAGGCGGGCCCCAGGCTGCCACCGCAGGCCGCGGCGCGATCACGACCGCGTGCGGGGCTTGGGAGGCGAGGCCCCGGCGCGATCGTGTCTTATTAAGACACCGGCGCCACTTTTGCACCGATTAGCGCACCGAAAATGCCTTATTCCGCTGTTTCGGGCATGGTTGGTAGATCATCGCGAATAGAGCAGATTTCCTACCTTATCTGCCGCCACAGCGTCGAAATGTCACAAATAGAGCAGAAAAGTTACCTTATGTGGCCACCGCGGGCCGCGTGGGCGCCGGGCTGCCACCCCACCTGGCCGATCACGACCGCGTGCGGGCGGCGGGCTGCCCCTCACACCCGGTCGATCACGACCGCCGTGCCGCGCATGTGCCCCGCCCGGCAGATTTTATGGACAACTTTACCACGCCACAAACGCGAACATATGTTTGTATGTGCCGTGTGCCTGTGCGTATAATGAAACAGAACACATGTTCTGGTGGTGTGACAGATGAGATATACGCTATTTGGACAGGGCGAGGGAATGTGCGTCGATAGGCGTGATGTTCCTGATGCAGTTGCCCATTGTGCGTATGTGGCGGTAGACAAGACGGATATCGTCACAGATGCGTCAGTGTCGGCGGTCAAAGTCGGTGTGCAAGTCGGGTGGTCATTGAAAACGGCCCAGTCCGTCGTGCCCGATTTGGTCGTCTTTGCACATCCGGATAAACCCACTGATCAGATGCAGCAGGTGTATCAGATACTTTGGAATGCCTCCCCGTTTGTGAGGACCCTTGCGCACAGTGGATTTGTCGTGCAAGTTCCGGCGGAAAGACCACCGCTTGCGGAAGTACGGGGAATTTTGTTGGACATCGATGAAGTTTTGCATGTGGAACAGAGATTTCGCGTGGGAATGGCAGAGAACCCGTTTTTGGCTGAGGCGCTGGTGGCGTGGAGCCGCATGGAGCGGGTGCCGGGGGCGCGCTATTATCGCGTGCGGCAACAGCAGCTTATCATCTCGCCAGGCGTGGCTAGGATGCTTGAGGCAGGGGGCGAGGCGGATACTTTGTGGGTGTCGCAAATGCCCATTGCGGCACTTTGGTATATCCCGCCAGCACAACGCGAGCAACTGCGACAACTCGGCGTCCATCGCTTGCAGGATTTGGCTGATGTGCCTGACGAATTGCTGTTTGCGCGCTTCGGAAAAGAAGCTTGGCTGTGGAGGCGGGCGCTCCAACAAGTACCGGGTGGGCGCATCCAAGTAAATTACCCGCCGTTGGAGCAGCGCATGTCTTGGCGGGCACCGCTGGGCGAGGAAGCCAGTATAGAAGTGGTAGAGTCGCTGATGGAGTCGATGGCCGCACAACTGTGCAGTGAACTGCAGCGCGTGGCAGCCGGCGCGCTTTTAGTGGGGATGCGTTGGCAAACCGAGATGGCGGGCGGCAGTTACGAGTATGCGGCGAGAACCCCCGTGTATCAGCCTTTTTCCTTGCTTGCTGGATTGGAAGTCGGGCGGTTGCAGATGGTGGGGCAGCGGATTGAAGCGATCGATCTCTATGTGTCTGAATTGCGGCCATTGGAGTCTGTGCAAGCGGGGTTTGTCTTGTATGAAGACGCGTTTTACCCGCTGCCGCAAGTGGACAGGTCGAGTTTGGAAGACGTCCGCGAGGTGTTGCTCCACAAATTCCCGAAAAAGCTGCATATCGGCGCGAGGCCGACGTTTCGCGAACAGCGGTTGAATGCCATCTTAGGGGGGCGGATGATGCGATGAGCCGCATTGTGCGGCAACCCATTGCCGTTTGTCGGTGGCAGGCGGATGACCCCGTGGCCTTTGTCCATCGCGGGGAAGTACACACCATTGTCGAGATTCTCGATAGATGGGTCGAGATGGGCGACTGGTGGCAAGGCGAAGGGGAGCGGAAGATGTTATGGGTGTGGACTGATCATAACGCGTTGTTTGAACTCGAGTGCACGAAACAATCGTGGTTTGTCTATAAAGCGTGGGATTAGGTGGGATGGAATGATGTTTGTTCACTTGCACTGCCATTCTCCGTATTCGTTTTTGAATGGTGTCTCATCGATTGAAGCGCTCGTCGCGCAGGCGGCCTTGTATCAGATGCCAGCGTTGGCCTTGACAGATCACAATACCATTGCGGGTCTTCCGGAACTTCATAAATGGGCCGCCGTATATGGGATAAAACCGATTTCTGGTGCGGAGTTGACGATCGCTGACGGGACGCACCTCACGGTGCTCGCGGAGACGCGTCAGGGCTATCGCAATTTGTGCGAGTTGCTGACCTTGGCGCACGCAGGGGAGGGGCGACGGCGGACGCCATATATCGAGGAAGAGACTTTGTTTCGTCTCGGCGATGGCCTGCTGGTTCTCTCCGGCGGTCGCAACAGCCGGATTCAGCAACTTCTTCACAGGCGGGACTACGGTGCTGCAGCAGCCTGGGCAACGCGTTACAAGGCGCGCTTTGGCGACGCTTTTTACTTGGAGATGCAATGGGATGGCTATCCGAAAAACCAACTGATGATGCGGCTACTATACGATATGTCTATAAATTTGAAGATTCCGATTGTATCGACAAGTGATGTGCATTACACCGATAAACAACTGTTTCCCGTTCACGATGTGATGCGTTGCATTGCGCTGAATTGTGATGTATATACGCCCCATCCTGGCCGCCCACTCAATCGTGAGGCTTGGCTGCACGACGTGACAGAGGCCAAGAAGCGGTTTGGCAGCTATCCGGAGGCGATGGCGCGAACCATGGAAATCGCGCAGCGCTGCCAAGTGGCCTTGACGCTCACTGAGACGCATTTCCCTAAGTTCGCTTTGCCAACTGGCGCAGGGGATTCGATCGCGTTTTTGCGACATATCGTCTACGAAGGTGCACATGCGCGTTATCCTCGCGTGGATGCGGATGTGCGCAATCGACTGGAACACGAGTTGGATATCATTGTCCAACTGGGGTACGTCGATTATTTTCTCGTTGTTTGGGACATCGTGCGGTACGCGCGAAGCAAGTCTATTCGGTGTGCGGGGCGTGGATCAGCCGCCGACTCGGCCGTCGCATACTGCCTCTATATTACGGATGTCGATGCAGCAGCGCGCGGTTTGTTGTTCGAGCGATTTATGTCGCTTGAGCGCGCGGAACGCCCGGACATCGATATTGATTTTGCGAGTGACAGGCGCGACGAGGTGATGGCATATGTCTACGAGAAGTACGGGCGCGACAAAGTGGCTCGCGTGGCGACGTATCAGACGTTTCGCGGCAGGTCAGCTGTGCGTGAAATCGGCGCCGCACTCGCATTGCCTACCCCGTTGCTCGATACGCTAGCCAAACGCGTACCGTGGTCGGCGCATGCAGATGAGCTGGATGCGCTCATGGATAGAGTGCCTGAATTGATGGATTACGCACAACATCGGCAAAAGTTTCGTTGGTTGTTTCAAATTGCCCATCACGTCGCAGGTTTTCCGCGACATTTTGGCATGCATGTCGGGGGAATTGTCGTTAGCCGTGACGTGTTGTATCAGACGACTAGTTTGCAGCCCTCGGCCAAGGGGGCGCTCATGACGCCGTTTGACAAGCGCACGGTTGAGGATGTGGGGCTGGTTAAGCTCGATTTATTGTCGCTGCGGACCATGTCTGCCATTGAGAATGCGGTGCGTCTGAGCAGAGGGGCAATTGATTACGATAACATTCCGCTCGACGACGAGGCGACATTTGCGATGATTCGCCGTGGTGAGACGATGGGCGTGTTTCAGTTGGAGAGCCCAGCGCAGCGTGCACTGCAATCGCGTTTGCATGCGACAGGGCTCGAAGATATTGTCGCCAGTGTAGCTTTGATTCGACCGGGGCCGATTCAGGGGAATATGGTTGATCCGTTCATCGCGCGCCGCCACGGCAATGAGCCGATTACCTACCTGCATCCGAAGCTGGAACCGATTCTTGGCAAGACGTATGGGGTCGTGTTGTTTCAGGAGCAGGTGATTGAGATCGCGACTGCGATTGCCGCATTTACACCAGGCGAGGCGGATGAGTTGCGACGCGTGATGAGCCACGCGCGCAATCACACTGAGATGGAGCAGATTGGCCGAAAGTTTATGGCCAAAGCGGCACAGAATGGGGTGACGCCCGAGGTCGCCAACACCATTTTTTCGTACATTCAAAGTTACGCGAGCTACGGTTTCTGTGAAGCCCACGCAGCGGCTTTCGCGACCACCGCTTATAAGACAGCATACTTGGTGAAGCACTATCCGGCGCAGTTTTATGCGTCTGTCCTCAATCAGTATCCGATGGGCTATTATCCAGTTCATGTCGTCTGTGCGGAAGCTCGGCGGCGTGGTGTTTCGATTCTGCCTGTGGACATCAACGAAAGTGAATGGTCGTGTACTACGCCGGATGACCAGAGCATCAGATTAGGTTTTCGGCTGATCAAGCGCGCGTCCGCACAGGTGGTGGCGGCGCTTGTCGAGGAGCGTATGAAGGTTGGCCGGTTTATGGGGGTCGCGGATTTTCTGATGCGGGTGCCTGCGGCGGATCGGCTGCAGGTAGAACACCTAATTCGCGTTGGCGCATTTGATGTGCTTGAGGGCGCAGACAGACGCTCGTTGTTGTGGCGCGTTCCTGGGTGGCTGGCGATGCGCGAAACGCGTGATTTGCCGCTACTCGCGCAGGCGCCTGTTGAAGCGAAAGGGGAATCGCCCGGGAATGCAGCGGAGCACTCGCTTGCTAGCCGCTTGGTGGATGAATACAATTTACTAGGCGTTGGTGTCTCTGGACACTGGTTGGAATTCATCCGCCGAGATTTGACACAACAAGGGTATGTCACGACAGCGCAAGTGCTTGCCGCGCCAGAAGGTGCACGAGTTGTTGTGGCAGGTCTGGCAGTTCGACCACATCGACCGCCAACGAAGAGCGGTCGCACAGTGGTCTTTTTCACATTGGAAGACGAGACAAATTTACTGGATGCGACAATGTTCGAATCGGTATATCATAGCGAAGGTGCGGTATTGTTCACGCCCTATGGCCGCCTGCTTGGGCTGGAAGGCGTGGTACAGCGACGAGGCGGGGCTCGTGCACAATTGCTCGTTGAGCATATTTGGCCGTTGACGCGATCGTGAAATGAATATCGCTGCGCACGAGACGGACAAGCCTAAACTTCATCAGTTTTTCATTTTTGGATAATTAAAGGATAGTAAAAAGGTTTTTGCCTGTCATTTCAGGAATCCATATGACAAAATCATGCAACTGAGGCGTTGCGCATTTTGTCAGAGGTGAGTCATTTGCGGATATTTCGGGGTATGAAACGGTTTTTCTTCGCGATGGTGCTGTGTATTGGCACGGTCGTCACGAGTGGGTGTACAAGTCCAACGGACGCTCAGGATGTGCAGCAGGTGTTGCCCGCGCCTGTGACTGCGAGAGGCGGAATGCAACTCGTTTGGGGGCCGGATGTCAAGAAGGCGGCGTTAAAGTTGATTCAAAGCAGTCACCGCGAGGTCTATCTGGATATGTACGAGTTGTCGGACAAGGACATCATTCAGGCACTCGTGGCCGCCCGTAAACGCAATGTCGATGTGCGCGTCGTGCTCGACGCTACAGAACCGCATTCGACCAGTGTGGGCTATCCCAGTTTGCGTGCCGACGGTGTGACGGTGCGAGAAATTTCGATTAAACAGGGGATAGACCACGTCAAGATGCTCACGACAGATGCAGGCACGCTGATTGGCGGCATGAACTTTGGCGCCAATAGTTGGAACAACAACGATGCTTCGGTTTTGATTCCCCATGCAAACAGTGAGTTTCGGACGATGTTTTTGTGGGATTTCAGCCGGGCCGCTGGCGAGGCAATCGAAGCTCCGACCCTGCCACCGCCGCTGATTATCGATGGCGGCATTGAATCTGCACTCGTGCAGGCCATTCAGTCTGCGCGCCAAACCATCGATATGGAGGCGTTTGACTTGTCGGACAAGGCGTTGATTCAGGCGCTTGGCGCAGCGCTTGCGCGCGGGGTGGCCGTGACGATTCTGGTTGATCCCACTCAGTCCTACAATCGAAGCACCGTCGACACATTGCGCGATGCGGGGGCGATGGTGCGTTATTACCGCCCGTATGATGGGGAACTGATGCACGCGAAAATTCTCGATGTCGATCACGGCGCGACCTTCATCATCGGCAGCGCCAATTTTAGCCACCAAGCGTTTACGTACAATCACGAGGCAGATTTGGAACTGCATGACGTTCCGCAGTTCGACGCGTCACTTAGGGAGGATTTGCAGACACAGATGGGTAGAGGATCAGATTATCCGATGAAAGCGGCGAATCGTTCATGGGGTTGACGGATTGGCTTTGGCGCGGATTCAGCCTGGCGGACGCAGTCGTGACGCGACGTCTGGAAAAATTGTGGATCACGACGCCATGGCTAAACGCACTGATGATCATTGCGGCAAAGTACACGCCTATCGTCATGTTGGCGATTCTCGTCATCGCTGCCGCGAATATCGTTGAGGTGACCACGGCTGAAGTCTCCTTTGTTTCCGTAGCTTCATCGATTGTAGCGGCACTTCTGATTCGTGCCTTGCACGAACCGGTCAGCCGTTTGACGAACCGTCCGCGCCCATTTGACACCGAGCCGTTTGAACCCTTGCTGGAACACGAACGAGGGGAGTCGTTTCCGAGCAATCACGCGGGCGGATCGATGGCGTTGGCTTGTGGCGCCCTGCATTTGCCGTTTTACCCATGGCTTCTTCTCGTGCTTGCTATTCTACTTTGCTTCTCTCGAATTTACTGTGGTCTACATCATTTGAGCGATGTTTTGGTCGGCGCGCTCGGCGGTGCGACTTGTGGTGTGGTGTGCGCGTTTGCAGGGTATGCCGTTGTAGCACATGCGTAGATATGGGGAAAGGCGCACCCAATGCATTCATCCGTGTGTATGATTCTATCTTGTCAAAGCCACGCTAACGACATTACGTACAGACGAGACGGAGGTATCAGGGTGCGCCTAACCCGCTTGTGTAGCGTCGCGTTGTTGACGGTATTCTTCCCATTCTCTGCCGCCTATGCGCAAACGGTGCAAGTGACGCTGAGAGACGGTTCGATTCAACCGGGTACGATTCAGTCCACGAAGGGGCAAGAAGTGCATGTATTGGTTCAGAATCGTGGATTGAATGTGCATAATTTTGTTCTTCCAGCGTTTTATGTGTTTACACAAAATCTACAGCCAGGACAGCGTGTTGATGTGCGGTTTACACCAGACAAAACGGGGGCATTTCAATATTATTCGGACAAATCAGGGGTTCCTGAGCCAGGGATGTTCGGTACCATTCAGGTAGGATGACGTTTTTCGAACAAGCATGGTCCTCCTTGGATGACGACGGTTCAAATGCGCGATACAATACATAGCGAGGGGGGTGTCGTGTTTGGAAATGAAGGTTACAAGTAAATGGCTCGGCCAGCGTCACTTTCAGGCGGACGGGCCATCTGGAAATACAGTGTATATGGATGCGCGCCGTGAAGAAGGTGGGACAGGACAGGGCAATCGTCCAATGGAGCTTTTGCTTATGGGGATTGTCGGCTGCACGGGAATCGACATTGCAATGATTCTCGAGCGGATGCGCCTGAAACTTGAAGGAATGGAAATCGACGCTTCCGGCATACGTCGAGATGAATATCCCCAAGCTTTCACGGAAATTCATTTGACATACCGCCTGACGGGGGAGGTCCCACCCGCCAAAGCGTGGCGCGCCATCCGATTAAGCGAGGAAAAGTACTGTTCCGCTATCGGCTCTGTCAACGCCAATGTCATTCCACATCTGATTCTCAACGGCACCGAGGTGCCACCGCTCGATGTAGTGCAGGATGGCCTTCCAGATTAACCTGGAGGCCACCCGAGTTGCCGACCGCCGACGATATGGTAGTGCAGGTGCTGCACCGTTTGTTGACCGTATCGGCCGATATTGGTCACTACGCGATATCCGTCCTGGTCAATCTCCAGCGTTTTGGCGATGGTCGGGATGGTCGCGTGCAACCGCCCAATCAATAGAGCGTCATCCGGCGTAACGGCTTGGGCCGAATCGACATGCTGTTTCGGAATGACCAGCACGTGAACCGGGGCTTGCGGTCGAATGTCGCGGAAAGCTAGTACGTCATCGTCTTCATATACCTTGTCTGAAGGTATTTCACCGGCGATGAGTTTGCAAAACAAACAGTCTGCCATACTCCCAGTTCCCTTCCCAATTTCTACTGATATCGGACAACCTATTCAACACACTTCCCTCTGATACTTTATAATGATATCAACTTTCCGTCAAAGTGGGGGGATTTCGCATGCCGGTTGTCGGCTATTATAACGGTCAATATGTCAATCCAAGTGAGGCCGCGATTGCGATTGACGAACGCGGTCACGAATTTGGAGACGGAATCTACGAAGTGATTCGGGTGTATGGCGGCCAGCCGTTTCTGCTGGAATGGCACATTGAACGGCTTCAAAACAGTCTGAATGCGATTCGTATCACATCGCCCTATGATGCGAATGGATATAGGGAACTCATTCAGAATCTGCTTGAGAAAAGTGGAGAAACAGAAGCGTCTATCTACCTCCAAATCACACGCGGCAGTGCAGTTCGCAATCACTTGTTCCCCGCAGCGGAAATCACACCAAACGTCAGTGCTGTCGTCCGACCTGTGCCGGACAAAGGTGAGCAAACGCCAGGCAAGCTCTTGATGCAACCCGATGAGCGCTGGGCCAATGTCTACATCAAGACGTTGAATCTGCTCCCGAATATCATCGCAAAACAGGCAGCGCACGACGCAGGTGCAGATGAGGCACTGTTGGTGCGGGATGGAAAGATGATCGAATCGGCGAGCTCGAACCTCTGGTTTGTCCGTGACGGGGAACTGATTACAGCACCCACGGACAGATACATTTTGCCGGGCATCACACGTCGCTTTGTGCTTGAATTGGCGAACGAACTCGGTATTCCTGTACGCGAAGAGAAATTGTCGGTCACTGAACTTTCTTCTATCGATGCTATCTTTATTACAGGGACGCTCTCCGAAATTTTCGCAATCGACACGGTGTTGTCGCATCCAGATTTGCCCGTTTCTACGCCGTTGCAAGACGTTGCGCCGCATCCGATTGTGGTCACCCCAGATACATGTAAGACGGAATGGACGGCGAAAAACTTCGACGTGGTGAACCGGCTGAAGGAGGCTTTTTCGCAACATATTGACGAACTGCGCAAGGCTTCCGTTTCGGCGTGATACGTGATAAATGAATGTATCGAGTAGATGGGATAGAAGCACCGCCACAGAATGGGATACTGGGCGGTGCCCTTGGATATGGGTGGTGCAGTCGCACCGAGTACGAGTTTATGTAGGTTGTCTATAAAATATTCACTTCTACCTGTAAAAGCGGTGGGTTGGCCTTGCTTCTATTGTTCTATACGTAGGAACGCACGAATATATGTTGACTTATGATGTGTGCACGAAAATAAAGTGACTGATACTTCATTTGCGGAGGCTACAATGAAGATTGTTATATTTCACAACGGTTCCGTTTTGGGGAAACAAATCATTGACACCTGGTGCGAAAAGTACAGTCAAACGAGTGAAATCCATATGGTGCACAACTGTTCACTGGATGATCTAGAAAAACTCCGCCCAAAACTTGTCATTTTGGCCTCGGATATGACTTCTGAATTCGAGCATTTGGTCCTGGAAAAGTGTAGGGATTTACAGCTCAGTGTCTTATCGGTGCTAGGTAGGGGATCGACCGTATTATTGGGGCCGCTAGAGACTCCAGAAATACCTGGCTGCGTGACTTGTCTACAATTACGGTGGGAGAATACTTTCGATCACAGTCTTCTAAAAATGTTTCAAGGAATCGATAGTATCGAGGAGCCGCTCGCGATGTCCCCATCGGACTTGCTCACTCTGGGGGATATCGTGGCTGATGAGATACAGTCTATTGTGTTGGCATCCTCTCATGAGCCAAATTGCAGAGGGCAAGTAGGGCTGTATGAACAAGCCGAAGACATCGAGTGGGTGCCCGTGGTTCCAAACCACGATTGCCCTCGATGCAACCTGATACCAGATGACCATCCCTCTCTTGCTCAGGTGGAATTTGTTTCTCAGCGCGTGATCGATACAGAAGCATTGAGAGTTGCACCGGTGGATTATAAACGATTAGAAACGTTGTTCGTGCATCCTAAAGTAGGATATATTTCCAACACACATGAGTTTTCGAATGAAGGCCGTTACGTTGAGGCAGGTGCTTATATCTATACGCCTAGTGGGGCTGAAATTGCTGGGTATGGATCCGGTCTGACGAGCATCGACGCCAAGCAATCCGCGATGCTCGAAGTGTTGGAGCGCAGCTGTGGATTTCAGGCTGTGAATCGACGACCTGTCACCTTTGGTAAATATTCAGAATTGAACGGCGACGCTATGCACCCATCAAAGTTTGGGTTGCACACGGATGCGTGGTTGCAGTCGTCCAACTATGAACCTTTTGCTGAGGAGAAGCCATATTCCTGGATTTGGGCATACTCGACCAAGCGTCAGTTGCCTGTCCTGATTCCTGAGCAGATGGCCTATTATGGACCAACGGCGGATGCGTTGCGTTTTGTGAAGGAGACGTCGAATGGCTGTGCAATGGGAGGGACTGTGGAAGAAGCCACGTTGCATGGAACGTTCGAAGTGATTGAACGCGACGGATTTTTGAACATGTGGTACGCGAAGATGCCGTTACCTGAGCTGAGGCTGGGGAACCATTGCCCACCGAAAACCTCAAAGGCCTTTCGTTATTTAGTGGACAATGGGTTTGAGGTTCGCCTATTTAATATGTCACATGATCTCAGCATACCAACAATTTGTGCTGTGGCAGTGAACAAAGAAAACGACTATCCGAAAGTCGTCAGCGGCTCAGCGTGTCATTTAAATCCGTACCAGGCTGTCTATGGCGCGCTCCGGGAATTGACGGTTCAAGTGCTCAACCTGCAGCGAACGTCGGAAGAGAGGCGCAAAGAGGCACTTTCCATGTTTCTGGATTCGACGAAAATCAAGGATATTCTCGATCACGTCGCGGTCGCCGGCTTACCCGAAGCCTACCCGCGTTGGGCCTTCCTTTTAAGGCCTGAAAATCGAAGGCAGACTCAGTCGGTCGAAGATGTATATCAGGATGTCGCTCGGCGATACCAAATTCATTCATGCGACATTCGACGAATTCTCAATGCGGTACTTGAGGATTTACACAGCCGAGGATTTGACGTGATCGTGTTGAATCAGACCAGTGCGGAAGTATCTTACGCTGGACTGCATGCTGTGAAAGTATTCATACCGGGAATGACGCCAATTACGTTTGGCTATGGCGCTCAAAGAGTTCGAGGGCTTTCAAGGCTATTCGAATTGCCACAGAGAATGGGATACGCCAAACGGGTACTGACGGAAGATGACTTAAATCAGGATTGCCATCCGTTTTCATAATGCTAAAAAGGCGTCCGTATAGGACGCCTCTATCGACTTGAATATGTGGTGATTTTTACTGATTTGTCACTTTTCAGGATTAGTACGCGCCTGCACAGCTGCTTCCTGCGCCATAACCAACAGATGGAACAAACAGGAAGAACAAAACGAAGATGATCAAGAACACAACAGCCCATTGCGTATATCCACCGAAAGCTCCGTACATGGAAATTCCTCCTCGTGATTGGTCCCATATGTGGGAGTCATTGTGTTACAAATTTTGTGATCTTAGTATGCGCCTGCACAGCTGCAGCTGGTTGCTGCACCGTAACCAACGGCTGGCACTAGCAAGAAGAACAGAACAAAGATAATCAAGAACACCACAGCCCATCGGGTATATCCGCCAAATGTTCCGTACATGAATTTCCCTCCTTATCGTCGGTGTCTGTTTAGATTTATGACTAGAGGATTGTCCTATCGTAGGGCATATGACTCAGCACATTCGCCCATTTTGCCAGATTTACGTATAAAACCGCTTTGCAACACGCCTTGTCTAGGCGATGAACCCGAATCGCATGAGCAGATACTCTTCTTCTGGATGATTTTTGGAGCAATTGTGGGAAAGCGGCATATGATACGCCAGGTGCGGCAAATGCCTATTTTCTCAGAGGGAAGGTTGCATAATGGTTTCGTATATGGACTTTACATCGCCAAATGTCCAGTTTAAATACGATTTGAAGAACAACCCCTTTTTTGTGAAGGACAGTCAGAATCTAATCAACTTGCTTTCCGTAAAGGAATTAAATACGTTAGGCAAAGTTTCGTTATTGGATATATTCTTGAGTAAATCGAATGTAGTGGAGCCGCATACGCACCAAAACGCTTCAGAATTGGTTTATTGCATTTCTGGATCAGCACTCGTATCCATCATCAATCCGTTTACCAAGCAGTTGCTCAACATCCCCATTAAACCAGGCCAAGTGGCAAACGTCCCACAAGGTTGGTGGCACTACGAGATTGCCAGGGTTGACAATATATACTTACTCGCGATATTTGATGCGCCCATTCCGCAGTTTATCGGCGGATCGGACGTGTTGAGACTGACGCCGCCAGAAGTGCTGGCACATACCTATGGTTTACAAGAGTCGCTTGTCAGAGAAGCACTCGCTCCCATTACGCATACCACCTTTATCGGGCCCCCACATATTGAGGAAATGCGAAACAGGATATCCCACAAAACAAAACACACCCCGATTCACCGAATGACGGCAAATCGGGGTGTGTTGATGGTGGGGATGCGTCAGGTGGACGATTTATGGGTGGATAAACTCTTGAACCCAGTAGGTTCCATAGGTACCCCCATGCGCTTCACCAACGCCAATTTCTGTATAGTTGGGGTTGAGGATATTGGCTCGGTGACCAGCGCTGTTCATCCAATCCTTCATGACTGTTGCAGCATCTGGTTGACCTGCGGCAATATTTTCTCCCGCGTACGTGTAGTGGATGCCAAAGGTCGACATCATGTTGAATGGGCTTCCGTATTTGGGTGAAGTGTGATCGAAGTAATTTTCGTTAATCATATCCTGCGCCTTGGTCTGCGCCATGGTATCCAGCGAGGTATTCACCTTGAGCGGAGACAAGCCGTTTTGTTTTCGTTGTTGATTCACCAGATTGACGATTTGCGAAACGTAAGTCGGAATCGACGAATTCGCTGGTGTTGTCGTTTTCTGTGACGCGCTTGTCTGTGCTGTGGTGGTCTTCGCTGGGGCAGATTTCTGTACAGAAGTCTGTGTCGTCGATGGGGACGCAGCCTTTTGTACGGGAACCTGTGAAGATGCTGACGGAATATACGTTTTTAGCTGGCTTTGCAGCCAATTGTCGGCCTGACCCCAATTGGTAAACGCAAAACTCTGCGTATATACCTTGGAAGTTGAGGTGCCCGAATTTCCTGAGGTAGCGGCAAAAACGGGGCTGGCTGCACATACGGTCAACAAAGTGGTCGCAACGGAACGAGCTATCGTTCTTTTCAGCATTTATACGCCTCCCTTGTTTAGTAGTATAGAAAGAAGGCGCAAGAACATCATTGCGTAAATATTGGCATCCCGCTCGGATTAGCGGAATTAGGCATTTTGTGTGCCAAAGCCAAAAACTAAAAAACTGCCCCCCACTGCTGGGGAGCAGTTTCTTTAGCGGGAACCGCTCTATTTGTTTTCGTGGATAATCAGTTGAAACACATCTTTTCGATGATAATGTCCAACGACATCAAAATCGAAGTGACCACGCGTGATGTCGTCCAAGTCGAGTGTGGCATAGAGGATTTCCTCTTTTCCGAATACGGGCTCAACTAGAAATTTCCCCAGTGGATTTACGATGCAGCTGCCTCCACGCGAAATTTCGTACGGCATGTTCTGCATTTCTTCTGTTTCCAATAAGTCCGGTTCGTACATGTCTTTCGTGCAGTATTGATTGCAGGAGAGGACGAAGCACCGTCCTTCGACGGCAATATGCTGCATCGAGGCAAACCATGTGTCGCGTGAATCCGCTGTCGGCGCAATATAAATCTGAACACCTTTTTCATACATCGCGGCACGCGCGAGTGGCATATAGTTTTCCCAGCAAATGAGCGATCCGATTTTGCCAAATGGCGTATCAAAAACAGGGAGTGTACTTCCATCTCCTTCGCCCCAAATCAAACGCTCACTACCTGTTGGTTTTAGCTTCCGATGTTTGCCGAGCAAGGTGCCATCTGGGCCGAAAAAAATCACGGTACAATAGAGTGTGCCACCACTTGTCTCCTGATCGCGCTCAATCACACCCATCACCGTGTACGCACCCGCTTTTTTAATTGCTGCAGCCAATTGATCCGTCTCAGGTCCAGGAACCCGTATCGAATGATTCGCATAGCGCAAAAAGTCATCGCGCCCCTTATCCGAGCGGCTGCCCACTACTGCACCGAAAGTCATCCCACGAGGATACGCGGGAATATATGCCTCTGGAAACACAATCAGATTGGCGCCTTGTTCTCCTGCCGTTTGGATACATGTGATTGCTTTGTCTATGCATTTTTCTTTATTCATCACGATTGAACCTGCCTGAATGACAGCGACTTTACAGATTGGCATGGTCATCCCTCCTGATGCTTGAAGCGTAAAGCGGGATATCAATGTTGTAAAATATATGATAATTATATTGACTATGCCGAAACGGAATAATGGGGGATTCGATGAATCTGCGAGATTTCGAGGTCTTCAAAACCATCGCGGAATGCGGCAGTTATTCGAAAGCGAGCGAGCAGTTGTTTATTGCGCAGCCATCCTTGTCAAAGACGATTCAGAGGATGGAGAAAAGACTCGGTGTGACGCTGTTTGATAGATCGAATCGCATTATTCGTTTGACCGACGAAGGCCAACTGGTCTACGAGAAAGCCATTTTTGTTTTACAGCAGATGACGGAGTTAGACGAACAGTTAAGTGATTTTGATGGGCACATACGTGGGGCGTTAAAGGTTGGTCTACCGCAAATCATCGGTACGTTCTTTTTCCCGCAAGTTGCGAAAGTTTTCTCAAAAAAATATCCTGAGGTCACATTAAGCATAGTAGAAGAGGGCGGACTGAGTGTAGAAAAACTGGTTGAGAAACATGAAGTAGATGTAGCTTTCGTCGTGCTCCCCGCCAAGAGTCAAGAACTTGAAGAGCGACTGATTTTTGAAGCGCCGTTTGTTGCCTGCTTGCCGGTCGATCACGCGCTGAAAGACGCCAGCCAGATTACCCTTGCGCAACTGCAACAGGATGCGTGGATACTCTTTGACGAGACGTTTGCCTTGCGTCAGGTGGTGCTGGATAGTTGCAGCAAGGAGCAATTTACCCCGATCGTCGCGTATAGCACAACGCAATGGGATTTGCTGATGGCGTTCGTTTATCGCGGCTTAGGCGTTGCCATTGTCCCACGTCCATTGGCTGATTTGTGTGCGCCAAATATCATTGTGATCAAAGCGATAAGCAGTCAGTACATCCCCTGGAAAATCGGCGTGGTTGTGAAGAAAAACCGATATAAAACACGCGCGTTGCAAGCGTTTTTGAACGTGGTGGCAGAGGTACATGACAGCGCACTACAGGAGACGGGAGGCCTTCTTTGTGAACCCAATTCTAATTGATTTTCCTGAACAATTCGAAACAGAGAGATTGCTCATGCGATGTCCTATGCCGGGAGATGGACAAGTTGTGGCGGATGCCATCCGGGAATCGTTTGATTCTTTGCATACCTGGTTGAACTGGGCTGAACACGTGCCTTCACTGGAAGAATCCGAAGAACGGGCGCGTATTTCTCGAGTCAGATTTCTCATGAGAGAAGACTTGCAATTTCATTTGTTCGAAAAAAGTTCTGGACGATTCATTGGCAGTACAGGCTTACATCGTATGAACTGGAGGTTACGTGGCTTTGAAATAGGGTATTGGCTTCGTGATTCTGAAAGAGGAAAAGGATATATGACCGAGGCTGTCGCGGGTTTGACGAAATTTGCAGTAGATTTTTTAGAGGCGAATCGGATCGAAATTCGGTGCGACGTGAGAAATGTCACCAGCCGAAAAGTAGCAGAACGATGCGGTTATCATCTTGAAGCCATAATGTTGAACAATTTTGTTGATCCGCAAGGGCAGATTCGGGATGATTGCCTCTATGTGCAGGTAAGGCTAGATGACGGCCGATTTGGCTATCCGAAGTCGACTGAATGACGTTGCGAGGCAAATCGTGCATAAATACTTTGTGTCGAGGCTGTGGAATGATTCAAGTGCCAAACTGCCACTGTTGCTGATGAGTCAGTGGTAGTTTGGCATTTCACATACTATATATGCCCGACGATTGGATAGATGTAAGTGACAAATCCTATCAGCGCTATCGCAGTTCCGTATTTGTGTTGTACGACATGCTCTTGGATGCAAAACTTTTCGTCGAACAAACTATATTGTGCTGGATCATAGCGTCTCGTGAATTCGTGGACCAGCGAATTGTGTAAAAACTTTTTTGCGCCTTCTTTATCGGCATTGCCAATATATTCTGCAGCGTAACCCGCCATATGACGTCCATCGGCCAGTCTACGCACTTGGACGATGCCAACGCCTGCACATATCCTGTCGCCTTGATAGCCATTGGCTTGAGATATAATGGCCTCCATCACTGCACCAGGGTGATACAGAGTCTTTGCTTGTTCGATGGGAATTTGAGTTGCTTCGGGAGGTAAAATGGATGTGTATCTGACGATGTTAAAGTTCTCGATTTGAGCCATCTGGCGGGCCATGTCGAATGAGCCTGTCTCCCAGGGATCATGCCCTGGTCCAATATCTGTATCGCCATATCCTTTTGTCAGAATATAGTCTTTTGGAATCCGATTGCTGATTAACAGAGCTCTGGTACCTCGTTCCACTGGATTCATGGAAATCCCCCCTTTCGTGATGTTGGATACAAGTCGTGAATCATACAGATGGTAGTTAAAAACAGGAACATAGAATATGTATTCCTTTCGTGCTTATCCGATGCTGACGGACAGATGCCCTCAGCACATGGAAAAATGGGGGGACTGTATGCGAAACATCGCCCCTTTGCAACATCTTATATCTGAAATTGATGTCGATTAAGCGAGGATACATCCAAATTTATATCCACGTACGGAAGGATTATCCGTAGATTCACAGAATAGGTTAATCGATATACATAGATAATCTATGCAAAGTGGCGGATCGCGCCGCAATACACAATTGGATTCCAGTGTATGATCTATCCTACGGAAAAGGGGACGCGCGAATGAGCGAGTTTGACGGGTATCTGGCGAGTGTGGTGAAAGGGACATTTCTTTCGAGAAGAGAAAAAGCCCGATTGGTAGAGGAAATGCAGCGTCATCTCGAAGAGTCTACAGCAATGTATCAGGCAAAGGGATACGAGGAATCCACTGGACGAGCACAAGCGATGGAATCGTTTGGAAGAGCGAAGGAGATTAGGCGGCAAGTGATTCGGGAGACTTTTGGCGTATAGCCGTGGTGGTATCTGTTGGCTGCTGCTGTGTGCTTATTGGCTTTGGTGGCTGCGCGCTACACGACGATGCGATTCGACGACGTGGTGGTGACAAGTGCAGACCCGAGTGCATGGCAGCAATTGCCGACGCCTGGCGTCGTGGTCTGGTTGCATCGGTATTTGCCATTAAACCCTGAAAGGTGGGCGGCGCTGTGTGCCATGTGCGTGATGTTGGTCTTCACTCGCAAGCGCACAGACAGGTTGGCCGTTTTGATGAGCGTCATCCCGTTTTGCTTACAAGTGTTCCCGCGGACTGTTGTCGAACCTGTGATGTCTGTGGTGGCGGGACAGAAGCATGGTGCCCTGTGGCTCGGCACGATGTTGCCGTTTGTGGATCTGATTTGGATGTACGCCCTGGCTTTGGCGCTATCCATTGGTCTTTATGTGTGGACGCGCAATCCTATCTTTTGGGGGCAAGGGCCCGGTGGCTGGCAGGACACGTTCTCGGCAATTGCGATTCAACTACTCGCGATGGTGGTAGCGTCTGCGTCATGCCGTTGGATTTCGTCCATTTTAGCTCATCGGACCCATCGTACAGCGTAGTTATGCTTTGTTCCCGTAGCGGATGGTGAGAAACGTCTTCAGCGTCTGGTGCGGTTCGAGGTGAATCAGGCCTTCGCCGGTATTCATAGCGTAGGTTCGGGCCATCCACGGTTCGACGCAGACGAAGTCCTTGCCTTGAACCGACCAGATTTGAATGTTGGTGAAGATGTCGCCGTATTCCAGCGTGATCGGTTGGTCGTACTCTGGAGGCTGGAAGGAAATTTGGCGGCGTTTGGTGTTGAGCAGCGCGACCGATTCGACGAGCGGTGCGAGATTGATATGGCCCTCGTATGGTTTTTCCAACATGTCGTTGTAATCGAGATACGATGTGGCATCCGTGTCGTAGGCGAGATCCTTCTCTTTGGTTGCAAAGTACGGGTGAAACCCTGCGTACATCGGCATTTTGGCATCGCTGTGATTGATGTATTTTTGCTCGATGACCAGTTCGTTGCCCGTCAGGATGTATTCGAACACGAGTTCGAAATCGAATGGGTATGCGGCTTTGGTTTCCTCATCGCTACGCAGCCGCAAGGTCACTGAGGCCTTTTCTTCGTCGGCCTTCATATCGATGACATCCCACGCTTTATTTCTAGCGACGCCGTGGTTGTTCATTTTATACACGACACCGTTTAACTCATACTGTCCGTCAATAAACTGGCCACAGACGGGGAACAAGATGGGGTTGCCGCCGCGAATATTGGCCGATTCATCATAAAATGTCGCTTTGTCGAGATAAAACAGCTCGGTGCCGCCGACGCCAAAACTGGTGACAATGCCGCCGCGTTGTGGGCAAATGTGTACCCATGAACGGTTATTTTCGTTCTTCAATTCCACCATCTTAAATTGATCCGTGAACTCCCTGACGTTGTACATCGCTTCTACTCCTTTGTGCTTTCTGTATGGGACGCCCTTATGTACGTGTGTATGCGGGATTTACCATTGATCCATATCAAACGTAGTGTACCGCGACGAGGGAGGGATGACAATTTTGGGTGGGCTAGGGTGGCGTACCAGTTTACTTGCGGGTGGTGGGGCGGTTGTCGGGATCGTAGGGATAGTGCAGGATTTCTACCTTATTTGCGCGATTGCGGGGGATTACACGAGGTTAAGACACGTAAAATACCTTATTTACTTAAAATCTGCCCGGTAAATGCTAAAAATCAGAGAATAGCGCAGATTTCATGCCTTATTGGCTCCGATTGACGCGCGCATGTCTTAATAAGACATGGCGGGACACGCTCGGTCCCTGAGGACCACCGCCGGTTCCCGGAACCGCACGCTCGGTCCCTTGGGATCGCGCCGTTTCCCGGAACCCCGCGCCCGGTCCCTTGGGATCCCGCCGTTCCCCCAGGCGCACCGCCCGGATCCCGCCGGCACAGCGCAAAACAAGGCAGTAGAACGCCAAAAGGGGTATCCCTCAAGCCATTTGCAATGACTTTGAGACAGCCCCTTTCACAAAATGTGAATTCATTTTCTCGAATGGGTGATTCGTGCTGCAGTGTTTGCTCTTCATCAATTTGCTCTTCATCAATGGTCAGTTGACCTCCGCCTCGGAACATTGGCTTATGACGAACGCGTGTGATGTTCGTCTAGTTTTGCCTCGATGGACGAAAGGAGCGCTCGAATTTCTCGAAACTCGTTTCGGATGTTTTCTAAGTTCTGTACGTTGTTTCCTTCAATGCGATGTAAGTGCTTCTGAATGTCGTCGACTTCTTTTTCCGCTTTGTAGTTAATGGCGAAGTTGATGACGGACTCGTGTTTGTCTCTAGCAGCTTGCCGATTCTGGCTCATCATAATCACAGGTGCCTGAAAGGCAGCGAGAAATGATAGACATAAGTTCAGTAAGATAAACGGTGGCTCATCGAAGTGTAGGGACTTGGTGAAAGGCAGCGTGTTCCAAATCATCCACGCGACCAAAAATGCGCCAAAGTAAATAATGAATGTCCAGCTTCCGCCAAACCGTGCGATGCCGTCCGCAAGGCGATCGGAAAATGTCGTCTTTATCAAATACTCATCATCAATGCGGCTGATAATACTTTTTTCGTAATCGTCAACCAATCGGTCGATGCGTTCCACATCGTCCCGATTCATTGGAATATCGAAGCCCTCAATCATTGTCTCATCGTCATGGGCATCATGTCGCGCATAAAATACTTTCTCTTTGTTCATGGCCATCGGATTTGCCCTCCCTTTCAGTGGCAGGTTGACCCATGCCACGTTGTAATGAGCTGTCGTTTCTGGTTGACTTCATCATTCGACTATTAGGTTCTGGGTCCACACTGACCACCTCCGTTTCGGGACAATAAAAAACCCCCTGGGTTAAGAATCCTCAGGGGGTGTTGGACGCACATACGCAAATAGACGCAGAACATTCATCACAATCCCCCTAGTTGAGCTTTGGCACTGTACGACAGTAGGGTTTGCACCCAGCCACATTAAGTAGGGCCTTAGTCCGGCGATACCTGTTCAACCCATTGGCGTGTTTCCACGTTTCCGGGCAGTGGCATGTATTCGTATAGGAGCCTCGCCTAACGAGGATTACAAAGCGACACTAGCACTTTACAATGATTCAGTCAATAGTTGATTGCAAGGCGTTACGCACGGTTGCAGAATGCGTCGAAATCATTCGCTAACTGATGTAGTCCTTCGATGAGTTCGTCGCCATACATCGGCAGCCCGTGTCCTGTGATGGCAGACTCGGGTTCTAGTGCGGCGAGTTGTCTCAAGGAAGTATATGCAGATTCCCAGTCAGGTGTGAAATATGCTGGCGGGCCGTGAATTTCCCGCTTTTGCGTGAAGACATCATAGAGCGACGTCTGCTCTACCGTCGTAAATGCGTCTCCGGCGATCAAGGTTTTATCCGACTCGCGGTAGAGTGAGATATGACCTGGCGTGTGTCCGGGTGTGTGGATAAAGCGCCATTCGGGGAGGGGCGGGATAGAGCCGTCCGCAGGTAGCGCTTGAACGCGGTCATCCAAATCGATGCCTTGGTTCGGAAACGTGGGGGACAGTTTGGCGACAAGGCCGCTCGCCGCGTTCGGGTTGGCAGGGGGATAATCGGACTGACCTTGCAAAAACGGCAGTTCCTTCGGATGCGCATAGACCGGCATGTTCCATGAGGTGATGAGGGGGAGGATGGATCCGACGTGATCGAAATGGCCATGCGTCAGGATAAAGTGCAATTTATGGTATAAGAACGCGGGATGGTGCAGAGCCACGCGAAGTTTCGGAACATCCTCGAATTTCCTCGGAAAAGCCGAGGGTTATCGGCTTTTCCATCCTGCCGGTTCGCTGCGCTGATATGGCCGTCCTTTCCATGCATCTGTGTGACCTCGCCAAAAGCGGCGGGCCGAGTCGATAGTCATCAGTGTGTAGAGGAAGCCGTCGAGCGGCAGTAAAGCGGCCTTCCACAGGTCGACTTTGTACCATCGCAACATGGGGAGAAAGCTTATCGACATGAGCAGCCATGCGCACAGGTTCGTCGCGGCAGCAATCGACCAACCCACCACATGGACGGTTGATGTGCCAAGGAGACAGACGGATGCAATCCCGAAGATCACGGGGCAGGCGTATAGCACAAGCATTCCCGCGACCGTACCGATGAGCAGCCAAGTGGAATAGTGCAACTGGACGAACGCAGATCTTGCGACCATGTTCCAGATGTCTGTCAGTTTCGGATAAGCGCGCAGGCTTGTGACGTCGTCGCCGAGGCCGAGCCACAGGGAACCGTTGCGCGATTGAATCAGTTGGGCGAGGGAGCAGTCGTCAATCAACGCGCCGCCAATCGGGGCCAGGCCGCCGTCTTGGCGGACGAGTTTGTGCCGAACCAGGATGCTGCCACCAGCCGCAGCGGCTGTCTGCCGGTGCGGCGAACAGACCCAGCGAAACGGGTACAATTTCGCAAAAAAGTAGACGAAGGCAGGGATGAGCAGCGTCTCCCAAAAGCTCTCGATGCGGAGGCGAACCATGAGGGAGACGAGATCGGACGGGTGTAACAGCGCCTTCCGGACGAGGGATTCGACCGAATGCGCTGGGTGCAGAATGTCCGCGTCGGTAAACAGGATAAACTCTGCGTCGTGCGGGGCGTGCTGGAGCCCGCACTGCTGTGCCCAGACTTTCCCCACAAACCCTGGTGGAAGCGCATCGGCAGAGATAATGGTCAATCGCTCGGGATGACCGGAGGCTTGCGCAATTTTGCGGGCGATTTCAGCTGTGCCGTCCTCACTGTGATCATCCACCAGAATGACGGAGAACGGACCGTCATAGGATTGTTCGAGCAGCGCAGGCAACGTCTTCGGCAGCATGTCTGCTTCGTTGCGCGCGGGAACGATGGCACAGACGCTTGGCCACGTATCGGGGTGATTAGAAACAGCTATCTCACGATTTTTTTGTGTGCCAAGCCGCAATGACATTCGCCAGAAGTCACCTCGAAACAGCAATAGCCACAACCACGCCAAAAAAGCCATCACGCCAATGATACCTGCCGCAAGCCACATGTCTATCACCTGACCCATAACGGTTTTCTGTCAAACTTTCTCGTATAAAGAAATAAACATAAGTACGTAATATGTCCACTCTTCATTCTGCACGAAGACAAAGAAATATGCACGAGGAGGATGGCTTGTGATCCGAATGACGGCAAACGATCTCTATACATTCGTACCGCCGTCTGCTAACATATCATCATAAACCTACCGACTGGTCGGTTAGTCAGTCATCGGTGGACGAAGGGAGATGTCACCGTGAGCTTACACGTACAAAAGGCCGCCGTATTGGGGGCTGGTGTCATGGGCGCGCAAATTGCCGCGCATTTGGCAAACGTCGGAATTCCTGTGATGTTGCTCGACATTGTGCCCAATCAGTTGTCGCCCGAAGAAGCGGCAAAGGGGCTGACACTGCAGGATAGGCAGGTGCGCAATCGGCTGGCGGCAAATGGCCTCGCTGCAGCGCGCAAGGCGAAGCCCGCCGCATTTTACGACGCGGCTGACGAGGCGCTCATCACGATTGGCAACATGGAAGACGATTTGGAACAGCTCAAGGATTGCGACTGGGTTATCGAGGCGGTGGTAGAGCGGCTGGATATCAAGCGCGAAGTGCTTGCCAAGTTGGCGGCTGTCCTGCCGGAGCACGCGATTGTATCGACGAACACCTCAGGTATCTCTCTGGCCGCAATGGTCGACGGTCTTGATTCTTCGTTTAGAAAGCGGTTTCTCGGAACGCACTTCTTTAATCCACCTCGATATATGAAGTTGCTCGAAATTATTCCAGGGCCAGAAACGGATGCACAACTCGTTTCGGAGATGAAGCAATTCGCCGAACGGCGGTTGGGAAAAGGGGTCGTCATCGCGAAGGATACGCCCAACTTCATCGCCAATCGAATTGGCACCTACGGGTTGCTTGTGACGCTGCAAGCGATGGAGCGGTACGGGCTTGGCGTTGACGAGGTCGATGCGTTGACTGGACCGGTCTTAGGGCGGCCAAAGAGCGCGACGTTTCGGACGCTGGACTTGGTCGGCATTGATACATTTGTTCATGTCGCGAAGAACGTTTTGCATTCGGTGACCGACGCTGCGGAGAAAAAAAGTTTTGAAGTGCCCGATTACATTGAGACGATGGTGGCTAACCGTTGGATCGGTGAAAAGGCGGGTCAGGGGTTTTTCAAACGAGAGAAGACAGATAAGGGAAGGGAAATTCTCGCGCTCGATCTCGCCACCATGACGTACCGCCCCCGTCGCAAGATTTCTTCTGCGTCTTTCGAGGCTGCGAAAAATGCGAAGAGTTTGAAAGACAAACTGCAAGCGCTCGTCTACGGCAAAGATGTGGCGTCGCAGTTTGTCTGGGACGTCGTGAAGCGGACGCTGCTGTACACTGCAGCTCGGCAGTTTGACATCGCTGATCACATCGTGGCCGTCGACGAGGCCATGAAGTGGGGCTTCAACTGGGAGCTCGGTCCATACGAAATGTGGGATGCAATTGGCGTGGAAAAATCGGTCGCTCGCATGCGCGACGAAGGAGAAGTGATTCCACCTTTTGTCGAGCAACTGTTGGCTGCGGGCCAATCGAGTTTCTACGGATCTCGCGAACCGGGATGGCGTTCCTTTTACGTGGGTAACGGCGAATACCGCACGCTAGAGACGCCAAAGGAGAAGTGGTCCCTCGCCGACACGAAGGCGAAAAACGGCGTGATCCACCAGAACAGTGGCGCCAGCCTTATCGACATCGGGGATGGCATTGTCTGTCTCGAGATGCATTCGCTGAATCAGGCGATTGGCAGTGAGATGGTGTCGATGATGGCGTTTGCGGCCAAAGAGGTCGAGCGGAACTGGGATGGCTTGGTGATTTACAACGAGGCGAAAAACTTCTGCGTGGGCGCCAACCTGATGCTGATGTTGATGGAAGCGCAGGACGAGAACTGGGATGAGCTGGACTTCACCATCCGTCAGTTCCAGGGTGCTGGCATGGCGCTGAAATACCTGCCGAAGCCGGTTGTCGCCGCGCCGCACGCCATGGCGCTAGGTGGTGGGGCAGAGCTGTGCTTCCCAGCCGACAGGGTGCAGGCGCATGCCGAAACGTACATCGGCCTCGTCGAGGTCGGCGTCGGCCTCATTCCCGGCGGCGGTGGAACGAAGGAAATGCTGCTCCGCGCGATGGAAAATGTCCCACCTGGCGTCGATATTCGGCCTGACTCTTACATTGCGAAAGCGCTTGAAACAATTGCCATGGCGAAGGTGTCGACCAGCGCGAAGGACGCGAAGCGCCTAGGGTATTTGCGTGCGGCAGATGGCATCAGCCTAAATCGCGACTATCAACTCTACGATGCAAAACAGGTAGCTTTGTCGCTCGCACGAACGGGTTACTTGCCGCGCCAGCCGCAGAAGGTGCGCGTCATTGGCCGCGACGGAGCTGCGCTGTTGAAGACTGGCGTCAACAACTTGTTGCACGGTGGATTCATTTCTAATCACGACGCGCGCATCGCCAACCACCTCATTCGCGTATTGACGGGTGGCGACGTGCCGCGGGGGACCGAGGTGACGGAAGCGTATTTGCTCGATCTCGAGCGCGAAGCGTTCCTCAGCCTGATTGGCGAACCAAAATCGCAACAGCGGATGCTTCACATGTTGACCAAGGGCAAGCCGCTTCGCAATTGACGTGTCACGTAGACGGTTTTCGTAAAGGAGGAACTCGTGTGAAGGAAGCAGTCATTGTCGCTGCGGCGCGGACGCCAATTGGAAAGGCGGGCAAGGGCAGCTTGCGCCACACCCGGCCCGACGATTTGGGTGCGCTCGTCATTGAGGAATTGCTCAAGCGCGCACCGCAAGTTGCCAAAGAGGAAATTGAAGATGTCGTGATGGGTTGCGCGATGCCGGAGGCGGAGCAGGGGATGAACGTCGGGCGCATTGTGGCGCTACGCGCTGGGCTGCCGACGAGCGTGCCTGGCATCACGGTGAACCGCTTCTGCAGTTCTGGGCTACAGGCCATTTCCATGGCGGCGCAACAGATTATGACCGGTATGGCCGATGTCGTCATTGCTGGCGGCGTCGAGTCGATGAGTATGGTTCCGATGGTCGGCTTTAATCTGTCGCCGAACCCAACGCTCGTCGAACAAATGCCTTCGGCTTATATGAGTATGGGCCACACGGCGGAACGCGTGGCGGCGCGCTTCGGCGTCACCCGCGAAGACCAGGACCAGTTTGCCGTCCGCAGTCACGCGCGCGCGGCAGCCGCTATCGATGGCGGCAAGTTCAAAGATGAAATCGTACCTGTGCCCGTAGAGCGGGTCTCCTTTGATCCATCTGGCCGAGTGGTGCGCGAGACGGTGCTGTTTGATACCGACGAAGGCGTCCGCCGCGACACATCCATGGCGGCGCTGGCGAAACTTCGTCCGGCGTTTGCCCTCAACGGGACGGTGACAGCTGGCAATTCGTCGCAGACCAACGACGGGGCAGCGGCTGTGCTTCTCATGTCCGCGGATAGAGCCGCGCAATTAGGGCTCAAGCCGTTGGCGGCGTTCCGCAGTTTCGCTGTTGCCGGGGTCGATCCCGACATCATGGGCCTCGGCCCGGTCGCCGCGGTACCAAAAGCCCTTCGCCTCGCGGGTTTGACGAAGTCCGATCTCGACCTTATCGAACTGAACGAAGCGTTTGCCGCACAGGCGATTCAGGTCATTCGCGGTCTCGAATTGGACGACGCGAGGGTCAACGTCAACGGCGGCGCGATTGCGTTGGGCCATCCGCTCGGCTGCACTGGTGCACGCCTGACGGTCAGTCTTGTGTACGAAATGATGCGCCGCCAGGCCCGCTACGGCTTGGTGACGATGTGTATCGGCGGTGGCATGGGCGCGGCAGGTATCTTTGAGCGGCTCGCATAACTCGCGGCGTTCGCGGAACCTGGGCGCTCCGCGTAACTTGGGGTGCTTCACGTAACTTGGAATGCTTCGCGCAACCTGCGTCGTTTGAGCGGGTGCCGCGTGAGACGAGGATGAGGAGGAATTGACATGAGTACGAATGTGTCCCGAACTGCAGCGCGTGGTGCGTTTTATTTGATTGAGAACACTGACCCGCAAAACGTGTTTACGCCGGAAGATTTGTCACAGGAACACCAGATGATTATTGAGACGACGCGCGCGTTTGTCGAGCACGAAATATTGCCTGTGCAAGAACAATTGGAGCACCAGGACTGGGATCTCACGGTGAAACTCCTGCGCAAGGCGGGTGATTTGGGTCTTCTCGCGGCCGATGTACCGGAAGCGTATGACGGCCTCGGCGCCGACAAGGCGACGAGCGCGTTGATTTCGGAGTATTTGTCGCGGGGCGGATCATTTGCGCTAAGCCACGGCGCCCATGTCGGCATCGGATCCCTCCCCATCGTGTTCTTTGGAACGGAAGCCCAGAAGCAAAAATATTTGCCTAAACTCGCTAGCGGCGAGTGGCTGTCGGCGTACGCCTTGACGGAACCAGGGTCTGGATCCGACGCGCTCGGCGCCAAGACCACCGCGACGTTGAGCGCCGACGGCCAGTATTACATCCTCAACGGCACGAAGCAATTTATCACCAACGCCGGATTCGCCGACGTCTTCGTCGTCTACGCCAAAATCGACGGCGACAAATTTTCCGCGTTTATTGTGGAGAAGGACTTCCCCGGCGTTTCGACGGGTGTCGAAGAGAAGAAGATGGGCATTAAAGCCTCCTCGACGCGCCAACTGATTCTCGAAGACGCCAAGGTGCCTGTCGAAAACCTGCTGGGTGAAATCGGGCGAGGGCACGTCATCGCCTTCAACATTCTCAACATTGGCCGCTACAAACTCGCCGTCGGCGCGGTTGGCGCAATGAAGGCCGCCCTCGAGCACGCGGTCGTGTACGGCAACAGCCGCAAACAGTTCGGCAAGCCCATCACCAGTTTCCCGCTCATCCAGCAGAAAATTGCCGAGATGAATACACTGGCGTTCGTGACCGAGAGCGCCAATTACCGCGCGACAGGCGACATCGATGTCTCACTTGAATCGGTGGACACCAGCGACGGCCACGCCGTGGCGGATGCCATTGCGGAATACGCGCTCGAGTGTTCTGTACTCAAGGTCTTCGGCTCGGAAGCGCTCGACAAAGTCGTCGACGAAGGCGTCCAGATTTTCGGCGGCGCAGGATTTATCCAGGATTACGGCATGGAACGGATGTATCGCGACGCGCGCATCAATCGGATTTTCGAAGGGACCAACGAGATCAACCGCATGCTCATTCCAAACACGCTCCTGCGCAAAGCGATGAAGGGCGAATTGCCGCTCCTCCAGAAGGCTCAGGAACTGCAGGCCGAGTTGATGCAATTGACGCCGCCATCTGGCGATTGGGATACGCTTGAACGCGAGACATACATGCTCGAGATGATGAAGAAAATCTTTCTCTTCGTCGGCGGCGTGGCGGTGCAGACGTACCAAACGAAGCTCAAAGATGAGCAGGAGGCTTTAGCTGCCATCGCGGACATCGCGATTCAAATCTACGTGCTGGAAAGCGCCATTCTGCGCACGAAGAAAGCCATTGCGGCCGGCCACGACGCAGAGAACAAAATTGACATGACCGTGGCGTTCGCCGATAAAGCCTACGCTGCTGTCGAACAGACGGCGAAAACGCTGCTCGCTTCCATCGCGGAAGGTGATATGCTGCGGACTCAGTTGTCGATGCTGCGCAAACTGACGCGTGTGCAACCCGTAAACACGGTGGCGATTCATCGCCGAATTGCACAGCGCGTGATCGCGGCGGAAAAGTACCAGGCGTAAACTGGGATCGATGCGTGGCGCGAGACTAGCGCGCGTGGATGGACGTTTGCAAAGGAGGGCCCTGTATGGGCCCTCCTTTCGTTTGGGGCGGGCGCCGCGTGGGGGCGGTGTGGGGCGGCGGGATCGAGGGACGGGTGCCGGGCTGGGCTGGGGAGCCGGGGCCTCGGGGCCTCGGGCCACAATAAGGTCCAAAATGAACCTTATTTCTGCGCCGGTAGTGGATGTGTGGAAGTTAAGGTCGAAAATTTACCTTATTCACGCGTTGCAGGTGCAAAATGGGCACTTTTGGTGCGAATAGGGTACAAAATCGGTCTTATATGTTTGCTTTTGCTGCCAGGCAGGGCAATAAGGTCGAAAATCTGCGCTATTCGCGCTAGCACCACCGCCGCCCGATCCGGCTGCCCGATCCGGCTGCCCGCCAGCGCCCCGGCGCCGCCCCCTCGGCTCACTCCTCGCGTCGATCCAACAGCATGTCAATCTCCTGCTTGTACTTGCCGGCTGGCGTCTCGAGGATTTGGGGGATGCCGCGAAGCGCTTCGTGGTGCACGATGCGCTGGATGGCTTCGAGGCCGAGGCTGCCTTCGCCGATGTTCGCGTGGCGGTCTTTGCGCGACGCGAACGGGTTCTTCGAGTCGTTGATATGGGCGACTTTCAGGCGGTCGAGGCCAATGGTTTTGTCAAACTGCTCGAGGAAGCTGTCGAAGTCGTTTACCACGTCATAGCCGTAGCTGTAATTGTGGCAGGTGTCGATACAGACGGCGAGCTTGTCCTCATGTGTGACGCCGTCGATGATTTGCGCAATCTCTTCGAGGCTGTTGCCGACTTTCGATCCGTCGCCGGCCATGGTCTCCAAGCATAGGTACAAGTTTTCGTCGCCGGTGAGAATCTCGTTGAGCCCGTCGATGATTTGCCGGATGGCAAATGCTTCGCCTTCCCCCACGTGGGAGCCAGGGTGCATCACGATGTACTTGAATCCCAAGTACTCGACGCGCCCGATTTCCTCGCGCAGCACGTCGATGCCGTACTGACGCGTTTCCGGCTTCGGGCTCGCCAGGTTGACCAGGTAGGAGAGGTGGACGACCGGATCGATAATGTGATGCGCCCGCATCAAATCCAGCGCCTCGTCGCGGTTGAAGTTTTCAATGGGGCGAGCTTTCCCGCCGCGATTGCTGCGCGTATAAATCATAAAGGTGTTCGCGTCGTACGAAATTGTTTCTTGTACGGCTGCGAGTAACCCGGTTTTGGCAATCGATACGTTTGCGCCAAGCAGTATTTCGTCGTGTTCCCCTTTCACAGGACATCCCTCCACATCTTCCGCAATGGTAGCACACTCCATTTGTCGTTCATAGCATTCCATCGCGCGGCGAAGGGCGATTTCCGAGCGCGTCTCTTCGGGTCTTTTGGCGTCTTTTTGTGTACATGAATGGCGTTTTTGCTGGGAAAGCTGGGAAAAGATTCGTGGTTGGGGGGTTGCTTCGTGCGATGGGAAGAGAATCCACACGGCTCGCGGCTGGTCTGGGTGTATGCCATGGTCGTGGCGGCCATCCTCGGTCTTATCCTTCGCTTAGGCTACCTCGATGTGGTTTGTGGAAAATCGTTTCGGGCGCAAGTGGGGAAGACCTTGTCTACGCGGTTGGGCGTATTACCGACACGCGGGTGGATTTACGACAAGGATATGCACGTGCTCGCCTACAACTCGCCGTCGGTGAGTGTGGTGCTGAGCAAGTTTGGGGTGGATCCCGATCTGTACCCGCAGCTCGCCAAACGACTGGCGCCAGTGCTTCATATGCGCCCTGAGGAATTGCTGCAGAAAATGGAGCAGAATGCGGCGGACAAGGAAGTTTCGCTGTTTGAGAACGCATCGAAGGCGCAAATTGCGTACATTGCCGAGCATCAGTCCAAACTGCCGGGGATTCACTGCGTGGAGGATGTGCGGCGGGTGTACCCGTTCGGAAGTCTCGGGGGCCACTTGATAGGTTACATTCAACCGCAGCCTGCCAGTGAGGCGGAGATGTACCGAAAGGCGAAATACCTGCCAGAGCAACGGGTGGGTATCACGGGTGTGGAGCGTCAGTATGAGTCGATTCTGCAAGGGAAACCTGGCTATCGGACGTGGCAGATCAACAGTGCGGGCGTGCCCATCAAGGCCTTTGGCCTGAACCCACCGCCGACGCCTGGGCAGAGTCTTCGCTTGACGCTGGATGCGGCCCTCCAAGCGAAGGCGCAAACGCTCGTCATGAACCAGCTGGAAGCGGTCCGCAACGCGCACCATATCGATCCCACGGACGCCGAAGCCGTGATGCTCGACGCGAAGACGGGTGGGGTCTTGGCGATGGTCAGTTACCCGTATTACAACCCGAACTGGTTTATTCAAAGTACGGAATATCAAAAACATCGATCCTACATCGAAAATACCCGGCTGACCCCGATTATCAACCACACGCTGACGAGCCCACGGTACCCCGGAAGTACCGTCAAGCCAGTCAACTTGTTGGCGGCGATGAACAGTGGGGTGATTACGCCGTATACGCGGATCCAAGATAATGGCAAGTTGATGGTCGGGACCTATGAGGCACACGACTGGATGCCTGGTGGGCACGGGTTGGTCGACGTGGCGACGGCGATTCAGACGTCGTGCGACACTTATATGTATCAGGTCGGCATGTGGATGGCCAACTGGTACGGCGGCCTTCCGCGCGGGACGTCGCTGAGCAGTTGGAATCAGCGGGATCGGATTCGCGGACTGAATCAGATGTTGGACTGGGAGTGGAAGTTCGGACTGGGGCCAAAGACGGGTATCGATTTGCCCGGTGAGGCGAGCGGGCGGTTTTACGTGAACGACTCCGTGCATCACTCGATTGTTCGCTATGACCTGATGGCATCGGAGCAAGCGATGAAACAACAGCACCGGGTGCCCAACGCCGGACTTCTTTACGACAATGCCTTCGCGGCGATTGGGCAAATGCAAGAATTCACGCCGCTGCAACTGGCTGTGTGCGCGATGAGCATCGCCAACGACGGCGTACGCTACAAGCCGCACGTACTGGATGCGGTTTTGTCAGCCGACGGCAAGCGCGTCATTCGCAAAGCGCAGCCAGAAATCGTCAGTCGCGTTCACATCCCGGCGGAACAGTTGCGCGCCGTGAAGTATGGGATGTACAAGGTGACCAATCAGCCGGGCGGTACGGCGTATCGCGCGTTTCAAGGTGCGCCGTATACCGTCGCAGGCAAGACGGGAACCGCAGAAGTGAGTCAATGGGGGAAAAAGACCGACATTTCTCTGTTTATTGCGTACGCACCAGTGGTGCACCCGCAGGTCGCCCTGGCCGTGATGGTGCCGGGCGGAGGTGAGTCGAGCGACGTCGCGGTGCCACTCGCGCGCAAATTGCTTGACGCTTATTTTGCGGAACAGCGGCAAACGCCAAAGGAGAAGGCGCGCGCCTTGGCCAACTGGTTCGGCTCTCCCGCAGCTCGCTGCACGGAATTTGGTCCGTGATGACTGCCTGGTCGATTCTCGGGCAAGCTACCCGCATACCGTGTAATCTTCGGCAGGAGGTGAACATATGAGCAAACACGGTTCCCACCTACCGAGAATGGCATGGTGGTTGTTGGTCGTCAGTGGTTTGTTCCACTTGTCGATTAGCCTTTCGAATACGTTTGTCAATATTTTCGTATTTAAGGTCGATCACAGCTTTGCCGCCATTGCCTGGTACAACCTTCCGATTTTCCTCCTGTTGCCGTTCACCTTTGTGTTGGCGGCTTTTGTTGCGCAACATACGTCGACGGCGATGGCACTGCGCATCGGAATTGGGTTGCACGCACTGTTTTACGCAGTCACGTTGGTCGTCGGTGAAAGAGCGGCTCGAATGCCGTTCGCACTTGGCATTTTAATGGGGCTCGCGGCAGGTTTCTATTGGCTCGCATTTGACGTGCTGAGCGTTGAGTATACAGATAAGGGCGGTCACGAGCCGTTTTTTGGGACGCACGGGGTCATTACATCGATGGCGAGCGTCGTCGCACCGCCCATCGCGGGCGTCTTGATCAGCCGGGAAGACGTGTTTCTCGGCGGGTTGAGCGGTTATCACATCGTGTTCGGGATTTCCTTCGCCTTGTTTCTGGGTGCGACATTTTTTAGCTTTCATTTGCGCAGTGACCACCGTCCGCGCCTCCATCTAATCCGCGGCGTGCAAGCGCTGCGCAAGTCGTCGTGGCTCAGGTTGATGGCCGCTTCCTCCATTTATGGTCTGCGCGAAGGCGTATTCATGTTCCTTATCGGGTTGCTGGTCTATGTCGCCACGGGCAGTGAGATGAAATTAGGCGTATTTCTGCTCTTGCAGGGTGGGCTTTCCTTCCTGGCGTTTTATTTGGCGGGGCGGCTTTCGGCAAAATATCGATCGCGCCTCATTGGCATCGGCAGCATCGGCATGAGCGTGGCAGCGGTGTTGTTTCTTTTTCCAATTCACACGCCAACTATCGTTATTTACGGCAGCCTGACGGCGGCGGCGCTCCCGTTTTTCATGGTGCCACTGCAAGGGTATGTGTACGACGGTATCGACGAAAGCGTCAGCGATGACACACCTGCCACGACGTTCATTATCGTTCGCGAGTGGTTTGAGAACCTGGGACGGGTCATTGGCGTTGTGCTGTTCTTGACGTTGTGCGTCAACGAGTCGCCGAATCACCTGGGTAAATTGCAGGGCTTGTCGTTTGCGCTCGGCCTTGTGCAACTTGGCGCTTGGGCGGTTCTCCTTCCGAATATCCGCAAATCGCGTCCGCAGACGTCGAAGGGGAAGCGCCGAGCGCGGTTGGCTGAAGGGGAGCGCAAAACGGCGAATAAACGACTCAATCCCATGTCATGATCCGGCGCAGGCAGGCGCTGCTCACCGGGGTTCGGCGTGATGTTCCGGATAGTATTCGTGCTGTGCGAATGATAGAGGCTGTAAGAAATGTTAAAAAAGGGATGCCGCGTATACGGGCATCCCTTTTGTAGATGAAAAAACGAAAGCACAATTACTTTTGGAAGAAGGCACGGTTCTTTTCGATGTACTCGTGTTCCTCTTCTGGCAGAAAATCTTCCTGGAAAATAGCAGACACCGGACACACGGCTTCGCAGGCGCCGCAGTCGATGCAAAGGTCAGGGTCAATATAGAACTGGTCTTCACCCTCGTGGATGGCATCCACTGGACAGGTTTCGACGCAGTCCCCGTGCTTGGCACCCACGCAAGCGGAGGCGATAACAAATGCCAACGGAAACTCCTCCTTACAAGCCATCGCTATTTCTATACTTTTTATATCATATACCAATGATTCTACGTGGTGCAAGCACTACCTAGACGAGCATTCTTCAGGCCCACTCGGATACGCCATCTTGCACATGGGTGGGGCGCTCTGAATATGCCGTCTGTGCCAAAATGCGTTCACGCGATTCCTCCCACCAAGCCGTCAGTACGGGCGCTAGTTCGCACACCGCAACGGCGAGTGCAGCACCTGCAACCAGATCGACGCCGTAATGCACGCGAAGGTACATTGTCGAGAGAATGATGAGCGCGATGTCGACCGCGTAAAACCAGAACAGTTTGCGGGCGTGTCGCCACGCATGAACGAGCATGACTATCGCCAGCCCCGTGTGCAAGCTGGGGAAGCAGTCACGGCTGAGAAACGGACCTTCGCCATCCACGAGTTTCAGCAGGGGGCCGATACTGTGTTGGTAATGTGTCGTAAACTCAGGGCCGATGGCCGGTACGAAAAAATACGTGCTATATCCGATATAAAACGCCAAGAGGGCTGCGGTGACGTACTCGCGCAACGCCTGCTCACTACGGCACCCCATGATGAAGACCGTCAAATAGGTCATGATGAACCAGGATGCGTACGCTCCGCAGAACAACAGCGTCAGTGGCAAACACGTCACGCGGTCAAACCAGTGTGAAGGTGTCGCGCCAAATAGCTGTGTGTCGAGATGGAGCAGGAGCGCATCGTGATCGTACGGGTTAAACACGGCGATGTAAAAGTTGATAATATCAAACACGACAAGCACCGCAAGAAAGCTTAAAGCGACGCGGGCGTAGCGATGGAGCCCGATGGCGACAGGGTCGGTTTGCCTGCGCGTCATATACACACAGCCGGCAAAAGCCAACGCGAACGCGATATAAAACCAAGTGACCCCTCGCAACAAGACGGTCAAGGTATTGGACCACAAGGGATTGGCGATGGCTGTAAAGCCAATGACGTGCTGAATTCTCTCGGGGCATGCGACAAATACGGCGAACAGCGCGAGGAGCATGAAAATGCTCGCTATTTCATACACTTCTAGGCGCGCAAGGCGGCGCATCCACTGCAATCGATACTCTGACATCACACACACCTGAAAGATGACATTCATTCTTGAAGCTTACACTCAACTATACCACATCCAGGCCGTCTTGATTGGGTATAATGTGGAAGATGACCCTCATGTGGGAGTTGGTATTTTGGCGAATTTTACGACGCGACAAGCGGGGCGTATTTACGTCCATTTTTTACCGCACACGCGGTTTCGCACCAAAGATTTAACCATCCGTCTCCATATACCGCAGAGTCGAGAGCGCGTCACGCCGATGGCGTTGCTTCCTTATATGTGGATGAACGGCACGAAGTCGAAACCGTCGACTCGAGATCTGACGATTGCCGCGGATGAGCTGTATGGCACTGTCGTTCGATCCGGCCTCGGAAAACGCGGAGAGTACCAAATCATGGAGGTTTCGGCGAACATTCCGGATGTCAGTGCTATTACGCGAGATCACGTGGTCGAACAGGCACTCGCGTTGGTCTGCGAAGTATTGCTGAACCACGAGGCGAAAACAGCAGCGTTTTCCGACGACGCCGTGCGTCAGGAAATCGATTTGCACCGCCGTCGCATCGAGGCGACGCGCGATGACAAGATGGGCTATGCCCTGCAGCGTTGTCTTGCTGAAGTCGCGCGCGGTACAGCGGCAGCATTGCCGCGCCTGGGCTATTTGGAAGATCTCGAAGCGATTGACGCAGACGTGTTGTTTGACTGTTACCGAACACTTCTGAAGGAAGCCGAAGTACACGCGTATTTGGTTGGACCGTATCAAGACGCAGACGCCTTGTCCGAGCAGATTATCGGACAACTGTCGCAGGTGATTGGCGAAGGTGCCATGCGTTCGCAGTTGCAAGTGGAGCCGCTCAGGACAGGCGTTGAAACGTCGTTCCGGCATGTCACAGAGCGCCAAGACGTGGCACAGGCGCAATTGGATATTGGGTACCGCACAGGGGTCAACTTTTCGTCTGACGACTATCCGGCGATGTTGATGATGAACGGTGTGCTCGGCGGCTTTGCGCACTCGAAGCTGTTTTTGAACGTGCGCGAAAAGCACTCCCTCGCGTATACCGTGTGGTCGCACTTCGACGCGATGACGGGAAGCCTTGCCGTGATGACAGGCATTGAACCGAAGCAGTACGAGAAAGCCTTGCAGATTATCGAGGAGCAAGTCACCGCGATACAGGCGGGAAACATCACCGACGAGGAGATGGCGTTCACGTTCCGCGGCTTGCAAAACCAATATACGGTGTTGCTCGACCAACCGTCGTCACTGACTAGTTGGCATTACAATGGCGTCCTCTGCGGGCAACAGCGGGAAATTGAGACGCTGCTCGACCAGTTGCAGCGCGTCACGAAAGAAGACGTCGTCGACGCCGCCAAGCGGCTGGAGCCCAATACCATTTACTTTTTGACCGGCGAGGGGGATGCACAATGACCGGTGAGCGCGCAGCGAAGGCGGCATTGGGAATTGAGGTCATTGCCAAGACGCTGGACAACGGACTTCGCGTCTATCTCATCCCGAAAGCGGATTTTCGGCAGACGTTTGCAATGTTTGCCACGAAATACGGATCTATCGACAACGAGTTCAAGTTGGATGGCAAACCTGTACGCGTGCCGGACGGCATTGCGCACTTTTTAGAGCACAAGATGTTTGAAGACGACGAACAGGAAGTGTTCTCTCAATTTGCAGAGCACGGGGCGTCCGTGAACGCGTTCACCACGTTTGATGAGACCGCCTACTACTTCTCGGGCACTTCTGATCTTCGGGAGAACATCGACACGCTGTTGAATTTCGTCCAAAAAATCTACCTGACGGACGAAAATGTGGAAAAAGAAAAGGGCATCATTGCGCAGGAAATTCGCATGGGTGACGATAATCCCGACCGGCGTGTGTTCATGGAACTGCTCGGCGCGATGTATGCGGCGCATCCGGTGCGCATCGACATCGCCGGGAGCGTCGAGTCGATTTACCAAATTGACCGCGAGACGTTGCTGACGTGCTATCACACGTTTTATCACCCAAGTAATATGGTGCTCGTCGTCGTGGGTGGATTCAATCCAGATGAGGTCATGGACTGGATTGAGAAGAATCAGGCGAGTAAAACCTTTTCTTCGCCTGTTGCGGTGGAGCGAGTATATCCGCAAGAACCAGCGTTACCGCGCACGGATGCCGTCACGACGAGATTGCCTGTATCGTTGTCGAGGTGTTTAATCGGTTGGAAGGACACCGTCGGCACATTGTCGGAGGGGGCGTTACTTCATCGCGAACTGTTGACTGGGCTTGTGCTCGATGCACTGTTTGGAAAAACGACCAAATTCTACGGGGAGCTGCTTCGCGACGGGCTCATCGACAAGGCTTTTTCCTGGGAATACGACTTGACGCCGCACTATGGCTATACCGTGATCGGCGGTAACGCGCCGCGACCAGAGGAACTGGTGGAGCGGGTGAAGGCGTATGTGGCTGACGCGGCTTCGCGTGGAATTGCAGAGGAAGACTTTGAGCGGGCGCGCAAAAAGGCAATTGGTCGATTTTTGATGAGTTTAGATCAGGTGTCGTATATTGCTAGGTCCTATGTCACGTATTGTCTGCGCGACGCCGATTTCTTGCAGACCGTCGACGTGCTGCAAACACTGAAACTAGAGGATGCCAACGTGCGGTTGCGTGAGCATTTGCGCGAGTCGCAGATGGTTGTGTCAACGGTGTTGCCGAAGTCCGAGACGGCTTCGTGAGCCGTTCGTCAAAGCATTGGCGGTGGATGATCAAACGTGTCGTGAACAACCTAGCTGTACAGAATGCGCAAACGGCGCCGGGGGCGGGTACTAGATGTGCGCAGCCCGGTGCCTTGCAATTCGAATGGTTGCCTGGGACAAGCTGAGTTGCCAGGCAGGCGTCGCGATGTGCTGTTTGTTGAACATGCGTAAAGTTTATTTTCATAGGAGCGGTTGAACATGGTTTGGCTCACTGTTGTGATTGTGGTTGTACTGCTTGTCGCTGTGGTGGGTGCCATGTCGTTTATGTTATATCGCAGAGCTACTAGTAATTGGCCGCATCCTCCCTACCGCACGCCAAGTGTGTCGCCAAATCCGGCGCAATGGGACGACAAAGGTTTGTACATTGCGTGGATTGGGCATTCGACTTTGCTCATTCGCATGGATGGCGTCAATATCTTGACAGATCCGGTCTTTTCTGAGCGGGTCGGCGTTCATATTCCCTTTGTCACCATCGGTCCGCGTCGCCATGTCGCGCCGGCTCTGTCCATTGAGGATTGCCCAAAAGTGCAATTGGTGCTGTTGTCGCACGCACATATGGATCACGTCGATTTACCCAGCCTGCGCCACGTGATTCACGAGGATACAGAAGTGGTCACAGCGAAGAAAACCTCCCGCCTCGTTCGGCGATTCAAGCCACAGAATGTCTATGAATTAGTCCCCGGTGAGACGATTGATTTAGCGTGTGGCGTGACGGTGACTGCATCGCGGGTGAAGCACTGGGGAAGCCGTTTCCCGTGGAATCGGGATCAGGGGTACCAGGGCTACGTCATCCGGCGAAACCAGTGGTCGGTGTTCTTTGCTGGAGATACGGCGATGACAGAGGATGTCGCCCAAGTCGCGCAGTTTGCACCGCAGGTCACTTGCATGCCGATTGGGGCCTATGCGCCGGAGACGTTTCAGGGTGCACATTGTACGCCAGAGCAGGCCTGGGAGATGTTCTTGGCGACAAAAGCAGAGCACCTGATTCCAATTCATCACGACACGTTTGTGTTGTCCCGAGAACCTTTGGACGAACCACTGAATCGACTGTTGCGCGCGGCAGCGGACAGGCGCCACCAAATTGCGCTGACGAAGCACGGGGAGACGTTTGTGTTAAAGGAGTAAGTGGGTGTCTATCACGGCACCACTTTCCTGGCATTCAATGACAAAATCTTAGGATTGACGTTTTCTTGGCTTTCTATGAAAATTCTGTTGATAGGAATCTTTCATCTATCGCTTTCTTGATAAACAAGGTTGATATCGCTCTAAATAAGGCTCACACCGGTGTTCTGTGACGTCGGCAGAGAATAAAGGAGTTCGACATGGGATGGTAGAGAATCGTTACGTTGGTTGGCCGGGTCTATTATCTGCGTATCGCGAATGGTTGCCTGTCGACAACCATACGCCGCAATTGTCCTTGCACGAGGGGAATACGCCCTTGGTGTATGCAACCAAACTCAGTGAGATGTTGGAGAATGACGTCTATCTCAAGCTTGAGGGGGCGAATCCGACCGGATCGTTTAAAGATAGAGGGATGGTCCTGGCTGTCGCCAAGGCGAAGGAGGCGGGCAAAGATACAGTCATTTGCGCCAGCACGGGCAATACTTCCGCGTCTGCAGCCGCGTTCGCCGCGCGGGCGGACATGCAAGCGGTCATTCTGATTCCTCATGGCTATGTGGCCTTGGGCAAACTGGCGCAAGCAGTACAATATGGGGCTCGAATTGTCGCCATTCGCGGCAACTTCGACGAAGCGCTCGCGATTGTCCGCGAGATTGCCGATGGTCTTGGCATGGCCGTGGTGAATTCGGTGAATCCATACCGGCTGCAGGGGCAACAGACTGCGGCGTTTGAAATTTGCGACGCCTTGGGCACAGCGCCAGATGCGCTGTTTATCCCGGTCGGCAATGCGGGGAATATCAGCGCGTACTGGATGGGGTTTGAGGCGTACGCGAAGGCTGGCAAGGTTCTGAAGACGCCAAACATGTTTGGTTTCGAGGCCGAAGGCGCCGCAGCGATTGTCCGCAATCAACCAGTTGAACACCCGGAGACATTTGCTACGGCCATTCGCATTGGGAAACCCGCGTCTTGGGACAAGGCGGTACATGCGGCAGAGGCGTCCGGTGGCGCGATTGACTTCGTGACGGACGATGAAATCGCGCAGGCGTATCGGCTTATCGCACGCGAGGGCCTGTTTGCGGAACCGGCTTCAGCCGCCAGTGTGGCAGGACTTATCAAGCGTCACCAACATGGTTTGCTGGGACGCGGCCAGACACTCGTTTGCGTGCTCACCGGCAATGGTTTGAAAGATCCGGATAGCGCCATTCGCCTGGCCGGGGATGTGACGGAAGTCGTGGATAGTGATCAGCATGCGGTCATCAAACTCCTGGAGCGCCGCGTATGAACAAGACCATCGAGGTGCGCGTTCCCGCGACCAGCGCCAATTTGGGACCTGGGTTCGACTGCCTCGGATTGGCGCTGGATTTGTTCAACACGTTTCGGATGACCATCGGCGCACCGTTTGCCATCGAAGTCACGGGAGAATCCTCTGAGCGCCTGCCGCGGGGGGAGGAGAACGCCGTCGTCCAGGCAATGCGCCGCGTGTTTGAGGACGCTGAGATGCCGCTCGACGCATTGCCGACGTTTTCCCTGCACCTAGATAACCAGATTCCCGTGTCGTCGGGCCTTGGTTCCAGCGCGTCGGCGATTGTTGGCGGGATTGTGCTTGGCAACGCGGTGATTCAGCAGGTCGCGCCCAACCGCGTTCGTTCACTGGCGAGGCTCCTGGAATTGGCGACGGAGATGGAAGGGCACCCAGACAACGTCGCACCAGCGCTGTTTGGCGGATGTGTTCTGGCGTTTCGCGACAAAATCGGCTTGCGCACGACGCCGGTTCCAATTCCGGACGGTTTGCGGTTTGTCGCTGCGACACCGGATTTTGCGCTGTCTACGGAAGATGCGCGAAAAGTGCTGCCTACTGTGTATCCGCGCGCAGAAGTCATTGACAACGTCGCTCAGTGCGCTCGGCTCATGTTGGCGTTATCCACGGACAATTTGGACTTGCTGCGCGGTGGCCTTGTCGACCATTTACATGAACCATACCGGCGCCCCTTAGTGCCTGGGGCGCAGGAGGTCGCTGCAGCGGCTGTCGATGCGGGGGCGCTCGCCGTGACCATCAGTGGGGCAGGCCCCACTTTGTTGGCTTGGTGTCAGGCGGAGTCTGCGGTCACCATTGCGGATGAGATGACGTTAGCGTGGTTGAACGCAGGCATCCCTTGTCGCGCGCTGTCGCTGCGGCCTGCACAGACGGTCACAGCGGCGCGGTGCTTCGATACGCCGACGTAATCCATGAAGTCGTCCAGCGGATGAATATCCCCCTAGGGGGTCGTGTCCGTGACCGGACCCGTTTTTTTGGCATACGGTGTGAAGACATCGACCTACGAAGGAGCGGGTGTTCGTGGGGGATTTGCCAAATCGCCGACTGGAAGAGGTTTTAGAGGATACGTATGGGCTCTTGGTAACGCAGATGTCGTGGCACGATTCGCTTTACCTGAAGCGTGTGGCTGCGAAGGTAGAGACGAGTTCCGGATTGTTGAAATTGAAGCGATATACCGGGAGTGAGCAGGCGCTGCGCCAATATTATCGACGGTATCTAGCCCTTGCCCGGACAGGGTTTAAAGGACTGCCTAGGTGGTATCGGACGGCCGAGGGAAAACCTTATGTCGCCGTTCAGGACGAATTGTTTTATCTGATTGATTGGATTGAAGGACGGCCATTTCGGTTGTCTTCCACAGACGCCCGTCGCTTAGGTGAAGCACTTGCCGAGATGCATCGCGTTCGGCCCGACACAGCGGGCTTTCGCAAGCCCAGGTGGCGGGATCAGCTGCGGCAAGTCACCCAGGCGAGGCGCTTGCTTCGAGGCGGCATTGCAGAGCGGTTGCCAAAGGATGCCCGCCGCTTTATCGAACAGCAGGAATCTTTGCTCGACGAGACTTTCCGCCACGTCGCCGACAGCTTGACGGTCCGCCATCGACTCCTGAAATCCGGCGTTGTTCACGGCGACGTCACACTCCCGAACATCTTATTTGTCGATCACCGCGCCCGTTTTATCGATTGGGAGCGCCTCAATGTAGGATTTCCGTTAGAAGAGCTGGCCAAAGCCGCGATGAATACGTGTCATTTTTCCATCCTACACGTCGAACATCTCCTGACGGGTTACGATTATGATTTGTTGGATCACGACCAAAAAGAGATTTTTTCTACGTTTTTCGAGATTCCACGGGAAGTCGTGTACTTGCTTTTGCGTGCCTCTCGCGGCCACAGCACAAAGCACGACGCGTCTATGTGGACGTTTGTCCGTGACACTTGGGATGCTAGAATGGCACTCATCCGCCACTTTGCGGCGCGCTGACGTAGCCTTTACACCCTGCGGCTGCAGCTAGCGCGGGCCCGGGTGGGCTCGAACTTCTCGCCGCTTCACGTTTGCGTGGATGACGCGGACAAGCCTAAGCTCGCTAGTCAAAAACTATAGTACAATGTTGGAAAAGGAGCGTAGGCCAATGGATGAATTATTACATAACACATTAATGGAACATTTAGGAATGCAAGTTGTCGAGGCGACGCCGGATAAAGTGGTCATGACGATGCCCGTCGATTCGCGTACACACCAACCGATGGGGTTGCTGCACGGCGGTGCGAGTGTCGCATTGGCCGAGTCCGCAGCCAGTCTCGGATCACTGCTCAACGTCAACACGGACGAGAAAACCGCGGTTGGTCTAGAGATCAACGCGAATCATATTCGATCTGCCCGCGAAGGCATCGTCACTGCCGTCGCAACGCCGGTTCATCGCGGCGCTACCACGATGGTGTGGGACATTCGGATTACCAACGAACGCAACCAACTGGTTTGTATCTCCCGTTGTACCGTCGCTATCATCGCGCGCAAACCGACGCGGTAGTTCTTAGACTAGTGCTCAGACGGGGGTGGATACGATGTTCTTTGAATCGACCATACGCGTGCGCTTTGGCGACACAGACATGTATGGACACGTCAACAACGCGAGCTATGCCACCTTTATGGAAGAAGCGCGCGTGCAGTTTATCGAGGCGCACTTTGAGAAGTTATCGCTACCTATCATATTGGCCAGCGCATCTTATAAGTTTCTCGCGCAGACGAGGTTTCCCGAGCACCGTGATATCATCTCCCGCATGTGGGTGACGAAAATGGGCCATTCGAGCGCGGAACTGACGACGCATCTCTTGGCGCAGGATGGGACACGCCTGTGCGAATGTGTCGTCACGGTCGTTCACTTTGATTACCATACCCAACGGCCAACACGATTGCCAGACGACGTGCGGCAGGTGTTTCAACAATATCTTCACGGCGAAGGGGAAATTCCATATGGCGAATGAGAATCCTGCAGTACCGGAGAGTTGGATCTCTCCGGGAAATTTATTTTCGCTTGTCGGTAAACGTGCGGTCGTCACGGGTGCGAGTCGGGGAATTGGTCGGGCTCTCGCGATTGGTCTCGCTGCAGCGGGCGCCGACGTGGTGTTGATGGGACGTGATGAGGTCGCTTTAGCCGAGGTGTCGGAAACGATTCATCAGTATTTTCCGAAGCGTCAGGTGCTTGCCTATGCGTGTGATTTGACAGATGTAGACGCCATCACGGAGGCGGTCACAGCGATTCACGATGCAGGTGCGGTGGACATTCTCGTGAACAACGCTGGCTTGAACATCCGCACGCCCGCACTCGATGTGACAAAGGAACAGTGGCAGACGATTATCGACACCGATTTGCGCGGTGCGTTTTTTGTAGCGCAGTCGTTTGGTCGCCACATGGTCGAGCGTCAGCGTGGCAGTATCATCAACATCTCGTCTGTCGGCGGGCACGTGGCTTTGCGCACAGGGGTCGTCTACGCGGCGGCGAAAGCTGGAGTCATTCAGATGACGAAAGTTTTGGCGATGGAGTGGGGGAAACATGACGTTCGCGTCAACGGTATCGGCCCGTGGTATTTCCGCACACCACTTACGGAGAATTTGCTGAACCAACCGGAATATCTAGCAGACATTCTGGCGCGCACGCCGCTGAATCGCGTCGGCGAATTGCACGAGCTGATTGGACCGACAATCTTCCTGGCGTCGGACGCAGCAAGTTATGTGACGGGGCAAACACTCTTCGTCGATGGCGGTATGACGATTTACGGATTCTAGGGAGCGGATGAAGCGATGGCGACGGAAGTCGTAATTGTTGGAGGCGGCGTTGTCGGGGCTGCGGCTGCATATCAACTCGCGTGTGCCGATGTTTCGGTGACGCTGGTGGACGCGGGGCACGATGGCAAGGCGACGGCGGCAGGTGCTGGGATTATCTCGCCTGCGTCGAGCATCAGTCCACCAGATGTATACTATCCACTGGCTTATGCGGCTGCGGCGCACTATCCTGCGCTACTTGCGCAACTCGCGGACGATGGTGAGCGTGAGACGGGTAGCGGTTATGACACGCGGATGACAGCCGCTGGCATGCAGGAGATTTTGCGCGAGGCGCTGCGAATTGCGCCAGGGCTCGGCGGTGCCGAGATCGGTGACATGCGCGTTGGCCTGCGCCCTACGAGCCCCGATGGATTGCCAATCTTAGGGGCCGTCCCCGGTGTCGAAGGCTTATTCGTAGCGACCGGGCATGGTGCAAGCGGCCTTACGCTGGGCGCGTACTCAGGAATTCAAGTGGCCAATCTCGCTGTGGGACAGGAAGTTCACGTCGATTTACAACCGTTCTCCGTGGAGCGGTTTGCTTGAACGGATGAATTTAGGCTGGTTTGGATGGACAATACGAAGGTAGCAAACGGGCGCTCGCAAACCGCAGATAGGGCGGATTTGCCGAGCGCCTTTTTTACCTGAAATACGAATTGTGTTAGATAAATTAACGAAAATGAAGCGTGATCGCAATAATTCTTGTCAAAATGCACATTCTTGTGTGAATATATAGAACATAAGCTGAGGATATGTCGGAATCATGCGTTGCGGTAGAGCCGTTCTGGGGTTGCACAAACGATGGAAGCAGCAGAGCGGACCGGATTGTCCGTGTGCATGTATCAAGCGTCCCTGTTGGCAGCGGCAAAACAGGCGGAGCGAGAAATCGGGCTAGGTCAGTATCGTGGTCCGCTCCACGGCATACCGATGGATGTTCGGTCCGTTCATCATCGTGGTGCGCTGGTCGAGACAATTTCACACGGTTACTCGACACGGGTTACGAAACCTGACACACCTGACGCATCGACTTTGACAATGCTGCAATCGGCGGGTGCTGTGTGTGCGGATATGTCACCTGTCTCACAGGCGACTGCTGTGAAGAACGGCATCACGATTGCCTCCACCAGCAAGGGCGCGGTAGAAGATGATGCCATCGTGGAAACCTCCCGATATGGCTTGATTGACTTTCGGCCCACACACGCCGTGCTCAGTCAACAAGGCGGGCGCTCCCTTGCTGGCGTATTGAATCACTTGCGATTCACGACGAGAACGGTGTGGGACGCCGCCGTGCTCTTATCCAGCTTGGTTGATTCGGACATCAGGCAGTCTGCAGGATCCGCTGTGCACCCGATCTTGTCCAGTACATCCTTTGGGCGTCATCTGCATGGGCTTACGATAGGCGTGGAGGAAGATTATTTTTTCGGACAGGTCGATGAACGAGTCGCATCGTGCGTTCGCGCGGCGATTCGACGTTTGGAAGCGCTTGGTGCAAACGTTCGTCCCGTGTCGATCCCGATGCTGTCGAGCGGGGCGTTGACAGATTGTGCGGCCGCATTATCTGAAGTTGGGGTCGGGGGACAGAGAGAGTTTCGGGATGTGGCACCTAGTGTCATCCAGTACGTTCAAGCTCAACAAGCCCGGTCGCACCTGCGCGCACAGATGAATCGCGCGTTCGGCTTGGTAGACGTGATGGTAGCCCCGTCGTTGCCCGTACATGCGTCCGATGTGAAGCGTGCGGTAAAAGGCGATGTGCGAGGAGGGGCACAAGCGTGGCTGCACCAGCTGCAACCGGCGAAGTGGACCGGTTTTCCGAGTTTGCATGTGCCGTGCGCACGGCGGGACGGTGCATCGGTCAGTGTGCAACTCATCGGCCCGGCATTTCGCGAGCGCTTGCTGCTCAAAGTCGGTTACGCGTTGGAAAAGAGCGGGTCTAAGGCGGGATCGGATGAAGCTGTTGAAATGCAGACTGCGTGACAGCGCGTTGAGATACAAAAACGGCGTCCAGGGAGGAAACTCCACGGACGCCGTTTTTGTATTTTGTGTCATAGGTATTGGCGCAACAGCCGTCAGGACGGTTGTTGCGTTGTCTTGGCACTTTCGGTCGTAGGGTCGCTGGTGAGATGGCTCAAGTTCACGTCCGGCATTCGGCGGCTGAGAAAAGCGCGCCGGGCTAGTGCCTCCGTGTCGTCCGCCAGGGGTTCGAGTTCCGGTGAGTGCCCTGCGTACGCCAATGCCGTGGCGAGCACGGCGTCGGCGAACTGCGGATTTTTCGGAAGCAGCGGTCCGTGAATGTACGTCCCCCATACGTTCAAGTGGTGAACGCCTTCGAAGCCGCTCTCGCCATCGTTGCCGTGCCCGTGAAGGACTTTCCCCAAGGGCTGGTGATGGTGAACCGTGCGGCCGCCGTGGTTCTCAAACCCCATGATGATGCCGTACTCTGTCTCAATCGCGACATTGCCGATAAGTCTCGGGAGCCCCGTTCCAGCGCTCGTATACATGTCGAGCACGTCGAGCCCCGGAATTTTTCGGCCGTCCGGCAACTGGTAATACGTGCCGAGCAATTGATACCCGCCGCAGATGGCCAACACCGGCAGCCCATTTGCGATAGCCCGCGCGAATTCGTCCTTGTGCTTGGCCAAATACGCTCCGACAATCTCTTGCTCTCTGTCAGAGCCGCCGCCCAACAGCACGAGGTCGTACGCAGCGAGGCGCGGCTGGTCGTGGTGTGTCACCTCGTGGACCACCGCTTCAATGCCGCGCCACCGCAGGCGCTGCACGAGCGTCAGAATGTTGCCGCGGTCCGCGTAGAGGTTCAATAAATCAGGATACAGATGCGCGATATTCAGCGTTCGCTCGCTCATTGTCTCTCGCCTTTGCCGTTAGATTGTGTACCGTCTTGTGCAGTAGGGTGTAGGTGCATATTGCGAAGACCGGCACGTGTTGGTGTTTGGCCGACTCAATCGCCGTCGCCACCGCTTCGTCCATGTCTTCGACAATTCGGATGCGCGACGTGTCGACGCCGGCGTATTTTAACCGCAGCGCCATGTCTTCTGCCCGAAAACCACTTGTGATGAACGAGACAATTCCCTCGTCCTCCGCAAACAGTTCAAAATCTGCGTCCCACAGCCAAGAGACGTCGCGGCCGTCGGCGGCGAGATCGTTAATGCCAATGACGACCAGCTTTTGGCCGGGTTCCGATGTAATGGCTTGGATCACGCTGTCACAACCGGTTGGGTTCTTCACCAGATTCAGCGTGACAGGAGCCGCGGTGTCAAACGTCTGCATGCGGCCATCTGGCGGGTTGTAATCGGCCAGCCCCTCGTGAATGGGGCCTGCCCACAAGCCAGCGACGCGCGCGCCACTGGCCGCTGCCAAGACGTTGTATGCGTTGTACAGGCCTTGCACTGGCATGGTCAACTCGATGTCTGGCACTTCCTGTTCGCGAAGCGTCAAAGATTTGCCGCGGTAGACGCCGATGAATTCCGGGTGTGGCCGCGAAAAATCGCAGGACGGGCAGCGGTAGAGCCCCAATTGACCGTACCAGAACGCGTCGTAGGTCAGTTCGTGGCCGCAGTTCATGCAGAACTGTCCGTCGCGCATCTGGCGGCGCAAGCCGGTGCGGGCCGTGTCGCGGGACATGCCGTAGTAGAACGTCTTGCGGCTCGCGCGCAGGCCGAGGTTGCGGCAGATGGGGTCATCCGCGTTCAACACAAGGCATGCGTCTGTCTTGCGGATGGCCGTGAACAGTTTCTCGACGGTGACGTCGAGCTCTCCATAGCGGTCAAGCTGATCTCGAAACACGTTCGTCACGATAATCAGCACAATCGGGAGGCTGTCCGCGATGAGTGGGAATGTCGCTTCGTCGACTTCCAGCACGGCGGTTTTTGCACGCAGTCGTCCCGTCCAGCTGGCGTGCTGCAAAAATGCCGTGGCGATGCCTTGTACGAGGTTAGCGCCTTTATGGTTGGTGATGACGGGTTCCTCGTGTTGCATCATCGCCGCCAAGAGTGAGGTCGTCGTCGTCTTGCCATTGGTACCGGTCACCACAATCACGCGCTCTAGCCGTTTGCCAAACCACGCAATGAGGCGCGGGGAAACTTTGAGCGCCATTTTGCCGGGAAAACTGGTGGCGTCCATCCCGCGCATGCGCAGGAGCCAGGTGACCAATTTGCCTATCCAAATGCCGAGCATGACTGTCGTCCTTTCCGAACAATCGGTGTGTCAGTGTTTCCGCATGTATTCGAGGACCAACCGGTCAATGGTGGCGTCCTCTGTCCAGCGGTCGTCAAAGTTCTCTGTCAGGAAATACTGCTGCAACTGCGACTTGGTCGTCTCGTCGTAATCCGAGCTCGATCCCGCCTCGTACCCCTTCTGCCGCAGCAAGTCGCGGACTTCGTCCAGCGTCCCGCCGGTGAGCGGGATGACGTCTTCTGGTTGCGTGCGGCCAAAGTACAGGCGCTGCAGGTGCAAAAGCCGGTCTAATTCGTGGATGGGGTCGGCGTGATCGTCTACGCGAAGGTCGATGAAGCGGTCGTTGAATCCGCCGTAACCGCCGCCTTCCTTCGCGATGTACAGCGCCGCGGATTGCATCCCACGCTTGTCCCCGCCTGCCGCTTGTGCGAGGGACAGGGCACGAATCATCCGATCCGCCAGCGCCCCCTCGGACTGAATGCCTTTGACGAGGCCCTCGACGACTGCGGCGGAGGCGAGGATGTTCCCTTGAGCGGCAAAGCCTACACCGGCGATTCCGCCTGCGTACGCGAAGCAACCGCTCCCGGTATAGGTTGCGCTTTGCCCCTTTGCGTCGACGATGCCAACTTGGCGGGCTGCGCTGTCCGCGTCGTCTCGAATCAGTTCGTCAATCACCGCCGAAGGGTGCATGCCGCGCTCCAGTAGTTCGAGTGCGCGCGGCCCGTAAGTCGTATTGGCCCAGCTTTGCGTGGCGATGGCACCCACGCCAGCTTTGACCCACGGCACGACGGAGCCGACTGCTAAAAATTTGGATTGCACGCCGACGCCGATTTCACCTGTGGCGGTATCGACAGCTACGATGGAGAAGGTGGCGACGGCGGGTACTTGGTTGCGTTTTGGGGTTCTCGACAAGACGGTCAGCTCCTTAGGAGAACATAAGTCAACAACGGTGAACAATGGAAAGTACAGCATCGCGATCTCAATTGGGCGCGACATCTCGGCGTCACATCGAAACTGTGCCGCGGACATGCGTCTCGCATGTCCTTCGTACGACCTTTCAGGTGGATTATACTATAATATAAGGACCGAAAGCGTCGGTGAAAGGATGAAGTCTACATGTTTACGGAATCTTCCATTGAGGCAAACAATAAACAGCAATTCTACAACCAATTAGCTACACAACTTCATTACCTCATCACTGGCGAGGCAAACGCCATTGCCAACTTGAGCAATGCGTCGTCGCTGTTGAATGTGTACCTGCAGGATATCAATTGGGTCGGATTCTACCTCTGGAGTGAAGCCGACAATGAATTGATTCTTGGCCCCTTTCAAGGGAAGCCAGCGTGCATTCGCATTCCGGCGGGCAAAGGCGTCTGTGGATCAGCCGTCGCGTCACGGCGAACCATGGTCGTGGAAGATGTGCACGCGTTCCCGGGGCATATCGCGTGTGATCCTGCGTCGAGATCGGAAATTGTCGTACCGATTGTCGTGCAGGATAAGCTGATTGGCGTGCTCGATATCGACAGCCCGCGCGTGGGTCGCTTTGATGAGGAAGATGCAGCTGGCCTCGAGCAAGTGATGGAGGTTCTGTGCAAGCACACGCAATTTTGATGCAATCGCCCGACGATTGGCTCGGGGCTTTCAATTAGTTAGATAACGAGGTTTTGATTGGATAGACACTTGTTCGATAGACACCTGAAGGAGGAGTATTTGTGGTTTTATATGGCTACCGCCGTTGCTCGACTTGTCGCAATGCGCTCAAAACCTTACAGGATAGCGGCGCGCAGGTCGAGTTTCACGATATTGTGGACATGCCGCCGAGCGAGGAGATGATTCGCACGTGGATGGATAAGTCCGGACGCCCGATTGAGGACTTTGTCAACACGCGCGGCACCGTGTATCGCGAACGAGATCTCAAAAACGCCAAGTTTACAGAGGACGAGTGGGTTCGCGAACTATCGCAAGATGGCAAGTTGCTCAAGCGACCGATTTTGGTCACGGACAAGGAAGTGTTCGTCGGATATCACGAGGGCGCATACCGCCGAATTGCTTTAGGAGCGGGCGCGTAAGATGCCCCGGCTCTTTTTCGGCCTCGAGTTGCCCGCCGACTGGAAGTCCAGCTTGCACCAGGTCCAGACGAGCCTCCAGGCGCGCCACGTCCACGCGAGCGCCTGGAGCAATCCAGAACTCTTACATATCACGGTCTTGTTTTTGGGCGTAGTGGAAGACGCCGACCAGGACGCCATTGTCGAAGCTGGCGAACAGGTCGCGCGCCTCGTCACGCCGATCCGGCTGACCACCGGCTCACTCGGCCAATTCTCCCGCAACAAGGTGTTTTGGCTCGGGCTCTCCCGAAACGACTCCGACTGGGACAAACTTCAGGCCCTGCACCAGGCAGTTAAGGGGGCGGTGTTAGAGCGTCTCCCGCTCGATCTCGACGAGAAGCACTACCGCCCCCACATCACCCTGGCCCGCAAGCTCTCCACGCAAGTCGACGTCGAGCGGTTGCCCACGCCGGCGCCACTGTCGGCGGTCATCCCCGACCTGTGCCTGTTCGAATCGACGCGCATCGACGGCCAGCTCCAGTACCCAGTGCGGGCCCGCTTCGCGCTGTCGGCTACTGAGTAGTAGAGGGGGCAGGGAGCCGGCGGGATCGGCGGAGGGTGCCGGGTGCCGGCAATAAGGCACGTTTTGTGCACTATTTGGCCGATTGAGGACCAGACGGGGCGAATAAGGTCTGAAATTTACCTTAAATTCATCGGATCCGTCCAAAATTCGCGAATTCCCAGCGAATAGTGCAGATTTTGGTGCTTAAATCCGCCGCATCTCCTGTCTGTGACCAATTAGCGCAAAAAACATGCCTTAATGGCTCATGTCGATCCCGCCGGTCCACCGCAACCGTTGCGCCAGCCCGGGCCATGTCGATCCCGCCGCGCCCGCTGCGCTATTCCAACTCCATGCGAGTAGGCGCGTATATGAGATGTGGGACATCGTCGTAGGGTAAGGCAGTGAAGAATAGACAATCGGCAGATTCATGCTCGTAGGTTCTTGTGAGCATGTAGTAGTTCCAATAGACTAAGAGAGGCGTTACACAGAGGATAGCCACCACCAACCAAAGCGCCACAGTGCAAACACCCGCTTTCCTGCAGAATGCTGACAGCCCCAAACCATCGCTGACAGCGATGACGACCACGGATGTCGTCCCTACCTACCTCCATCGTATACACCCAGTGTTGCAATCCTGAGAGAATTCCGTGAACCGCGTGTAAATGGTATGTGAAAAGTTGATGTTTTGCTCGCGTGGCACACACTGCATCGCACGCATCGACACGTATCGCGCATGGCCACGCACTGCACCGCGCGCATCGCACCGCAGCGAGTTGGCATTTCCCCGTCCCAGCCGTGCAGGCGTTACGACGGATTGTGCGTCCGACGCTGCGCTTCTGCGTAGTAAATGAGGCCCATGGCGTCGAGGCGGATGTCGATGTCGAGTGCGTCAAGATTTTGGGGGAGGTGTCCTTGAGCTTCGAGATCGGCCATGAGAAGGCGACGCAGTTCGTCCATGACCGTTTCCAGCTCGATGCCTGGGCCGTAGATTTTATCGATCATCGCCGCATAGGCGTCCACCAAGCGGCCGGTATCGTGAATCGCGGCGGCTTTGGCCGAAGCGCCGAAGTGGGTGTGATAGATCCAATCGAAGGGCAAATCTTGCAGCATGGTGAGGGTGTGGTGGATGGCAGTGGGATCGAAATCGATAGGCGAACTCGACGGCGCGATGAATTCAAACGGGAACCCGGTGAATCCGGTGCGATAGCGGATGCCCGCGGCGTCACCGGCAAAGAGTACGCCGTCCTCTTCGCTGAGGATGGTGAAGTGGTGCTTGGCGTGGCCGGGGGAATCGAAGAACCGAAGCGTCCGTTTGCCGATGGACAGGGTATCTTCGTGATGGCGAACCAAAATGTTGTCTTGCGGGATTGGCAACATGCTGCCGAAGAGCGCATCTGTTTCCTGCCCGTAGACCTGCGCTGCACTTGCCCAGAGTTTGCTGGGATCAGCCATGTGACGGGCGCCGCGCGGGTGCACGACCAATTTCGCTTGTGGGGCGAGGGTGAGGAGGTGGCCGGCGCCGCCGGCGTGATCGAGGTGGACGTGCGTCACAATGACGTACGCGAGGTCCTTGGGCGCCAGTCCCAGCGCCGCAAGGCCGTGGCACAGGGCATCGTGGGACGTGGCCGCGCCCGTCTCGATGACCGTTGGCCGTTCGTCGAGAATCACGTAAGCCCCTGTGCGACACGGTCGGCCCTGCTCCAGCAAATCAATCTGCCAAATGTCCCCACGCATTTGCACCGGCTTGGGAAACGCCTGAATTTGCATCAACGACACTCCTATCCGCCACTTGATTGAGCGATTCGTTAACGTTTATTCTTCCGACTTCCTTTATTTCCATCGCGATCCCGCTGTCCCGACCGCCCCTGCCGACTCGCCGCCGACTCCTGTTGGGCTTTCCAGGTGAGCGAAATGTTTCGCCGAACAGGCTCCTGTGATGCTTTTTGCCTACTCGTTGACCCGACGCTGGATTGCCATGGTGACGATCTCCTCGAGGACAACGCCGTCACTTGCGCGGGTCGCTGTTTCCGATCCCGCTGTTGACCCAGCCTTGGCAACTGCTCGCCCCGGTCCGCACGGAACTCATCCACCGACACGATTTCGGCCAGCGAATCGACGTCTGTCGCGGTCTCCAGCGTCTCGCGCGAGACGCTCATGAGGATGCCCATGGCGAACAAATTGAGCACGATAGCTGTCCCGCCGTAGCTGATAAACGGCAGCGGGATACCGGTGACCGGCAGCAGCCAGGTGACCGCCGCGAGGTTGATAGCCGCCTGAATGATAATGGTGCTTGTCAAACCGATGGCGAGCAGCGCCCCGAATCTGTCCCGCGCGTATCGCGCAATTCGAAATCCCCGCCACACGAGCACGGCGAAGATAGCGAGCAGTCCGGCGTCGCCGAGCCAGCCCCATTGCTCCGTGAACACCGAGAAAATGAAGTCCGTGTAGGCTTCTGGCAGATACCCGGTGGCCATGATGCTGTTGTCGAACCCCCGGCCCGTCAGTCCACCATTGGCGATGGCCGTGAGCCCCTGAATCAATTGGTAGCCGGAGGTGCTTTGTACATTCGGATCAAACGGGTGAAAAAACGCATCCAACCGGCTGCTCCGATACGACGCCAAGCGAATCAGCAGGTACCCGACAGGCGCCAACACGCCGAGCGTCACGATAATCGGCCGCATGCGCAGCCCGGATGCAAACATCAGCACAATCGCCGTGCCGAACAGCGCCATCGACGTCCCCATATCGGGCTCGATGAACACCAGCCCCGTCAGCATCAGCACCACCATAATGGCGGGGCGGAATGCCCGGCGCGAATTGTGCAGAACGGTCATCTTCTTCGTCAGCAAAAACGAGAGGTAGATCACGGCCACGATAATCGCCACGGCAGACGGCTGCAAGTGAATGCTCGACGCACCCAGCCAACGCGTCGCACCGTTACTGCTGTGGCCTACACCTGGCACTAGCACAATAATCAAAAGTCCCGTGGCGATGAGCAGCAATTTCGGCGCGTGCTTGAACCACGTGTGATAAGGCACATATGTGATGACCCCGAAGACGACGAGGCCAAACAATCCAAACGCCAGTTGCCGGATGGCCATATGCGCCGCGGAGGTATCATGCTGCAAGTCATAAACCGTGCTGGCGGTAAAGACGGTGATTACGCCGATCCCGGTGAGCATGAGGACCACTATCATGAGTATGTAATCTGGTTGATGTCGTTCGGTCCGCAAATGGAACACCACCTTGTCACGCAGACAGTCCAATTATCTTTCGACATTCAGCGACGTTTTCCCTTCCAACCGGCGTCGCGATTTCACTCCAGTTGCCAAGTGTGACAGATACGGTGTTCCCGTTGCGCAAATTGACGACCGAGGAGGAATGATGTGGAATTCACTGAGGAAGCGGAGGCGTTGCCGGGCCGGCATGTGGCGCCGGGTGTGTCGGTTATCCGCCGGGATCCTATGCCGCGATCCCGGCGGGTCGCCGTGTCGACCATTGTGTGGGGCGGGCCCGGGTGGGTAGTCTGGATACGGCTGGGCGGGCAGTAGATGATGTTTCGGGGCCCGGACGCGCCCGGGCCAAAATAATGCACGATTTCTGCCTTATTCGCAGCACATCAGAAGATGCAGGGTATTTAGTGCATGAATTTTGTCTTATGCCCGCAAAATCAGCTGAGAATGGGTCACTCGAGGCACAATAAGGTAAATTTTCGACTCTAAGTGGCCTGTGTTCGCAGAATTGCCACAGATAAGGCAGAAAAGTGACCTTATGCCGCTCGGCGCTCGCCGCTCAGCCGCCACCCCAGCGCCACCCCAGCGCCACCCGCCACCAACCTACCACCAGTGCATGCCGATCGCTGTAATCCCGATGATGGCTGCGAGGGGGATGGCGATATGCCAGCCACCGCCGCCACCCGGTGGCGGTACTGGAGGGCCGCCGGGGCCGAGTGGCATCTGCCGCAGGGCTTCGTCAGGCTGGAAATAGGACATGGGTAGGGCGCCAAGTTGTGGATCCCGCACTGGGACGTGCCCAAGGATGATATGATGTCTGTTGAGATGAACAATCACGCCTTCAAAGCTACCGTATCGCGTATGCAAGTGAACGTGCTTGCCTAGGTATTCGCGCACGTGACGATGCGTAACCATGGATATACGCCTCCTTTTCGACACTGCCTAGCTTATGGGGCACGTATCCCGGATGTATCGGCGAACGCACAGATTGTCCGGTGTGGCATGACGTCCTGCACAGACTGTCCGTCGTCGTTTATAATTGGGAGGGATTGCGCAATGTCCGCGCATCGGCGCACTGAGACTGCGGAGTTTCTGACGATGGCGCACCGCGGAGCGTCGCACGTGGCGCCTGCAAATACGTGGCCAGCGTTTGAAATGGCGATAAAAATGGGCGCGAATGTCATTGAGACAGATGTGCATTGGACGAAGGACGACCAATTGGTCATCTGTCATGATCCAATGGTCGATGACGTCACCGAAGGCACCGGCTACATTCGCGATTTAACGTATGCGCAGCTGTGCGCGCTCGACTTTGGCTATCAGTTCACGCTGGACGGCGGGGAGACTTTTCCGTTTCGCGGAAAGGGAGTTCGCATTGTGCGGTTTGAAGAGCTCTTGGAACGTCTGCCTGACGTGCGGATCAATGTCGATTTAAAGCCGGATCGACCACGAGTAGCCGCGTTTTTGCGAATCCTCGACGCGCACAAGGCGTTTGAACGCGTGATGTTGGCGTCGTTTTCGCATCAGACGTTGGTGGAGGCGCGAGCGAGGAGTGCGCGTATCGCGACGAGTGCATCGACGCGCGAAGTGATGGGATTTCTCCTGCGTGGACCGGAACTTCGGCGGGCCATGGGGCACAAAGCGAAGGTCCCGTATTTGGCACTGCAAGTGCCGCGCACGGTTTGGGGGAGGCCGCTGGTCAACCGAAACTTTGTCAGGCGGGCACACGCCATTGGCGTCCAGGTCCACGTGTGGACGGTCAATGACGCGCGGCAGATGATAGATTTGATGGAGGCGGGCGTCGACGGAATCGTCACGGACTGCCCGGATATTTGCAAGTCTTCGCGTGCGAAGTTTTTGGCCAATTTGGCTAGATGATCTAATGAACGGACATTATCCGACTCGAACACGGAGGTAACTGGTTTGGAAATGCTGCGTCGCAACATTCGTGATTTGGACTTCACCGTGTTTGGCGTCCTTTTGTTGCTGGCGGCATATGGCACGATTGCCATTGACGCCGCGACACATAGCCATGCGAATCCCTATATTCCAAGTCATATTATGGTCAATCAAATTGTCTACGAAATCGTCGGTGTGCTTGCGCTGTTGGCGACGACCGTCTTCGACTACCGGGTACTGCGCAAGTACCGATGGTGGCTGTATGGGATATCTAGCTTTTTGCTCCTGGTCGTCTTTGGGCTGCCTGCGCGCAACGGCGCACACTCCTGGATTGATCTCAAAGTCGTCACCGTACAGCCGTCGGAGTTGGCCAAAATCGCCCTCATTATCTGGTTGGCCGCGTTTATGGCGGATACCGATGAGAGCGAAATGCCCGACTATCGCTTGCGTCGCGTTTGGGTTTTGGCGCCCATCGTGCTCGTGCCGTTCGCGTTGACCTTCGAAGAGCCGGCCTTGGGACAGGCGTTGGTCATCATTGCGATGTCCTTGACGATGTATACGGTGTTCGCGAAACGGACCCACTTTGCGATGATTATGCTGCTCGTGCTTGTCGTCGTCATCGGCTTCAGTGTGGCGGCCGTGATGTTTTCGCAGCAGTCCGAGGTGTTCATCAACCAGGTACTCGTGGATAAGCTGCATATCTTGAAGAGTTATCAGGCGGATCGAATCACTACCTGGCTCGACCCGAATTACGACGTGCGCGACGCTGGATACAACATCCACATGGCACAAATTGCCATCGGTAGCGGTCAGTTGTTCGGCGAGGGATTGTTTAATGGTATCGAGACAAAAGGTGCTTGGGTGCCGAACCAGTGGACAGACTATATTTTCTCGGCAATTGGTGAGGAGTTCGGATTTGTCGGGGCGGCGGTGCTCGTTCTCTTATTCCTGATATTGATGTATCGTTTAGTCAAGATTGCGGCGACGACGGATGATCCGTTTGGAATGTACATGGCCATCGGCGTCATTGGCATGTTTTCCTTCCAGGTGTTTGAGAACATTGGCATGGACATGTACCTGAGTCCGTCGACGGGTATCACGCTGCCCTTTATCAGTTACGGGGGTACTTCGCTCGTCATTGACTATGTGGCTGTTGGGCTGGTGCTCAGCGTTGGTGTGCGACGCCGTAAATTACGCTTTGATTAAGGTGAGAAATCAGGGGTAAGGAGAGAAATCAGTGGATATCCGCCTAGCAGAACGAATGAATCGATTGCCCGCGCAATTTTTTGCGGCATTGACCAAGCGCGTCGCCGAAGTGCAGGCGCTTGGTCACGATGTGATCAACCTCGGACAGGGGAATCCGGATTTGCCGACGCCGAAACATGTGGTCGAGGCGCTGCGTACGGCCGTATTAGACCCTACGACACATCGCTACAGTCCGTTTCGCGGATTGCCTCGCTTAAAGCAGGCGGTCGCGGATTTCTACGCGCGCACCTACGGCGTCGAGTTGAATCCGGAAGAGGAAGTTGCCATCCTTGTCGGCGGGAAGACGGGCCTCGTGGAAATTGCGGAATTGTACCTGGACAAGGGAGATCTTGCGTTAGTGCCCGATCCCGGTTATCCCGATTACTTGAGTGGCATCGAGTTGGCGGGTGGAACGGCAAGGCCGATGCCAATTACGGCGGAGAACGGCTACTTGCCAGATTTGGACGAGTTGTCGCCAGCGGAGTGGGCGCGGGCGAAGGTCTGGTATTTAAACTATCCGAACAATCCAACTGGGGCAGGGGCCACGCCGGAGTTTTTCGATGCGGTGATTGAGCGGGCGAAGGCACACGATGTCGTCGTCGTGCACGACTTTGCCTACGGGGCCATTGGCTACGACGGCGTTCAGCCACCTTCGTTCTTGCAAAGACCTGAAGCGAAAACGGTCGGCGTCGAGATTTACACCATGAGCAAGACCTACAACATGGCCGGATGGCGCGTGGCGTTTGCGGTAGGCAACAAAGATGTGATCGCCCATTTGAATCTCATCCAAGATCACTACTATGTCTCGATTTTTCCGGCAGTTCAGGAGGCGGCTGTGGCGGCTTTGACGTCAGATCAGACGTCGGTCAAAGAACTTGTCGACACCTATCAGCTCCGTCGCGACGCATTCATCGCTGAGGCACAGCGGCATGGGCTGTTGGTGCCAGCGCCAGCGGGATCATTCTTCTGTTGGCTGCCGATTCCAAAGGGCGTCGATTCGGTGACGTTTGCCGAAGAATTGTTGGTCGGTGCACACGTCGCAGTCGCGCCTGGTCGTGGGTTTGGCGAACACGGTGAAGGATATGTGCGCGTAGGGCTTCTCAATACGGAGGAGCGGTTGCGCGAAGCTGCTGTTCGAATCGCGGAGTTTGTACATAGGCGCTACGTGTAGGCGGGCGTTTGGCCGTCATAAACACGCGTCGCGACAGCCCTAGGCGGGTGCCAGGGGCTGTCGCGACGGATACTGAAGTATTAGGGTATCGTTCGTGTTAGATGTGCTCGTCGTCATCCGGATCCCACGTGCGTGGCGGCTTGATGGAGAAAACGAGGAAAAGTATCCCCACGATAAGCATCAAAATTCCCCACCAGAGGTTCAAATTGAACGATATCGCCCGCGGTTGGTGCGCAGTGACCAGTCCATAGATGCCCAGGAGCAATCCGTAAAATGTGAAGATGATGCCGAGTAGCCGGCGTAAATCGAGCATAGCTGGTTTCTCTGAATCGTTCATGTTGAACTCCCCCTTACCAGAAGATGATGTCCAGGGCGACGAACAGTGCCAGCGAGATACACGCTAAATACCCAGGGCGTTTATACCAGCGCAAATGTTTGTAAGAAGGATACTTTTGCACGCCATAGACAATACCTTTGAGTTCTTCGTCCGTCTTTGGTTTTGTAAACAGGCTGACGAGAATGCCAATGGCGGTTGCGACCACCCAAACCCAGAACGACTGCCAGAACGTCTTTGCGTTTGGTGTGGCAAAGTGAATCGGCAGTGCCCAGTAGAAAATGCAGGCGAAGATGATGCCGGAGACCAGCGAACTAAATCCGCCCCATGCGGTTGTGCGCTTCCAAAACATGCCGAGCAGGAATGTTGCGAAAATCGGGACGCTGAAGAAGGAAAACAGCGTTTGCATGTAGTCCATAATACTTGGGAAGCTTCCAGCGATAAACGCGGTGAAAATCGACAAGATCATGCCGACCGTCATCGCCAGGCGACCCATCCAGACATAGTGGCGGTCGGACGCCTTTTTGTTAATGTACGCTTGATAGATGTCGTACGTCCACACGGTCGTAAAGGCGGTGATGTTGCCTGCCATGCCCGTCATGAAGCTGGCGAGCAGCGCCGTGATACCCAGTCCAATCATGCCGGTTGAATAGTATTTCGCCATGAGCATCGGCAGTGCCATGTTATAGCTCGTTCCGTCGTGTCCAATGTGCGGGAAGACGGCGAGTGCAACCAACCCGACGACAATGTCGACGAGGGGGACAAACACTTTAATGAATGACGCGTAAATCGGTGTGACCTGCGCGGCCCGCATGCTGCGCGCGGCAAAGGTGCGTTGGACGACGAGGAAATCCGTTGTCCAGTAGGCGAAACCCATCACGAAGCCCAGGCCAAAGACGACTGCGAACCAGTTCGTTCCCAGTGCGTTGTGCGATGTGCCGAGATCGGCCCAAACGTGGCCATAGTTATGCGGTATATGGGACACCAGTCCGTGCCAACCGCCGAATTTCACTAAGCCAATAATGGTTAGGGGCAGAATTCCCAAACAGATGAGAAAGAACTGCGTCACCTCGGTGAAAATGGAGGACGTCAGCCCACCTAGGAAGACATAGGCGAGGACGACGACCGCGGACACGATGATGCTGACGACCAACGACCAGCCTAACAGTGCCTGCAGCACAATGCCCATGGAGTAAAGGCCGATACCGGAGACCAACACGGTCATCACGGCAAACGAAAAAGCGTTTACACCACGCGTTGCCTCGTTGAAGCGCAGTTTCAGGTACTCGGGTACCGATCTCGCCCGGGACGCCCAGTAAAATGGCATCATGTAAAGACCCATGAAAATCATCGCGGGAATGGCGCCAATCCAGTAAAAATGCGTCTCAATCATGCCATATTCCGCGCCACCCGCACTCATGCCCAGCACTTCCTGCGAACCTAGATTGGCCGACATAAAGGCAATACCGGTAATCCAGGCTGGAAGTGAACGGCCGGAGAGGAAAAAGTCTTCACCGGTCCGGGTGTATTTGCGGAGCAGCCACCCAACCATTAGGACGAACACAAAGTACGCGAGAATGATGACATAATCGATAGCGCTTACGTGAAATAGACCTTGCAATGGGGATACATCTCCTTTCAGTTATAGTTCGACAATGCGGTGCGTCAAGCGGTAGACTGAATTTCGTGGAAGCGCTTCAATCAGCAACACTATATCATATATTTTCAAGTTATGATCTATTCTTGGATAATTTCTGATTCATAAATGATAATTTATGCTGATTACATGAAAAAACAAATCGAAAACATGAACAAAAGTGATAACATATGATTAAAAGTGATAATCGAAGTCGGAGGTGGATGCATGTATCCGGCGCAACGTCGTGACGCACTTGTTCGGTTGCTGTCTACAGAAGGGTTTGTGTCCATTCACGATTTGGCCACGCGGTTTGACGTCTCGGAAATCACGATTCGGCGCGACCTCAAGGTTTTGCAACAACAAGGGCTGGTCGAAAAGGTCGTGGGTGGCGGACAGTTGACCAAGAGCGCGAATGAGCCAACCTTTATGCATAAACGCGTCCTTCAGCAAGCGGAGAAGGAGCGCATTGCGACTACGGCATTGACGCTCATCGAGTCCGGTATGACTATCGGACTGTCCGCGGGGACGACCACCTGGACACTTGCGAACCGCTTGCGGTACGGCATTCGTGGCATTGAGCACCTGACATTTGTCACCAATTCTACGAATGTGGCGATTGCGCTGAAATCGAACGGATGGGATGACATCCACTTGACCGGCGGTCATTTTCGCACCCCGTCAGACGCGCTTGTCGGTCCGTTGGCGGAGGAGAGCGCGAGAAGGCTGCACACTGATCTCCTGTTTCTCGGCGTTCACGGCGTCGATCTCGCCGCGGGCGTGAGCACGCCCAATTTGCAGGAGGCCTCGATTGACCGGGTGTTGATGGAGCGCACCGAAACGGTTGTTTTGGTGTTCGATCACACGAAGTGGGGCATCCGCGCGCTCGCACATCTGGCGACATTGGACGAAGTCGATGTCGTCGTGACAGACGAAGGGGACAACGCGCGCGAAATTGCCCAACTTCGTCAACTGGGTCCGGAAGTTTTGACCGTTTCAAGCTCGCAATCGGAAGGAGTCGACAACCATGGCAGAACTGCGTTTTAACCCATTGTTGCGGGATTGGACAATGGTCGCTTCGAACCGGCAAAAACGTCCGAATATGCCGAAAGGCGACTGTCCGTTTTGTCCAGGATCAGGCAAGGTCCCTGATCACTACGACGTGTACAAATACGACAACGATTTCCCTGCGTTATCGCCGACACCGCCCGAACCAGATGAGGTTGCCACAGGCTTGTATCAAACCGCCCCGTCGTACGGCAAATGTGAAGTGATTTTGTATTCACCGGACCACCACGCCACGCTGCCGCAGTTGCCGATTTCGCATATTCGCAAGCTGGTGGATTTGTGGGCGGAAAGGTTTCAAGCACTCTCCCAGGACACTCGCCACAAATACATCTTGATTTTCGAAAACCGTGGGCCAGAGGTCGGCGTGACGATGCCGCACCCGCATGGGCAAATTTACGCCTACCCCTATGTACCACAAAAGTTGCGCGTGGAACTTGAATCCTGTCGAGATCACCATGCACAAACTGGACATTGCCTCATCTGTGACATCAACCACGAGGAGGCGTCGTTTGCCGAGCGAATGCTCATCGAGACGGACGCGTTTGTCAGCTATATTCCATTTTTTACAGATTATCCGTACGGGGCGTTCATCTCCAGTAAGGCACATAAATCGAACATTCTCGATTTCACGGACGCAGAGCGCGACGACTTGGCGAAAATACTCAAAATCGTGACGGCAGGGATGGACGCACTATTTGATAGGGAGTTTCCATACATGATGGTGTTGCACCAGAGCCCGGTCAATCTCCCCGGTGGGTTGGATGCGCCAGGTTTTGCGGCGCCGGTTCAAGTGGCAAGTCAGGATGCCGAAAAAACGTCCCAAAGTGATATGGATACCTACTACCACTTTCATATTGAGTTCTATCCGCCGCTGCGCGCCAAGGATAAGTTGAAATATCTCGCATCGTCCGAGACGGGGGCGTGGGCGCCATGCAATCCGCTCGCAGTAGAAGACACGGCACGCGTCTTGCGTGAAGCCATCATGCGGAAGAAGGAGGAACTTGGTATTGATTAACGAGACGGCGGTCATTCAACAATTGGCGCATGCTAAATCCCGATTTCTAACATGGTCGCCCGGCGGCGTGGAAGATGTCCGCGTGTTTTACGCACCGGGTCGCGTGAATTTAATTGGGGAACACACGGATTATAACGGCGGTTACGTGCTTCCGGCGGCGCTCGACATGGGGACGTGGGCGTTCGTCCGGACGCGCGAGGACGGTGTCATCCGGTTTGCGTCGACGTCTTTCGCGCAAATCGTGGAGACGCCTGTGGAACAGATGGTCTATCGTCAAGCGGATGACTATGCGAACTACCCAAAAGGCGTCATTCACGAGTTTCAGAAACGGGGATTCGCGGTACCGGGGTTTGACGTGTTATTTCACGGGAATTTGCCGAACGGCGCTGGGCTGTCGAGTTCCGCGTCGATTGAGGTGGTCACGGCGGCCTTCGTGAACGCGTTGGTGCAGGCGAACCTGTCGCTTGAAGAAATGGCGCTCGTGTCGAAGGCGGCGGAGAATCAATTTGTCGGTGTCAACTGCGGCATTATGGATCAATTTGCGGTGGCCATGGGCAAACAAAACCATGCGATTTCTTTGAACTGTGACACGCTTCACTATCAGTTGGTGCCTGTCTCACTCGACGGGGTGACGTTGGTTATCGCCAATACGAATAAGCGTCGCACGCTGGCGGATTCTAAATACAATGCGCGCCGGAGCGAATGCGAACAAGCGCTGCGTGAACTGCAAAAAATTCGCCCGGAACTCAGGACACTTGCGGATATCGGCGAAGCGTGGCCAGAACTCGAGCCTTATGTAACGGATACGACGCTCAGACGGCGCGCGCGCCACGTGGTACTCGAAAATCAGCGTGCCAAACGGGCGGTGGAGGTACTGCGGGTGGGTGACACAGCGCGCTTTGGCGAGATGATGAACGCGTCGCATCAGTCCTTGCGCGACGACTACGAGGTAACCGGGCCGGAGCTCGATGCGTTGGTCGAGGCGGCGTGGTCGGTCGAGGGCTGTATCGGATCGCGAATGACGGGCGCCGGCTTCGGCGGATGTACGGTAAGCCTCGTTTCGACCGATTGCCTGGAGGAATTTATGGTAGTGGTCAAGGCGCAATACGTCGCGAACATCGGCTACGAGCCTTCGTTTTATGTAACCGGTGTCGGGGATGGGGTTCAAGAAGTCACGGAGGAGGTTCTTGCATGTCTGTCTTAGTTACGGGCGGAGCAGGCTACATTGGGAGTCATACCGTGGCCGAACTTGTCGCGCACGGCGAAGAGGTCGTGGTGGTCGACAACCTGTCGACAGGGCATTCGGGTGCCATTTATGCGCTAGGGGTTCCTTTTTATCACATGGACATTCGCGAGACGGAGCGCCTGCGTGAAATTTTCAGTCGGCATGCGGTTGACACGGTGGTACATTTTGCTGCCAATTCGCTGGTAGGCGAGAGCGTGCAAGACCCTCTGAAGTATTATGAAAACAATGTCGCGGCCACTGGGCGGCTGCTCGAGGCGATGGTCGAGTCTGGCGTGCAAAACATCGTGTTCTCCTCGACGGCCGCTGTCTATGGTGAGCCGGCGCGCGTGCCGATTGCAGAAACCGACGCGACTTCGCCGACAAATCCGTATGGCGACACGAAATTGACGATTGAGAGAATGCTCGACTGGTCCTATCAAGCGTATGGGCTGAAGTCGATTCGTCTCCGGTATTTCAATGCCGCTGGCGCACATCCGACGCTGCCGATAGGCGAAGACCATCGACCGGAGACGCACCTGATCCCAGTGGTGTTGCAGGTGGCTTTGGGACAGCGTGAACACGTTGCAATTTTTGGTGACGACTACGATACGGAAGATGGGACTTGTGTGCGCGACTATATTCACGTCATGGACTTGGCGAGTGCACATCGCCTAGCTATCGAGCGGATGCGCAGTGGCGAAGGAACTGCGGAGTCATTCAATCTGGGGAATGGGACAGGCTTTTCCGTTCGACAAGTGGTTGAGGTATCGCGGAAGGTGACGGGGCACTCGATTCAAGCGGTGAACGCTGCCCGTCGCGCAGGGGATCCGGCCCGCCTCGTCGCCTCTTCCAGCCTGGCGAGGTCCACGCTTGGCTGGACGCCGCAGTTCGCCGATTTGGAGACGATTGTCGCGAGCGCGTGGAACTGGCATCAAGCACATCCACAAGGTTTTGGGGAGTGAATGATTCACTCCCCGCTTCCTTCTATATAATAGGCACACCCTATTTCGTGCCTTGCAGTCCTCTTCGCGACGCTTACGGCCGCTCAGGACCTTCGCCTATCTGGGACTTTTGTCGGAACTTATCTGCCAGTTGAATCAACCAGATGTGGTGATATGGCTCTTGGTAGAGCACTGGTTCAATTCTCCGGTCCCCCGGGCCAATCTTGTACATCCAGACCGTCGCTTGCTGACGAATGCCTTCGTGCATGCGGATACCGAGGTGAATGGAATCGCGGTATCCGTTTTTGTACACAATCACGCCCAATTGTCCATGTAGCTCTGCGACCATTGGACGGTACCGCGGGTTGCGAAAGACTGGCGCGTTGAACCAGGGCGTGTAGCCATTCGCATCTGTGCGCAACCGCTGTTCGGTCTCAATGACGACGACTTCCGCGTTCGAGATTGGCTGGCGAGATCTGCCGTCAATGACGCGCACGCGCAATTCGGCGGTCTTCCTCTGTGTGTACCCCCAACTTGCTGGGCCGTGCGGTGCTCTTCCGGATCCCTGGCCAATTGACGATGAATTGTTATTGCTTGCCGATCCGGCGCCCGGCGGCGTAGTGCTATTTTGCCCGCCTGTGGCGCCCGGTGGTGTGGTGCTGTTTTGCCCACCCGCGGCGGGCGGGCGGCCTGTGCTGTTGTTCGCTGGCTGTGTCGGCGCTTGACCGTTCGCCGCGTTGTCCGTGCCATTCCCAATCGTCGCAATGGCGCCTGTGAGGCGATGTGCGGACGGATGTGGATTTGCCGGTATGGAAATCGCCACCAACGCTGCCGCAAAGCCGCAGAGAAGTACCGTTTTCATGGAAGGAAAGCGTTTCATCGGCTGTGACTCCTAACTTACTGAATTCTGTATAACGAGCGATTTACATAGTAAAACTGCAAAATCTGCAGAAAGGTTTGCCCTCGTTCTGCCCAGTATTGTGATCCCCATTGCGCCATTTTTTGTGCGTTGCGGTACTGCCAGTTCGGATCATTCTCAATACCCGCGCGATAATTTAACTCGATAATTTCGCCTCCAGAGTCGGCGTAGGCCTGGTTCTGAATCGCATCGAATGCCGCGTTTGTCGTCGGTTGTGCAGATAGATAACGAAAGTGTTGGAAATTTGTCGTGTTGTCCACGTCGAAGGTGAATCCATCAATGGTCACCGGGTGAAGATGGTGGTACCAAGCGAACATTTTGATGGCCATGGCGCCGGCCTTCAGCGATTCGGGGTTCCACGATGGAAACCACTCATTCGGCAAAACGTCCTCACAGTACTCTAGGAACGGGACGGATTGGACGTAGATGATGCGCCCACGCGGATCCGGCTCTCCGCTTGGGTTGTTTTCTCGAATCGCCACGCGCATCACGGACGGTATGCTTGTATTCCAAATGGTCTGTTGTTGCGCTTTCGCCTGTGGCATCGCGCCGACCGTCAGCGCCGCGACGGATGTACCTGCGACACTGAGTGCTATTGCTACTTTCGCTGTACGGGTAGACACGTCTTTTCCCTCGCTTTGCTGGGAATTTTGATGTTACTTTACCCAGTGCGTCTCCACTCATACATTTTGGTTTGAAGATGTGACATTGAATTTTGCAAACGGTAGAATGAGTGCAAACGTCGCGAAATGAGGTGCCGTGTCATGCAGAAACTCAATCTTACAGGTAGTGCAAAACACCAGACGGATGATCAGATGAAAGGCCTCTCCGCAGTCTTTGTCGACGGGGATGAGGTGTTTGTAGATAACGGCGCAATTCACGCCAAAAGTAGACTCGAAGTCGGAATCAAGTTTGTGTCTTCCTTAGAAGAAGTTCCGAATCCAAGGCACATTGAAGGAATTTGGATCACGCTCAAACGCCAGGCAAACGGCCTGGGCTATACGGGGGCTATGCCATTTGAATTATGGATTGACTCAGACAGCAAGTTGGGGTACAAAAAACTGTCGGATCATGTGAATCAAATGGATAAAGCGGTTCGTGGCAACGTCGATTTATCGAGACTGTCAAAGGAAGCGGTCGTGAAGGCCGGGCAGTTTTTACAAACAGTTCGGGCCGATTTGTGGGAAAATGCGACAGACGCGTTTCGCGCCGCGTTTTCTCAGGCCGAAGACTAGGAGGCAACGGAGTTTTTGAATCAGAACGAAACACCGCTATTTGATACCTTACTTCATCATGCACAGCGCAAACCTGTGCAATTTCATATCCCGGGCCATAAACACGGACGCGGCATGGATGAGCGATTTCGCTCCTTTGTTGGTGAACAGGCGCTGTCTTTGGATTTAATTAACATTGCACCGCTCGACGACTTGCATCATCCAACCGGTGCGATTAAACGCGCACAGGACTTGGCTGCACAGGCGTTTGGTGCGGATTATACATTCTTTTCGGTACAGGGGACGAGCACGGCCATCATGGCGATGGTGTTGTCCACGGTTGGCCCCGGGGATAAAATTCTCGTGCCGCGAAACGTTCACAAGTCGGTGCTGACGGCCATTATTTTGGCTGACGCGCGGCCGGTTTTTCTGCTTCCGGAGCTAGATCACGAGTTCGGCATTTCGCACGGCCTATCTGTGGAGGTCGTCGCAAATGCACTGGTCGAGCACCCAGACGCGCGGGCGCTGGTGGTCATTAATCCCACCTACTTTGGGATTGCGGCGGATCTTGAGCGCATTGTCGAGGTGGCACACAGCTATGGCGTGCCGGTGCTCGTGGACGAGGCCCACGGGGTTCACACGGGCTTTCATGGGGCACTGCCGCTGTCTGCGATGCAAGCAGGCGCCGATATGGCAGCGACCAGTGTGCATAAGTTGGGTGGGTCGATGACCGGATCGAGCATCTTGAACGTGCGTGAAGGCATGATTGACCCGCGTCACGTGCAGGTTGTGATGAGTATGCTGATGACGACATCGACGTCTTATCTGCTGCTAGCTTCGCTGGACGTGGCGCGCAAGGAACTCGCTGAGCACGGACAGGAGCGCATCGCGGCGGCAATCGATTTGGCGTTGCAGGCGCGAGATCGTATCAATGACATCCCAGGCTTGCATTGTCTAGACGAGTCACGCCTCAACAGTTCTGCGGCGTTCGCGCTCGATCCGACGAAGTTGACCGTCTCTGTCAAAGACCTTGGGGTCACAGGCTACGATGTCGAACGAATGCTGCGCGAGAATTACAATATTGAGGTCGAATTGAGCGACTTGTATAACATTCTCTGCATCATCTCCTGGGGGGATGAGCAGTCGGATATCGACGCTTTGGTCGAGGCGCTGACGGAAATTGCGAAGACGTACGAAGAGCGCCATGGCAAACGCGAGGTTGTCGTGCAACTACCGTCGATGCCGACGCTCAAAATGTCGCCGCGGGCGGCGTTTTACGCCAAGACCGAAGTCGTTCCCCTGCAAGAGGCGGTCGGCCGCACGATGGCGGAGATGGTGATGGTGTACCCACCGGGCATCCCAATTTTGTTGCCAGGAGAGGTCATCACGCAGGATAATATTGACTATATCGAGGCGAACTTGCGGGCTGGTCTACCTGTCCAAGGGCCGGATGACCCAGAAATCCGCATGATTAAAGTGGTTAAAAGCGACACTTAGGAGGGGTAGCGATGACGGAGTTACACGTGGGCGACGCCGCACCAAGTTTTTCTACCATCGACCAAGATGGAAACACGGTTACGCTTGAAGGGCTGCGCGGACAAGTTGTGGTGCTTTATTTCTATCCAAAAGACGACACGCCTGGCTGCACGAAAGAGGCCTGCGCGTTTCGCGATTTGAATGCGGCATTTGCGGAAGCTGGCGCTGTCATTTACGGCGTCTCACGTGATACGGCCAAATCACATACCAAGTTTCGCGAGAAATACGGGCTGAATTTTCCGCTACTCGCCGACGAAAACAGCGAGCTGTGCGAGGCATACGGCGTGTTGAAGGAAAAGAATATGTACGGCAAAAAAAGCATTGGCATTGAGCGCACGACGTTCATCATCGACCGCGAGGGCAACATCGCGGCGGTTTTCCCAAAAGTGAAGGTAGATGGGCACGTGGACGAGGTATTAGCCAAAGTTCGCGAGTTGGTTTGATAGGGTCTGGATGCACTGACGTGCATACGCGCGTATAATAGGAGGAGAAAGGGGAGTGACGAGATGATTACGCTCACGGAAAGTGCGGCAGACAAGCTGCGTGAGATGATCGAATCGCAGGGACCCGAAGAGGATGCGCTTCGCTTGTACACGAAGCTAGGCGGTTGCACAGGCTATAGTTACGGGATGGCACTGGACGCTGAGAAACCGGATGATCATGTGTTCTCCATTCACGGTGTCAAAGTCGTGATTGATTCGGAAAGCCTCGAACTACTCGATGGTTCGGAGGTCGATTATATCGATGATTTGACCGGACAGGGCTTTAAAATTAACAATCCGAATGCGACCTCCATGTGTGGGTGCGGATCGAGTTTCCGCACGGCTACGAAGGCGGGTCAACCCGGATCTTGTGACTGAACAAATCTGTCGTACAAGAAGGGCCTGTGGGCGAATCGCCCCCGGGCCCTTCTTGTATCTGGTATGGAGCGATGATTCGTGTTTGAGAAAGTCTTAAAAGACCCTGTGCACGATGAGATTCTATTTGACGACCCGCTTTTGTGGAAGTTGGTCAACACATCGGCCGTTCAGCGGCTTCGGCGCATTCGGCAATTGGGCACATCCTATATGACCTATCACGGCGCGGAGCACACGCGCTTTGCGCACTCCCTTGGCGCGTATGAAACGATGCGTCGGGTACTGATTCACCTCGAACGCGAGTGTGGTTGGCCGAACGAACACCGGCATCGGCAACTCGCGCTCGCGGCCGCGCTGCTTCATGATTTGGGACATGGCCCATTCTCGCATACGTTTGAATCGATTCTCGGCGTCCATCACGAGTTGTGGACACACCGCATTATGTTGGAAGACGAACAACTGCGAACGGTTCTCGATTCGGTGGATTCGATGTTTGCGAAAGATTTGGTCTCCATTTTAAAGAAGGACGGCCGGTTTCCGGCGATTGAAGCCCTCGTGTCCAGTCAGTTGGATGTCGACAGGATGGATTATATGTTGCGGGATGCGCTGTCGACAGGTGTGTCGTATGGGCAGTTTGAGTTAGCCCGTCTGATTCGCTCGCTGACGGTGCGAGATGACCATGTCTACGTGAAACGGCAATCCCTGCATACGGTGGAGCAATATTTGCTCGCGCGGTATTTTATGTATGTGCAGGTGTATCTGCACCCTGTGACGGTCGGGAGCGACGTATTAGTGGAAAATATTTTACGGCGCGCCAGAGACCTGGTGAGCGAGGGAATTTCGATTGAAATCCCGGGGGCGTTGCTCGCGGTTTTAAATGGCAAAGATGTATCTGTCGACACATATCTACAACTAGACGAATCTGTACTGTTGTATGCGTTTCACCAATGGTCCCGTTCCGATGACACCATCTTGGCGGATTTGGCTGACCGCTTCTTAACGCGCAGACTGTTTGCACCGATTGTGCGGGACGAGCCATCCGTGAGCGAGTGGGCATCGCTGCGCACCATGGCGAAGGCGATGGGATTCCCCCCTGACTATTACGTCACAGAACGCGTGTCTACGATACCGGGATACGAGGTGTTAGGGCAGGGGCTGACCTTGTTGGATGACTTTGACGGCTACTCGGACTTGAGTCAAGTGTCGAAACTGATTCGAACACTTGTCCCAAGTCAAGAACACCGGTTGTTTTTACCAAAGGAAATGTTGGAGAGCGATAATGAATCGCTGTCAAAGCGGGTTCATTCCATCGTGTTTTTGCGACCCTGAGGCTTTTTCCGCCGAAACCAGAACCAGACCACGGCGGCTACTAAGATCAGCGCACCAGCGTATGTAAGGGGTTTTAGTTTCTCGTCAATGACATCCCAATGTGCATGTAATTGGAAGCCTGCATAGGTCATGGCAAAGTTCCATGGAAGCGAACCCAATGCGGAGAACACGAGAAAGCGCCAGACAGACATGCTCGCAAAACCGGCTGGCAGCGAGACAAAGGTGCGAACGGCTGGCACCATTCGACCGAAGAATACCGTGAGTTCACCGAAGCGGCTAAACCAGGTTTCCGCGCGCTGCAGGTGCTCAGGGCTGAGCAGGACGTAGCGTCCATACCGCAGAATCAGTGGGCGTCCGCCGTAACGGCCGATGGCGTAGGCAATGAGTCCGCCTAGCACGTTGGCAACCGTGCCAATGACGATGACCCACCAGAAATTCAAGGTGCCTTGCGCCGCCATAAACCCGCCGAACGACATGATGACTTCGGACGGGATTGGAATGCAGATGCTCTCAATCAACATCAGAAGAAAGATGGCTGTATTTCCGTAATGGGAGATCAGCACACTAAGGCCGGACAAGTTGAATCCTCCGTTTCCTGGATATCCTAGTAACCAGACTTGGTTATCGTACCGCATCTTTCGGAAAAAGTGAACGTTTGGCCCAGGGACGCCTTCGACAAGAATTGACGTTGACAAGGGTTTCGATTATCCCCAAAATGATGAGGATGGCTTGGAGAATTTAATGTCAGCACGCTCCACGTCTTGAGGCTGACGCAGAAAGTTGAGGGTTAATGCATGTCCCTGCTTCACGGTATTTTGAATGTCGTGTACGTGTTCATGCAGATTTTCACCGGGGCCATTGGCGTCTATCAGATTATCATGTCTGTATTTGGTATTTGGCACCGGCGAGAAAAGGTGATTCACGGTCCTAAAAAACGCTTTGCCGTCGTCATCCCTGGACACAACGAAGAGCGGGTTGTCGGTCCGCTCATTGACAGTCTGAAGGCACAGGAATACCCGGCTGAATTGTTCGACGTGCATTTGATTGCAGACAACTGCACAGATCACACGGCGGACGTCGGGCGCCTCCACGGTGCGATTGTGCATGAACGGACGGACAAGGAGAAGCGGGGTAAGGGTTTCGCAATAGAATGGATCTTGGAGAAATTCCAGGCATCCCACAAAAACTATGATGCGATTGTCATGTTTGATGCGGACAACCTGGTCGACCCTTCGTTCTTGACCATCATGAACGACAAATTATGCCGCGGTCACAAGGTGATTCAGGGGTACTTAGGGGTGAAAAACCCGTTTGATTCCTGGGTCAGCGTCTCGATGGCTATCTCTTATTGGTTCAGTAACCGCATGTGGCAAAAGGCTCGACAGAATTTGCGTCTGTCGTGTTCGCTAGGTGGCACTGGCCTGTGTATTGATTACAATTTGTTGCAAGAGATGGGCTGGGAAGCGACTGGCTTGACCGAAGACCTAGAATTTGGCGTTCGCTGTGTCGAGCGCGGTGTCGTACCGATTTGGGCGCATGATGCCAAGGTGTACGACGAGAAACCCACCGATATCCTGTCGTCTTTTCGACAACGCCTGCGTTGGATGCAGGGTCACTTCCATTGTGCGCGGTACCATATGGTTCCCTTGCTTAAACAGGGAATTCGAGAGCGCAACATGGTGAAGCTCGACGCCGGCATTTATTTGTTTCAACCTGCACGGTTTTTGATTCTGTTTTTGACGTCATTGATGATGCTGTTACAGATTTCCACGCCAAAGGATACCGTGATGAGCCACATCACGAATCTTTTGCCAACGGACTTCTGGGTAGGCGTCAACGTCTTTATGTACTTGCAGATGCCATTGGCGTTGTTGTTGGAACGAGTCAACTGGCGCGCGTACTTCGGTTTGGCAATTTTACCATTGTTTTTGTGGACATGGGGCCCTGTAACATTACAGGCGTTTTTCACCAAGGCCAACCGCAAGTGGTCGCACACTGTGCATAAACGGGCTATTCGGCTGGATCAAATCCGCAGTCGATAATCCCATCGGGGCGACTTCGGTACGCTTGGGAGAGGGACGCACCACACGTCGTGGTGCGTCTCTTTTTTATTTTTGCTCGTTGTTGGCCTCTGCTGCACCAATGCGCGCGAGCGCTTCGGTCATGGCCATGCCAGGGGTTATGCCGAGCGCTTCGGCGGCCTGTGTGCAACTTTCTACCTCTCCGTCAAGCAATTCCTGCATCGTTTTCACACCAACCGCGCGAGCCGCGATGATGCCTCTGTCCGCCAGTGTTTCGCGAAGCAGGGTAATATCTAGGGCGCCGCACATGATATAACCGACATGATTGCTGACCACGAGCAAATTGGTCTTGGGCAACGCCACGTGGGTGGCTGTGAAGTGATATCCCTGTACCTCAATGGGTGTAATGTTCACCATGTGTATTCCTCCTTCGCATTCTGCTGTAACGTATTCAGTGCAATGCGTCGCCGTTTCCCGTTTAGCAAGTGTTTTGCACCTGTTCCAATGCGAGAGATGTGGTACCATAAGCCTGTTGCAAAATTTCACGAAGTTTGAACAAAAGGGAGGAACCGAATTTGAGTTCGCGTATTCAAGTGATCCAAGAACTGTGCGACGTGCACGGCATTTCAGGTTATGAGTCGAATGTGCGAAAGGTGTATGAGAAGTTGTTAGCGCCACTGTCAGACCGCATCGAGCGCGACAACATGGGCGGCATCGTCGGCGTCAAAGAAGGCGATGCTAACGGCCCACGGGTGCTTATCGCGGGGCACCTGGACGAAATCGGGATGATGGTCACGAGTGTGACGGATGAGGGCTTCCTCAAGTTCCAAACGGTCGGCGGCTGGTGGTCGCAAGTGATGTTGTCGCAGCGTGTCGTCGTTCAGACGCGCAAGGGGGACATCATTGGCGTGACCGGATCGAAACCGCCCCACATCCTGCCGGCGGAGGAGCGTAAAAAGGTCGTTGAAATAAAGGATATGTTCGTCGACATCGGGGCGTTTAGCCGCGAGGAGGCGGAAGCGATGGGCGTTCGTCCAGGCGATGCAATTGTCCCCTGGAGTCCATTCACACAGATGGGCAATTCCAAGATGTTCGTCGCGAAAGCGCTCGACAACCGGCTAGGCTGTGCCACTGCTGTCGAAGTCTTGCGGGAACTGCAAGGGACACAGCATCCGAACATCCTGTTTGCAGGCGCGACAGCCCAGGAAGAGGTTGGTCTGCGTGGTGCCCGGACATTGATTCATCGCGTGCAGCCCGACATCGCGATCGCCCTCGACGTTGGGATTGCTGGGGATACACCGGGTATTCCAACCGACGAACGGGCGCACTTGGCGGACGTCGGAAAAGGCCCGCTGTTGATGCTATTTGACGGTTCGATGATTCCGAACAACCGGTTCCGCGATTTCGTGTTGGATACTGCGAGCGATGCCAAGATTCCGGTGCAGTACGAGACGCTGAGCGGCGGCGGCACGGACGCAGGGGCGTTCCACCTACATGCCTCTGGTGTACCGAGTGTTGCCATTGGCCTGGCTACCCGATACATACACAGTCACAACGCCATTTTCCACGAGGATGATTTTGAACACGGCGTGCAGTTGCTTACCGAGTTAGTCAAGCGTTTGGACAGTACAGTAGTCAAGGATATTCAACAATGGTAAAGTGATTGTGGATAAAAGGGCGCCCGTGAGGCGCCCGCCCTATCGGGGAGGGCAACACATTCATGTCAAATGTCCCGCACTTTGTGCATGGTCTATGGAGCAATTCGCCGCTGATGGCTGCACTCTGTGCTATTTTAATCACGCAATTCCTCAAGACGCCGATTCATTTTGCGCGCACGCGTCTATGGGATGCCCACAAAATGATCGATGCAGGGGGTATGCCGAGTTCACACGCTGCGGGCGTCGTGGCACTCGCCGCAGCGCTCTGGTTTGTCGTTGGACCACAGTCGCCAGTGTTCGCGACTGCAGTCGTGTTTGCCGCCATTGTCCTGTACGATGCAGGGGGAATTCGCAGGCACGCGGGCGAACACGCGACGTTGCTCAACCGCATCGCCATGGAGTTTGCACAGCGTCAAAGTCAGGAACCTGCAGCCACTGAACAGACGGAAGGCGAGCAGTTGAAAGAAATTCTCGGGCACGAGCCGATGGAGATTTTTGTTGGCGGCTTGATTGGCCTCGCCATTGGCGTCGGTTTTGGTAAGTGGTGGTGACGTGAATGCGTGAACAGATGAAGCCATGGCCAAAAGCCTTTGGGTTTCACACGGATGAGGACAAGGCGCGAGCACGGCCACATTCTGTGCTCGTCTTTCCTGTGCTCTTTCACAATGTGGTCTGGGTGCATCATTCGCAACGCGGGTGGGAGGTACCAGGGGGGAAGCTGGAGTCCGGTGAGGACGTTTTGAGCGCCGTGCGCCGCGAGTCGTACGAGGAGGCGGGGCTCACCTTGGGCCACATCACTTGGGTTGCAGAATATCAGATTCTCGTCGAGGGACAAGCCGTTCCAAAATGGGTGTATTTGGCTGACGTCATCGACGTCCAAGCGCGGCCCACGTGGTCCGAGATCGACGACGTGCGCCTGTTTCATCCAAACCTGAGCCCAGATATGGCCAAGGTGTTCGACTACATAAGCCCCATCATGAAGGACATCGTCTACGAACGCGTTTGGCCTATAGTGGCCCGCGCGGCGAGGATAGGGAGTGTCGAGGAAGCATGTTTATAACCGCTGCACACAAGGAGCAAATTCGGAGTTGGTTAGATGGACTCGATGAGCGCACGCGTTGGATGCTTGCGCTTCGCCAGCGAGAAGACGCTTGGGAAGAGGACTTGACGTGGCGGCTGGCCGCCGAGCGCGCCCTACATACGAGTGTCGAATACGCGACAGATATTGCATCGCTCATTATCGACGCGCTCGTCATGCGTGACCCCGGCGGGTATGCGGATATTTTAAAAGTGCTCGTCGAGGAAGACGTATTGCCAGCGCAGTGGTTCGACGACATCAGTGGTATTTTTGATTTGAGAGCTCGTTTCATTCGCGATCACGCCAACGTCAAGCCACAAGAAGTACGGCAGGCGGTTGCGGGGTATGCGCCCTTGTTTCCGCCGTTTGCTGAGCACATCCGCCGCTATGTTCAGCTGTGATGAAATCGTGTATGACTAATTGGATGAACGTCGGTCCCCGCGACCGGCGTGAAAATCTCGACTTCGCAGTTGCGTTTTACGCCAAATTTGAGCGCAGTCGAGCGGCTATCGACAAGGACGTCGATGTGGTGGCCGCGAATTGCGCCACCCGTATCTTCGGCGACTCGCCAGCCCACGCCTTCAATGTGTAGGAGCGACCCATAGGGAATCACGTGTGGGTCGACTGCTACGGTTCTGTCGGTCGATGCAAATGTTCCCGTAGCCGTAATTCCGTATCCAGGTTCTCCAGGTGATTTGCCTGTCGACTGCCGATCCAAATTGTATGCCGTAAGCAAGAATGTGGATCTCGTCGGACGGTATTGATCTAAGTCGTATGCCTTGCCATCCACGACAACCGCCCGCTCTGCGAAAGTCAGATTTCGTTGTGTTTGAGCGGATGCCACGTGCCCAGGGACATCTACCAGGGTCGCCGTAAGGAATGTGAATGCAAACCAAAACTGACGTGTAAATCCCTTCTGTATATCCATATCTCTACAATTGCCTGATTGGATGACGCCATACGTACCAATTTGTGGAAATATGAAACTTGTGTGGCAGTTTGCTGTACCAAAAATCCCCGTTACGATTTTAAAGAAAACTTGTTATACTTCTACTTGACTTGTTTAACCGTTATGCGATTTTATTAAACTTATGCAGATACTCTCTTTGGCCTCTCTAATATTTTCCATACATGCTTGATACGCTGTTAGATAGGTCTGATGATGGTTTTAAGGGAAAGAGGGGAAAATTGTGTCGAAAGTGCTCGAATCGACAGACTTACAGAATGTACTTGAAGTGAAAGACTTGCAGATTGAGTTTAAGGTCGATGAACAATACTACAAGGCCGTTCAAGGTGTAAACTTTCACATCGCGCCAGGTGAGACCTTGGGTCTTGTCGGCGAATCCGGCTGTGGTAAGAGTGTTACGTCGATGTCCGTCATGCGTTTGTTGAAGGACCCAACCAAGGTAAGCGGCCAGATTATGTATCAGGGACGCGATTTGCTGAAATTGACAGAAAATCAGATGCGTCAGGTTCGAGGCAACGAGATTGGCATGATTTTTCAGGAGCCGATGACTTCGCTCAATCCCGTTCACAAAATTGGCCGACAAATCGGAGAAACGCTGCTTTTGCACCGTGGTATGAGCGCGAGCCGCGCACGTAAAGAATCGATTGAAATGCTGAAACGTGTCGGAATTCCGCGAGCGGAGCAGATTGTTGACGAGTATCCTCACCAACTGTCCGGTGGTATGCGTCAACGTGTGATGATTGCCATCGCGATGGCGTGTAACCCGTCGCTGCTCATTGCGGACGAGCCGACAACAGCGCTCGACGTGACGATTCAGGCGCAGATTCTAGAATTGATGAAGCAGTTGGCCAAAGAAAATGGCACGTCGATTCTGCTCATCACACACGACTTGGGTGTCGTGGCTGAGACCTGTGACCGCGTTGCCGTCATGTACGCTGGCCGAATTGTCGAAGAAGGTCCAGTTCGCAAGATCTTTAAAAATCCACAGCACCCGTACACGCGGGGACTGCTCAACTCGATTCCGAAGTTGACGGGCGAACGCAAGCGCCTTGAGCCGATTGAAGGCAACGTGCCATCGCTTCGCAACATGCCCGACGGTTGCCGGTTTGCACCACGCTGTCCGTTCGCGATGGACAAGTGTGTGGCGCACAACCCAGACCTGTTTGAGGTTGAAGATGGTCACCGGTCGCGTTGTTTCTTACAAGAGGGGGGTCAATAATGGCGCAGGGAACACCACTTTTGGAAGTCCAGGGATTAAAGAAGTACTTCCCGATTAAACGAGGCGTGTTCCGCCACACGGTCGGACACGTACGCGCCGTCGACGGCGTGGATTTCACGCTGCGGGCAGGCGAGACGCTGGGTGTCGTCGGAGAGTCCGGTTGCGGAAAGTCGACGATGGGGCGCAGTGTTCTTCGCTTGATTGAACCGTCCGCAGGCAATGTGATATTTGAGGGCAAAGACGTTACGAAGTTGTCTAAGTCGCAGATGCGGGCAATGCGTCGCGAGATGCAATTGGTGTTCCAAGATCCGTACGCGTCGTTAAACCCACGTAACACGATTGCACAGACGTTGATGGAGCCAATGCAGATTCACAACATTGGCACTCGTTCCAGTCAGATGGAGCGCGTTCGTTCCTTGCTCGACCGGGTTGGATTGGATCCAGAATACGCGAATCGCTATCCACACGAATTTTCTGGTGGTCAGCGCCAGCGTATTGGGATTGCGCGAGCTTTGACACTGAATCCAAAGCTCATCATCCTCGACGAGCCTGTCGCCGCACTGGACGTCTCGGTGCAAAGCCAGGTGCTGAACTTGCTGGATGACTTGCAAGAGGATTTTAACCTGACTTATATCTTCGTCGCGCACGATTTGAGTGTGGTTCGCCACATCAGTGACCGCATCATGGTTATGTATCTTGGAAACATGGCGGAGTCTGCCGACAGTGATGAACTGTTTATCGATCCGCTTCATCCATACACACAGGCGCTTTTGTCGGCTGTCCCGATTCCTGACCCAGACGCAAAGCGCGAACGCATTATTCTGCAGGGTGATTTGCCGAGTCCCGCGAATCCGCCGAGCGGCTGCCCGTTCCACACGCGCTGTCCGATGGCGATGGACGTCTGCAAGCGAGAAAAGCCAGTTTGGAAGGAAGTCAAGCCAAATCACCAAGTGGCCTGCCACCTATACTAAACAGAGTTTATCTCGGTGGGCGTAGGTACCAGGGTAAAGGGAGGTAACATTATGTCGACAAATGTAGGTGCAGTGGTACAGGCACCGACGAAGGCTCGAACAGGAAAGTTTAAGAAATCACTGAAGCGTTATCCGCTCGTTTATCTCGGGGCGCTCATTATCGTCATTATGGCGCTATTAGCAATTCTTGCGCCGTGGATTTCACCGCACAGCCCAATTGCGACGTTCAACAACGCGCTTAGCGAGCAAGGCATTCCGGTAGGGCCTTCGCGAGAATTCCTCTTAGGAGCTGACGGCAACGGCCGCGACGTGCTCTCTCGCGTGCTGTGGGGCGGACGAATTTCGCTTTTGATTGGTTTATTGTCCATGATTATCAACTTGGTCGTAGGTACTGTTTTAGGACTCATCGCCGGCGTGTTTGGCGGTTGGGTGGACGCGCTGGTCATGCGTATTACGGATACCGTGCTCGCCTTTCCGTTCTTGCTGTTCGCTTTGGCGCTCGTCGCAATCCTCGGTTCAAGTCTTTGGAACATCTTGTTGACCATCGGTATTCTCGGTTGGGGCGTCATGGCCCGCGTCGTCCGCGGACAAGTGCTGCAGGTGCGCGAGCTTGAGTATGTGCAAGCCGCAAGGGCACTGGGTGCAACAGAGTGGCGCATTATGTTCCGCATCGTTCTGCCGAACGTCTTCGGTCCAGTGATTGTCTTGTCGACGTTGCAAGTGGGCGCGAACATCTTGGCAGCTGCAGGTCTGAGTTACTTGGGCATGGGCATTCAGCCGCCAACACCAGACTGGGGTGGTATGATTCAAGATGGTTTGACCACGTACACCTATGCGCCATGGGAAATGTACAGCGCAGGTATTGCACTGGTTATCACGGTCGTCGGGTTTAACATGCTGGGAGACGGACTCCGCGATATTCTTGATCCACAGTCCGCGACCCGTCAATAAGGTAGGAAGGAGGCGTCCACGTGGGTGCATATATTATTCGCCGCATCGGGCAAGCGATTATCGTGCTCATCGGTATTTCCATTATCGCATTTTTGCTGCTCTACGCAGTTCCTGCAGACCCAGCTCGAATTATTGCGGGTCCGCACGCAACGCCGGATGTGGTGAATCAAATCCGCATCAATCTCGGTTTAAACCTCCCAATCTGGGAACAGTATTTGAAGTACATGGGCAACTTGCTGCATGGTAACTTGGGAACGTCCTATATCTTCCATACGTCCGTTATGTCGCAAATCAGTAGCCGCATGGGCCCAACCGCCGAGTTGGCGCTGGGTTGTTGGATTATGGAGCTCATCATCGGGATTCCGCTTGGCATTTACACGGCGCGCCACGCGAACAAAGTTCGCGACGTCGTGATTAGCGCCTTGGCCCTGATTGGGATTTCGCTTCCGGTTTACTGGCTGGGATTGCTCTTACTGTTTGCCTTCGGCTTTAAGATTCAAATTTTTCCGCTCGGTGGAACTGGCGGTATCTACTACTTGATTCTTCCGTCCATCACGTATGGAATCACGGGTGCCGCGTACTACATGCGTCTGCTGAAGTCCACGATGTTGGACGTCATGAACCAAGACTATGTTCGTACGGCGCGCGCCAAGGGTGCTAGTGAACGACGTGTCATTTATCGCCACGTGCTGCGTAACGCACTGATTCCAGTGATCACGTTTGCGGGTATTGACATTGGTACCTTGCTTGCCGGTGTCGTGCTTATCGAGGAGACATTCAACTGGAACGGTATGGGTATGTTGGCTTATCAGGCGATTGGTAACCAGGACATCCCCGTCATCATGGGTACGGTGCTCTTGCTTGCCGTATTCGTGGTCTTGTTCAACTTGATAGTCGATATCGTATATGGATTTGTCGATCCGCGCATCCGCTACGACTGACACATTTCGACAGCACCAAAACCGAGCCAACTTGGCTCGGTTTTTTTATTTTTTTCTCCTTTATTAAACCTGAATAAAAAGAATCGACAAAAGTGACAGATTTCTACGAAAAAATACTTGAGTAGCAAACATACTTAATTTATAATTTAACCAGTTCTGATGATTGTAATCTTCGGTCATTTTTCCTAGTATGCGTATGATATCTACGAAACTTGGATGACAATCACAGAGGGTTGCACAGGACACGATATAGAAATGGGGGAAATGTGATGTCATTGTCATGGAAGAAGGGGCTCGGCACAGTGGCTTCCATCGGGATGATTGGGGCACTGTTGGCTGGCTGCGGCACAAACAGCACCTCGCCAGCGAGCAGCAATGGAACGAATGCCGGTGGCACATCGTCGGACAGTTCGAAACCAGTCGAGGGTGGCTCCATTACACTAGATAGCACCCAGGCTGTACCTGATTTAGATCCGGCAGTGGCGTTTGATACCACATCTGCTGAAGTAGATGAAGCTGTCTATCAACAATTGGTCACTTACGACAAGGGTAGCTATAATATCGTCGGAAGTTTGGCTAAGAACTGGGAAGTATCCCAGGACGGCAAGACATATACGTTCCACTTGCGGGATGACGTGAAATACTCGAACGGCGACCCGATGGTTGCATCCGACTTTGTCTTCGAGCTGCAGCGCCTGCTCGACAAGAAAATGCAGCCGAAACCATCCCCAGGCAGCCAATTCTTCCTGGACATCGAAGGCGCACAAGCCTATTACGACGGTCAAGCGAAGACCATCAGCGGCGTGAAGACGCCGGACGACCACACGCTCGTCATCACGTTGGTCAAACCAGAGCAGTTCTTCCTCAAGATTCTCGCCATGCCGTTCCTCTCGGCTGTGGACCCGAAATTTGTGAAACAGGTCGGCAACGCCAAGCTGGATACCAGTGAAGCGATGGGTACGGGACCGTTTGAGGTGCAAACCAATAACCAGAACGAAGTCGTGTTGGTCCGTAACCCGAATTACTGGCAAAAGGACAGTGACGGAAACAAGCTTCCCTATCTCGACAAAGTCACCATTAACGTCAACAACAACGAGCAGGTCGATGCATTGCACTGGGAGCAAGGACAGACTGCGTTTATGAGTCCGTGGCTGATGGGTGGAGATGGTATCCCGCCTTCCGCGTACCCGACCATCATGACCAAGTATAAGAGTGATGTCCTGAAACAACCTCAGAACTCGATTTACTATATCGGATTGAACATGAAACCGACGCTCGATGGGAAGCCCAACCCGCTGAGTAACCTCAAGGTTCGTCAGGCCATTGAGTACGCGACGGACGACAGCCAGTTTATCAAAATCAATAACGGCGCCGTCGAAGGACTCAACCAACCGCTTCCGAACACGATGGACGGTTACGTCAAAAACCTTGATCCGAGCGCGACCTATAAGTATGACGTCAGCAAGGCGAAGGAGCTCATGAAAGAAGCAGGGTATGCCAACGGGTTTACGGCGGAATATTGGAACGAAAACAATCCGACGGACAAGAAGGATGACCAAGCTTTCCAATCTATGTTGAGCCAAATCGGTATCAAGCTTGACATCCACGAAGTGACCTGGAAAGACTTCCTGACAAAGGCGATGTCCGGTACAGCGCAAATGTACTGGTCTGGCTGGCAGCAGGACTTCCCAGACGCTTCGGACTTCTTGAACACCTTGTTCAACTCTAACCAGATTGAGCCTGGTAACAACATGAACAACTACTCCAACCCACAGGTCGACCAATGGTTGAACGAGGCGGAGTACTCGACAGATTCGCAGCAACGCGACGAACTGTACGCGAAGGTCATCAACAAGGTGATGTCCGACGCCGCTTGGGTACCGACCATTCAGAACGTCGGCTACTACACGATTCAACCTTGGGTACATGGCTTCTACACTAGCCCAGTCATGTATGACCCATTCGGCACCATCTGGGTCGACCCAGGTCACAACAGCTAATCTCTCGCAACAAAGTGATAAAGTATCACAAAAGTCGGCTCCCGCTTTGCGGGGCCGGCTTTCACGTTGGTCGCATACAAAGCGTGATTTGGTGCTACATTAACTTTACCACCAATACATGAGCCATTAGCTCAGCCGGTAGAGCACCTGACTTTTAATCAGGGTGTCCCGCGTTCGAGTCGCGGATGGCTCATTCCGCAATTCCATCATCATTCATAGTTGACATGAAGCCCACCCATCTTGTATATTATCTATTGCAGTCTTTGATTGCCTGTTTTGCGGAAGTGGCTCAGGGGTAGAGCATCGCCTTGCCAAGGCGAGGGTCGCGGGTTCGAATCCCGTCTTCCGCTCCATACACGTCGTGCTACATGCACGACGCCACCGCGGAGAGGTGGTCGAGTGGTTTAAGGCAGCGGTCTTGAAAACCGCCGTGTTCGCAAGGGCACCGTGGGTTCGAATCCCACCCTCTCCGCCATAAAACGTTGAAAAGACGCGGTTTTTGAGCAGTGCTCATGAACGTCGTCTTTTTGTTCTTTCCACACACTTCTACCATTTTTCTACCCTTCGTGTCCAAAAATGGTTTTTCTGGTACTTGGTACTAAGTCAATAGGGTGGACACATCAAACAGATAATATCTGAAAATTTCGTATCGTTATGTTCGTTCCTGTTAACTAGCGATTTCAATCAATGATTGTTGGTACATGGATTGGAATTGAGCGGGCGTTTGATATCCAATCGATGAATGAATACGTACGTGGTTATACCAAAGCTCATTTTCGCTCGTTTACGAGTTTTATACGTCTCCAAATGTATCAGCTCACGCTTAATAACACTGTGGAAAGACTCAATACAGGCATTGTCGTAACAGTTTCCTTTACGGCTCATGCTACCTATCATCTTGTATCCTTTCAGTTTGGCCTGGTATTCTTTTGATGCATACTGGTTGCCGCGGTCTGAGTGGTGCAAAACACCTTCACCCGGTTTTTCCCGTTGATACGCCTGCTCCAACGCATCGATGACAAGTTCCTTAGTCATCCGTGAATTAGCTTTCCAGCCGACGATTTTTCGTGTATAAAGATCCATGATGCTAGCCACATAAAGCCATCCTTCGTTTGTCCAAACGTAGGTGATATCTGACATCCAAACCTGGTTCGGGCGCTCCGCCTTAAACGTCTGGTTGAGTATGTTGTCATCCACAGGCTGGTTGTGTTTTGAGTTGGTCGTCGCCTTATATTTACGCACCGTACGGCTTTTCAGCCCACTCTCCCGCATAATACGAGCCACCGTTTTCTGTCCAACTCGCACGCCTTCTTCACGCAGCATTCGGGTAATCTTTGGGCTTCCATATAAACGTCGAGAGGATAGCAAGATTTCATGAATACGCCGGGTGAGCTTTCGTCGGCGTTGTTTACGCTTACTGTCAGGACGCTTCAGCCACGCATAGTACCCGCTTCGATAAACCTGTAGTACTTTGCACATCCTCTGAACCGAAAAGTCGAAGCGGTGATCGTAGATGAATTGATACCTTACTTCTGGTCCTTGCTGAAGATGCGCAGCACTTTTTTTAAAATCTCGTTTTCTCTTTCAGTTCACGGTTCTCTCGCTCTAAATCGCGCGCTGCTTGGGCATCTGGTTTCAGATTCCCAGAGCCAACAAATGGATGCTTAGGGTCGTTCTTATACCGAGCAATCCATCCATAAAGTGTCTTCTCCGAAATTTCCAAATCCCGTGCAACCTGAGACGCAACCTTCCCCTCCTCCAAAACTAATTTCACCGTATTCAACTTAAAATCCGCATCATACTTATTTGCCAATATAGACACCTCAAATCGATTTACTTATTTTCACATTCTCGATTTGCTGTGTCCACTGTTAAAGCCTAGCACCACACTTCCGCAGCCGGGAGAACAGTGCATGGGCGGCCATGCCACGGCGGCGTTCGGCTACGACGATGCGCGTGGGGTGCTGGAGGTTCGGAACAGCTGGGGTGAAGAGAGGGGCGATAAGGGTAACTTCTACCTCCCCTATAATTCATCGAGAACAAGGGCCTTTTGATTTCCGCACGCGCCTACACGCTTTAAGAACGACCCACTGAAAGGGGGTGAGAAGGCATGTATGCAGGCATCGACTGCGCCATCTGTTAACATCGGCTGTAAAATCCCCAATAACAGCGGAATACGATTCCCCAAAAATAACGGATTAAATTCCCCAAAATCATCGGGATAAATTCCCCACCCTTTGTCGAATTTACGGCATCGTTCACATCGTTGTGGGAGGTGCCACGATGACGGAGAGTGAGAAAATGGAAGTTAGAAGGATGTATCAGGAAGGCGTGAGTATCTCTGAACTCTCTCGAAGAACTGGACATGACCGTAAGACGATTCGAAAGGTGGTCCAAGAGCAGGAGGATGGAAAGAAGCCTTTATCTGGGACCAAACGAAAAGGCAGTAAGTTGGAATCCTATAAGCCGTATGTAGAACAGCGGATGCGTTTTGGCGTACTAAACGCGGAGAGGATTTTACGAGAGATTCGGGAGCAGGGATACACTGGTGGGATCACGGTTCTTCGTGAGTTTATGCACCCGCTTCGCCCCGTTGTCTCTGCCAAGGCAACGAGGCGGTTCGAAACGGGTCCCGGTGAGCAGGCCCAAATCGATTTAGGCGCGTTCCCGTATATCGACACCGAGGGGAATCGGCGCACACTGTGGTGTTTTGCTATGGTTCTATCCTACTCCCGGATGCTCTATTTGGAGTTTATCAAAGCGTCAGACCAGCTGCATATCCTACAAGCACTGCGGAATGCGCTTGAATTTTTTGAAGGGGTGCCAAAGACCATTCTCAGTGACAACTGTGCACCGCTCGTTCTGTCCAACGACGGACATGGACACGTGGACTGGCAACCGGTTTATTTGGATTTCGCCAAGTATTACGGGTTTGTTCCTAAGGCCTGCAAACCCTATCGTAGCCGTACGAAAGGAAAAATTGAGCGACCCATTCGCTATATCCGCGACAGCTTTTGGCCGACCGCGTTTGTGGACCTGGCAGAGGTCAATTAGCAAGCAGTCATATGGCGAGATACCGTTGTCAACGTGCGCATCCATGGGACAACCCATGAGCGGCCGCAGTTTCGGTTCCCCGACGAAAACCTGCAGCGGCTGCCGGAACATCGGTATCTATTGGCGTATAGTGCATTGCGTAAGGTCCTCAACGACTGTCGAATCTCATGGAATGCCAGCCTGTATTCTGGCCGTGGCAGTACGTGGGGAAAAACGTTCTAGTCCGCGCGTTTGAAACGGGCCGTCTGCAAATTGAATATGGCGGTCCACTAGCGTTGCATTAAATTTTTTAGGGTTTGTCAAGAGGGATGGCTAATTAAAACCGCATAGAAAGATTCGAATGTTCAAGATGTTGTAACCCCAAAAACATAAAAAATCCTTAGAATAGAAGGAACAGGTTGCCCTGTCCAAATCTAATCTAAGGAACACTCATGGACAAGGATACCACGAAATCCACATTGGCGGAATATCTTTCTCCACTGAATCCAGTGGAAATGTTGCGTGAGATTAAAACACTTGGTCTGGATAGGTACACGAAGAAACTTGATTCCATCACGTTTCTCCAATTGCTTGTGTTTGCCCAGTTGCAGCAAATCGACTCCTTAACCAGTATGAGTGCCTTGTTGAACGAGAATCGTCAACTACAGGCCGAACTTGGTCTCGAGTCGATCAGCACATCACAGTTGTCCCGTAAGTTGAGACAGATGGACACGAAGTTTCCATCGTCCGTTTTCCAACGATGTGTTGCGCAAATTGTCCGTACTGCCGGGACTAAAAAGGCCACACAGGCATTAAAGCGGATGAACTTGGTTGACGCTTCGACCATCACGATGTGTGTCTCTCAATATCCGTGGGCAGAATTTAGGCAGACAAAAGCAGGCGTGAAACTGCACCTGCGCCTCGTATTTGAGAATGACCTGACGTATCCGGATAAGGAGATTCTGACTCCCGTCAAACCAGCGGATAGGACTCAAATGGCCAATCTGGTGGTCAATGAGCCGGATGCACTCAACGTATTCGACCGTGGTTACGTCGATTATCAGAAATTTGACGAGTATATCCTGAATGGAACACGCTTTGTCACACGACTTCGGGATAATGCCAGCATCATGGAAGTTTATGAAGAGAGACCTGTGGCACCAGATTCACCCGTTATTCGGGATGCAGTCATACGGCTGGGTTCGAAATTCCGGAATATGGTTCATCCAACGCGCTGGCTCGAAGTACTGGACAGTGATGGACGAAGAATCATTATACTGACAAACGATTTAACGATGGATGCAACAGAGATCTGTGATTTGTATAGGAATCGTTGGCAGATCGAACTCTTCTTCAAATGGATTAAGCAACACCTGCATGTAAAGAAATTCTATGGGAAGAGTGAAAATGCGGTCTACAACCAATTGCGCATTGCATTGATTACCTTCTGTTTACTCGTGTTGCTGCGGTTGAGGGTAAGACATCCGGGAAGGCTGCTCGATATCTACAAATGTGTACGATGGCATTGGTCAGAGCCCTTCACAGAGTTCCGGTGTTATTTAAGCCGGCCACCCACAAGAGCGTCAACTGGGCGAAAGAAGGTGAAGACAGAAGAAATCTTCGCAATGACGCTACAGCAGTACATAGACGAAGAGATTGAGCACTTAGAGAGTATGGTGTACGACCCAATTGAATATCCAAAATGTGGGATTTGAGCAACTTGTTAAGGGAGCAATGGCTTTTTAGTCCATCTACGCCAAAACAAAAGATCTGAATATTCTGTTCTATATCGTAGAGAGACGAATTGCCACGCTTGACATTTGCAAACGAGTTTAATGCAACGCTAGTGATGGCGGTCAGGTTATTGCCGAGCATAGGCTCGTGGACAAGCATCAAGTCTCCATCAACCCTGAGCACGTAAAAGGCATCCCCATGGATACGCCAAGGCATTCACGGGGCAAAGTCGCTGGTCTTCAAGTCGGACCCGACGTGGAACAACGGGATCTGGACGTGTATGAGCAAATCGCGTCAGGAGGGCAATTGCAATGAGCGAAGCATTGTTATTGGCCAAGACGGAAGAATCTTTGTTGGAACTAGGGCTAAAGAAGGCCGCGTCGATTCTCCCTGCCAGCGTGGAGTGGGCAGCGGGAAAACAGGCGACGTATGTCGAGTTTCTGTCTCGTCTGTTAGAGGCAGAGACGGAGGAGCGGTTCAACCGCTACCTCCATACTCGCCTCAGCCTAGCACACTTCCCGTATCACAAGACGTTGGCAGACTTCGATTTTACGTTTCAGCCGTCCATCGACGAGCGACCAATCTGGGAATTAGCACAACTGTTGTTCGTGGAGGAGCGCAGTAACGTCATCCTCCTCGGTCCGCCCGGCGTGGGAAAGACGCATTTGGCTGTGGCACTGGGGATGGAGGCGTTGCAAAACCGAATGAGTGTGTATTTCGTCACCATGCAGCGGTTGGTCGCCGATTTACGAAAAGCGCATCAGGAGGGCCGATTAGAGAAGCGATTGAAGGTGTACATCCAACCGAAGCTTCTCATCTGCGACGAGGTTGGTTATCTGCCACTGGACGCGCTGGATGCAGCAAACTTCTTTCGTCTGGTTTCTGAGCGGTATGAACAAGGGGCGATGATTATCACATCCAATACGAGCTTCACTAACTGGGGAACCATGTTTGGGGATCAGGTGCTGGCATCGGCTCTACTTGATCGGTTGCTTCACCACGCGACAACGGTCAACATACGCGGGAACAGCTACCGGAAGAAGGATAAACTCAAAGCGGGCGTGACCCATGCCCTGCAAGAGGAGGTGAGAGACTAACCGAACATATGTCCGGGGAATTTTACGCGATGATTTTGAGGAAATCAAAACCGATGTTTTTGGGGAAATCGAACCGATTTTTTTGAGGAATTAAATCCGATGTTGACACCACCAGGCTCACGTCGGCCACGGCCGCTGCGCTGAAATCCGCAGGGATCACGCATGTCGGCCGTTATCTCGGTCCAGCGACGAACTGGAAAACGATGCAACAGACCGAAGCGCAGGCCATCCTTGCGGCCAGTCTGAATCTGTGGAGCATCTGGGAGACGAACCCTACGAACGCCAGCTACTTCTCGGATGCACAAGGAGCGTCTGACGGTAAAACGGAGGCAGCTTATGCACAGTCCTTTGGGCAGCCAAAGGGAACGGCCATCTACCACACCATTGATTACGATGTCCAACCGGACGCTTATTCGCGCATCCTGGAGCATTTCCAGGCCATCAAGGCTGCTAATACCGGGTACAAGGTCGGCGTATACGGTCCGTATGGCGTCCTACAGTACCTGTACCAGAACGGCGCGGCCGACTACTACTGGCAAACCTACGCCTGGTCGGGCGGCTTTCTCGTATCGTTCGCGCACCTGTACCAGTACCAAAACAGCGTAACTGTGGCCGGAATTAACGTAGACCGCGACAGAATTCTTCTCGACCCTGGGGGGTGGCAACAGATCATGGCAAGCACTTTACAAAGAGGCAGTACCGGCGACGCGGTCAAGACACTGCAACAGGAACTGAATACCGTACTGGGCATCAAGCTCACTGTGGACGGTATCTTCGGACCGAGCACCGAGGCTGCCGTCAAATCGTTTCAGCAGCAATATCACCTGTCGGTGGACGGTATCGTCGGTCCGCAAACCGAAGCTGCACTGAAGGCGGCGTATGCCGCAAAATCCGGCACCACAGGCAAGGTGCAACAAGCAATCAGCTTAATTCAACAGGCACAGAGCCTGCTCAAGGAGGTAGAGTGAGCATGTCTGTTGAGGCTCACGTTGTAAGTGGGTTGGCTGGTCTTTTGTCGTTGGTCGTGTCGGCGGGGATTGCGTATGTGGTTCCGCGCGTTAAGCAGGCTGTGGACGCACATGTCAATGACAAAACCGCTTCTGTGGTCAATTTGGTAATCGACGGGTTGGCCAATATCGCGCAGGCAGTAGTGCAGGACTTCAACCAGAAGATCGTCGCCAATGCGAAAAATGCGGGCACTTGGACACCGCAATTGGCGCAGGGTGTAAAGGCGGACGCCATCGCCGCTGTGAAAGCGCAGGGGGCTACGCTGGTTCAATTGGGGCAGCAGGTCGGCGTCGATGTTGAATCCCTCATTGACTCACTCATCGAGTCTGCTGTTTCACAGAATCACGTATCTGTACCTACTGCCAATGCAAACGCGCAGCCGCCGGTCAGTGACTAATGAATAAAGGCTCCGGCGATTGTCGGAGCCTTTATTCAAGCGATTAAAAGACAACTGCTTACTTGAGTTATCACTATGTCGACTTTCCATCCCTACGACGCGTCAGGATTTTTCTGGCGCGTCAATTATAGTTAGCGAGAAGTGAGTGTGCAAGCAGGGTGACACTCCTTCGGCGTTCTTTCGGGCAGTTGCATCTCCATGATGTCTCGATTTACTTTCACAATAAATACTTGAATAAGCACCTTATCGCAAATTATGTAAGATTTAATAGGGAAACGTTTGCTCGTATGTTTTTAGAACAGGTTTTAAGCAAATCGAAGGTGTGAACTATCCTCTTACCACGTGCGCTGATTGTCAACGTAAGATTGTCAACGTAATTCGAATAATAAGCAGCATGAGTGGACTTTTCCCTGAGACTGCCGCCCCCTAACGTTTTGCTTGCCTCCGAAATTTCATTACCATGGCAGCTAAAAGGGGAATACATATCAATGTCACCACAAAATACGCTGGCGCCACACCCGCGATGAAGTGCTCCATTTCCTTCGTACTGCGAAAGAATGCAAAACTGCCAGCCCACACGAATAAGCCGCCGGAGAGCGCCATAATTCGGTGTGATGACAGTTTAAAAACGTCCTTCATACCTTCACACCAGGCGTAGTGAAACACACCCAGTTTTATGCATATGGTGGACATCACACCTATCACGTAGAGTGTGTCCAGGCGCTCCAGGAAGCGACCGATGCGAATGCTGCGGACGGTTTCGAGCACCGGATACGACAGATAACTCTCGGATTGCCCCACTACGCCTGTCGTAATTATCTGAATGACGGTCAAGAGAACAGTCAGGATGGCCGTAGCCGTGACCATGTCTTTGGGAAGGGTCCGGCTTTCGCGCAAGGCCCGTACGAACTGTAGGCTAATCAACAGTTCCAATGCGTAGGTCAGATCCGGTGTGACGGCACCGCGGAGCACCGGCTGCCAGCCGTCGGCGAGAACTGGCATCAGTTCATGGACATCCATGTGCTTCATGGACAGGGCAAAGAGAACAGGTGTCACAACGAGCGCGAGCGGTATGATGAACTCACAGTCCCGCATAACGACCTCCACACCCATATACACCATGTATGAGATCCCAGCCATGCCGAGTAGTCCGATGATATATTCCGGGGTTCTAGGCAGGATGGTGATGCTCACAAACGATTCTACTTCCCGGAGGATGGTGCAATTAATCAGGTACAGCCAGACAAGAAACCAAAGACAAAACATGCGTCCCAGCCATGGTCCGAATGTGTCAATCAAGCCGTTGGTTAGATTTCGGTTTGGCAGCGCACGGATGAATACCGCAGCGGTACCAGCGGACAACAGGCCCCCGGCCACAAACAGGAGACCCGTAATCCAGCTGTCGCGGACGGTGAATTGGGCAACGATGAACGGGACTGTGACGATGCCGGTGGCAAGGATGCTCCAAACGAGTACGATGACGAGTTGAAATCGGGAAATCTGTACGTTCGACATAAGGTCGGATTCCCTTCTAAAGAATTTTGTACATCCACTTTGTAACTGGACCAAACATGGCTTCGAACGGTGCCAACAGATGCAGATTTGGCCACAGATGCCAGGAGACAGACGCAGACATGGCAAGTGCTGCGAAGATGAGTCCCCAGTACACTGGGACTTCGCGGCGCGCTGCCTGGCGAAGGGAATGTCTGTCTAGGACTGCAACGGCAAAGGCAGTGAATAGCGCGAGCCAGATCACTGTGTAATCACTCCGCGCCCTGCCGGTGGAGCCAAGCCACTTCGCGAGGCCGCGGATTCGGGTGTATTGGAAGAAAGGGCGGTCCGGGTAATATGGACGCGTACATTGCATCTGACCTGCGCCCGAGCAAAGTAAGCTGGCCATTGAGCACTAATCTGTCGCCACGTGTGTGGGTCTTCGATAAACAATCGCGTGCCGAACTGGCAAGCGTCCACATCGTCGGCTTGGAGCTTTGTCATCACTGCCTGCATATGCCGTTCCATGTACTTGGCAGTTTTCTGCTCAAGTTGCTGGTAAGTTTTCTCGCTCAACCGATCATTCGGACAAAGTCGGTCGATCTCCGCCCGCGCTTGAACCTTCACCAGAAAACTCACCCCATCGCTGCCAAACCGTGGAATGACCTGGGTGTGGGAACCGAGCAATCGCACGGCGCTTCCAACGTCGCCGTCCTTGGCGTCGCACGGCAGGGGGATGACCACCTGGCGGGTGTCCATCATGAGCCACGCGAGCCCCTTCGTCTCGTCCACCGTCAGGACGTCCACCATCTTTGCACCGCGAAACAAAGCAACCCCTTTCATGAGAATGTGGCCCGTAGCGCCTCTGTCTACCAACGACAGGACGGAGGCCTGCGACGGTGACAGGTACTCCTTCATTACCTCGAGTTGCTCACTGTTGACAACGCGGAACATCTCACCGATTTGCTCCACTAAAGCACGAAGGCCCAGCGCGTTCAGCGGCTCAGGTTCGGACGGTGCCGAAAGAACATCCTGGGCCTGTCCCGGTGTCACGAGGAACAGTTGATTGCGGCGAAAGTACCGGTTCCGCTCGAAGTAGTCAAGTGCCCCGTCAATGCCTTGCTTTGCGTAGTCGCTTCCGAACACCAACACCGTGTTGTGCGCCAAGTACATGAGGTGAGGTACGTCCGCCTTGAATTTATCCATCGCGTCTTCGATAATTGTGCCCGTCTCTTCACGGATAATGAAGGGCGCGCCGCCTTTCCCTGAACCTTCCCCTGAACCTGAACCGCTCCCTCCAGCCGAAGGAGCGGCATCCGGATTGACGAGTTGGGCCGTCACTCGTACCAAGCCGTCGTCGGTCCGGTCGATACCAAGGGCTATGACGATATTCATGTCGTCGACCTCCTGAATGTCAAAACACCCTGGCAAAAGCAACGAACCGACGCTCGTCACGAAGAGGAAGGCCAGCTTACGCAGAAGGCGCGACCTCATGGCTGCCCCTCGCCATAGGGAGATTTTTTGGGAACTCGCGGTGCTGGACTGCGGTTGCTGACACGGTCGATCGGTTCAAGCTGCTCAGGGCGTCGTCTGGTCGCAAACCAGGGAACCCGAATGAACGTATCCTTCATGTCCGACCAAGTAAACGGCGCGATGGGGGCCATGTAAGGAACCCCGAAGGAACGCAGAGAGACGAGATGCGTCACAAGGACTAATCCGAGGACGACAATGCCGACCAGTCCGAAAATGCCGGCTATGATGACGAATGCGAATTGAATAATCCGGCTTGAATTCACGAATCCATACGCTGGAAGAGAAAACGATGCGATTCCGGTTCCTGCCACCACTATTACCATGCCCGGAGATACCAGGCCCGCACGCACTGCGGAGTCGCCGACAATAAGCGTACCGACAATGCTGACCGATTGCCCAACGGCCTTTGGCAGCCGCGTCCCGGCTTCACGCAGGGCTTCAAAGACGCACATCATCACGAGCGCTTCCAAGGTGGTCGGAAAGGGAATGCCGCGGTGTTGGGCCTCCACGCTGACGAGCAACGGTGTCGGTATCAAGTCTTGGTTGTAAGATAACAGGGCCACGTACAGAGACGGCAACATGAGGGAAGACCAGTATGCGATGTGGCGCAAAATGCGAATGAACAACGTTAGCGTGTAGTTCATGTAATAATCTTCGGCTGATGCCAGAAAATTGATGAACTGTGCCGGTACCATCAAGCTGGTTGGCGCTCCGTCGAGCATGATGGCGATGCGCCCCTGCAGCAGACTGCCCGTCACCCGGTCCGGTCGCTCGGTCTCTTCGGTTGTCGGAAACAGGGTGTACGGCGCGTCGCCGATCAGTTCGCGCAACTTGTTGATATCATTCACTCCGTCGATGGAAATCTTGCGCAGCCGTTGGCGCGCTTCGTCCACCAGAGTTGGTTTGGCGATGCCTTCGATATAGGCGATGCATACGGTAGTCTTGGAGTATACGCCGATACGCATTGATTCGACCTTAAGGCGCGGACTGCGGATCCGCTTGCGCAGGAGCGCGATGTTGAGCTCCAAATGCTCGATGAACGCCTCCTGAGGACCCTCAATAGTGGGCTCGTTCTCAGCTTTTTCGACGGCCCGCGCCGGAGGATCGCTGATATCAAGTACGAGAGCCACTTTGGAACCGTCGGCGTAGAGCACCACCTGGCCATCCGACACAGCAGTGTTCAATTCGTAGCGCAGTCCGATCGAACGGATGTGTACTGTGTGCAGGACGGACCCAATCTGCCGTATGTCTGATGGCCGTCGTGACAAGGTCTCAAGGGGCTGGAGAACACCCTCTTCGATTCGCGCAAGGTCCACCAAACCGCGCAGCCAGATCAAAAGTACGCGCGTACCGTGAACGTCGACTTCGCGGCGTAGCAAGTCGTCACAGTGTTGCCACTCCCCTTCAATCCAGCCACGTAAACCTTCTAGACGGGAGGGCAAGGGTTCATCCGGCTGATGCCACGAAGCATCCACCAAGCCGGCAATTCTGTCAGGATGGTTCCCGAGATCTTTGGCCTTCTTACCCCGCTTCTTAAGTAACACAGCATGCTCTCCCCGCGTGTAATTTCTCTTGGTATTTTGACCACATCCAGCCAAAGCTATGCACCAATATTTGGTATGCACAAGTTTTTTGTTGCTTTTGCGGGCAAGAGGGAGATTAACACGGTAATCCCTGTAATGAGGTGAAGAGTGTTCTTGAAGTTAAGGGGGTGTGTGATGCAGATAAAGTACAGTGAAGAACCAAGGGGGCATTGCTCTTCTATCATTTCTTCTACTGGGACAAGAATTTCTGATTTGACAGTAGTGAACGGAGAGGGTGATTTAAACAAAACAAAAAAACAAAACATCAGGCTTATTGCAGAGAAACGTGACGAGCGTTTATGCATTAAATTGCACAATTGTGCGTTTCCTGTATGCTACTTATTGCATATTGCAGCGACGGGCAGTTTACTGAAATAGTAATCCTATGTGATAGGGTACTATTGTTGGTAGCGCTTCGGCAAGGGTTTTCGTTTTATTAATTTGCGGTACTAAGAAAGCCGTTTAGTGGTGTGTCTGCGTGTGATTTCTATTACTCCATTTACCAGGATTTGTGTCATCGGTGATCACAGCATTGATAACATCAAGGTAGTGTTTTGCGTTGTCTTCTAGATATTTGACGCTTCGTTTCGCTTCCTCCACCTGAGCCAGAGCAACGGCCTTTTGTTTCAAAATAATTTCATAGCGTTCCTGAATGGTTGAAATTCCTTCCAAACGCAAATCTACAAACCTTTTGATGTCTTTGATTGACATGCCACATTGTTTCAGAAATTTGGCAGCTGTAAGCCAATTAAGGACTCGTCATCAAAAAGACGATTGTTATTGATGTCGCGCTGCACACTTGGGACTAGTCCCTTATCGGTATAGTAGCGAACAGTGTGTTCGGTCAAATCAAGCATCTTAGTTACTTTTTTTACGGTATACATTGCAAATCCACCTCGTAAAGATTTCGATCACAACCTCTTGACTTCGTGTTACGCGAAGGCTGTAACCTCATAGTATATCAAGTATCGACACCGTAAATCCGACAGGAATATGCAGAAGGAGGAGGACACCGTGGATAAAAAAATCTGGTTCATTACGGGAGCCTCTCGCGGTTTTGGGCGCATTTGGGCCGAAGCTGCACTCACGCGTGGCGATAGGTCGCAGCTACTGCCTGCACTTTGGCAGACGTTGCCGATCTGAAGGAACGTTTCGGAGACGCCGTTCTCCCCATGGCGCTCGACGTAACTGATGCCGATCAGGCTCGATATGTCGTTCGGCAGGCACACGCGCATTTCGGCAAGCTGGACATTGTCCTCAACAATGCCGGTTACACCCTGGTCGGAACGGTTGAGGAGGCTAGCGAGGCCGAAGTCCGCGCTCTGTTTGACACGAGCTACTTTGGTATGCTTCGGGTCATCCAAGCAGCCCTGCCTCTGCTGCGGCAACAGGGCCATTTACTCGGCGTCTCAAGCGGCATGGGGATTGTGGCGATGCCGCTCATCGGCTTCTATTGCGCCTCCAAATGGGCAGTCGAAGCGCTCTACGAAAGCCTGGCGCAAGAGGTCAAAGGCTTTGGCATCAATGACGCTGCTCGAGCCCGGAGCCTATGCGACCGATTTTGCAAGTCCCTCGTCGCTGAAGACCGCACCGGGAATTGACGCCTATGCCGTCCTCGGAGGCGGGGTTTCGGGGAGCTATCAAGCGAAGAACGCGGCGATCCACAAGCGACAGCAGAAGCCATCCTCAAGATCGTGGACGCAGAGGATCAGCCGCTTCGATTTGCTGTCGGCTCCGGGGTCCTGCCGAGAGCTCGTGACGTTTATGCTGACCGCCTAGCCACCTGGGAGGCGTGGGAGGCTGTCTCGAACGCAGCGCAAGGCAAACCAAAAAAATCAGCCATCGCACCATGAGTGACCCCAAAAAGCTAGACACTTTGCAATTAGGAAGCTTTTAAGGCATGAGTTTGGTATTCCAGGACTCATGCCTGTTAGTTTTGTTTGTATGCGATGATATTTATAGTTAAGGAAGCTAACCACCGGACTCGTGAAGGAGGCACATAAATTCGACGCAAAATCAGTGATGGTGCCTGGTTGAGGGAGACAGATAGAGTAAAGTTTTTAACACTGCTACACCAAGGGTACACCTGTGATACGCGCCACATCTTCCTGCCAAGCAACCAAGTCTGTAGCATCTACGTCGTGTAGGCTTGTTTTGCCAAGAGCTCTCGCCCCGAGTTTCATCTCCTCGACGCAGCTGGTTAAAAAATTGCCCAAACTCTGGGCACCTCGGTCTTCGTCAAAACTTCGGCGTTTGCTACCTTTTGCCCACGCTATTGCGGTAGGCGGCTCAAACGGAATTGTATTGACGATTTGCGTGTGTGTGGCAGCGAACAGGGCGGCGGTGCCAATGTATACTGCGTCAGCTCCTAGCGCCAGGGCTTTCAACATATCTCCAGGCGTGCGAATGCCACCAGAGATGACGAGGTCGATGCGGCTACGCAACCCATGGTCGACCAGAAATTTCTGTGCCCGGCAAAGGGCGACAAGTGTCGGCAAGCCGAAATCGTCTACGAGGATAGCAGGGGATGAGTGAGTACCTCCTTGAGCACCATCTACGACAATTACGTCGAACCCAGCACGGACGGCGATGGCCAAATCATGTTCGAGGTTATGGCTCGCGGCGATTTTCACGGCGACGGGGGCACCTTCGCTAACACTTCTCAGGTGGCGAACGAGTCTTCGAAGTGCACCTGGGTGGGACGCTTCCGAAACGCCGGCAGGGATATAGCATCCGGTAGTCAGAGCATCCGGAGACCCGAAGTCGTTTGCAATATTTTTAGTTAAATCCTCCGGATAGATGACGGTACCGCAACCAGCGTGAGCTCCTTGTCCCAATCGGACTTCTATCATATCGGCGGTGCGTAAGGCTTCACGTGAGGGGCGCCAGGGGGCATCGTGCACTTGCACGACAAGGTGTTTGGCCAGCGCGCGGAATTCCGGCAACCATGCTCCCTGTCCAGTGTTACTCGCAATACCTGCCATCGCTGCACCCTTCATCAATGCTCGGACAAACGGTTTACTTAAGGCGACACCGTATCCCATGGCGGAGATCAGGATGGGCATGGAAACGATCATTGGGCGGTCCGCCCTCCGGCCGATGACTGTCTTACTAACTACGGCGACTTGATGATTAAGCGGACGTCGTTGTAACTGGGCAGGGGAAAATAACAACCCGTCAAAATGGGGGAATTGACGTGTTGTCCCAATGGGCTTAGCCAATGGCCTGCCCTCTTGGGAGCGGATCTCATTTTCAATCATCCACTGAACTCCAAATTTTTGTACCGCCGTCAGGCCTTCAGCTAAGTTTGACGTATAGGGTTCTTCGAACAGAATTCGCACAGAACGGCGGAAAACCCGCTCAAACGCCCATCGCCACCACCAGGGAATTGTCAGATACGCGGCTAAACTTACCAAAAGGAGGATTCCAATGTAAATTAGTCCAAATTGAATCCACGCCTGTGTATGATTAGATGCCACACTTCACGACCCCCGGAATGTAAATGCTAAAAGTTATTCATAAGTAACTGTTACCTTAAAATCTCCATTTTCAAATAATATATGTGTTAAACGCTAATTGGACCATGATTGCATTTTATGTAATTTTTCTATGGTTCATTTGCTTGCGGGCGTTAACGTGATGTTCCCATAAGTTAAATCCCCGTAATTCGTCTCGTTGACATTGTTATGTGCTACATACTGAGGACGGGAAACTAAATAGCCTATTGATAAAGCTACGAGAATGGCCGCGCAACCGATAACACCCAAAAGGGTCTTTATAATCATTCTCTGTTCATGCGGACTCCTCCCAATACAAAAGATTCTTCACCGTTGAAGTGAATAGCTCAAAACAAAGCTTAGTGAACCATGGCGTAGCAACTATTAAAAACACATTATGGATATGCATTGAAAATCCATAATGTGTAATCATTACAAATTATTATTAAATCAACCTGCAATTTACCTGATAATGCTTGTTAACGCTGCGTTTTTATAAAATTTCACCATGTTATCGATCTGTTACCTACTCAAACCCCATTCACACGCCATTTCATGCGACATCAATTCTAAGGCGTTTAGCGTTCGCTCTGGGACGTTTGGCCAGTTTATCGGAACTTATCAAGATACAACGAAGTAGGGTGAGTCTGACCGACTGAAACGTAATCCATTTCAGCAGCGTCTATTGCTTAGTAAAGATAGTGAAGGAAAGGAATGCGTGGCCATGCCTTCGAAAACAATGATGATCATAACAATAGTGACCGCAACTGTACTTTTGGCGGGATGTGGAGCAAGTAATTCAAGTGTAGTGGTACCGAATTTTCCTGCTGCACAACCCAAAACAACTACGAATTCAGTGGCAACTCCCACTGGGAACACGAGCACCTCTAATTCCACAAGCACGCTACAAATCAACGCGAATTCACTGTTCATGACATCCAAATCGACAGGATGGAACTTTCCAGCATTTCAAGGTGATCCAATCCTCAATGACGCTGTTCTTCATACACATGACAGCGGGAAAACGTGGCACAACAGTACGCCAGCAGGCGTGGCGTCTCAATACACATTCGCCGGAGGGCTTGCAGTTAGCGACTCAGAGGCATGGTTCGTTGCTTCGACAGGCCAAAAAACCATGTTGTACCATACGACAAACGGCGGTGCTTCATGGACATCCATCTCTGTTCCGAAATCCTATATTATAGGAGAGCTCAGTTTCACTGACAGTCAACACGGATGGTTGTTAGCATCGCAGGGGCCAGCAGTAGGGCAAGAGCCGATTGATCTCTACTCCACTTCGGACGGAGGGAAAACGTGGTCGCGAATATTGAGCAAAACTGTGTCGAATAAACTTCTTCTTGGAAACAAGACGGGTATTACCTTTGTAAATAGCACGACAGGCTGGCTAACGGTCGACAGTGGACAACATCCCGGACAAGTAGGCTTGTATGTTACCAATGATGATGGACGTACTTGGGGGCTTCAAAACGTGCCTGTTCCGACGAATTTACAAAAGAATTATGCGCATCCTTTGGCACCGACGTTTTCGTCGTCACAGATGGGCTTTATGCCAGTCATATTTAATAACGGCAGCACGGTTATCTACACCACACAGAATGGTGGGCAAACGTGGAGTCCTACTACTCCGATCCCTATTTCCCAAGTTGTTCGTGTGTCGTTAACTGGTGGAACGATTTACGTAACGGATGGGCAGACCGTTTATTATTCACATGACAACGGGCTGAATTGGGAGAAGTGGAAGGGCAAAGTTAAATCTGGTGGTCAAATCGGTGCTGTAACTCCAAACGGGGCATACGTGGTTGGAAACGGAGGTTCCAGGGTCACCAATATTCCTATATGTACGTCAGATTTCGCAAAATAGGCGGGACGCTGAGGGAAATGAAGGTGTCTATCTCAACGTCCATTATCGCTGTAACTTAGGTTTAAACAATACAAATGATGCAGCAAGCCAGCAGAGGAATCCCGCAAAAAACTCCATACCTGAAAGAGAGTAGCCGTGTATGTAGACATATTTGGTTAAGTTGCTTGTGGCGGTACAGATGATGCCAAGACCTGCAAACGTAAAAAATGTTCTATGCTCGGATATATTGGCTTTAACGCGATTCCAGGGATGTATCACAGTCGCACCCCCCACCTAAAGGTATGTATTCGATACTGAGGGTATAACGATAGGGCATCAATTTTAAGGTATTCTACGGGCGTTCTAAGGAGTTGCGGGTCTGGGTATCGTGGAAGATTGAAAAAATCGAAAGCAGGCCGTTCTAGGTGGCCTGTTTTCGCGTTATCTTGAAGGATTTTCCCTCTTCACAACACTTGAACATCCTCGACATCGAGGTACGAGACAAACTCCTCACGCTCTGGCTCGTCGTCCCTTGCGGCCCAGATACCATCAAAGTCGCTTTCGGTGACGGTGCCTGTCCACTCATATGTGGGTTTGTCTGGAGTCGCATACAAAGAACTGCGAACGACGACGCGAACGTGGGTGCCGGGTTTCATCATTCGGTGTCGCCTACTTCGGCACGTTGAACTCGCGCAAAGCATCATGCCCTGCATCTTCTGCAACACCGTGACCACAGGCGTATATGACAACGCTGCCGGAAACTTCGATCTCCATGCGACCGACTTGGCGGCCTGTTCGCCATTCTTGAACTCTACCACATTTTTTGCATTTTATTTCGAACAAAACTAGCCCCTCCCGAATATCACGAACAGGTGCCGACTTGACTGGGCGGGGCCGTCGAAACACCTGTTTGTGATTCAAGATGCACCTGAATTGTTGTCTCCAAATGGGTATCGTTTTGGGCATCTGAGCCGATGGATTTAGATTCTACGCATTAGATCTGGATTGCCGAAGAATCCAAAGGCGACGCGGAAAAGTTGGATGTCGATTCAGTTTGATTCTGCCCGTTGAATCGTGGCTCAGCAAGCTTGAAAACTGCCGTATTCGCAAGGACACCGTGGGTACTGCTGTTTTCCGCGGTTCTAATTTGCAGAAAAACGCGGCGGTCGTTTATGCATTGATATTGCATATTCATACGCTTTTCGTGTGCTACACTTATTGAACTAAGTGGCAGAAATACCCAATATGATCCAATGCATTGTCTCGGTAGAATCACATCGATCGCTTCTGACTGACCGTTTATCTACGGTGTAGATTCTTGGGTATACCTGTTTCGAAACCACACGGTAGATAGCAGTTGCGCCGAGCCTGCTAGGAAGAATGGGAGAACGAACTCTTCCTCCTCCATCATCTGACCAAAGGCTGCCGGCCACGCTCCAGTTGTCAACGTGAGGATCACAATCGTACTGACTTTGCGTTGCCAGGATCTGAGTCTTTTGTGCCCGGTCGCCATCACCATGGAGCGACTACCACGACTGCCAAGATTCAGACCGACCGCGAATAGATTTAGGCATGCAGCAGTCCACAGCCAAGGCACCAGGGGCAGAGCGAACACTGTGATCGAACCGATGATTTGGAGGTATACCATGGTTCTTATGGCACCGAAGCGATTTGCAATTCGAACATTTAGCAAAGCTACGCCACCCGCTGCAAAATAGGAGGCCGCTACAACGACGCCTATCACGTATTCACTGGCATGAAATCGAACCGACAGCCAGAAGGATGTCATCGTGATCGAGAGGGTGACAGCGACGCTATTTACGAGATTCACGAGCGGCGAGCCAAGTCTCGTTGGAGCCTGGCTCGCGAACTTTGCAGTGGAACGATGCCGTGAACTTAGATTGTCCACAGTCCATTTTCCTCCCATGATCACGACAACCATCGCAACAGGGATCAGCGGGCGCAACGTGGATAACTTAGGAAACCATGTTTGCCAATGCCACGTCAGAAGGCTAACGATGGCGACGAGGCCGATGATTTGGAGAAGACCCATCCATTCGGTGAGAGATGCCTCTGTCGCCGGTTCTCGTCCCTCCTTATCGGTCGTGTTTGCCCGCTTCGATTCAGCATTCGTTCTGGTTCTTGGCTTTCGCTGACCACCGCTCACCCGAGCGATGGTCCAAGCGCAGAAGAGAGATGTTAGCGTCGTGAGCGCAAAAACGATGTGATAGGATTCGGTGCTCGGCACCCATAGTTTGAGTAAGGATGGTAGACCGGCAATCAGCGCTCCCACACCCATGCCAACGTATCCGACCGCAGCGTGAACACCGAAGATGGCATGCGCACTTCGCTCATCACTTCGACGTGCGTATGCCCCTAACCAAGCGCGTTCGATGGGTGCGATAGGTCCGCCAGAGCCGCTGTGGCCACGCCCGAAGCCGGCTATACCGATGGCGAAACACATAGCCAGTGCGTTTGTGGTGATGGCGAGCACCAACGCGGCGATGCAGGCCAAGAGTTCGTATACCAGGATGTATCGTTTTGATCCGAGCAGTTGCTGAAGTTCCCCAGCAAAAACCGTCAAAATGCTGCGCACCACACCGGATGCAGCCAAGACGCCACCGATGGCTAGGCCATGCCATCCAAGTGACTGGAGATATAGGCTCACGTCGACGGCTGCGATGCCTTGGCACACGTTTCTCAGCAATGCCGCTTGTTGGAGTCGTCGAACCGTTGGGTGAGAGGAGAGATTGGATGATTTACCTTCGACCATGGTCTGCCTCCGCGTGACTAGGAAATAGATGATTTGTGCATATCGTAACACGTCACGTCCGAAATCTGTCCAAAATGCGTGAGCGTAAAGTAGCTCACACCTCGTAACTACATGAAAATGGCGAGATAATCTCCTCAAATACAATACATCGAGGAGGTTTTTTGTTTGTGCAGAACGGAGTTACGAGATCTGTGGGAGGGGCGGATCGCGAGCTTTCGTGCCAGTGGCCAAAGAGCGCCAGTCTGGTGCGACGAGCACAGTGTCAATATTCATACCTTGCGGTATTGGCTGCAGAAGACGAGCACTAGCCACAAGTCGGAACCTAGGTCACCGGTGAAATGGTTGTCCGTCGAGGTTGCCGAGGGCGGTGGTGGCCAGCCAATGTCAGAAGGTAAAATTGCAATTTGTATCGGCGATGCCCGTGTTGAAGTGGAGCCAGGGTGTAATCTCGTCTTTTTACGCGAGGTCGTTCAGACCTTGGCGACATTATGCTGAGTGACGCGGCGGTGTTACGGATATGCGCAAATCCATTGACGGACTCGCCGTACTCGTCAAAGAGGTGTTCGACTTGAATCCGTTCTCGCCCTGTCTTTTCGTCTTCTGCAATCGGCAACGAGACAAGTTAAAGATTCTCCAGTGGGATCACGCCGGATTCTGGCTGCACTACCGTCGCTTAGAGCGCGGTCGTTTTCAGTGGCCGGATGCATCCCAAGAAGGCCCTATCTGTGTCAGCCGTCGAGAACTTCGCTGGTTGCTGGACGGGTTGTCCATCACACAACGTCAAGCACATCCAAAGGTGGTGGCGAAGACGGTCATATGACCGTGAAAAATTGCTTAAGAATCCAATCATGACAAGGGATTATGGTCATCAATGTCGAATCAGTAAACATGACAAAATCATCGGCTTCACAGACCGAACAGCTTGAATCCATACAGAACGAAAACCGGTTATTAAAACAAGAAATATCGGATTTGAAACAGCTGGTCAGTCTCCTCCTAGAGCAACTTCGTTTGTCTAAGCATAAACGCTTTGGTGCGACGAGCGAGCGTTCCGACTCAGAGCAATTGCGGCTGTTCAATGAAGTGGAAGTCGAATCAGAGCCTGCAATTGAGGAACCGACGACCGAATCCGTCTCGGTTAAGCCCCGCAAGAACCAACCAGGCTTTCGGGACGAACTGTTCAAGAATCTGCCCGTGGAGCGTATCGAGTATCGGCTCTCGGAAGACGAGCGGGTCTGCCCTTGCTGTGGAGAATGCATGCACGAGATGAGTTCTGAGATTCGTAAAGAGCTGAAGATTATTCCGGCTCAGAAAATCGTCATCGAACATGTGCAAATCATATACAGTTGTCGACCGTGCGAACGCAATGGGACTGAAACGCCTGTGGTGAAGGCGAAGATGCCGCGTCCAGCTTTTCCGGGTAGCTTGGCATCGCCATCGGCGGTGGCCTACATCATGGACAAGAAGTATGGGGATGGTATGCCGCTTTATCGGCTGGAGCAGCAATTTGCACGCCAAGGCATGCCATTATCACGACAGACCATGGCGAACTGGGTACTAACTGGGGCGAACCAATGGCTCCAGAAAATCTACGAACGAATGCACAGAGAACTGCTTAGATGCAAGTACTTGCACGCAGATGAGATCACTGTTCAGGTCTTGCATGAATCCGGTCGAGCTGCCGAGACAAACTCATACATGTGGCTATACCGTACGGGGCGGGATGCTCCGCCAATCGTATTGTATGAGTACCAAATGACCCGGGCTCAAGAGCACCCGATTCATTTTCTCAACGGGTTCAAGGGTTACCTTCATGTGGATGGCTACGCCGGGTACAACCAGATTCCGAATGTAGTCACCGTGTCTTGTTGGAGCCATGCTCGACGTGGTTTTGACGAAGCGATTAAATCGCTTCCCTCCAACAAAAGAAATGCCCCAGTTGCTGCGAGGGAAGGTCTCAATTACTGCAACCAACTTTTCAAAATTGAACGCGATTTAAAAGACGCGACCCCAGAGGAACGTTATGACCAGCGGCTAAAACGAAGTCTCCCGGTTTTAGACGCTTTTTTGGCGTGGCTTGAAGTTCAAAAGGATCAGGTTCTGCCAAAAAGTCAGTTGGGAAAAGCGATTGGATACTGTTTGAACCGATGGCCAAAACTTATTGCCTTCTTGGAAGATGGGAACTTGGAGATTGACAACAATCGTGCGGAACGAGCGATTAAACCATTCGTGATGGGGCGCAAGGCGTGGCTGTTCAGTAACACGCCTTGCGGAGCGAGGGCAAGTGCGATGATCTACAGCATCGTAGAAACCGCCAAGGAGAACGGCTTGAGCCCCTTGCACTATCTGACCTATCTCTTCGAACAAATGCCGAACGTGGACATAGACAATCCAGAGACACTACGGGATCTCCTTCCTTGGTCAAGTGCTTTGCCAGAAAGTGTCCGCAATCCCAGGAAAAAATAACCCCCAAATTCAAAAGACCCTCACCAGCGATGGTGGGGGTGATTTATATACTAGACCTTCTATCTTGAAACATGGGATGTGTGGCGCATTTGACGCTCACCAAAAAACCACCGAGGACCTCGTATTTTCACGAAACCCTCGGCGGGGAGTAAGGGGAATTTGTACATCTCAGCGATTTTATATTTTGGTCGTTATGCTTTCCGCAGGCTGCTGGTTAGTTGTAGCCTCACGTTTATAGTTCATGTACAGGTAAAACGGAATTCCCGCTAGCAAGAGTAAAAATCCATACATAACTGTTTTTGCACCTGAACCATAAATAGTCCAGCCAGCGTAGATAAAGCCGAGCAGAGGGATGAATGATACTTTGATGAACTTGAACACATTGACCGTGCCATGCATTTTCTTCATTAACCGAATCTCGGAAGCGGCCGTCATAGCATATACAGGGAGATAACTCAGCGTAGCCAGTAAGACCACAAAATTAAAGGCTGAGTTAAAGCTCTTCGTATAATTCATCAATAGTAATATATTTGCTAGAACGGATCCAATAATTAATGCCATGTACGGCGTCTGGTACTTGGAATGCACTTTAGCAAACGGTTTAGGGAAGACGCCGTCCACGCCAGCTGCGTAAGCAATACGGGCTGTGGATAAAAGCCAACCCACGGTGGTGCCCAGGATACTGACGACAGCAGCTATCGTAATCAGTCGACCAATACCCGTTCCGAAAAACTGAGCGAGAATGTCCGAAATTGGGGCAGAACTTCCTGCAAGAGCTTTCTGATTCATTGCACCCATGGCAAAGAAGTTGATCGCCATGTAGAGTACCGTCGCAATCGATATTCCAAGAATCGTGCTTCGGCGTATGTTTTTCTGCGGATTGCGAATCTCTCCTCCGGCAACTGTAGCACTTTCGAGACCGATGAAAGCCCAGAGAGTAGATGACGCAGCGACAGAAATTGCACCAGGACCCTTGTGCGCTGGGAATAACGGCGTCAGATTGCTTGGGTGAAAGTGAAGTGCTGCAACGACGATAAAGCCTAAAAACAAGGCAATCTCAAATGCTGTGATGGCCGTTTGGATTTTCCCAGCCAAACGTACGCCTAAGATGTTAATTAGGGTGAATATCCAGAGAATCGCACTGGTTGCAATGAATCCAATCAGATGATTGCTGGCAATCGCCGGTATGAGATTCCCTGCATAGCTTGCTATTGCAAGAATGACGGCGACATTTCCAGTCCATGAGCCATTCCAATACAGCCAGGCATTGATAAAGCCGATGAAATCGCCAAAGCCTCTTTTGGAAAATTCATAAGGTCCACCGCTTTGAGGATAGCGAGTGCCCAAATTTGCAAACGACAACGCTAGAAATATCGAACCCATGCCTGTCAGTATCCATGCAATCATCGTTGAACCGGGTCCAGATTCTTGAGCCAGCGTAGCAGGCAACATAAATATTCCGGAACCCATCATGTTGCCAGCGACTAACGCAGTCGCGATAAACAGTCCAATGCCTTTTCTGAGTTGATTTTGGTTCTCCACGAGGGGCGGCATCTCCTTATAAATGTAGAATTATACATTTGCAATTGTATTTTGATTTAACCTTAGATAAGGTAACACATCAGCGTTGCTTTATTCAAGTACAGTAGTGACGTAATAAAGCAAGAGGGTTTAATGAAGACGCCAATGATCATCATTGTGGCATTGGTACACTTTTTCTTTGATGTGGACTGTGGGGAATGAGGAAGGGGGATACAAGGGTGTCCTTGCTTCTTATAAGATTATCTATGGTCGACCAATCATTGCCGAGTGGTCGACCGCTACACACGAGCGTTGGAAAAACGTCACTTAGTCTGTGAGGGTACCTTGAGGACCGAAGAATTCGTAATGGACTTGGTTGTCCGGAACACCCCAATCTTTGAGAGCGCGGTACATGGCCTTCATGAAAGGCGTCGGGCCACAAAAGTAGAAATCGGAATCTACAGAAGCGACTTGCTTTAACCAATTCAGATCGACAAATCCTTCTTTGGCGAAGTATTGATGTGTTTTGTCCTGTTCACGCGGTGTTTCGTATACCACATGGTAGTGTAGGCTTGGGGTTGTTTCGGCTAAGGTATCTTAAGTCCTCTTGCAATCCGTGGAGTCCACCATGGATGGCTGCGTGGACATATGTCACGGGATGTCCTGGTTGTTTTTGCAAGAGTGTCTTGACCGTGCTCACCAACGGTGTCATACCAACGCCACCACTTAAGAAGACAACAGGTTTATTGGCGGGCTTTTTCATCGCAAAATCCCCAGAAGGCGCACTTGCATAAAGGACGTCCCTTCGTTCACACGGTTATGCAAATAACTAGAAACAATCCCGGCAGGAACGTCCCCTCGTCCGTCTTCGCGTTTCACACTGATGCGGTAATAACCCTTTCCAGGCGCATCCGATAGACTGTAGTGGCGTCGTTGCGTGTACTTTTCCCCTGAACATCGACTTTGAACGTTATATATTATCTGGGAAGGAAATCTGCAATGTCCTTTCCATCTTGGGGAACTAAGTAAAACGAAGAGATGACTTCACTTTCACGTACTTTTTTCTGTACCACAAAAGGCCTAAATCCGTGCCAGCCACCTTTTGCGTTTCAGCTTCTCAATACATTTCTTGTTCAACGCTGATAAACACGTCGGCAATGACACCATAAGCCTGGGCCAAAGCGTCGATAATGTTATCTGTGGCTGCATCTCCCAGCACTTTTTTAATGGCTTGCAGCAAGTTCTCCCCAACAATCGGGTAATGCTCTGGAAGGATACCCAGTGCGCGATGCTTATATGAGATCTTCTTCACAGCGGGAAGAATTTCTTCTAAATGATCGATGTGGGCGGCAGCGGCATATACGGCGTTTGCCAACGCGGTCTGCTGATTACCCTTTTTTTGATTCATTTTGTTAAAAATGTTGAGTAACTCGGGATGATTTTAGAAGAGGAGTTGATAAAACCGCGTTGTAATGGCAGTTCCGTGCGTTTCGAGAACCGGGACAGTCGATTTGATGATATCCCTTGTTTCTTGACTGAGCATTTGCAAGCCTCCTATATGTAGTGAAAGTGTTCGTCCAGTTGCCATTATAATGGTGATGAAGATGAAAGATATATTTTAAATACATTTTTGTGGCTGTTTTTTGGACAAATATATTTTCAGGCAATTGAACCGCATGTATCCGTGAACATGGATTAAATCAAAAAGAATGTTGATCATCCCTAAAGCGGATATGTCCTCTTCTATAACAGCGTGTAGAAATTTTTACATTTCAGACGCGTAAGCTGTGGAACGCTGGCTTGCCTTGACCAGACACCAATCGGTGTCCTATTATGAATTGGACACTGATTGGTGTTGTTTATTTGAAAGTGGGTGGTGATGATGACCGCTACAAATCAGAGCAGGGATGTGTATGTTGCAGTTGCAGACCCAACTCGACGTGAACTGCTTCGTCTTCTGGCGAATGCGGAAGAATTACCTCTCCATGATTTAACGGTTCACTTTCCTATGGGACGAACGGCGGTTTCAAAGCATTTGACAATACTGAAAGAGGCTGGACTCGTCACGCATCGGAAAGTTGGCAGAGAAACGAAGTACCGGTTGAATCCGTTACCGTTGAAGCAAATTCAGGACTGGGTAGCGTTCTACAGTAAGTTTTGGAGTACCAATATGTTGCGCTTGAATCAACTAATAGAGGAGGAAGAAGAATGAGTGAAACGTTAACGCTAGATTTTCAGTACACAACATCAATTGATAAGCTTTGGTCCGCTTTGACCGATTCCAGTAAGCTGGCCAAGTGGATCACGGAAAATGATTTTAAGCCCATCGTAGGATACCGTTTTCAGTTTCGTATGCCACCCATGAATGGGTGGAATGGGATTATTGAAGGCGAAGTGCTTATCGTGGAAGCGCCAAACCGGTTGTCTTATACTTGGGAAAGCGGAGAAAAGCACATCGTCACGTGGACGTTGCAGGATTTAGGGAACGGAAAGGTTAACCTCCATCTGGAACAATCCGGAATCTCGAATGAGCAAGCACTGCAGGGCGCTAAGTGGGGCTGGACCACCTGGTCCGGACAGCTCGAAAAATTACTGGAACAGTGATCCAATCATCCTTGCGGCGTATCCGGTTTGGGATATCCGACTGACAGGCGAGGTCCGGCTGGCGAACCGGACCTGCTGTCGTATCCGCATCAATTGTGTGGTGTGTAAAATTCGGTCCTGCCGCTGTTCAGCCAGTCAATCAAGACGCTTTGCGGCGGAATGTGATGGTTCTCGGCAGAATATGTCTTGTCCGAGTAATTTGCAATGACCTCCAGTTGATCGCCGTAAATCGATTTTTACACGAGGCGATCACTTGTCAACCAACTGAAATTCGTCATGGGCAATTCAGCGGCCTTCTGCTCCACTGGGGACCAGACTTTGTAATAGCTCGAGATCTGGTCCTTTTCCTGGTTCCACGTGTCCAAATTCAAGTGATACAACGGGGGTACGTCGTACAGCAATTCTGTGAGCGAACGGGTGTTGTCCTCACCTTGAATTTTTAGGCTTCCACTTAGCCAATGATCCGATGCGATGACCGAATCGTGGAACACGAGTTCATAGAGCGGCAAATTGTATTCTGGATTGATGAACACGTCGTAATAAAGTTGTTTGATGGGCACTGGCTTCATAAAAATCGTTGGAGCTTCAGGTGGCCAGTAGGAGCCCCGGTCATATGGTGACGATTTGTCCTTCATGTCGGGATCCATCCAATTGAACGCGGGCGTCACCATTCCTTGCGCAAAGTCCACAGACGATGCAGAAAACCAGTTACCCTCCTCGGTACCGACGACATGTTTTGATTGTCGAAAAACTGTAAGCGTTGGATAATGGCGTTCATCTGCTGTTGTTCTGTCGCGGGATGGGTCTTCGAATAGTCTTCATAGAATGTGGCATCCCCATCTGAATCGACAAACCACGAATTGAACTTGACCTTGGAACCCAGACACTTTTGTGCCATTTGTGTTCACGATGGCGCCATTTTTGTACAAAGACTCGTTAAAAAAGGGTTGTGTCAAACGATGAATTCGCCGGGTTTTGCGGGTCTTGTACCGTCGTGTAAGAATCGTATGTCGCGACAAGGTAGCCTAATGATTCGGCCAGCTTGACGAATTGCGGGTATCGATAACCCATTTCCCAGTCCGAGAGCCCTAACCATAGATGGTTTAAACCCGCGGCGTGAGGGTCGTTTACCATCTGCGTCGAGACGCCGTTTCTGGCGAGAATTCGTCGCTGCCCCAAAGGTAGACGAAGGCGGACCCGAGCAGTTTCTGTACGGACGGGTTCTTTTTGATTTTCTCGCTGAGTGTGACGAATTGATGGTTGTCGATGAGCGTCTAACGGTAGATTTCCGCAGGTTCATCGGGGTTATACATGGCTGGAAAAATTCCGCTGCGTCAGGATATAGAGCATTTAAGGAATCGACCAGACGAGCGGATTCGAAAGTATTTAGGATGGATTGAGTCAGAAATGTTTGAGTAGGCTTGTGTAATCGCTTTGTATTCGACTGAGACCGCGACGGATTTACCGTATGCGGTCTTTTTTATCTTTAACTAGCTCGGGATGTTTTATTATGTTTGAGTACAATTCTCATTTGTCGAAGTTCCAATTTTAACATAGAAATAAGTGCGACTCGTTCACGCGCGTCGAGAAACTCTCCTTCACCACGCTGTATCTCTGCAATAGACTGCTCCACATGGCGAATTGCTTGCAGTAGTTCATCTCGGGAATATGCTGTGTACGGATTCTTGCTATTGGAGTGATATTCGATGGGTTTACGACGTTTGTCGTTATACACGAAAATGTGCTTCCATTTCGTCGTTGAACCACTCTCGGTTACCCAATGACCCGGCGCAAGTTTTTTCGGATCTAGGATAGTAGGCCGGTTGATTGATTTCATTCGATCACCTCAATAATCTACAATACCACACAATTTAGGTATACGAGAATGAGACATAGAGGAAATTTCATGTTACGTTGGGTTTTTGTCGCTCTCTGACAGACGAGTATCAAGCGTTGTCTGGACTCCCGCATGGTCAACTTGTACCGAGATGCCAGGGAGTAACGTTGTCATCATGGATTTGCTGCCGCCTGGTGCGGATGACAACCGTATCTCTACTGGCCTGAATTTGGACGAGTCCGTGGCACGTTCAAAGTGTAACTGCGTCAATATCTCTGCCCCCAGTGCATCGGAAAAGAAGCTACTACACTGTTGCGGATCTTGTACAGCAAAGCGGACATGTTGAACCGTCAAGATGTGATGGTCAGAAGCATTGAAGGTCCTATATCCGCCATGATGTGGTGCGACCAGTTCCAGCCGTACACCGAATGGGGTGGTGAAAAATGATCGATTGGTGCGTTCCTGTATTGTATAGTTTTCGCTTGTAAATCGTTTCAGGCACCGTTGGTACCTGTCTTCGCTTACCATAACTCCGAAATGCTCCATGTACGGTTCAGGCGAGTTCCGCTGACCTAAGACAAGGTCAAATGCTCCGCTCTGAAGCTGCACTTGTCGAAACCGTGTATTCTCGTCGTCAAAAACGCTCCATCCTTCTTCGGGTGAAAAACGTATCAGTTCGGCTCCTGTATAGCCGTAGCGCGCAATCACTTGCATGTTCAGTTGGTCAACGCACGCCTGTTCAGTAGACTGCGGGTTTGGGACGTAAAAGTGAAGATGAAACAGTTCTACGGGTGATATGATGAATCCCTCCAGTAGTCAGCCTGGAATTGAGATAGAACAACGAGAAAGTGTTTTCGTTGACCTTGACTTCAATAGTAAATCGCCCCACATGAGCAACGGTGGCACAAAAAGTTCGAGAATAAGCAACGGTTGATGATTGAGAATCGATATGTTGAACTGCCGCGTAATGTTTTCGAGTGGCGCCAAATAACCGTTGTACAAAGTCAAGGTTGGTCCATATGTGGGGCTTGAGATACTGTTTTCGGGAGAACCCAATATCGCGGGTACAATCATCACCGACAAAAAGTCAAACAAATTGGACCGTTGTCTGGTTAGGCCACAGTTTCGCCAACAGGACGTAAGCCGCGAAGCAACCTAAACAGATGAATATATTTTCCGATGTTTCTCCCCAATTTTGTTCCCCCTAGCCTCAGAAATCACGTTGTCTGTCTTCAACATAACACTCAGCATATTCAAACTACATGTATTTTACCATACTTTAGGGAAGTGGTCGTTTGGTTAGTAAGAACTAATAGTTAACGTTAGGTATATCAAACTGTATCGTTCGGTTTGTAAAGGTGACTAATTTAGTCATCATTTACTGGAATGTGCCGATGCTGGATTGACTCGGTTGGATAGGGGGGGATGGTTATGCATCGTTTATACACGGACCGGTTGAATATTGGCTATGGTGATCGGCTGATTGTTCAAGATCTAACGATTGATATCCCTGACAAGAAGATTACCACTATTATCGGTTCGAACGGTTGTGGTAAATCGACGTTGTTAAAGGCGTTAACGCGTTTGATTTCTCCTAGTCGGGTGCGGTGTATCTAGACGGCGAAAACATTTCCAAAGAAAGTACGAAAGATTTGGCTAGGAAGATGGCGATTCTTCCGCAGTTGCCGGAAAGTCCGAATGGGTTTACGGTCGCAGAACTGGTTTCGTACGCTAGATTTCCGTATCAAGGAGCATTTGGTCGATTGGCGCAAAACGACCTTGATGTCATCGATTGGGCAATGCGTCAAACGGGCGTTTCGGAGTACCGGTATCACGCGGTCGATTCTTTGTCGGGGGGCAGCGACAGCGCGTGTGGATCGCGATGGCACTAGCTCAGGAAACAGACATTATCTTTTTGGATGAACCGACGACCTATTTGGAGATGGCTCACCAATTGGAAGTTCTAGAACTGTTGCAGAAGCTCAATCGGGAGCAGGAAAGAACGATTGTGATGGTGCTTCATGACATTAATCAGGCTGCGCGCTTTGCCGACTATATCATTGCCATGAAGGACGGAGAAATCGTCAAGGCGGGATCGAGCGAGGAAGTCATCACGGACGATGTGCTACGCGCGGTTTTTCAGATTCGTGCTGTGATTGGGCGAGATCCACAAACGGATAAACCGATGTGCATCACGTACAACTTGTTAAAGGAAGAGGAGAACGATGAACACAATGAATCTGCGCGCGATGAGGAAACTCACGGTATTTCTGCCGATACTCTTGTTGCTGCTGGCGTTCGTTAGTGGCTGTTCGACTAGCACGTCGAGTAATACGAGTGGATCGACGAAAAGTAGTGCGTCTGACATGGTCACATACCAGTCGGAGAACGGACCCACTCAAGTACCGGCTCACCCGAAACGAGTGGTTGTGCTAGATCTATCTGCGGGAGATGTCATAAAACTGGGCGTTCACATTGTTGGTGTGGATTCCTACGCAGAGCAGAATCCGAATTATAAACCCTATTTAAAAGGCGTTGCAGAGGTCTCCGCGGATGACCTCGAGAAGATTGCTTCACTCAAGCCAGACTTAATTATCGGCTATTCCACGACTAAGAATATTGATAGGTTGCAGAAGATTGCGCCGACCGTCACGTATACATACGGAAAGTTAAATTACTTGCAGCAATTTGAGGCCATTGGAAAGCTGGTAAATAAGGAAGCACAAGCGAAGGCATGGGTTGCCAGTTACCAAAAGCGCGCGACGGCATTGGGGCAGAAAATTAAAGCGAAGATTGGCGATAATGCGACCGTGTCGGTGGTTGAAACGTCGGGGAAGCAGTTTTATGTATTCGGTGATAACTGGGGCAGGGGAACGGAGATATTGTACCAGGCCATGCATTTGAATATTACAGATATTGTAAAAAGCGTTCAAACCAGGGTACTATGAAATCTCACAAGAGGTCCTCCCACAATACTTTGGGGATTATGTCATTTTGTGTTTAGAGCCAGGTTTGGACACTTCCTTCGAGCAGACACAGGCATATAAGGACATTCCGGCGGTGAAGAACCATCATGTGTTCGTAGCCAACGATGCGGCGTTCAGTTTTAATGATCCGATCTCGCTGGATTATCAACTGAATTTCTTTAAAAAGGCATTCCTCGGACAGTAACTCGTCATCATGTGGGAAATGTGAGGACCAAATGACGATGCGAAAGAACTTATTCACCTTTACTTACAAATTAATCATTGGAATCGTCGTGCTGATGTTGTGCTTTATCTTGGCGATTCACGCAGGTGCCGCGAATATTACCATACAGGATATCTGGCTTGCCCTTACGTCCCATGAGAATAACGAGGCTGTGAACATTATTCGTGAGATTCGCCTTCCACGTGAAGTGGGGGCGATTGTCGTGCTGATGGTCTCCGGAATTGGTGCCGCGAAAAAAGGTGGGTTTTCCCCTTTCCGAATTGTTTTAGCGGGGGCTGCTGTGTCCGCTTTTCTGGACGCTGTCGCACAGGGAGTTGCACTGACCTTTAAAATCTCAAAAAGTGTGTCGATGTGGACTGCTGGGGGATTACTTGGAACTTCGTGGGATCAACTCGAAGTCATTATTCCCCTTGTTATTGTAGGAATTTTCGTTGCCATTCTGTTGTCCCGGCAGCTCACTATCTTGAGTTTGAATGAAGACATTGCGGTTGGCTTAGGACAAAAGGTCGCTCAAGTCAAGGTGACGCTCTATGTTGTCATTGTGCTGTTGGCAGGCGCATCCGTTGCGCTCGTTGGCAACCTGGCCTTTATTGGGCTCATGATTCCACATATGGTGAGGGCAATCGTCGGGACGGATTACCGCTCAATCATCCCAATGTCAGCGGTTTTCGGCGCAAGCTTTTTGCCCCTTGCGGATACGCTTGGCAGAACCTTGAACGCTCCTTACGAAACGCCTGTAGCGACGATTATCGCAGTCTTGGGCCTACCCTTTTTCTTATTTGTCGTGCATAAAGGGGGCAAGGCGTTCTCGTGATACATCCAGTGGTTGTGAGGAAACAGAGACTTACCCTGATTAGCTTAATCGGACTTACGTTACTGACCGCTTTTATCGGGTTGGGAATCGGCAGTTCGGGTGTTTCCTATCGTGAAATCGTCCCGACTTTGTTCGGGCGCGGATCGTTTGATGATAGCTTTATTTTATACGGTATTCGTTTGCCACGTATCATCATCACGATTTTGTCCGGCATGGCGCTCGCCGTCTCTGGGGCTATTCTACAGGGCATTACAAAAAATGATTTGGCTGACCCGGGCATCATTGGCATTAACTCCGGCGCCGGGGTGGCTATCACGGTTTTCTATTGTTTTTTCCGATTGACGAAGGGACATTCTCGTACATGTTGCCCGCCGTTGCGTTTGTCGGCGCTGTTGTCACAGCCGCTTTCATTTATCCCGGATTTCGACGATTGTGTCCTCATGAACTGTTGTGAATAATTGAAAAGGTGCTCCCCGTATGGCTAAGATGAGTTTGTCGAGAACCACATCTTCGCTAGGAAGGAGCACCTTTTGGGTGAAACAATATAATCATACACGAAGTCAGTTTGCTCGTAAAAGCTCTACAATTCATACTCGCTACGATTTGAATGCCGCCACCTCCTTTGGCGGTGCAAGTGGTCTCATAGATTTCGTTTTGGGAACGGGTATTGACAGGGAGTTTTGGGTACATGGATTACGCAAGGGCAGAAACACCCAGTTCCACATGGACGATATTGCTCTGACCGTCATTTTCGGTTCCTTGCTGGGTCAGGAACGGATTTTCCACTTTGAGGACATCGAACAAGATCCCCTGTTGAAGCTGAAGTTGGACGTGCCGAAACTGCCTGATACGACTCTGTTGTATAAGGATCTGAAGCGGCTCGGTTCCGACGCTGGCATCAAAGCGATACGTTCGGCGCATAGACAAATCCTAAGGTCACTTCTCCCCAAAGGACAAGGCATCGTGGTCGATATCGACTCCTCTGTAGAGACTGTTTATGGCGCGCAGCAACAGTCCGCTGTTGGATATAATCCACACCATCACGGACGAGCGAGTTTCCATCCCTTGCTGGCGTTTGATTCACTCACTGGTTGTTGTCTCTATGATGAGTTGCGCTCTGGTGACGCCCATACATCAGATGGATTTGCGGATTTCTACAAGGCGATGAAAGACCAGTTGCCGGATGGCGTCAACATTCGTGCCGTCCGCATGGATAAAGGGTTTACCGGAGAAAAAGTGTTTCAGATATTGGAGCAAGATCAGCGGGATTACGTCATCAAACTGAAGTGGACCAAGCGACTCGCACAGTTGGCGCAAGCGCCAAATCTCCTCTGGCACTGCATCACAGAGAGTGACCGGGAACATTGTGACGTTACTTCCATCATGTATCAGGCAACATCCTGGGACAGGCCTCGGCGGGTCGTGATTGTGCGTCGCTTAGACATTGACCCCCAGGAGTGCCTGTGTGCGGATTGGCTCTGGGAATACGAGGCGATTGCCACAACGTTTGACTGGAGCGGCGAGGATGTATGGCACTTCTATAACTTTCGTGGTAACGCTGAGAATCACATCAAGGAAGCCAAATATGGATTTGCCATTGACCGATTCTCCAGCCAGAATTTCGATGCCAACAAAGCGCTGCAAGGTCTAAAGCTACTTGCGTATAATCTACTCCTGCTGTACAAGCACGTCGCGCTTCAACCAGGGGTGCGACAGTGGACCGCCGGACGGCTCAGACGAAGACTATTCCATCTACCTGGGATTCTAGTGCGTCATGCACGCCAGTGGAGCATTCGTCTTCCCGTGTATGCCAAGCATCGGTCGTTGATCATGCTTCATGCCGCCACGTAGATTTTTCTTCCAATTGAAAAAGTGGAGTTCATAGCCTGGCCTGGGGAGGGGGGAATTGTGTCCATTGCTCTAGTTCCGTACCATGATTCGCCGTGTCCGCTAACAAATCCACCAAATACTTGAAAACATGCCCCGGTCAATGACCTCAATCACCTAATCGTCGAAATCCGGGTTTATGTTTTCTCATACCAGCGAAAAACCGGACTTGAGCCCGTCAGGCTAGTACTTGTCGGTGTAGGTTTTTCGTTGGAGTTGTCAGGTCTGATGGTCATCCTGATTTCCTCTTCCGACGACGAGAAGGTCAATTTTATCGTGCAATGGTTGGCGGGCGATATTTGGGGAACATCTACTTATTGTTGAAAAAGTAGTTGGCATTTCCGAGTGTGTACCCGGAAATGCCAACCTTTGATGCTTAGTATCCCTTTAAATTACCCAGTTCCCTTTGCGGAACAGCGGGATAATCGATCCGTCCGCTGTTTCACCGTCGATGTCGAGTTCAGCTGAACCTATCATGAAATCGACGTGGGTAATGCTGTCGTTTGCGCCGTTCGCGTATTGCTCCTCTTCGGACATATCTTTGCCGCCGACAAGGCACGTGGGGTAGGCTTTGCCAATGGCGATGTGGCACGATGCGTTTTCGTCAAACAAGGTGTTGTAGAATAACTGGTTTCGATTCGAGATGGGTGAGTCCACTGGAACCAGCGCAATCTCACCGAGGAAATGGGACCCCTCATCGGTCTCAATTAATTCCTTCAGCGTCTCGTAACCAGTTTTTGCTGTGTAGTCGATGATACGACCATGTTCAAACGTGAGCGCCAGTTCTTCGATGACAACGCCGCCATAGGCGAGAGGCATCGTGCTTTTGACAACGCCGTCGACCCCGTCGCGCTGAGGCAGTGTGAACACTTCTTCTGTCGGCAAATTGGCCACAAACCAGTCGTTCTGGGCGTTGACACTGCGAGCGGCTTGCCAGAAGTGGCGCTTGGGGAGAGCGACTTTGAGATCTGTGCCAGGGCCTTTGTAGTGCAGGCGCTGAAAGTGGTGATCATTCAGAAATTTTGCGCGCGCTTCGAGGCTATCGAGATGGGCGTTCCAGGCTGCGACAGGATCATCTTCGTTCATTCGCATGACATCGAAGATAGCGTCCCACATCTTTTGAACGGCTACCTCTTCTGAGTCGCCAGGGAACATTTTTGTCGCCCACTTTGCCGTAGGAATCGAGCACACCAGCCAACTTACACGGTCTTCCATGAAGTTTTGCATGAATTTTTTCATGGCGGCGCCGTGTGCTTTGGAATAGAGCGCAATTTTCTTTGGATCAACGTCGGCCAAAAGATCTGGATCTTCCGCAGCGATGGTTAGAAATGCGGTGTTGTTGTCACATTCTTCTTCGCCTTTTTGAACAACCCAATTGGGGATACGTTGCAGATTTTCCTCAGATTCTTGCTTTAGGCGGATTTGTTTGATGATTGGATCACTCCAATCAATGTTCACGGTGCTCGCACCTGCCGCGTATGCACGCGCGGTGAGAATCCGGACGAATTCAGCGGCCTCAATGGGGGTCCGAATGGTTAACGGTTGGCCCGGCTGAATGTTGAGGCCAATCCGAATGAGAACGTCTGCGTATTGTTCTAGCTGCTTGATGGTCGGCATGAAGGTACATCCTTTCTTCTGTGTGGTCATGACATCGGCTTTTATTGTACATGACATGCGCGGATATTTCCCTAAAGCAGGCCACCTGTCATGATATGATGGATAATTCATTGAAATTCAGCAGGCATCGGGTATCGCTGGAGGACTACAGGTTGGGGGAGAAGGCACCGGATTTTACACTCACAGACGTATTGGGCAATGAAGTGAATTTGTACGATGAACTGGCGAACGGACAATGCGAATAGCAGCTTGAATTTGAAGGGGCCGGTTTGCGGGAATTGGTGAAACGCCGCAAACCGGACTCATTTTGTGTGATTTTGGGTTAGAAACGGTGATTAGGCTCGTTGTACGTGTAAATAGGTGTGAATCGACGTATTGTTGGCTGTAATATACACGGGCCAGGTTCCAAGTGTCGTACTTGGACCAATTTTCCACGACCATGTAACGACGCCTGAACTCGGTGCCGTTTTGGCATCTAATCCTTTTGCGTGGCTGGAGCCGGACTTGTAGACCACTTCGATGGTGCAGTGTGCACCAGGACTGGTGTGAATGGTCACAGAGGCGTATTGATTGTGATGGACGTATAGATTTGATGAGACGATTTGAACGGTCGTTTTCTTTGTAGCGGTATGTACGGCAACGGGCGTTGTTTGGGCGCGTACCACTGTTGCCGGCAGTGCTGCAGACAGGCCTATGGTGGACACAAACAGCGCCGCCAGCCACGATGCAAAACGATTCTTTATTCTAAACATCAGATCACCCCACTGTTTCTCCATATAGGGATTCTCCGATACATTTTTATTTCCTTCTATGTGCTGAAATGGAAGTGTGTACGCTATCTTGATTTGGCGGGATTAAGACGGCTTGTTTCGGGCCCTTTACGATCCCGACGCTAGAAGTGACTTACGCAGGCGCTTGATATCACTGATGGGTGGCAAGCCGAACATGCGCGCGTATTCACGGCTGAATTGGGATGGACTGTCGTAGCCCACGCGAAAGGCGACTTCGGCTGCATCGGTTGCCTCTGTCAGCAAGATGCGGCGGGCTTCCTGGAGTCTCACTTGCTTTTGATATTGTAACGGGCTCATTGCCGTGACATCTTTAAAATAGCGGTGCAGTGACGAAGGGCTCATGTGGGCTAGTGTCGCTAGCTCCTCAACCCGCAGCGGTTGTGCGTAGTCCTGCTTGATTTTGTGAATGACTTGTGCAATCCGATACGAATGACTGCCAGTCATCGCGATTTGCTTTAAGGATTCCCCTTGGTCGCTATTCAAGATGCGATACAGAATTTCTCGCGTGATGAGTGGTGCAAGCACCGGGATGTCACCAGGGGTGTCCAGCAGGTTGACTAGTCGCATGGCGGCGTCCAATAAGCTGTGGCTCGCCTGACTCACATAGAGCCCTCTACGTGTATTTTCAGTCTTTCGCGGCGTTAAATTGGATTCTTTCATCACATCGAGCACCTGATGGGGGTCAATTTCCATCCGTATATACAGGTACGGCATTTCTGGGCTCGCTTCAATAACCTCGCCAGAGATAGGTAGGTCAACAGATACGACGAGGTAGTCGGACGGTCCGTACAGATAGCTTTCGTCAGCCAACATCGATACTTTTTTGCCCTGGACGACAATGCACAGCGCTGGTTCGTGCAGGGTGTAAATCGGCTCGGTGACTTGTGAACGCCGAATGAGGCGAAGTGATGGGATGGCTGTAACGTGAAATCCGTCGTGGGTACAAATTTGAGTGATAATCCTCGCCAATTTCTCTCGTGTTTGTTCCATCTCACGCATCTCTTCTTGTACTGAGTGTACTTGATTTGACCTGTTCCCCTCCTGATGAACACCTGTTTTCATGATAGTGTTTCTGTCTGCTTTACTCAATTGGTTTTGGAGGATTAGGCAATCATGTGCGAGGAATCGGATATCGGAATCCTTTGTTGCCAGTTCATAATACAGTTGTCGTCAATCGAAGAGACGCCATCTCATGTTGGAGGGGAGATTTCAGTGACACAGAATACTGACCAACACACACATCGCCGGGTCTGGTTGATTACGGGTGCATCGCGCGGTCTCGGGAACGCAATTGCCCAAGCCGCTTTGGATCTGGGAGATGCGGTTGTCGCCACCTCTAGAAATCCCGTTGCGACGGCGAATTCGCTAATCGGCCAAGCCAACCAGCTATTGTCTTTGGCCATGGATGTGACGGATAAACAGTAAATCGCATCCGCGGTGCAATCTGCTATCGCTCATTTTGGCCGTATCGATGTCTTGGTGAATAACGCAGGATACGGATTGATGGGGGCCGTTGAAGAGGTGAGTGACGAGGAGGCACGCGCGGTTTTTGACACGAATGTATTTGGTTTACTAGCGGTGACGCGTGCCGTTTTGCCGATACTGCGGGAACAGTGTTCTGGACATATCGTCAATATCTCGTCTGTAGCGGGCATTGCGGCAGGGGTCGGATCAGGCATTTACGCTGCGACGAAGTTCGCCGTCGAGGGGTTATCGGAAGCGCTGTCCGCAGAGGTAGCGCCGCTTGGTATTCACGTTTCTCTCGTCGAACCCGGTCAATTTCGTACGGATTTCTTGGCAGATTCGCTCAAGTTGGCAGAGAAGACGATCCCGGATTACGATGAAACCGCAGGACGGGTTTGTGCGTTAAAGGAGTGGAATGGCAAGCAGGCTGGACATCCGGGCAAAGCAGTGGCGGCCGACATTGAGAGCTGGCGCGACATTGCGCTGCATTCCGAATTTGACGCATAAACTGGTAACCAAGGTCAACAGCCCAGCAAGCAAAATCGGCGTGCTGGGCTGGAAGGTACGGTAGACGCCTGTCGCGTTTCACATCCAATCCCAGTCAACGAGTCTGCCCGTCCGTGCGAACTGCCATCTTGTCGATCCCGGCAAAATGCTGACCCCAATCTCCGCAGCCACGAATCCGACGACAGTCTGAACCTCTGTCACCTCAAGGCGAATGGTCGGGCTGACCCCTTCTTCGTGAAAGAGTGTCACGATGCTGTCGTATAGACCAGGCCATATCGATCGGTGCGAACCGTCAACGCTGGATGGGACGTCAGCGGGCGCAGCACCCCCACGTCGATGGTGCCGTTCAGTAACGCGTCAATTTGATCTGGCGTGGGCATCTCGTGCAGAACGAGATCGACATCAGGGTACTGGTCCTGGTACGCGCGAATGACGTTCGGCAACACATCGTATGTCGCGGAGCCAACGAACCCGAGAACCAGCCTGCCCATCTTGCCAAGTTGCGCCTTGCGCGCCATCTGTTCCGCCTGTTGAAGTAAGGCAAACATGCGCCGCACCTCGCTGAGATACACGCGCCCTGCGTCCGACAACTCGACATGGCGATTGGTCCGATAAAATAGGCGCACACCGAGCTCATCCTCGAGCTGGCGTATTTACTGGCTGAGGGGCGGCTGTGTCATCCCCAGTCGCGACGCGGCACGGCCAAAATGCAATTCTTCTGCCACCGCGATAAAGTACTCCAACTGCCGAAGTTCCACATTGGTTTCCCCTCTACAATTGATTCGTTTTACGACTCGATTACACGTTTTTTATATATTAGACGCACATCTTTTGGATGATCCTGCAAGTCGCGTGTTTGTTTGGACTCAGCGAGATCGGCACATGGATATCCAAGATGTTGCGCGCACCAATTCCAGGCAGTATTTGGGGATTCATCATCCTATTTCTGTTATTCGGCTCGCGCCTTCGAGATTGGACAGATGGAAGGTACCTGTGCGAGCTTGTCGATGGTGACTGCGGCATTCATCACGCTCGCGCCGGCCCCGGTATTGGTTCCATTGTTGCGCATGTGAATGGCCTGCAGCGCACGCGCAGCCACCGTAAAACAGCCCAGCCAGCAAAATGGGCGTGCTGGGCTGTATCGACGAGCGCACCAAACGGTGTGTAGAAGCGTATCGAAATCTCCACAGGACTCCAGGATGGCAAGGCCAGCGCGCCTTGGCAACATCTTAATAGCTGTCGGTGAAGCTAAATTCTCCGTTCACCTTGGTTACCTGAATATCAGGTATGGAGCTCCAATTGAGATAGGTGTTGCCGTCGTCGACAACCCCTTGTACGGTTTGCCCCTGAATGGAAAATTTACCGTTACCGAGATACTTGTATGGAATGCCCCACTTGGACAAGGCCGTCCATAGGAGATATGTCTCATCGTTGACTGCGATAGCAGAAAACGCCTGGCCATCCACTTCCACATTGACGCTAGGATAAGACGGAGCGGCGATTGCTTTTGCGGCTGTCTTTGCGACACTTAAGTACTTTTTGTACGATCCGTTCGTATACGTACTCCATGCCCGCCAATTCGTTCCATGGTCGCTGATTGAATACGCCATTTTCGCGTTATCACTTGGATCATAAAGGGCAGAGGGGTTTGCTGTATCGTGTATTTTGTTGATTTGCCACAGACCCAGACAGGTATTTGCCGGACTGGTCGCGGAAGTGTTGAATGAAGATTCGCTGCCGGCAATCGCGACGGCGGTGACCAAAGAATTACCTCGAAACCCTGCATCATAAGCGTAATGCGCCACTTGCGCCGGAGGTAGATAAGTCATCGGTTCGTCCTTTCGTGATAAAATGGGGAATTTTGATGATCCATGTCGAAATTTGAGCGGATGGCATCTGTCCAGCTATAGGTTCGTGCGAAATACATTCGTTTTGTGGGTATCCGCTAGGTCAGTTGTTAAAGTTCTTATTTTTTTCGACGTAATGCGGTAGTATAGCGGTAATCGCTTTCTTATACTGCACCACAAATGATGGCGCTTGCATTCATCGGAGAAGGGGATGAATCACGGCCGGCCAATGTCGTGTTTTTTAGGAGGATGTTCGATGTCGCACTATATGCTGGATTGGAATCAGTATCGCGCGTTGGCCCGTACTGCGATTGCAGAGGGGGCTGTTTTATTAAGAAATGAACATGACACGTTACCGATAAAGGCTGGCAGTACCGTATCTGTCTTTGGGCGAAATCAGTTTGCGTATTATAAAAGTGGAACTGGTTCAGGTGGAATGGTCAATGTCACGCATGTCACGACGCCATTAGACGCGTTGCAGCGCTGCGACGAGATTCGGTTGAATGGCGAATTGCTTCAAGTTTACGAAGCATGGTTAGAAGAAAACCCGTTTGATAAAGGAACTGGCTGGGCAGGAGAGCCGTGGTCACAAAAAGAGATGCCGGTCAGTGACGAGATCGTTTTACAAGCTGCTGCGAAGTCCGACTTGGCGCTCATTATGATCGGTCGAACAGCTGGGGAAGACAGGGATAATAGCGCAGATCCGGGTAGTTACTTGCTTACGGATACAGAGCGGGACATGCTTCACAAAGTTTGCAGGGCGTTTGAGAAGACGGTCGTCGTCTTGAATGTGGGAAACATCATCGATATGCAGTGGGTATCCGAATTTCATCCTAGTGCCGTCCTCTATGCATGGCAGGGTGGAATGGAAGGCGGGGAAGGGCTGGTAGACGTGCTGACTGGTAAAGTAGCGCCATCCGGCAAACTGGCGGACACGATTGCGCAATCGATTGATGATTACCCGTCCACCGCAAACTTTGGCTATGAGGACAAGGCTATCTATCAAGAAGACATCTATGTCGGCTATCGCTATTTTGAAACCTTCGCAAAAGATAAGGTACTCTATCCTTTTGGGTTTGGCCTATCCTATACCACGTTTCAAACAGAGGTCGCTCAAGCATCGGAATCAGATGGCCTCATTGAGATATCCTTCAAGGTTACAAATATTGGATCTGTCCCTGGTAAAGAAGTCGTTCAAATTTATGTAGAAAAGCCACAAGGACTGCTCGGGAATCCAGCTCGGAGTCTCATCGCCTTCGCGAAAACGAGCACCATTGAGGCCGGGGAAAGTGAAGTATTGACTTACTCCATTCCAGTCGGGGATTTGGCTTGCTATGACGATGGTGGTGTGACGGGCAATAAGTCCTGCTATGTTTTGGAATCCGGTACGTATCGCATTTATGCTGGAACCGATGTTCGATCCGCCACGCCTTGTTTTGAATACCAGGTCGACGCGCTGCGTGTGATTTCGCGTCTTAGCGAGAATATGGCGCCGGTCACTGCGTTCACCAGAATGAAACCGGTATCTTCCGAAACGGGCTATACAGTGACCTATGAAGAGGTTCCGTTGCGCACGGTGAACAGCGAAGCGCGGCGCCTTGCTGAGCGTCCGGAAAATCGGGAATATACAGGTGACAAGGGGTATACACTGGCCGATGTCTACCATCAAAAGGTGTCTCTTGATGCTTTCCTAGACCAACTGACAGATGATGATTTGGCCTGTATGGTTCGAGGGGAAGGGATGAATTCGCCAAAGGTCACACCAGGCACTGCGGGGGCTTTTGGCGGTGTATCAGACAGGTTGAATGCGTTCGGCATTCCGGCGGCCTGTTGCTCTGACGGCCCTTCGGGTATTCGCATGGACTGTGGGACGACGGCGTTTTCGATGCCGAATGGGACTTTGTTGGCTTGTACCTTCAATTTGGCGCTCATGGAAGATCTGTATGAAATGACAGGAATGGAATTGCGTAAGAACCGAATTGATACGCTGCTCGGTCCGGGGATGAATATCCATCGCAATCCACTAAACGGGCGCAACTTTGAATACTTCTCCGAAGACCCATTGCTTACAGGCAAAATGGCTGCGGCGCAGTTAAAAGGAATGCATCGTGTGGGTGTAACCGGAACGCTTAAGCACTTTTGCGCGAATAACCAAGAGTTTCACAGGCATGATCTCAATTCGATCGTCTCGGAGCGAGCGTTGCGGGAAATTTACCTCAAGGGATTTGAAATCGCGGTCAAAGAAGCTGGGGCGTATGCAATCATGACCACCTACGGGGCAGTCAATGGCGTGTGGACTGCGGGACTCTATGATCAAAATACGCGTATTCTCCGCGATGAGTGGGGATTTCAAGGTGTGGTCATGACGGATTGGTGGGCCAAAATCAATGATGAAGGTGGAGCGCCGTCCAGGAACAATACGGCCGCAATGATTCGTGCGCAAAACGACTTGTACATGGTCGTCGAGCAACCGGACGCCAATCCAATGGATGACAATACATCGTCTTCGCTTGCGGATGGGTCGTTAACAAGGGGAGAGTTATTGCGCTGCGCCGCAAACGTCTGCCGATTTATTATGCGCTCTCCAGTGATGGAACGTGCACTTGGCGTCAAGGAACGCTCTGTGGAAGTCGTCGGACTGGATGAAGTGAATGATGAGGAATTGGACTTTGATATGCCATATCAGCCCATTGTCGACGGTGGTCAGATAAGCCTTGAAAACATCGACACCTCGACAGGGAGTTCTCATGTATTCGCGGTGGCGCTTGAAGAACCCGGTAAGTACGAAGTGACCATCACAGCTCGCTCATCTGCTGGTGAGCTTGCACAAATGCCAGTGACCCTATTGCAAAATAACGTGCCATCGACGATATTTACGTTTAATGGAACGGACGGACAGTGGGTATCCCTGACAAGAGAAGTGTTCTTTTTCAACAAACACGCGTATTTGAAACTGTTTTTTGGGTTAAGTGGCTTGGAAATAAGGGATATCACATTCAAGCAATTGCAGCCGTTTCACATGAAGGATGCGTAATCGGTCGCTACTGCACAGCAGTCGATAAAACGACAAGGCCCCTCCGTAGTCGAGGGGCCTTGTCCATCAAGTGGATATTTCGTTGTGTATCGATTGCTGAACGACAACTTTATTTCCGGTTGGTTGACAGCGCAATGAGTGGTCTCAGCGCGATGCCGATGAAGCTGCCTACGATTGCGCAAAGCATCCAAATCCAGCCATGCAGGCTAAAGGAAGCAATGCCATCGGTGTAAGCGCCGATGTTACAGCCAAACGAAATACGAGCACCGTAACCCATGACGATGCCACCCAAGGTCACGCCGATGACCATGCGGGCCGGGAATCGGCGGAAATACGGACGTGGCATTTTACCTGCCATAGCGGCTGCAAGCAGTGCACCGAACATGACAGCCAGGTCCAAGATGGTCGTCGGGTCAGAAAGAACAGATGAATGTAATGCATGCGCGTTTGCTGGTGTCTGCCAGTATCCCCAACTCGTCACGGGCAGCCCGAACCAAGTTCCAATTTTTGCGCCCCACAGCGCGAACGCTGAAGTGACCCCCCAAGGTTTACCTGAGAGCAAGAGCACGACTGCATTTCCGAGCGCCAACACGATGGAACCAGCCAACAGAGACCATGGTCCGCGGAAAATGCCTTTTAATCCTGACTTACCGCCAGCGACGAACGACTCAATTTTGCCGTGCTTTCTGCGTTCGATGATAATGGTTGTCACGAATACAATCGCCATGAGGAGTACATTAAACAGGAATCCTCCGACGTTGCCGAACGTCGTCAAAAATGATACCGGCTGAAAGTGCGGCGTGGACTGCCACCATGCAAAGTTCCAACTGCCGAGAACGGAGCCGATGATAAAACCGATGATGGTCAAAATGCCGCGTACATCGCCGCCGCCGGTGTGATACAGCGTACCAGAAGCGCAGCCGTCAGCGACTTGCATACCGATTCCAAACAGGAATGCACCTGCTAAGAGCGAAAATCCGACAGGATAAACGTAGCCAGCTACGGGGTGACCGAAAGCATGTCCAACTAAGAGAATCGGTAAAAAGACAATATTTGCGATGAGAAACATGACCATCTGGGCACGTATCCCGACACCTCGGCCATTGGTGAGGAAGTTGCGCCAGGATGAGGTGAACCCATAGCGTGCGTGGTACAGGGTGATACCTAAAATCCCGCCCACCAGATAAAGCAGTGCCATGGTCCAGGACACTGCGAATCCTAAATATAGTGTGCCGACGACGAATAAAATGAGAGCAAAAGCTGTGAATCCACGATTGATTTTGGGACTACCGTTGTCAGATGTGGCACGCGTTTGCGTATCCAGGCTGACAAATTTATCGGAAACAGCCAATGAGGCTCCCCCTTTCATATGCATGATGTATATACCTTACAATAAATGAGTTGGTTATTCAAATAAAATAAATGGGATTACAAGGGATATCGTTTGGGAAATTAACATGGAGATATTTTGTCTGTCAACGGAATATTAAGGAATCTGAAAAATATATATCGGATCAGGAGACGTTAGGCCCCTGAAATAAAGGGGGAGACTAACATGAAAGACATCATGGTTGCCCTGAAAATCGCCGCATTGCTGCTTCAAATTGCATCCGGCATGTTCCGTCTGGTTGGCCAATGGAAGCGCAAGAAGCAAGAGCGGTCACGCGTGTAAGGTGGAGCTTACACAGTTTTTGACTTAGCGAATTCATGGGGGCCTACGCCTTCCTTTTCCTCATGAGTACTCTACGCACCAGCACTCTAAATGTATGCACCGAACATGACCCATATCCCACCGTCTAGGGAAATCGATGAACCCATCCTTTCTCTCCATTGCCTAGCCCAAGATAGCACCTCTTTGCAGTTTATTTTCCAGTGTAGGAATAAACGACGGCAAAGCGGAGAATTTATGGAAAGCTTAACTCATTATGGAGGGGTTTATCTGGCCTTTTCATGTTTTTGTTCACTGTCCATTATCTTGATCATCACTTTCGTTGTAACGAAGAAACACCTGCATTTGTTTGAAATTATGTTTATTTGGATGTGTGCCATGATTATCGATCACAATGTCATGACAGTCGTAACACTCAATCTGGGGATGTATCAATTCACCGATTCACCATCTGATTATTTGGCACTGACACTGGTTAGAATCGTCATTTTGCCCCTGCTGATTGTGTGGTACTTCGATATCACGTCCGTGAAAGCGTATCAAAAATGGATTTGGCTCCCCGCCGGCATTGCTGTGTTAATTGGTGTTGAGTATTTATCTGACGTGTTGGGGGTCTTTGAACGCACGCGGTGGAATCTTTGGTGGTCCGTCATTGAGTGGTTTGTCGTCTTTGTCGTGCTCAATTATGCCTGGCTTTGGTATCGCAATATGCTGCGAAGGGAGAGGGGATAATTGTTACCGCTGCCGCTTCGGTTTGATGGGAATGAATGGTTCATCATTTTGTGCACGATATTTGGTTTTTTATGTGTCTCACTTTTGCCGAAGAGATATCCTCGTGCGGTATGCACACTTGTCGTACTATTTGTCGTGTCAGTGGCTATCGTCTTAGATCACTCCATTATGACCCCGCCATTGGATATGTATGACATCAACGATTATAAGAAATATGAATTGATGGATGTCGTCACGTATTTCATGTATAGCCCATTTGCGCTGATTTCCGTCTACCTCTATGACAAGTTTAATCCGAAGGGGTTTGCGCTTGTCGGATACATCATTGGTTGGTCTGCGCTTGCGGAGTTTTTTGAGTGGCTGGCGACACTGTTTCACGTTTACACGTACACGACGTGGAAATTACCCTATTCATTTTCTGTGTATTTAGTCGCAACGACGCTTCAAATGGTCTTTTTCCGGTACACGATGAAATACTACGGTCGGCATAACCCAAAGTCCGAAACATCACCACAATAGTGCGATAGTGCCTATGCGTGCGCCCGAAGAATTCGACTTCGTCAGGTGCGACTTGTCGTATCCCGATATCGCTGTTCTAGCCAAGGGTCACCGTACAAATCGTAGCCGCGTTGTTCCCAGAACCCAAGCTTAGGCTCGGCCAGCAGTTCTATACCGCGAACCCACTTGGCACTTTTCCAAAAATATAGGTGTGGAACAATCAGTCGAACCGGGAAACCGTGATCACGCGATAGCACCTCGCCGTTGTGTTTGTACGCCAGCATGACACCTTCACGGAGTAAATCATCGACTCGTAAACTGGTCGTATAGCCGCCTTCCGCGTGTACCAACGCGTAATTGGCTTCCGGCGCCAAGGTGATAAGGCTCATGATTGTATGCAGTGCAACGCCTTCCCATTCATTATTTGTATGGGACCATGTGGTCACACAATGGGCGTCACTTGTCGAGGTATACTTCGGTAGCTCCATAAAGTCATTCCACGTCAGGCGCAATTCTTCACTTACCAATCCAAACAGACGAAAATCCCATGTATTCAGGTCAATGTCCGGTACAGGTCCAGAATGGATGACAGGGAATTTTGAGGTTTCCACCTGGCCTGGAGGTAACTTGTTCGTTTGTGGTTTGGACACGGAACACAACCTCCCTACAACATCATTCCCATCACTGCGCCGGATATTGCGTCGTTTCAAATGGCTCACAAGGGATATGAAACACGTAGTCCTCCTACTGTGCAAGTAGGAGGACTCACGAAGAACATACCAGTGATGCTACAGTCATAACATCACCATATCGGAAAGGTTATCGGAAAGCAACTTTTGTATTGAAACGCCTTGCTCGAGCGTGTGGTACATTGGTTCGGATGGTTGATTAGCGAGCCATTTTTGTTAAAACGGTTTGCTCTTCTTGAGGGATAATTTCAACATATCGCGTCGAGCCCTTTTTCACAATTCGAGTGATTCCACCGAGCGCTTCCTCTGCCTTGTGAACGCGACGTTCCAGTACCGGTACGCCCCCGAGAAGGGCTGTGGCGAGAATGACGAGTTTTGCAAAGACGATAAAATAGATCCAAATAGGTGCTTGCATGTGATCAAACCCCTTTATCTGTGAAGTAAAGCTCCTATTTCACAGTAAACCCGGGGCGGGTTGAAGGTAACTAGCCATCCGGGTAGGGTTTGTGTATAAGATGTGAGAACTCATTCGATTTCCAAACACGCAATTGAACGTCAAGGGAAAACTAGTTGTTGTCTGTGTCTAAGGATTTATATTTAACGGCCAATTCCACGCGATTCTTGACGTGTAACTTATCGAGAATGTTTTTGACATGGAATTTCACGGTGTTGTGTGAAATGTTGAGTCTCTCGGATATTTCCGGGTTGGTGGCGCCTGTTAATAAGCAACTGAGCACCTCTAATTCTCGAGGGGTAAACATTTTTGCGTTGACGGGTGACTCGTGCCCATGTTGAGTCGTTTCGGACGCCTCCTGGTCAGACACCAAGGGTGTTCCCCCAAGCAACTTCAGAATGGCTGCCGTGAGATGATTGATGACGAGATATGGACTCGGCGTGTGGGAATTGCTGTGTGTTGCGGGATCGACATCAACAATGACTTCCTTCTTTAGTGGTCCCATATCATCCTCCACATAAAATTGGAGAACGAGGCGAATTTTTTTGGCAGATTCTGTGTTTGGCATGGATGAATCCTCGTTCTGCATAACAACGCTCCATTCGTTTGACGGGTAATACATATTCTCATGATTTACTTCTGCATAGATAGCTAAAATCTTTGTGCGGCACAAGAAAAGAGAGTCAGCGAATTTTCGCGGACTCTCCTTGATGAATTGTTGATGGGTTCATTTTTAGGCGTCTTTCACTGTCCGCAACCTTTTGCTGCTCGCTTCCGCTTCAGCCGCTTTTTGAATATGCCGGCGGATGAAGAACGACCCAACTAGGGCCAGGACTGCAAAAATACAGCTTACGAGGAATGCTTGGTCGATGCCATGCACTGTGGCCTCTTTGTACGCTTGAGCCATTGCGGATGGTGTCGTCAATGGGTGTGCGGCGGACGACGCGAGATTTTGGTACTGGCTTTTGGTGCCTTGTGTCATCACCGTGACGAGTAAAGCCGTTCCAATGGCACCTGCCACCTGTTGAAGGGTGTTGCCCATCGCCGTGCCATGCGCGTGTAAACGACTTGGCAGCTGATTCAGCCCTGCAGTCATGACCGGCATCATCAGTAGGGACATCCCTGCCATCATGATGGCGAAGGTGATGATGAGTGTCGAGTAATGCGTCGTCGCGGTGAGTCTCGAAAAACGATACATGCTCCCCAATGTCAAAATAGATCCGACGATAGCGAGTGGGCGGGCCCCGATTTTATCGAACAACTTACCTGTAATCGGCGACAGAATGCCCATGATGGCTGCGCCAGGTAAGACCAACAGACCGGATCGGAGAGATGTGAATCCATGCACATTTTGCAAATACAGCGGGAACAGCAGCATCGATGAGAACATGGCCATCATGACCATGACATTGATAGCGGTCGTCAGGGAAAAGATGCCGTAACGAAACACCCGGACTTCCAACATAGGTTCCTGCATTCGAAGTTGTTGAATCGTAAACGCGGCAAGCGACAGTATTCCAATTGCGAGTGAAATGTAGACTCGTTCATTACTCCATCCCACGTTACCAGCTGTACTAAATCCGTACAGAATACCGCCGAAGCCCAGCGTTGAAAGAATGAGCGATGGAATGCGGATAGACGTCTTGCGCGTCTCCGTGAAGTTTCGAAGGTACAGGGCGGCGAATATGAGATCTAAAATTGCCACTGGCAATACGACAAAGAACAGAATGCGCCAAGAGTGGTGCTCGACTAACCATCCAGATAAGGTCGGGCCAATGGCTGGTGCGAACGTGATGACAAGGCCCATGATGCCCATTGCACCGCCGCGCTCGTGTGGTTCGTACATTGCGAGAACGGTTGTCATCAGCAAGGGTAGCATAATCGCTGCGCCACTAGCCTGCACGACACGACCGACGAGCAGAAGAGCCAAATCGGGTGACACGGCAGCAATCAGCGTTCCTGCCGAAAAGAGCCCCATGGCCGTCAGAAACAGGGTTCTGGTGCTAAATCGCTGAATCAAGAATGCACTTGCGGGAATCAAAACGCCATTGGTTAGCATGTAGCCCGTGGTTAGCCACTGCGCTGTCGTGGTCGAGATGTGCAATTCTCTCATGATGGATGGCAGCGCCACGTTTAATAACGTTTCATTCAAGATGGATACAAACGCCCCGGAAATCATGACAACCATGATTAGCGTTCGGTTCAGGTGCGGTGCACGCTGGTTTTGCATGTTGAAGGCATCCTCCTAGCTTGTGACGAACAACCTGTTCTGATTTTGTCTTTTTATAAACGTCTTATTGAATGTGGTTACGTTGGGTTTTTGTCTTTTCCATGAGGACGGGGGAATTTGCTGAAGCCATCTTCGCGTCTCCTCCTATAAGATACAGTAACATATGTTAGATTAACATTCGTTGCTGTATGTGTTAATCTAACATACAGGAGTGGCCGATTACAACGACTTCACAAAAACTTAAAGGTGATGCACGTGTTTGCGGAAATTTTGATTTTGGGTCAACTGTTGTCAGGTCCAAAGCACGGTTACGAAATCAAGAAGGATGTTCAAGAAACGCTTGGTGAGGCATTTGAGATCAATAATAACTTATTATATCCAGCTTTGCGGCGCTTTCTCGAGAGGGGTGTCATCTCCAAGCAAGTTGTGAAGTGTGAAGGGAAGCCCGACAAGAACGTGTATTGTTTGACCGATGCTGGGGAGCGAGCCTTTCAAGCGTTGATTTGTGAATTTCCTCGCAAATTTGCAGCGAGTGACAATGAATTTTTGGTGCGAGTAGCGTTTCTTGACAGGTTGGAGTATGAAGCACAGCAGGAAATTTTACAGAAGCGACAGGACGTCTTACACGAAAAACTGATGTACTATCGGGGCATCGAGTGCGTGGCACCAGAAATGCCTTTCGCAATGGAGGTCGTTCGTTTTCAAAGGGCCCGTGTCGAGCACGAGCTGGAATGGATTAACAGTTTGCAACACAAGACACGCGAGAGAAGAGAATGATAAAATTGTTGACTATCATGTTGACATGTGAGAATTTATATTTGGGATAAAGTTCTATGTTTGATGGTTGATCATGTTTTTGACTGAATCGTTACTTACCTAGCCTTACTGGTATGTGAGGTAGGGAGGGATGTGTCTACCGTTTGTAAGCGCTATCAAACGCAGCTGTCATATGTTTTTATAAATCACGGCACGAATTACGCTGCCAGGTTGAACGTTCGGGTAGATGATAGGGCATTCATTATGATAAATAACGTTTTGAGAAAGAAGGATGAACATGGCTGAACCCATCACCGTACATGCCATCATCAATGGAGAAAAGGTCAAAACGGAGAGGACATACGCGCGAGAAAACCCGTCGAATCCTAGTGAAATCGTGGGGTATGGCCCTGTGAATAGCCGGGAGGACGCAATCCGGGCCATTGAGGCAGCTTCCGAGGCGTTTGTCCTTTGGGCGCGTACTTCCGTCGATGAGCGGATTGAACGCATGCAGCGCGCCATTGACAGGTTGAAGGGATCTGCGGATGCACTGGTGCAACTACTTTCCCGCGAGCACGGCAAACCGCTGTATGACGCGGGTGGTGAGATGTTCGTTACGACGCTGTGGATGGAACACGCGTGTTCCATTGCAAAGGAAGTGTTACAGGATAAGGTCGAAATTCACGAGGCAGGAAAAACGATCATCACCCGTGATCCGGTTGGGGTGGTTTCGGCCATTTTCCCGTGGAACTATCCACTTGCCTTGTCCACGATTAAAATTGCGCCGGCTCTGTTGGCGGGAAACACCATTGTTTTAAAGCCGAGTCCATACGCACCGCTCGCGGTCAGTAAAGCCATTGAAATGATGGCCGAGGAGTTCCCACCGGGTGTCATCAATTTGGTTCATGGGGAATCCGATGTGGGGGTTGAATTGACTTCTCATCCACTCGTTGCAAAAGTTGCTTTTACCGGTGGCACTGAAACAGGCAAGCAGATTATGAAGACAGCTGCAGGTACGCTCAAAAATGTGACGCTGGAGTTAGGTGGCAACGATGCAGCGGTGATTCTTCCTGACTTTGATGTTCAAGATGAACGCGCAATGCGTCGTTTAGTCATTTCAAATTTCCTGACGTCGGGACAGATATGCATGATCGCAAAGCGGGTTTATGTCCATCGTTCCATATATGATCGATTCGTCGAGGCATATATCGCAGCGGCCAATCAGTGGATACGCGTGGGGGATCCGTTTCATCCGAATGTGACGATTGGCCCTGTCAACAATAAGCGCCAGTTGGAGTATGTGAAAAGTCTCGTCCAAGACGCAGAACAGCGAGGTGCAAAAGTCGTTCCGCTAGGCAGTATCGTCGATGCGAACGCATTTAATCAAGGATATTTTATGCAACCTTGCCTTGTGCTGAACGTCGATTATGATGCACCGATTGTCGTGGAGGAACAGTTTGGGCCAACAGTGCCTGTGTTGCCTTACGACGATGAAGAGCAGGCGATTTCACTGGTGAACAATAGTATTTATGGACTGACGAGTTCCGTTTGGGGGGAAGAGGCGCATGCGCTGCGCGTAGCACGACGAATCCAGGCAGGTACGACAATGATTAATACCGCGGCTATCCAGGGACTTGATATTCGCTTCCCGTTTGGTGGCGTGAAACAATCCGGTATTGGCCGTGAGTACGGCGCAGAAGGGTTAAGTGCCTATACGGAACTTCATGTGATCAACATTCCTACTGTAGGCGAGCTTCCCAATATCCCTGAGTGACAGTGTCTCGCGGGGGAGTGGAGGATACAAAGCAACCGAACTTGAAGATGACGAATCAAACGGCACGTCGCTATGGATGAATCGCCATGCGAATGGTCAAGTGGGTGCATGCAGGGAATAAAGTCTATGGAAAAGAGATGGTTCGAGATGAATGGGCCTTGCGGCCAGTACCCAGGCTTGAGATTTATGCGGGCCTTATCTTTGGCAACTTGGACGCCAACGCGATGCCTTTAGAATCATATCTAGGCGATTTAAAATGCTATCTCGACATTTTGGTAAACCGTACAGATGGTGGGCTAGAGGTGATTGGCGTTCCACAGCGTTGGGTCGTCCAAACCAACTGGAAAGTTACCGCAGAGAACTTTTGCGCGGATTCTTACCACGCTTTGACGGCGCATCGTTCAACCGTGGAAATGGGAATCAGTCCGGACTTTGTGTCGCAAGCCGGTTTTGGTTATCAAATTAAGCTACACCATGGGCACGGACTCAATTTAGTCCTCAATCCGCCTGGGATGGATAGCTTTAAATATCAAGGGCTGCCGGAACAGTTATGGCCATTGTTTCAGCGCAAGTTAAGCGCTGAGCAATTGAGTATCTTAGAGAATCTCCAAGTTCATGTCGGGAATTGTTTTTCGAATTTGTCGTGGGTGAGTATTCCGCAGAGTGTCGGTCATGAATCTGTGACTACATTTCTCAATTTGCGAGTTTGGCGGCCAATTGCGCCGGATCGAATCGAAATTTGCTCTTGGGTCCTGATTGACAAGGAAGCACCAGAGGAATACAAACACCAGGCAAACCGCGCATATATCATTTCTTTTGGACCGTCTGGAACGTTGGAGGAAGATGACTGCGAGATTTGGACGAGGATTACCGAATGTAGTAAAGCGTCCATGGCGCGCGACAAAGACCTCCGATACGACAATGTCCTCAATTATCTCATGGGTCTTGATAGGGTGCAGCCGGATGAAAACTTTCCGGGTCCCGGCGTTGCCTATCCTACATGGCTGTTAGACACGTCCATCCGGAACTTCTGGGAGGAGTGGCTCAGATTGTTGCAGGCGAATTGAGCTGTGGTACTGGATTCTGAGGCCATTCGGAATAGGAGGGCTTATTATGGGGCTGCGAAGAACACCTAGGGTGGATTGGGCGCTACTCAATGAGGTTACACATTTCTCTATTATGAGTCGTCTTTGTTGGATAGGAGACAGTACAAAGATTGGCTCACATTATTGACGGACGATGTGATTTATCGAGTCCCGCAACGCGCGAGCGGAAGAAGAGCAACGATACAATGATTGATGACACGGCGTTTTTTGAGGAAGATATTCATTCAATCAGGCTGCGAATAGAGCGTCGGGCTATGAAATCCGCTTGGGTGGAAGATCCGCCAGCGCGGAATCGGCACTTCATTTCAAACATGATGATTGAAGATGTGGCGCCAGGCGCACAGGAAGTGGATGTGCGGAGTAATTTCCTAATATTGCGCAACCGGGGACAAGAGCACGATGACTACAGAATATTCGGCGAACGAGTGGATAAATTGCGGCGAGTAGATGATGAATGGAAAATTTGCGCTCGTGTCATCTACCCGGACCAAGCTGTGCTGAGTATAATGAACCTCGATTTTATGTGATAGGTGTGGGAGGGGAGGCACCGCGAGATTATCTGCGGTGCCTTGCCACTTACCCTACGCGGACGGATCGGACAATGACCGTTTGACCGATTGCAAGGTTGATAATGCGCGTGCGCGTCACGCGGCGTGTGCCACTCTTGACGAAGACGGTGTTGTTGAAGCCTCGGTTGATAACCAGTGCTTCACCCACAGGCAGGCGAACTGTGATGGTATTCATTGTGGCATGCCCACGGGTAAAATTGCGGGTTTGTCCGGCGAGTAGTTGGACGGCAGTTACCATTGTAATCCCCCCTTTCTCAAGCATTAAATGCTTCTTCTGTGAAGCTTGTCTCCGCAGATAGCCAGCGGGGGATTTTTAGGAGTTATTCAGGCAGTCGCATGTAAGCGGCTGTCTGTTTTTGTGTGGATGGACATAGCGGGTGAGCCTCCGGGCGCGTTAACTGATACATTGGTTGGATTTGTAGTATGGTGGTATGTGTTGTGTGTCATGTTTGGGTGGGAGGTCGTCTACTTTGGTTCTTTGGCCGATGGTCACTGTTCAATTTTTTATGAGTGCGGCGCTTACGGTGATGTCGCCGTTTTTACCGTTGTACCTCGTGCAAATTGGCGTTCATCCGCTATCCCAAGTGGATATGTGGTCTGGCGTGCTGACGTCGGTCAATTTTCTCATGGCTGCGCTGATGTCACCCGTGTGGGGCGGTCTGTCGGATCGCGTGGGGCGTAAGGCGATGGTCCTGCGGTCGAGCGTGGCGATTTGCGTTTTTACTGCCCTGATGGGCTTATCGCACAATGTCTGGGAATTGTTGGTTCTTCGTGTGCTGATGGGGATGTTTAGCGGGTTTTCGGCGTCCGCCATCGCACTGGTGGCGACTCAGATAAACGAGGAGAAACTTGGTTTTGCGCTGGGGTGGTTGAGTTCGGGACAACTCATCGGAGGTCTAGTCGGTCCGCTTCTTGGTGGCTTGATGGCGGACTGGGTGGGTAATTATCGATTTGTGTTTTTCTGGACATCCGGTATCTCGCTGTTAGCGGTGCTGATTACGCTGGTGGTCGTACGCGAACGAAAGACCCGAGGCGCAGATGACAGTGGGCAAGTGAGGAAAAGACAGCCGATTTGGCGACAGTTGATGACGCTTCGCGAGATTCATTGGCTGTTTCCGATGTTTATGGTTCTATTGCTGGCGCAGTTTGCGGCTCGCGCCGTGCAACCGGTGGTCACGTTGTACGTGAAGGATATTGCGGGTAACGTGCAGTATCTGTCGACGCTTGCTGGTTTCGCATTCTCTGTGACAGGCATTGGCGATCTCATCGCATCCCCATTTCTCGGCAAACGCAGCGACAAAATTGGCTATAAGCGCGTGTTGCTGATTTCAATTTTGGGTGCAACGATATTTACGATTCCGCAGGCATTTACGCATTCCATTTGGGTATTTCTTGCGCTGCGCTTTGCTCTGGGCATGTTTATGGGAGGGATTTTACCAACGGCCAATGCGTTGGTTGGCCGTTTAGCGCCTTCCGAAGATAGGGGGAAAGTTTATGGACTCACGAGTAGCTGTACGTTTTTGGGGAGTTTTGCGGGTCCTCTCGTAGGTGGCTTGGTATCCGCGAGTTTTGGTATTCCAACGATGTTTTATATCACGGCCGCGCTCTTGCTCATCAACTGGATGTGGATTGCCAAGTTCGTGCGGGAACCGTCTGAGGAGTTTGCTCATCGCGGTTGATGTTGCGATGGCGGCCAAGAGATAGCGCGTTATTGTGCGGTGATTGGAACTTTCAGGAAAATCATATATCCACTGATGGCCATCACGGACAGGACGTAGGCCAACAGTGGTTTTTTTGTGTGCAGTTGCAGCATGGGAAACATGACGACGTCGAACACAAATGACCACCATAGGCTCCATTTATGTTGGTATGAAATTCTGTGCGTGACCGAGAGAATGACTTCTACACCCATGTAAATTGCGACCCATTTTCCGTAATACAGAATCCTCTTGGACCACTTCTGCGGGTATCTTGATAGAAAAACCAATACCGTCAGAGGCATCGAGACGACCGCATAGACGAGTACGACAAGCGTGCCGTTGAGCAGGATGTCTGGTCGGAACGTCCATAGCGAATAATCTTTGGTCAAAAATTCATAAATCATTTCTGCCGACAACATGTACAGCATGGTCGGCTGATACCGTTGCCAATGTCGCCAGTCCCCCCACTTCCAGGCAGAGAAAATGGACATTAGAGCAATGGCGATATGCATAGGAAGCCCCCGTTCAGCATTTGTTACAGCTATTATCATGATTGGCGCTAGCGGGTATGCACGCATTTTTCAACAGATAGGCAGATATCGAGGCTTGAGAGAATCGATGATGGATGGATTTGACCAGAAGACAGGCACGCTTGAGGTTTCACTGTGGTGTAGGGGCAGCACCTGCGGGAACTGCCCCTGTAGCCACATGTGCGTGTTCACCGCTGCCTCAGGCGGTTTTTCTTAAACTCCGAGCGAGTTCAAACAGCGCACGAATGACGATACAGACAGCTGCAAGATAATAGAAAATAAGGACGATGATGTGAGTCGGATCCACCTGTGTCAACAGGGAGATGATGATCAGCGGGAATACGCCGGTTAAGACCGGGCGCGTTACGGTGTCGCCGAGCCCACTGAGCGATGCACCTTTCCACAAGTTAGACACGATGTTCACGACCACGGTAAGACCGAGAACAATGAGGACGATTTGAAACGTCAACAGCATTGCCGCGTGTGCACTCAGAACGGATAACACTTGTGTCACCTCCTTCAGCACATTTTGTCTTACAGTAAACCGTATGCGGTGGAGATTGTGGCGACACGACGGATGCCTAATGCGTAAGTGTTATCGTGAGGTGCCTGCATTCGACCAAAAGATTGGAGAAAAACACGTTCTTCGACGTCATTGGACAGACTTCGACACGGTTCCTATGTTATTGTCGTCTAGCCTCATTTTTTAGTGGTAAGGGGATAACTTCGTGGTACAGATGACGACAAGAGAGATGATTGAAGCGTTGAGGGTCGAGATGATGATGGTGGCTGAAGAGAGAGGGAGTCTATTACATCCAGACGTCATCAGACTCAGTCAAAAGTTGGACGTCCTGATTGGAGAAGTGCAACAAGCCCGTTTTCAGGCCTATCGTGCGAAGCCGATGCGAAACAAGTGGCTAATTCGCCCATTGTGGGCTTCGTTTTACCGTTATAAATCCCGAGCAGCGAGACTCTCTCGTTACTACTTTTAAGGGCTGCAGGCCTTGGGGAAACACGCGTGCGTTACGATGGTGTACAATGTGGATCAACGCTACAGTAGGGTGTTGATCACGTGGATTGGATTTTACTTTTCGTTTGCTTGGCTGCGGTTTTGTTTTACCTCACTTTTGTCTTGCCGACCCAGTGGTTGAAAATTGAACGTGTTCGATTGCCGCTTCATGTGGGTTTAAAGATCATTCAAATTAGTGACCTTCACGTTGAGCGCAATCGAATTCGCCCAGAGAAAATTCGCCGCGTCATCGAAGCGGAGCGTCCGGATTTCTTGTGTTTGACAGGCGATTTTTTGGATAAGCCGACGTCGTTTGTGTTGTTGACGCCGTTTTTGAAAATGATTCAATCGACTGGTGTTCCTGCATACGCCGTGCTTGGCAACCACGATTACAAGCTGGAGCGCCCGGAGGAATTGATTCGTTTGCTAGAGGCGTTTGGCATCCGGGTCCTTGTGAATGAGGCAGAGGAGCTTCATGAGGTTTATCTCGTGGGTGTGGATGACTTCGATTCGCAGCATAGTGACGTTGACGCATCGTTCCAATTTGTCACGCCGAATAAACCGGTGATTGTGATGACCCATGATCCGACCATCACGCTGTTTATGGACAGGCGCTTTGACTACCTGTTTGCCGGCCATTTACATGGCAAACAGTTCAATTTGCCGTTCTTTTTCAAATTGAAGGATATGGGGCCACTGGCGAGATCGGGTGTTTATAAGGGATTGCACACCACGCCACACGGTATGTTGTACATCTCGAAAGGGGTGGGGCAGTCGGGTTATAATTTCCGTTTCCTTGTTCGCAGTGAAATTACAGTGCATGAATTGTAACGTCGACTAACTCAACCCCATGTAGGACTCAAATTCACTCACAAATGATTGAATCAGGATATGCATGTTTGCCTGTACCCAGTGCTTTGCGATGGCACCGAAAACCAAGTCGGCGGCGATTGAACCGATAAAACTGCAAATGAGGACTAGTAGCGCTAGGGACGACCATTTCATTTGGCGAACCTCCGCGGCGCTTGTGGCAGTACCCCGGTATATTGGCCATTGTTTTGTCCTTGAAGCCATACAGACAAGTCGTATTTGGATATGAGAATGCGCTGGTCAAGCCGATTGGCTGGCAGACAGTTCTTGCGCACGAGTTCGTAAACTGTTACGACGGGAAGGCGCAAGATCTTGGCGACTTCGTGAACGGATAGCATGTTTGTGTACATTTACAGCCCTCCAGTCGACTTAAATCGATATCATCGCGTTGTCCTTTGATATATCTACTAGCATGCCCGGAAATAAGTGGTTCAAACACAACGCCAACGCTTCGCAGATACCGACAATTCGAGCTGCGACTGGGCGGGCACCCTCCGTGCGCTTTTTGAGTATGCTTTCAAAGCCGCAGCAGTTTCGAGTGTATTTCGCATGCATTCGGTCAGGAGGGTGTTGTCATGGGACAAAGGATTTATGTGTCGTCTGGAGGACCTTGGGAACAGGTGATTGGGTATCATCGCGCCATTCGTGTGGGAAACCGTGTCGTCGTCGCCGGCACGACCGCAACCAAAGGTGAAGAGATCATTGGCGTTGGTGACATGTATACACAGGCTGCGTATGTATTGAAAATTATTCGAAAGGCACTGACGAGCGTAGGGGCCAACATGTCTGATGTCATCGTTGTACGAATTTACGTTACGGACATGTCGCAGTGGCCGGCTGTGGCGCAAGCCCATCGCGAAGCGTTTGTGGATACGCGCCCCGTCACGACGATTGTTGAAGTAGGGGCGTTGATTGATCCGCGGTTACTGGTGGAAATTGAAGTGGAAGCGGTCGTGGCCGAATAGGTGTCCCAGGTCCATCAGACAAGTTCACATTTTGAGGCTTACAGTCCGCGAAGATGTGCGATAATATTGCTAGCGAGTGTTGGAGAGAGGAGTAGTCCGTTTTGAACATCTTAGAGGACTTAGAATTCCGCGGCCTGATTTATCAGGTGACGGATAGAGACGAATTAGAAAAACGATTGCATGAACAGTCCGTTCGGCTCTACGTCGGGTTTGATCCGACGGCTGACAGTTTACATATCGGCAGCTTGTTACCTATTTTGACGTTACGGCGGTTTCAATTGGCTGGCCATAAACCGATTGCACTGGTGGGCGGGGCGACTGGCTTAATTGGAGATCCTAGCGGTCGAAAACAAGAGCGTACGTTGAACGGGCCGGAAACCGTAAAGAACTGGACGGATAAGATTCAGGCACAGTTGTCGCGTTTTATCGACTTTGAGGCCGGGGACAACGCAGGGCTGGTCGTAAACAATTATGACTGGACAAGCGAGATGGGCGTCATTGAGTTCTTGCGGGACATTGGGAAAAACTTCAATGTCAATACAATGCTCAACCGTGAATCAGTAGCATCGCGGCTTGAGAATGGGATATCGTTTACTGAGTTTAGTTACATGTTGCTGCAGTCCAACGACTTCCTAGAGCTGTTCCGGCGCTATGAGTGTGTGCTGCAAATTGGTGGGTCTGACCAGTGGGGGAATATTGTCGGCGGAATCGATTTGATTCGCCGCATCACAGGTCAGCCAGCATACGGACTCACGATGCCACTGATTACAAAAGCGGATGGAACGAAGTTTGGCAAGACTGCGTCAGGTGCGGTGTGGCTGGATGCAGAAAAGACATCCGTGTATCAGTTCTACCAGTTCTGGTTGAATACACAGGACGAAGATGTCATTCGCTTCTTGAAGTACTTCACGTTCCTCTCGCACGAGGAGATTGAAGCACTGGAGCAGGAGGTCGCCAACAATCCTGGGGCGAGATTGGCACAGAAGACGTTGGCTGAACAAGTGACCACGCTGGTTCATGGTAAAGCAGAAACCGAGCGGGCCATTCACATGTCCAACGTACTTTTTTCGGGGGATATCAAGAGTCTGACCGTGGACGAATTGCAGCAAGTATTTGAAGGTGTACCGTCGATCACACTCCCCTCCAGTCACGAAAAGGACATTATCTCCCTCTTGATTGCCAGCGGGGCTTGTCCGTCGAAGCGCCAGGCGCGTGAAGATGTTACGAACGGTGCAATTAGCGTGAATGGCGATAAAATCACAGACCTTGATCGGGCATTTTCGCAGGATGAAATGTTTGGCGGTCAATTTTTGGTCATTCGCCGTGGCAAGAAGAAATACTTCTTGGTCAAATTTGAATAGTACACAGCGATTGTGAAACGGTCGCTGCATGAGGTTCGGTTGGCGGTCTCCGGCGGGCGATATTTACCGAGGTATTTGCGGTAAAGGGCGCCGGAGGCCGCCCTCTTTGCGCTTCTGTCGTGAACAGGTCTAGATTTTCCCTGTTAGCTTAAGAAATAACCCGGCCCATAGGCAGAGGCAAATGCCAAGGACCACCCCAATCAATCGATCTTTCACGAAGCTCACCTCTGCTATGTGATGTCACCAGGATACGGTTAATCATGTATACGCGCGGCGAGACTAAAATTTCGGGGTATCACCCAAATTTTCTTTGCGTTTGATGCCTCATGTCAGCCGTTTGTGATATGATTTCGCTTTGACTATGATGGAGGTCTGAGTTCGCTTATCAGATGACACAGGGTGGGGGTGATATCGTGTTATCGCAAGAAAAACTGACCCGGTTAAATCAGCTTGCGCACAAGGCAAAGCGTGGTGCACTAACCGATGATGAGCGGTCTGAACGCGACATACTGCGCCGTGAGTATCTGGACAACTTCCGCGCGCAATTCCGCGGTCATCTCGAAAGAATCCACCTTGTGGATGGTGAAGATGAAACAAACACCAAACCGCAGTAGAGATTATCAAAGACAACATGTTGGTTACAGATATTTCCGATGCGCGCTGCGCTGTGTGATCCCGTTTGAAGCCGTAGACGGATCGTTCACTTACCACTACGGCTCTGACGGGTGACTGCGTTATCGCGACGAATCCTTCGGTTCAGTTGTGGAGTCAGTTTCTTCATAAGCCAAGAGGATGATGGACTTGTTGGTCTTCGCGCGCAACTGTTCTTCTAGTCGCTTAATGTCTTGGAGTGTGTCTGCCCCCAAGTTCGCAAACGCCACATCTCTCATATCCATGTTCATTTCCATTTCCGTGTGTTCACCTCCGTCTAGTGTGGTATGTAGTATCGGTCATCATTTCGCGAATTACACAGTGGGATAAGGGTTGTTTCGTGCGTAAATTGGGTGTAGCGTGGATGGGGATGCCACTTAAATCTTAAAGAGAGAGCGTATATATGAATCGTTCATCATTTCAATTGAATTCACGCACGGTCGTCTGGTGGATGCTGACCGCTACAGGTGTGACGCAGACGACACAGTTCATGGTCATGCCGTTTATGGCGTTGTATATGTCTGTGCATACGCATGCCGCAGCGAGTGTAATTGGTCTCGCTGTGGGCAGCATTTCACTTACCACGACATTGTTCAGTTTTTTTGGCGGCGCATTGGCAGACCGACTTGGCCGAAAATGGGTGATGGCAGTCGCGATGTTGCTTAGCGCACTGGCGATGGTGGAGTTTGCAAACGCACAGGCAATTTGGGCGTTCTTTGTTGTCAGTGTGTTGACGGGTTTGTCACGTGCTCTATTTGTGCCTGCGTCACAGGCGATGTTGACGGATTTCACGGAGCCAGAGCGAAGAGCACACGTGTTTGGCATGAGTTACTGGATGAACAACATTGGCGCCGCAGTGGGTCCAATCATTGGTGGTGCTTTGGCGGGAACGGCGCCGCGCCTGACGTTCTATATCGCTGCCGCTATCAGCCTTGCCTATTTGTTTGTGATTGTGTCAGTATTTCCAGAATCTAATAGGAAATCAGGCGGCGGATCGATAGAGGTGAAGTTGGGGACCGTCGTGGATACGTTGCGAAAAGATAAGGCGCTCGTCGTGTTTATTGTGGCTGGTATTTTAACGAGTGTGGGATACTCGCAATTTGATACGACATTGCCGCAGGTCTTACAGTCGTTATTCGGCTCAGAGGCTGCTTCACGGCAGTACTCGTACATTTTTGCCGCGACAGGACTGGAAGTTGTAATTCTTCAATTTATCGTGACACGGATGAGTGCTCGCTTTGGTACGGGGAAGGTTTTATTGGTCTCACAGTTGATTTACGCGTTGAGTTTTTTCGGCATTGGAGTATCCGGAAACTTTGTGCAGTTTCTCGTTTGGTCGATTATTCTGACGGTGGGGGAAGTGCTGGCTGCGCCACGTCTCGCTCAATACATCAGTACACTGGCTGATGAGAGAATGCGCGGTGCATACTTTGGCGCTAATTCTTTAACCAATTTAGGATACTTCCTCGGTCCATTTATCGGGGGCATTTTATTGCGTCACCTGGGGGCCATGTCGGTATTTTTTGTCGTGGGGTGCCTGGCGCTGCTGGCTGGCCCTTTTTATAATGCATCACACCGGATATATGTGAAACGCGAACATTCTAATGGCAGAAAAGTGACCATTGCAAACGCCGGCGCACAAAAGCGGCGGGACAGTCGCATGTGATTGATGAACGTTTACCAGCCAGTGCCGAAGTAGTGAACCGTTTGTTCGCACCAAGCTCGCCAAATGCTCGCACATAGCTTTGATGTATGTCGCACCAAGACGGTCATGGATTCACCTCGTTTCTCCATTTGCCAAGCCCTAAGGAATGCGGGTGCATGGGTGCATGGGAAGTTTCGCGGCTTGTCCCGTCGCCGGGTGTTTCATGACACAGTTTGTCTCGGATTGACTTGGTTTATGCGCTTACATGTGTATTTTTGGGCACCACTTCAGGAGCGGTTTGTTGACTGTAGACTTTGAAAAGAAATCGCAAAAACGGAGTGCGATTCGCTTGGCGAATATGCACTCCGTTTTTTTGAACGATTCCATTGGAATGCCCTTGAAGGGCTCGTTACGACGTTGCCATTGGCTTGTCGTGTATCCATAGGCATCCCAGATTAAAACATCTTGCGAACAGCGGAAACGTGTTTAGACCAATACGAACCAGGTTTGATGGAGATATAACCGACCTTGCCCAAACCGCCGCCTTCTTGCAGGACCTCATTGTTCCCAGCATAGATGCCAACATGGTGCCCTTTATCAAAAATGACCAGATCACCCGGGCGGGCTGCGCTGCGCGCCTCGTGCCAACCTACAGTTGTATATTGAGCACGTGAAGAGGTGGTCATCTTATAGCCTAGCGCGTGATGGTACACATATGAGGTGAAGTTGGAGCAGTCAAAACCGTACTGCCCACGGTCTTCATTGTGTCCCCAAATGTATGGCGTTCCCATCTTGCTTTTGGCCACATTTAACACGGCATTTTCCTTTTGCTGTGTCGTTGCAGTTGTTGCTGCCTCAGGGTGAATCTGCTTGTCCATTGTCACGCCTGGTGGGAGCGCCGTAGATGCGCTCGCAAGTGGTGTAAAGACTGCAAAAGAGCAAGCCACTGTGCCTGCCATGCCTGTTAACATACGCTTTAGCAAAGCGTTCCCCCCTATCGCCTCCGAGGTTAGTTGACGGATTCGGGCGGGAGTCGCCCTAGTGCGAAATGCACATTCACCCCTGTGTTGCTTATCCCCCGTACCTGACGAATCAGGATTCGGCGTTATTTGATTTGCATGGACAGGCTAACATGGCCGCTCTTTTATTGCATTGTATAAATACCAGCACTGTTGGTAGAGATGTCTTTCACAGGTTAAATTCCTCACGCATGCATAAAAAATTCATGTTGCGGGGTAGTGCACTTTATTTCAGCGTCAGTGTCGCGCTGTTACCAATCATCGCAGTGCCGTCATCGTTCTGGTAAATCACTCGGATGACACCAGATTCACCGACCAGGTTGGAATTATAGTGGAAATCTATCGTTGTTCCATCGCTATTCAGCGAGAACCCTGGGCTCTGACTTCCGCTGGTGGCTTGACTCAGGGTATTTACCACGGACGAACCTTTATTCGGAATGAACTCCAGTTCGACAAGACGATAATTTTTTGGCGGATTTGCAATCGAGAAAGTGACATGTTGTCCGGCTTTACTGTCAATGACAACACCAGGTGCTGGCTGTGTGGCAGCCATACTGTTGACGGTGCCCTGCGGCCAAAAAACGGAGATATGATCTACATGGTCACTGATTTGCCCATTTGTCTTGGAGAAGACCCACAACAGTTGGTAGTCGGGACCAGCAGGGTATAGGTAGATTTGTGAGTCAGAGGTCTCTCTGATGACACCGGGCTTACCAAGCACGTCCTCGATATCTGAGAGTGTGACGGCCTGTACGGTAGGGGAAAAAGAACGAACGTCAAATAGTTGATCTCCTTTATTGAGACCAAATGCAGCATCATGAGCAGGGTAGCTCGCATAAATGCCAGCGCCTGCCGCATTTTGTTGGGTGGGTTGTCCCCATGCTTTTACCACATCGTCGAGATTCGTTTGTAGTTTATAGGGTATACCATATGCAATTCCGGACACAGCGGAGTTCACAATGTTTCGGACGGTTTCTTGTGCCGTGTCAGTCGAGGTGGCCTGCGTGTTGGACGAGCTATCCACTGTAGACGTGGTATTTGGATTTGAAGATCCGGTTCCGCTCGACGTCGGATTCGATGTCTGTCCAGATGGTTCATTGGACGTTTGATTTGACGTATGATTAACCGCCGTGGACTGCCCACTGATTGTGTTGGATTGTGATGTTTTACTGGCACATCCCGTGACGAGTACTTCTGAGACGAGTGCAATGCCTAAAACAAAAGCCATCCAGTGAGGACTTTTACGCACAATGACATCTCCTATCTCGTGAATCAGGTTCACGATGTCTTGGAATTCCCGCGTTTGTGATCAAACGCGGGTGACATGTGTTTGATTTGATATGATGCGTTCATGAATGTGACGATGACCCCACGCACTATGTTACAAAAGTCGACTTTTTTCATGGCCTCAAAATAATGCTTGACTGAACGTAAGAGCTCATTGTATGATATCGCTCGTGACCTTGAGGGCCCATAGCTCAGCTGGCTAGAGCGCACGACTGATAATCGTGAGGTCGGAGGTTCGAGTCCTCCTGGGCCCATCAGTGTCCTGAAAAAGTTGTTGCAGTGCAGTAGAATAAATGATATAATGTTTTTCGTTGCTCAAGATATTTTTGTGCCCTTAGCTCAGCTGGATAGAGCGTTTGACTACGAATCAAAAGGTCGGGAGTTCGAATCTCTCAGGGCACGCCACATGCCGAAGTGGCGGAATTGGCAGACGCACACGACTCAAAATCGTGCGGGAAACCGTGCCGGTTCGAGTCCGGCCTTCGGCATTACTTTGGGGGTATAGCTCAGCTGGGAGAGCACCTGCCTTGCAAGCAGGGGGTCGTCGGTTCGAATCCGTCTACCTCCACCACATTCCTCGATAGCTCAGCGGTAGAGCATCCGACTGTTAATCGGAGGGTCGTAGGTTCGAATCCTACTCGGGGAGCCAATTTGGCCCCATGGTCAAGCGGTTAAGACACCGCCCTTTCACGGCGGTAACGCGGGTTCGAATCCCGCTGGGGTCACCAGTGGACGGTTAGCTCAGGGGGAGAGCACTCGCTTCACACGCGAGGGGTCGGCAGTTCGATCCTGCCACCGTCCACCATCTAAATCATTTTAGCGCGGGGTGGAGCAGTTGGCAGCTCGTCGGGCTCATAACCCGAAGGTCGCAGGTTCAAGTCCTGCCCCCGCAACCACGTGGAGCTGTGGTGTAGAGGCCTAACATGCCTGCCTGTCACGCAGGAGACCGCGGGTTCGAATCCCGTCAGCTCCGCCAATCTTGTTTATGTACACAGTGCACGAATTGTAAGATGTATAACAAGTGGCGATAATAAGTTTGTCTTTCTATTGTAGCGTTTCGTACATAACCGAGAAAAAAGCCCCGCAGGTATGCGGGCCCATAGCTCAGCTGGCTAGAGCGCACGACTGATAATCGTGAGGTCGGAGGTTCGAGTCCTCCTGGGCCCACCATGAAGCTGGTGGGCTTTTTTTGTGTCCTTTTTCAGGTGTTATCTGTTGACTCCATGCGGGTTGTCATGTACCGTTATTTCTGAGTTCAGTTGAGGCAGTTGAGATGAGTGCAGTGTCCATCAGTGCGGGCACTCGAGAGGAGTTAGCACAGTGCTATTAGTTATCGATAATTTTGATTCGTTTACTTACAATTTAGTGCAATATTGTGCCGAATTGGGCTGTGAAGTCACGGTTCGGCGAAATGACACGTCTTTGCATGAACTTCAGCAATTGAGCCCGTCTGCCGTCCTGGTCTCACCGGGTCCGTGTTCCCCTCTGGAGGCGGGTATCTCTATTGAGGCAATTCAATACTTCTCCGGTCGCGTACCTGTGCTTGGCGTTTGTCTTGGACATCAATCGTTAGCTGTCGCATTTGGCGGCCGGGTGACCCAGGCTAAGACACCCATTCATGGTAAGACGTCGATGATTCATCACAACGGTGATGCGCTGTTTCACGACGTTCCTTCGCCGTTTCGCGCGACTCGATATCACTCTCTCATCGTAGATGCTTCCACGCTCCCGGATACCTTTACGGTGACTGCAAATGTTGGCGATATCATCATGGCTATGCGTCACGAACCGACTGGTGCGCTAGGGGTTCAGTTCCATCCGGAGTCCATTCTCACAGATTGCGGAAAGCAAATGCTTGAGAATTTTTTGAGAACCGCTGCCTGACTAGAAGGTTACAGCGGCATCAAGGGATTTCGGGTGTTTTTGTCGTGGTGGCACAAGGTGGAGAGGAGTCAGTGAAGGTGCAATCTTATACGTATGCGAATGTGGCTAAGGTCGATCCCTTTTATTTATATCTACACGCAAAATCTTTGCTCGGCGATGGGCAGGCCTTTCTCTTGGAGGCTGGTCGTGATGACGAGAATGCAGCGTATCAGATGAGTTTGCTCGGGGTGTGTCCAGTAGTTGAAGTGCAAGTGAAAGATGGACTCGTCACGATAAATGCGATTGCCGCCCTTGAAGCGAGCTTGGCGGATTTGCTGGACGCTGTGGAGGAAGTGAAGCCTCCTGGCGTATGGCCAAGCGTCGTCAGTCGCTCATCACGCTATTTCCGACCGGTTGATCCGATGGCCTTTCTCGAGGAACTGCGCATCCGACTTCAAGCGCTGTGCGCGCCTGACATGAAGGAGCCGTTTAGTGCAGGCTTTCTTGGATACGTCGGTTATGACGGCGTACATTATTTGGAACGATTGCCGAAGACCACCCACGATGACAGGAATGTACCTGACATCCGCTTGCAGTGGCACGCCGGGATATTGCAGTGGGTCGGCTCGGAGCTTACCTTCCACTTCCAGGATGCGATTGTCGACGTCACGCGCGACCAAGAGGACGGTGCGGGCAATTCACTTGTGAACAGAATCGACGAATTTGCATCGATGTTGGCGCGCGTTGCGAAGGAGGGTCTCCGAGAACCTGAGGAATTGTCTGATGCGAAGACGTTTGCAGTGGAAAGCAGCCTACAAGTGCCTTCTGTGCAGTATGACGTCTCCCAGGAGCGGTACTGCGCCAACGTGGAGCGGGCACGCGAGTACATTGCACAAGGGGACATTTTTCAAGTGGTGCTTTCCACGCGGATGCGTATCGAGGGCGCCCTTCACCCATACGCAGCCTACGATGCGCTGCGACGGCTGAATCCGTCGCCGTATATGTTTGTCGCGGAATATCCGGGCATGCGTCTTTACGGCGCCAGTCCCGAGGTACAGTTTCGCGCACTGAACGGGTCCGCGGAAATGAAGCCCATCGCCGGGACGTCGCGGGGGCGAGGGGGATCACCGGAAGAAGACGCGGCGCTCATCGAAGCGCTGAAGGCAGATGAAAAGGAATCAGCGGAACACGTGATGCTGGTTGATCTCTGTCGGAACGATCTCGGCCGAGTCTGCCTCAGCGGATCCGTACATGTTCCCGACTTCATGGTCGTGGAGCGTTACTCTCACTTGTTTCACCTCGTGTCGCGCGTGCGCGGCACACTGCGACCCGACGTGAGCGTTTTCCATGCCCTTCTCTCGACGTTTCCCAACGGCACGCTCTCCGGCGCGCCGAAGATTCGGGCGATGGAGATTATCGACGAGCTCGAGACGTTGCGCCGGGGGCCATACGGCGGATTCATCGGCATGGTGGATGCGATGGGCAATGCCAATACGGCCATTGTCATCCGTTCCGTATTAGAGCTGAAGGGGACGCAGTACGTGCAGGTGGGAGCGGGTATCGTGCTGGACAGCGTTCCCGTGCGCGAATGGGAAGAGTGTCACCACAAAGCAGGGGCAATTCTTGATGTCTTGCGCGGGAGGCACCTTGTCTGAAACATCGCCCGCGCGTGCACGCGGGGGGTGTATCACCGGATGGTCCAGTATGCGGGACTGTTCGGAACATCTGGATCTGGGGACCAAAAAATTTGATTTCACTATTGCACAAATGCGCAAGTACGTGTTATTATACTAAACGTCGCTTGCGTCCGTAGCTTAGTGGATAGAGCGCTGGCCTCCGGAGCCAGAGGTCGGGGGTTCGAATCCCTCCGGACGCGCCACTTTTGTAGCAAGCGAATTGCAGTTCTACCAAGGCTTCTCGGGTTTTCCGAGAGGCTTTTTTATTTCTCCGAAAATCCGCTCTGCTACAAATTTGCTACAAATCATTTTGATGCCTCACCACTTTCTCGATTCTATAACTGATTCACTAGAGGACCTGGAGGGTGACTATGATGAATCTACTGATTAGACCGGTTCGTGCAAGCGATGCTCAATCTATTTATCGCATTATGATGCAGGAGCAGGTTATGCCCTATATCATTTCACTTCCCAGTGATCGCCTTGAACAATTGGAAGATAGGTACCGAACGCTACCCAAAAACGTATACGAATTTGTCGCTGAGGTAGACGGTGATGTAGTGGGAAATGCGGGTTTAGTTCAGTTATCTGCACGAAGGTCTCATGTCGGTACGTTTTACATAGCGGTAGACTCAAATTTCCACGGTAAAGGCATTGGCACGGCACTTATTACGAAAATTCTCGATTTAGCGGATAACTGGTTGATGTTAGAACGGGTAGAACTTGGTGTTCTAGCAACGAATCCGAGGGCACAAGCTTTGTATGAACGACATGGGTTTGTCGTGGAGGGGAAAAAGAGAGGCGCGATTCGCAGTGCAGGTGAATATGTCGACGAAGTGGTTATGAGTCGCTTGCGCCCGAACGGCTTGTTAAATCGGCAAGTTTGATGAAGTGGGCCAATGGTCGGTTGCGTACATTGTCGTAGGCGATTGATCATTGGCTGTCGCCATTCAACATGCAGATGGCGGGATCGGCCATGACGCACGAGCGGAAATCATCAAAACTATACGTAAGCGCTTCCAAGGTGTGCGCGGCATGGGCGCTGCTTTCAAATAGGGGGGATGGACGTGACACTACATGTTGGCGTGGTCGGCGTCGGGCATATCGGCAGTATCCATGTGTCTGTTTACCATGAGCATCCGGATACCCAGTTGGTGGCGGTTTGCGACATTGATGTCGCGAAGGCAGACGAGGCAGCCGCGAAGTACGGGGCACGGGCGTTCTACAGCGTGGAGGAAATGCTAGCTTCGGGTATTCATCTGGATGGATGTAGTGTCGCAACGAAAGGGGAAGTTAGATGAAGCCAGGCAGATGGTGGAATTGGCGCAGCAAAAACAAGTGGCATACGGCATCAACTTAAACCATCGGTTCACGCCAGCGGCCCGTTGTGCCAAGCGTTGGATCGACGATGGGCGCTTGGGTAAGTTGCACATGATCAACATGCGGATGTGGATCAACAACCCTGTGGAATCATCGCCGTGGTTCCATTTGCGGGCGTTACATCCGCACTCATTTGACGTCATGCGCTATTTCTGCGGAGATGTCACGAAAGTGGCTGCTTTTATGATGAAGGGGGAAGGTCGCTCGATTTGGTCCAATACGCAAGTCATCGTGCAATTTGAAAATGGCGTCATCGGCAATCTCACTGGAAGTTACGATGCTGGTGCCAGTTACGGGTTGGAACGATGTGAGGTGGTTGGATCGAAGGGGCGGTTTGTGCTGGAGGACGCTTGCGAGCACTTGACGTATTATCCGCGCCACAGCATCGCGACAGACGCTTTGATGCGTTGTACGAACGTCGTCGAATCGGTTCGCCAGTCGGTTGAATGCTTGGAAGCGTCCCAGTTTTAATAAACCCGGATTTCGACGATTGTGTCCTCATGAACTGGTGTGAATAATTGAAAAGGTGCTCCCCGTATGGCTAAGATGAGTTTGTCGAGAACCACATCTTCGCTAGGAAGGAGCACCTTTTGGGTGAAACAATATAATCATACACGAAGTCAGTTTGCTCGTAAAAGCTCTACAATTCATACTCGCTACGATTTGAATGCCGCCACCTCCTTTGGCGGTGCAAGTGGTCTCATAGATTTCGTTTTGGGAACGGGTATTGACAGGGAGTTTTGGGTACATGGATTACGCAAGGGCAGAAACACCCAGTTCCACATGGACGATATTGCTCTGACCGTCATTTTCGGTTCCTTGCTGGGTCAGGAACGGATTTTCCACTTTGAGGACATCGAACAAGATCCCCTGTTGAAGCTGAAGTTGGACGTGCCGAAACTGCCTGATACGACTCTGTTGTATAAGGATCTGAAGCGGCTCGGTTCCGACGCTGGCATCAAAGCGATACGTTCGGCGCATAGACAAATCCTAAGGTCACTTCTCCCCAAAGGACAAGGCATCGTGGTCGATATCGACTCCTCTGTAGAGACTGTTTATGGCGCGCAGCAACAGTCCGCTGTTGGATATAATCCACACCATCACGGACGAGCGAGTTTCCATCCCTTGCTGGCGTTTGATTCACTCACTGGTTGTTGTCTCTATGATGAGTTGCGCTCTGGTGACGCCCATACATCAGATGGATTTGCGGATTTCTACAAGGCGATGAAAGACCAGTTGCCGGATGGCGTCAACATTCGTGCCGTCCGCATGGATAAAGGGTTTACCGGAGAAAAAGTGTTTCAGATATTGGAGCAAGATCAGCGGGATTACGTCATCAAACTGAAGTGGACCAAGCGACTCGCACAGTTGGCGCAAGCGCCAAATCTCCTCTGGCACTGCATCACAGAGAGTGACCGGGAACATTGTGACGTTACTTCCATCATGTATCAGGCAACATCCTGGGACAGGCCTCGGCGGGTCGTGATTGTGCGTCGCTTAGACATTGACCCCCAGGAGTGCCTGTGTGCGGATTGGCTCTGGGAATACGAGGCGATTGCCACAACGTTTGACTGGAGCGGCGAGGATGTATGGCACTTCTATAACTTTCGTGGTAACGCTGAGAATCACATCAAGGAAGCCAAATATGGATTTGCCATTGACCGATTCTCCAGCCAGAATTTCGATGCCAACAAAGCGCTGCAAGGTCTAAAGCTACTTGCGTATAATCTACTCCTGCTGTACAAGCACGTCGCGCTTCAACCAGGGGTGCGACAGTGGACCGCCGGACGGCTCAGACGAAGACTATTCCATCTACCTGGGATTCTAGTGCGTCATGCACGCCAGTGGAGCATTCGTCTTCCCGTGTATGCAAAGCATCGGTCGTTGATCATGCTTCATGCCGCCACGTAGATTTTTCTTCCAATTGAAAAAGTGGAGTTCATAGCCTGGCTTGGGGAGGGGGGAATTGTGTCCATTGCTCTAGTTCCGTACCATGATTTCGCCGTGTTCGCTAACAAATCCACCAAATACTTGAAAACATGCCCCGGTCAATGACCTCAATCACCTAATCGTCGAAATCCGGGATAAAAACAGAGACGCGAAACGCGTCTCTTCTATTGTGAAATAGGTTATTCGTGTTGTATACAACGCGATGTTTCGTTACGCGTCGCCAAGTTTCCGTAAAAATAGTCGTAACCGCTCATTTGTGGTGTTGTCAAAAATTTCTTCGGGCGATCCCTCCGCCGCGATGACCCCACCGTCCATGAACACTACCCGATCGGCTACCTCACGTGCAAATCCCATCTCGTGTGTCACCACGACCATTGTCATACCTTCATCAGCTAGGTTTTTGATGACGGTAAGAACTTCGCCCACAAGCTCGGGATCTAGCGCCGAGGTGGGCTCATCGAACAATATCACGTGTGGATTCATCGCCATTGCTCGTGCAATGCCTACGCGTTGTTGTTGTCCACCTGACAACTGGTGTGGGTAAGCATCAAGTTTGTCGGATAGACCTACCTTCGAAAGCATTTGAGTAGCACGTTCTAAAGCTTTTTGTTTCGGCCACTTGAGGACAGTTATAAGACCCTCCATTACGTTTTGAATGACCGTCATATGAGGAAATAGGTTGTATCCTTGAAAAACCATACCGCTATTCCGACGAAAGGGGATAATCTCCTTTATCCGGACTTTCGTATCTGGGTTAAAGTGAATCTCCGAGTCAGACACACGGATAGTTCCGGATGTTGGAATCTCGAGAAGGTTAATACATCTTAACAATGTGGTTTTACCCGATCCCGAAGGGCCAATTACCACAACGGTCTCACCCTGATTTACTTGCAGATCAATTCCTTTGAGTATCTCAACATCGTGAAATCGTTTTTTTAACCCACTTACCTCAATCATTTACCGTGATTCCTCCTCACCTTGTCGTGTAACGACCGAGTCGCTTTTCGAGTAAATGCTGAAGCCAGGTCAAGATAGAGGAAAACACTAAATAAATGAGTGCCGCTTCAACATAAATCGGAAACGGTTTAAAGTTTGATCCGACAATGTCCTGTGCTTTCTGGAATAGCTCAGGCACAGTGATGACCGCCGCTAAAGATGTGTCTTTTACAAGAGAAATAAATTCGTTTGAAAGTGGAGGTACGGATACACGTGCCGCTTGAGGAATAATAATTCGTCTCAAGGCCTGGCTTTCCGTCATTCCAAGTGAATAAGCCGCCTCCCATTGCCCCTTTTGTACTGATTGAATTGATGCCCGGATAGTCTCCGACGCGTAGGCACCAACATTCAAAGTGAAACCGATAATGGCCGATGTCCAGCTATTTAAGGTCAATCCTAAATACGGTAGGCCATAAAAAATAATAAATAATTGCACTAACAACGGAGTTCCACGGAATACCCAAACGTAGGCCCACGCGATACCCTGTAGCCAGCGATATCGTGATATTCGGGCGAGAGCGGTCAGTACTGCGACCGCCAGCCCTAATATAAATGTAATGATGGCCAATGGAACCGTGCGTTCAAGTCCGGCTTTCAAAATTGGCCACAAGGAGTCGAGCATCAGCTGCCCTGGTCCGATATCCACAGTACTGCCTCCTTACTTATCTAGCACGTTTGTTCCAAAGTACTTCTTGGAAATTTTTGCGTATGTACCATCTTGAATCATACTTTGCAGAGCCTTATTTACAGCCTTTTGTAAATCGGGCTCGTCCTTGCGGAACATGAACCCACTTGCTGAAGTATCATTCGCGGTCGCCGCGATTTTCAATCCAATGTTTGGGTTGGATTTTTCCAGTTGTAAGAAAGATAATTTATCGTTCACGGTGGCCTGTGCACGCCCCGATTTGACTAATTGAATCGCCTCATTGAACCCTTGAACTGGGACGATATTTGCTCCCGCGTTTTTAGCCTCAGTATAGTAGTTACTCGTCAAGGATTGTGCATCGGTAACACCTTTCAAATCTTTGAACGAATGGATGGAATTATTATTGTCATTGACAATGATGACCGAAGAGGACTCGATGTACGGGTTCGAAAAAAGATACGACTTTTCTCGATCCGGCGTGATTCCAACTTCGTTCGCAATCATGTCGAATCGTTTGTCATTCAACCCTGCAAACATGCCGTCCCAAGGCGTCTCGACGAAATCTGCTTTCACACCTAGACGTTTAGCAATCTGTTGCGCCAACTCTACATCGAATCCAGTCAATTGATCTTGCGCGTTGTGATAGGTAAATGGAGCATAAGTGCCTTCAGTACCAATTTTGAGTTCACCGCTCTTTTTCACTTGCGTTAAAGTCTGTCCAGATGCTTGTGAAGCAGTTGAACCATTTGTAGCCCCATTTGACGAATTGACCGCGTTATTATTGGAGGTTGCCGACCCGCATCCACTCACGGCAGCAAGAATGATAGCTGACATCAACGCTGAACCAAGCGTTTTTTTTGTAACAGACATTTTACCCATCTCCTTGTTTTTCTATATGATATTGCGGTTTTGAATTGTACTCCTGTCTTGAATCCTTTGCAATAAACCAAACATGCATGCGTGTATGTTATTTTTAGGAATCGTGCTCACTTTAGGCAGGCTTTTATCACGGCAGTTGGGTATTCTGGCTATGACGATTCTGTTGACGTTGTTCGAGGAATAAAGGATTATCCTAGACATATGAGAAGCAGGCCGGCACACGCATTGGAGGACCTTTGAGGTGAGCGTAATTGACTTTCGATCAACTCTTCGCATTTTTGAGTGTTTCTAGAACCAAAAACTATAGCGCCACTGCGAAGTTGCTCCATTTGGCTCAACCTGCGGTTACAAGCCGTATAAAAAACTTGGAGTCTGAATTGGGGACGACCTTATTCCAGCGCTTCGATGGAACGTTGGAACTCACTCCGGCTGGTCGAAAACTTTTTGACTATGCCCAGAAAATTGTAGACCTGGTTCAACAAGCGAAGGTAGATGTGGGACAGCATTCCGACGAAATCACGATAGGCGCAACTTCAACGTTAGCGGTGCATTTTGTGCCGAAAATTTTAGGCCTTCTATACGAGCGTACAGAACGAACGAAATTCATCATCAGGCAGGGGAGGTCGATGAATCTTTTAAATTTGGTATTGGAAGGGAATTTGGATATGGCACTAATGAACAATCGTATTGAACATCCGGACATTGTGATTACTGAACTTCCAGAGTCATTGCGAATTGTTCTGGTTGCCTCGGCAGATCACCCGATATTAGCGGAATCGAACATCACAATCGATGTCGTTAGGAAATATAAGCTTATGCAAACTCAAAAACGACAAGGGTTTTGGAAGTTCGTTGATAACAGGTTGAAGCAGTATAACGTGGGTCTTGAAGCTGACATCACTGTTGACAACATGGAGATAGCGAAAGAGATTCTCTTGCAGACTTCTTTTCTCACATTTATGCCTTATTTATCTATTGAAAAGGAGCTGGAGCGTGGCGTTTTAACATGCGTCTATGTCGAAAACTTTCCGGTACTCGAGTTTCCCATTTATCTGATTCATCATCAGAGGTCCGATAAATCGAGAAATGTTCAACTCACGCGCAGTTTATTGGGTGTCACTGAGTAGTACATCCACTATGTTTGTGATGGTCATTACGAAGGACAGGATCGGATGAAAATAATCTTGGGTAGGCTCTAAAAATTATTTGGGCATGTCATTTCCACATGGCGGAATGCGCAGAAAATTCCTAACATCCCCATCGATACACTTACCGTGAACAAATCATTCAAGGTGGGGTGCTCTGATGGGATATCGTGACTTGCGTGAGTACTTAGATGCCCTTAAGCGGATTGGGAAACTTAAAGTTATCGATCGCGAAGTTGACAAGGATTGGGAAATATCAGCCGTGGGACGCGTCGCATTTCAATCCATTCCAGAGACTGAACGCCCGGCATTGATGTTCACCAACGTCAAAGGGCATGATGTGCCTGTTGTGTTTGGGATTCTAGGCGGATCCCGTTCGATTTATGCTAAGGCGCTCGATACTGAGTTTGAGAATGTGCAACAGAAATGGTCCCATGCGCAAAATAATCCGATTCCTCCAAGGGTGGTTGCTACCGGCCCATGTAAAGAGAATATCTTAGTAGGTAACGACATTGATATTTTCAAATTTCCAGTTCCAACTTGGACAGTGGGCGAAGACCCAGCACCGTACTTAACCTCTCCATTTGTATTCACCAGGGATCCCGATACCGGAATACAGAATGTCGGTACATATCGGGTGATGCTAAAAGAAAAAACAAGCTTGGGGTATGGGTTAACTTTGTTCAGCATGCTCGTAAGCATGTGGAGAAGTACAACGAACGAAATGAACGAACACCTGTGGCGATTGTCCTGGGAACGGATCCATCCATTGGCCTTTGCTCCGTGTCGAGAATGATATATGGATTGGATGAGTTATCTGTTGCCGGTGGCTTAAGAGGTGAAGCGGTAGATGTCGTGAAGTGCGAGACCCATGATCTACTGGTACCAGCCACGGCGGAAATTGTCATTGAGGGATTCTTCAGACCGAACTTTCTGGAAGAGGAAGGACCTTTTGGAGAATATCCTGGGTATATGGGGCCGAAAGCCATGTCTTATGTCATGGACATTACGTGTATTACGCACAGAAATAATCCTATTTATCAAGCATTTTTGAGCCAAATGCCACCGAGTGAGTCCAGTATGATTCGCAGCATTGGTAGAGAAGCGGGTATTTATAAGCATTTGGTCAGTGATTTGCGACTGCCGGTAAAAGACGTGCACTTGCTCGAGGCTGGTGGTGCCGCTGCCTATTTAGCGATTTCAATGAAAAAGGAGTATGAAGGGCAAGTGCGCCAGGTCATGCTAGCTGCCTGGTCTGTTGACCCTACTCTCGGAAAATTTTGTGTTGTGGTAGATGATGATATCGACATTCGTGATCAATTTATGTTGAATTGGGCTATGTCATGGCGAGTTCAACCTCATAAAGATGTGTTTATGATTGAAGATTTGCCAGCAGTCCGGCTTGATCCATCACAAGCTGCCGATGATGTACCACAATTGGATCCATCCCGCCGAGTGTCATCTAAGATGGGAATTGACGCGACCAGGAAGCACAAATTCCCGCCAATTGCCTTACCCCCCAAAGAGCATCTTGAAAAAGTGCGAGCACACTGGGATGAATACTGGTCCTAAGTGTAACAAGCATGCCCGCGAATGAATGTTCATTTGCGGGTTATTGCGCATTGGAGTAATCAAAGGACAGTTTTTTGATCCGTTTTAAAAGTGAGGATTGTTGATATGAGACTAATTGTAGGTATTACCGGAGCAACTGGGGCTATTTTAGGAATTCGAATGCTTGAAGCGCTAAGGGAGTACGCTGTGGAGACATACCTGATTCTCTCAAAATGGGCAGAGACCACAATTCGAATTGAAACCGATTACAATTTGGAGGATGTAAAAAAACTTGCGAGTGTTGTACATCGAGAGGACAATCAAGCAGCGTCGATTTCAAGTGGGTCTTTTATCACAGATGGAATGATTATCTCGCCATGCAGCATGAAAACGCTTTCTTCGATTCGTGTCGGTTATGCGGATACCTTAATAGGCCGCGCTGCAGATGTCGTATTGAAAGAACGGCGCAAGTTAGTCTTGATCACGCGAGAATGCCCTTTGAGTGATATTCACCTTGAAAATATGTTGCATTTGTCTCGAATGGGCGCAGTCATATTTCCGCCTGTGCTTACGTTCTACAATCATCCAAGTTCATTAGATGACGTGATTAATCATGTGGTAGCCAGAACGCTCGATCAATTTGGAATAGAAAACGATTGGACGAAACGATGGGCGTCTCCGCCTTCAATGGGGGCATCAACTCATTATCCGCGTGTCTAGTTTGTAACTTTATGATTGGAAACATTGGGGGAGAGGTCAGTGGCCGAGAGCAGTTCAATGTTCAAACCTTACTGGTTTCGCGTGAACCGCGGGGATTTAGACGCGATGATAAGTCACTTCGGGGTAAATATCACCGATATGGCCATACCAGCATTGCTACTCGCTGGTGTGGGTATACCGCTAGATTTTTCAGTAAGTCATATGCTTCCTGGCTTCTCCCTTGGCTTTTTACTAGCCGGTTTATGGGTAACTTGGAGTGCCCGTCGCCTGGCTAAGAAAACGGGACGCTTAAATGTCACATCCCAGGTTTTCGGCATCAATGTTCCGTCCGCAACTGCCTTTTCCATTTCAATTATGTTACCCGTGTATCAACTGACTCATAACCTGTCAGCCTGTTGGGCGTCGGGTGCGGCAGCAGTGTTTTGGATGGGAATCTTCAAACTCGTGAGTGCGCCGTTTTCTAAGTACATTCGGCGTCTGATTCCTAGACCGGCGGTGATGACTGTATTTGCGGCCGCCATGTATAGTTACTTGTCCATGATGATTGTCGTTCGGTTATTTTCCAGCCCGCTGTTAGGCGTTATCTCATTAGCCATTGTGCTCTGCGGCGTGTTTGCGAAGATTCCACTGACGCGGTGGAGGCTTTCACCGTTTTTAGTTGCATGGATAATTGTTCTCGCCGTTGGTTTGATATCTGGTGACATCGATATTCAATGGACTGGAATGCACCTGACATCGCCTTGGAATATGGCGCCACACTTTGGGTCGTATCTGGTGAAGGATATTTCGTACTTCTCCATCATTGTCCCCATGTCAGTCTATGCGATTTTACAAGACCTGGCTTCCGTTGAAGCTGCAAAGCGTGTTGGCGACGGGTATTCAGTTGTTAACACGCTGTTCATGGATGGGGTATGTTCATTAATTATTGGGGTGTCCGGTGGGATTATACCGACTGTAATGTACGCAGTCCATCCTTCGTACAAAAATCTGGGAGCACGAATCTCATACCATTTTTGGGTCCCCATTGTTATGTTGCTTGTTGTCATTGCTGGGCTATCCATGCCCGCCATTGATTTGTTCCCGTGGTCACTTCGAGCGGCCGTTATTGCCTATGTTTCTATAGGCGTCGGACGCGCGGCAATCACCAACATCGAGCATCGGTATCTAAATGCCTTTTTATTAGGGATCATTATACCGGGTGCGTACCTGATTCAGTCGACGATACAAGAGAGCTTGGCCGCCTTGAAGATTCAGCTTACTCCCCAAGTTATAGAAGTCTTGGATAAAGCGATATACTGGGAACCTATTAGTGGAATGGCCAACGGTTTTTTAATGTTGGTTTTAATCATTACCGCAATGTCAGTATGTTTAATCGATAGAAAATTTATTGTGGCTGCTTTGTGGTCGTTATTCGGCGCACTGTCCGCGTGGCTTGGTCTCATCAATGCTCCTAGGTTTGGGTGGGGAGAAGCACCCAGTTATGCGATTGCATGGCTTGCTGGGACGGTGGTGATCCTTCTTGTCTGGCTTGGGGTCCCCAGAGCGTTGCGGTCTAGTCACGCTGACACTGAAATGGAACATCCCATTTCACGTGAGCATTAGGATGTAAAAAATTTCTGTGTGAAAGGGAAGGAAGTGCGCTTCCTTCCCGATGATGTTTTTGTAAAACACATCAAGCCTTACAAAATGTTTTACTGGAGCGCCGGGAAGAAGGTGGAGGATTTTGTCTCTGAACCGACCGGTGAAGGAAAGTATCCCTTGCTACTCGGCTGTCATGGCGGGTATGTCCGAGTTGGCCATGAAAAATGCCGATCACAACCGACTTGCGGCAATGGAGTGGAGCGAGAAATTGGCTGCATATGGTGCGGTACAACCCGATTCTTCCGTTTATCAGCGAGAGTCGCTAAATATGCGAAAGATAGCGATGTCGAAATCAATACGTGGTTCACAGAGTATGATATGGAACGCGCGTGGTGCGAAAAAGTAAACGTGGGGTCCCCATGATAGAGGGGACCCCACGTTCTGATCTCAGGTTAGCTGTGGTTCTTGTCAATCCAAATGTATTGAAATGGGTCAGTCAAAACTGGGCTCATGGTGAAGCCGTGTACCCATGGATTGACCGCGGCAAACCCCATCGTTTGGTCAACCGGAACCCATGCGGCATCTGCCATCACTTGGTTGGTCACCTTTGCGTACAATTGGTCTCGCGCCTGTTGGTCAGTCATATATTCTGCAGCGTTCAACTCTTTGTCCACCTGTGGGTTGCTGTAATGATTCATATTGTTGTCTGGAATCTGATTTGAGTTGAACAGCGTGTTCAAAAAGTCGGACGGGTCAGGGAAGTCCTGTGACCACGCACTCATGTACATTTGTGCGTTACCGGACATACCTTCTGCCAAGAAGTCAGAGAAGCTGACTTCGTGCAGGCGCAAATGAATTCCGACCGCTTGCATCATGGACTGTATAGCTTGGTCAACACGTAATGAATCAGGACTGTTTTGATCCCAGAAATCAATCGTCAGACCATTGCTATAGCCAGCTTCTTTTAGCAGTTGCTTGGCCTTTGCAATATTAAATCCGTACTGAGCATCCGCATCAAGATGCTGCACATGTCCAGGCATACCGGAAGGCAATGGCTGATTCAGGCTGAGCACTTTGCCGTCTTCAATCTTCACAATCTGATTCGCGTCAAAGGCGTATTCAATGGCCTGTCGAACCTTTAAGTTCGCCAATGGATTGGGTTTGCCCTGAATCGTCTTTTGCATATTCATACCGATATAATTAATCGAGTTTTCCTGTTCCTTCATCACCAACTTGCTGTATTTCGGATTGTGCATGATGGTGTTGAATTGTGATGTTGGAATGCCGTCCCCGCCCATTAAATTCGGGCTAAGAAATGCGTTTGTCCCCTGCTCCCACTGAAGCTCATCCACTTGGGTATTCGGGTTGATGTTTATGGTGACCTGATTGAGGTAGGGAAGTTGATTCCCATACGCATCTTTCTTCCAGTAGTAAGGGTTGCGTTTTAAGACGACCTTCGACTGGGAGTTCGATGCGAGCTCAAAGGGGCCAGTGCCCATGGCTGTCGTTGTATCGAAAGCTGTGTTGCCAACCTTTTGTATGTAGGCGGGATCGACAGCCGATAAGAACGGCAGCGCCAAGACTTGTAGGAAAAAGGTCTCTGGCTTAACCAGTTTAATGACGAGCGTGTCGTCATTGGGCGCGGAGATACCAGATATGGTCTTCGCTGTGCCATTGTAATACTCGCTGGCACCTTGAATATCCATAAAGAATTGATTTCCAGGTGATGGTTTTAGTTTTAAATTCTTGTCCAAAATTCGTTCCAATTCGAAGACAAAATCCTTTGCGGATAGTGGATCCCCATTGGAGAACTTCACGCCTGGACGGAGATGGAATGTATAGGTAAGGCCATCTTTGGAAACGGACCACGTCTTGGCGAGGTCTCCGACAATTTTATAGGACGTCTTGTCGTAGGTCACCAATTGGTCATACAGTTGTGAAGTGACTTCGGCTGAGGTCGCATCATAGGCGACAGCGGGATCTAAATCTGGAACGGCCTCGTTCATGTCGACTGTCAACGTGCCGCCCTTCACAGGTTTTTCGCTATTTGTGCTCGCGGCGGACGAAGCGGATGCACTGTTTGCATGATTTGTATCGCTGGTTGCGCACCCACTGAGCACCGCGCTTATAACGGCGATGGCCGCGACGGATAACGAACCTTTTTTTACTAGTTTACTCATTTAAATGCCCCCTGTTCCGATCAGGATTATATGCTATTAATGCAAAAAAACAAAAGTCGACGTTGAATCAGTTTGTGAAAGGCGCATTCGTGGCTGCGATTGCCGGGTTATACGGAAAGAGAATCGCTTGTGTCAGACAAAAAATCGTTGATTGTGTACATTTCATATACTAGTATACATATGAACCGTGGATTCATCGTCTCGTTTAGAGCAAAAGAGATTGCCACTTCTGAAAGCGCTATCTTTTGTCTGGCAAGACTCGGATTTGCGGTTCGTAGTCAAATTTTTGCCGAAAAGGGGGATACACGTGTTTAAGAAGTACAGTGCGCTGGTCATCACGATGTTGTTCTTGGCCAATGTGATTAACTATCTGGACAGGTCGGCCTTTTCCATCGCGGCGCCGATGATTAGCAAGGGGTTTACTTTGACTCCTAGTGAACTCGGCATGATATTCAGCAGCTTCTTTGTAGGTTACGCGATATTCAATTTTGTAGGCGGGTTCATGTCGGACTTATACGGACCCAAAAAAGTGTTTGGCGGGTCCATGACGCTGTGGTCCATCTTTTGCGGATTGACGGCCGTGACCTTCAATTTCGCATCGCTCTTTATCGTTCGGCTGTTGTTTGGGTTTACGGAAGGCCCGCTTGCTTCTACGACCAATAAAACCATTAACAATTGGGTGCCGCAAAAGACGCGTGCAAGGGCCGTGGGGATAGCGTTTGCTGGAAGCCCTTTAGGTGGCGCGGTCGCTGGACCGATTGTGGGTTTAATTGCCGTCCATTCAAATTGGAAGGTGTCATTTGTCGTGATCACCTTGATAGGCCTGGTATGGGCGCTGGTTTGGATGAAAGCGGTCACGGATAAGCCCAGTCAAAACCCCAAAATTCCGGCAGCAGAATTGGCGGAAATTGAGCGAGATACGACGGTGATGCCGGTTGAAGGAAAGGCGAAGGTACCTCTGACGTATTACGCGAAAAAACCGACGATTCTGTTCACTGCTCTGGCGTTTTTTGCGTACAATTACATTTTGTATTTCTTCCTTACTTGGTTTCCGAGTTATCTGGCAGACGCAAAGCATCTTAGTATTTCAAAAATGAGTGTTGCGACCACAATTCCTTGGGTGGTCGGAACAGTTGGATTGCTGCTGAGCGGCTGGGCGTCTGATTATTTATTCAAGCTGACAAACAAACTCATGTTCTCCAGAAAAGTCATTATCGTCGGTGGATTAATCGGGGCCGCTGTGTGTATCGCGGCAACAGGTATGGTCACGACTGCAGTGAGTGCCGTCGTGTTGATGACGATTGGAATCTTTTTTATGTACTTAACAGGAGCCATTTACTGGGCCGTGATCTCTGACAACGTACAAAGCGACAAGGTGGGCGGGGCGAGTGGTTTTGTTCATATGCTGGCGAATATCTCTGGCATTATTGCACCGACCATTACGGGGTTTATCGTTCAATTCACCGGATCATTCTCTAGTGCCTTCTTACTGGCGGGAATTTTGGCTGTTGTCGGCGCCATATGCGTAGCCCTTTGGGTGAAACCGCTCACTTTGCCAAGCCAAACGTCGGAGGATGCGCAGTTGGGAGTCACACAGTAACCAATGTGAAAGGGGTGTCCTAGAGGATGCGTGCAGCGGTGATGACAAAGCCATTTACGATTGAGTTTCGAGAGATTGCACAACCCGTACCAAAGCCACACGAGGTACTCGTGCGTGTTCAAGCAGCCGGCATCTGTGGCAGTGATGTGCATTTTTATGACGGTTCAAACCCGTATGCAAATTATCCCCAAACTTTTGGTCATGAACTATCTGGTATTGTGGAGGCGGTCGGAGATGAAACTCCATCCTCTCTCGTCGGAAAGCGCGTGGTTGTTGAACCTGCTGTGCCTTGCGGGCATTGCTACGCCTGCTCCATCAATCGGCCGAACGCGTGTGCGAACATCGATATGATTGGATCCGTCCGAGCCGGCGGCTTTGCCGACTATGTAACGGTTCCAGCCCATCATGTTCATGCGATGCCGGATGATATGCGTTTCGAGGTGGGAGCGTTGTGTGAGCCATTTAGTATCGGGGCACAGGCCATTCGCAGATCAGGTATGAAAGGCGGAGAAACGGTTGCAATTCTCGGTATGGGGCCGATTGGCTTAACTATCTTAAGTCAACTCAAGCGCACGATTGACGCGACTGTATTTGCCATCGATGTGGTGCCGGAACGCCTTCAACTTGCGTTGGATTTTGGAGCGGATGCGGTAATTGATGCGCGCGATGTAGATATTGTTGCACACATCTTATCGAAGACGAACGGGGAAGGCGCGAATATTGTACTAGAGGCTGCCGGTCTTCCGAAAACGATAGAACAGACCATTCACCTTGTCAGTGCGGCGGGGCGCATCGTCATTGTGGGATTGACCGGACAGGATGTGAGATTTCCGGGCCAACTGCTGACAAAGAAGGATATCGAGATTTATGGGACGCGGCATAGCGTCGGACTTTTTCCCGCCGTGATGCAATTTCTGCATGAGAATCCAGATGTGGCCGATAAGTTCATTTCACAGCGAATGGATTTTACTGAACTTGAATCGGCACTCAAACTTGCAAAGAGCCAGCCTGCGCAGGTTACAAAAATTATTTTGTCCTATTCGTGATGGTGTCCTTGTTTACGCTGTTGGAATCGGTTTGTGATTTCGGGGGATTTAGGGTAGGCCAGCCCTAAATCCCCCGAAATCGTCTGGACGTTTGTTTTAAGTCATTCACGTCGACATTGAAGAGGGGGTGGTGGGATATAGATGGGTGATCGTCGTCAATCTTCTGGGCTTCGCATCTGGCCATTTATTATCGTGGTGTTGTTTGTTGGCGTTCTCTATAGTGCTGTATCGGAGACAGTGACGATAGGACCGAGTTGGACGACGTTGGCAATCATTGTGGGTTTTTTGATCCCGTTTTCGATAGCTGTCGTGCTGAAACACCATGGGTGGATCCGGCGGATTGCGCTCATTTTGATTTTCTTACTGACTGTGGCGCTGATCAGCAATGTGGCTTCGTTGGTGCTTGCGCTGTTCAGGCACCAACCGCACGCGAAGGTGTTGTTTTATGATGCGGTCCTTCTGTGGGTGGCGAATGTGTTCGTGTTTGCACTGTGGTATTGGTCAATTGATCAGGGCGGGGCATATCGTCGATATCACCATCGGTTACAGCCGATCGATTTTTTGTTTCCACAAATGACGACGGATGAAGAGGTCTGGCACGATTGGAAGCCGTCATTTGTGGACTATTTGTTTGTCGCGTTCAACACCAATACTGCCTTTAGTCCTACGGACACCTTAATCATGTCCCGGAGAGTGAAAGTTTTGGTGATGACGCAAGCCGCGGTGTCATTGGTGATTGTTGCGGTGTTGGCGGCTAGGGCGATTAGCATGGTTTGAGCCTGTTGTTAATTTCCAATTAAGCGCGCGTGTTCGATTTTGATGCACAGATCCATGATGAGTGTCTTGTTGTGCTTTTGGGCTAGCTCTGCCGCCGCTTCGTTATAAACGCCCAATTGTGCCCAGATGACGGGGGCGGATACCGTCAGCGATTCTTCCACGACGTCGGGAAGCGCGTCGGAGTTGCGGAAGACGTCGATGATGTCGACGGGTTGGGGCAGATTGGACAAGGATGCGACGGCAGGTACCCCTAGCACTTCTGTTGCGTTCGGGTTCACGGGAATAATGTTGTATCCCTGCTGCTTTAGGTAGTGGGCCACTTGATAACTTGGTCGATTGGACCTGTCCGACAGGCCGACGATGGCAATCGTCTTGGCACTTTTCAGGATGCGTGCCAGGGTGTTGTCATCCGGGTTTTGGAACATAACGGACACCTCCTATGTATTACCATATCACGACAGAGGACCAGGGTGCCAACCGGTGAGGTGGCACCCGTGTCTCTGTTGTGCGTGAAGCGGAAATTACAACTTCGTCACATACTGCTTTCACTTTCTGTGTAGTCATAAGCAGGGTAGTTGTAGCCTTGATATTCGATGCCGCCGCCATAGCTGTATGTTTGTGCGCCCATCTCCATGGTGCCAGCCGCGCCGTACGCCGTTTCACATGTGTTGCCGCACGAAGCGGTTGAGATGCCTGGGGCTGGTGCACCTACATAGCTGTAGCTAACCGTTGGACAGAGGAGGAAAAACAACACAAAAATAATGAGAAAGACAACTGCCCATCTTGTATATCCGCCGAACACACCCATCATGTTCGCCTCCTTTGATGTACTGCATGGAATGATGGGACAATCGCCCGCCGATACGGACACCCGCACAGAAAAGTCAAATTGGAAAGTCACTTCATGTCACTTTGCGACCTGCGCTGTACAATTCACTTCTCACAGGATGAAACTTCCGGTATACTGAATTAAAATTCACAATGGGGGATGTTTATACATGGGGCGTAATCCGCGAGTGGGCGTGATTGGTGCCACAGGGTATGCCGGGATGGAATTGGTGCGCTTGATTTTGCAACATCCATCCATGGAGTTGAGTTACTTGGCGGGCTCACGCGAGCGAGACGAGACATTCTCTGAATTGTTTGTCCACCTCGTCCACGAACAAGGGGTCCCGGTGGAAGCGTTTGATCCCGACGCATGCACTGCAGCCTGCGATTTGGCGTTTGTCGCCTTGCCGTCTGGTGAATCAGGACACGTCGCGGCGCAATTGCACGCGCGCGATTTGCGCGTGATTGATCTCTCCGGCGATTTGCGCCTTTCCCCGGAAGTCTATCAGGCCTGGTACCACAAAAAACCTGTGGACGCGGCCGTGCAAGCGGCGGCCGTTTATGGTTTGACGGAGTTTAACGGTGAGCGGGTGGCGACTGCGGATCTTGTGGCGAACCCTGGTTGCTACGCGACGGCCGCTATCTTGGCTGCGAGGCCGCTTTGCGCTGCGCCATTTGTCAATGCGTCGCAACCGCTGATCATCGACGCCAAGTCAGGAGTGACAGGCGCGGGGCGGAGTGCCAAGCCACACTTGCACTTCGCGGAACTGTCCGACGATTTCTACCCGTACAAGGTGGGGCAGCACCAACATACGCCGGAGATCGAACAGGCGCTGGATGGGCGGTTTTCGGTCTTGTTGACAACGCAATTGTTACCTGTGCGGCGGGGGATTTTCGCGAGCGTGTACGCGCAGTTGGCAGATGTTCCGTCGACTGCAGAAGTCTATCGTCTCTATCAGGAAATTTATGCAGATGCGCCGTTTGTTCACGTCTTTTCGCCGCCGCAGGTGCCACATATCAAGGCGGTGGCGGGATCGAACTATGTACACATTGGGTTCTCTGTGAACGAGTCCGCGCGCGTGCTGCAGGTGTTTTGCGCAATTGACAATTTGCAAAAGGGCGCCGCTGGGCAGGCGGTGCAAAATGCGAACCGGATGTTCGGATTCCACGAGACCGCAGGTCTGACGACGCCATCGATGTGGATGTGAGGGGGACTGGTGCGTGCGGATTGTGATGAAAATCGGCGGGGCATTGGACGGCCGTGGCCACCATGCGTTGCGAGCGGTCATTGCCGCGGCGATGCAGGACGACCACGAGTTGGTACTCGTTCACGGAGGCGGACCAGAGATTACCCGCCAATTGACCGAGGCGGGCATTGAACTGCCGTTTGTCGACGGGCTGCGCGTGACGACGCAGGAGGCGATGCCCATTGTACTGCGGGCGTTGCAGCAGTGTAATCGTGAGTTGATGCGGGCGCTTGATCCGCTTGCTGCTCATTTTGTTCCTCTGAGGGATGGTACAGCCGTGCGGGCGGGGGATTGTGGGCGGGATCGCGTTGGAGAAGTTCGCCACGTGGCGGCGGATGCGATTGTCGCAATATTAGAGGAAGGAAAGATGCCGCTGCTGCCTCCGTATGGCGTGGACGACGACGGCGAGTTTTTCAATTTGAACGCGGATACGACAGCTGCTCACGTCGCGCGCGCGGTCGCCGCCGACAAGCTGTTACTATGCACGAATGTCGCCGGTGTCTTCGCGGATTTCGAGCGCAGGAAGCAACTTTACGACGTCACGGCGTCCGACTTACGGCGGCACCTCGTGGCAGGCGACTTTTCGGCTGGCATGATTCCGAAGGTACAAGCGATGCTGTTTGCCGCCAATTGCGACATTCCCGAGGTGTGGGTCGTCGATGGTAGCGACGAGGGGAGCCTTTTGTTCGCCATCGGCCATGCGCCAACGCCAGTCAACCCCACCCGCACTCAGTATGGAACCCGCTTGGTCGCGATGCCCACAAACGCGCAGACCTCGGCGCCCGCGTACTGACGGTGGATGGGTGGCGGGGCGTCCGCAGTGCTGGTGGGGCCGGGTGCAGGGTGGCGGGGTCCGCAGTGCTGGTGGCCCTGGGTGCAGGGTGCTAGGGTCCGCAGTGATCGAGCACATAAGGCAATTTATCTACCCTATTTTCAGATATTCGGTCGTTTCAGCGAACTTAAGACACGGAAAATGCTCTATCTACTCAAAAGCTGCCCGATAGAGGCTGAAAATCGAGAAATAGTGTCGTTTTGATGTCTTATCGGCACGGATTGCCGGGGGGATGTCTTAATAAGACATCCATGCCGAAAGACCACCATGCTGTAAAAAATCCATGCTGTGGGCGTAGCCCGATAACACAAATATGGAGGTGCATCGATCACGATGAGCGCAATGACACAAATTGACCTGGCGCAAAGTAATGCACTGTTTAACAATTACGGGCCGCGGGCGTTGCGGATGGTCCGTGGCGAAGGCGTCTTTTTATACGACGATGCAGGGAAGCAATATCTCGACTTTACGGCGGGTATCGCTGTGTGCAACTTGGGGCACGCGGATAAGGGGCTCGCGGAAGTGATTGCGAAACAGGCGGGGACGCTGTTACATACGTCCAACTTGTTCCTTATCCCTGGTCAGGTGGCGTTGGCGCAAAAGTTGGCTGACTTAGCGGGATTGGCCGAGGATGCGAAAGTGATGTTTGTGAATAGTGGTACAGAGGCCAATGAAGCGGCGCTGAAATTGGTGCGTAAGTACCATGCAAGCGTCGCGGGCAAGGCGCGCACGAAGGTACTGTCGCTGCCGAATGCGTTTCACGGGCGGACGATGGGGGCGTTGTCATTAACGCCGAAGGCTGCATATCATGAGGGATTCACCCCGCTGGTGCCAGATTGTGTGACGCCGGAGACGCTTGCGGACGTGCTGACGGCGATTGATGAAGACGTCGCTGCGTGCATTGTGGAAGTCGTGCAGGGAGAGGCGGGGGTTTATCCACTTGCCACAGACTACCTGCAGGCGCTTGCCAACCGACTGCATGAGGTCGGGGCGCTATTGATTGTCGATGAAGTTCAAACAGGTGTGGGCCGCACCGGACGTTTTTTTGCTTATGAACAAGTGGGCATTCAGCCAGACGTCGTTACGTTGGCTAAGGGGCTTGGCAACGGGGTTCCAGTGGGCGCTGTCATCGCGCGCGAGTCCGTCGCGGCCGCTTTTTCTCCAGGGAGCCACGGATCTACATTTGGCGGCAATCCGCTGGCGATGGCCGCAGGCAACTACGTAGTCGACACGGTCACTGCGAAGGGATTTCTCGATGGTGTGTGTCAAGTGAGTGTAGCGCTAGAACAGGTGTTGCGGCGGTACTTTACGAACGTATCCGGGCGGGGCATGATGTGGGGATTTGACGTGGCGGATGCCAAAACCTTCGCCAAGCAGGCAGTGGAGCGTGGGCTGTTAGTGACCAAGTGCAGTCCGACGAGGATTCGGATTGTCCCTCCGCTCATTTTGCGGGAAGAGCATGTCGAGAGGTTTGAGAGCATTGTGCAAAAGCTTGCCTAACGTTGTATAAAGTTGCAAACAAAAATCCGAAGCGCGGGCTTGTGCCTGCTGCTTCGGATATGGAAGCCTGCCATGGAATTTGGGAAAAGACTCAATCATCGGGCTTCTTTGAAGGCTTGGAAAGCCTCGTAATGTTGTGTATAATATACCATGGCTACCTCATCGCAGTGGTAAAACTTCTTACAGTAAAAGCAGTCCTTCCAGACTTTATGCGGCAGACTCTCTTTGCGGATGACGTGGAAATTCAGCTTCTCGAAGAACCCCGTTTGGTACGTTAGAGACAATACTTGTGGTATACCTAGGTGCTCGGCTTCGCGAATCAGGTGTTCGACGACTTTCCGGCCTACGCCTTTTCCGTGCACGTGTGGCGCGACCGCCAGCGAGCGAATCTCGGCGAGGTCTTTCCAGAGCACGTGGAGACCAGCTACACCGATGACCTGCCCATCCTCTACGGCAACTGTGAAGCATTGCAAATGTTCACATAACGATTTGATGGTCCGTGGAAGCATGAGCCCAACGTCCGCAAACTGTTGTATAAGTTGTTGCATACTCTCGACATCCGTTGATGCCGCTTTTCGGACTTCCACGTGAGGAGCCCCCTTTCAACCTTGCATATATTTATAACATGCGATAGCATTGATATTCAATATATCGTATATTATTTCAGTCCGGGCGCATGGATTCGTCGAGAAAATTTCAATTGACGCGAGTATAGAGATAGTGTCAAACTATTTTGCAAAAAGGAGTGGCGGATGTGGACTTGAATGCGTTGTCGATGGACATACATCGTGAACATGATGCATGCGGAATTTTCTCACAAATACAGAAATCGGGGCAGCCTTCAAAAGACACGGTCCAGAACGGATTGGACGCACTCAAGGCGATGCGCCACAGGGCTGGTTATGTCGCTGGTGAAGGAGACGGATGTGGCTTACTGCTGGATATCCCTCGCGCCTTGTGGAAGGCTCGCTTCGATTCTGCGGGGCTCGACTCGACATTCGTCGACGCGCCAGGATTCTTTGTCGCACACATCTTTCTCGATTCGGAACAAAGTGAGCAGTTGCAGTCGCATGTGGATAGCGAGTTCAGCAACTGCGGCGTACGTGTGCTGATGCGAAAGACGGACGGCGCGAACCGTGAGGCGCTGGGCAAAATGGCACAGGCGGTGTGTCCGGTATTTTATCAAGTGGCCGGTCTGTTGGACGACGCAGACGATGAACTGCTTGCGAGCCTGTTTACGGCGATTGACGATATTTCGGGTGTTCATGTGGCGTCGCTATCACATCACAGCGCGGTGTACAAAGTTATTGGAAACGATGAGACGCTCTATCGCTTCTATGCCGATTTGCAACATCCGCTGTTTCGTTCGACATTTGTACTGGCACATACGCGTTATTCGACGAACACGACCACGTCGTTTCCACGCGTACAGCCGTTTTCGTCGTTGGGGCACAACGGCGAAATCAACACGATTTTGCGGTTTTACACCGAGTCGTCGATGATTGGCGTACCAGTGCGGCCGGATTTCAGCGATTCACAGATGGTGGACAGGGCGCTTTTGTCGTTCGTCTCAGAGCGTAAGTGGTCGCTGTTTGAAACAGCGGAACTCCTATTCCCACCGATTGTCCACGAAATCAAACAAATGTCGGATGAATTATCTGACTTATACATGTATTATCGATCCATTTGGGGACCGTTCGCCCAGGGTCCGGCAGGCGTGATGATGCGCCACGGCAACGCGGCCGTCTATAGCGTCGATGCGTTGGGACTGCGGCCGATGTGGCTGATTGAGACGGATAGCGCATACTGTTTCAGCTCGGAGCAAGGTATCATTCCGCAGTCAACTTGGGTGCGCGAGCCCAAGCCGCTTTCACCGGGTGAAAAGATCGGCGTGAAATGGGACGAATTTGGTGCACAGCTCTACCTGTATCACGAATTGCAGCAAGAGGTTTTAAACGCGGCAAAGCGTCGGTTCCAGTTCCGCGGGGAGCATCGCAGTTTGCATTTTGCGGCGCCATACGGACAGAAAACCGAGGTTTTGCACCCAGAGCGCGACGAAAAGCCACTTGACATTCGGACGCTCGCCTTTGGGTTTCGCGACGACGACATCAAGTTGATTGAGCAGGAGATTCAGACGGGGGCGGAACCGATTAAGTCGCTTGGCTTTGACAGTCCGCTCGCAGCGCTGTCGCAAGAGGCGACCTTATTGTCTGATTTCATGCACGAGACAGTCGCAGTCGTGACGAACCCCGCGATTGACCGCGAGCGGGAGATTGAACACTTTAGCACGCGCGCCGTTCTCGGCCGCAGGCCGTCGTTTGATGGATTGTATCAAGACGCTCCGCGTATCGAGGTACATGCGCCGGTGCTCTTGGAGGAACTCCCGAAGTCGTATGGACTGGAGTTTCAAGACATGCAGAATCTCGCGCATCGCAATGGCACCATTTGCTACGAGGACGCCCTCGCGATGTTGCATACGAGCCCGCATGGAACGGTTGAGATTCTGATTCATCGCGAGGAAGGCGAGACCATTGAAGCAGCGTTGCAGCGCTTCCAAGTAGAGGCGCTGGAGGCGGTGCAGGCCGGAGCCAACGCGATCGTGCTAGATGACCGGTTGCAGTTTAAGCGTGGGCACCATATTGATCCGTTCTTGGTGACCGCCGCCATTCACAAAGCGCTGTTGCGCCCTGCGAACAAGAGCAAAGGCGAGCACCTGCGTCGGCGTACGAGTTTGATTTTGCGCAGTGGCGGGCTTCGCAATCTCCACGACATCATGGTTGCGCTCGGGCTCGGTGCAGATGCAGTCGTCCCGTATCTGATGTGGGAGACTGCGGCAGCGAGAGGCGACATGCACGGTGTGGAAAACCTGTACAAGGCGCTGACGAAGGGCATTGAAAAGGTGATATCCACGCTGGGTATCCACGAACTTCGTGGCTATGAACGCCTGTTTAGTGCCATCGGCCTGTCGGATGAGGTGAGCCAATACCTTGGTATCCCGTCGTTCTGCGGCTCCGATGAGGCGGGGCTGACGTTCGACCGACTCGAGGCGCAGTCGGCGCTGCGCGAGGAGTGGTATGCGGCGAATGACAGGAAGTCGATTCGGCTGAATAAGTTGTTCCAACTCTATCCGCGCATCTGGAAGTCGGCGGGTTCTGTCGCACAGGGTGACGTTTCGTACGACGAATACGTCACGAAGCTCAACGCGTTCGAGGTGGATAACCCGTTGAGTCTGCGTCACGTGCTCGGTCTCGACGAGTCGCAGGAGGCAGTGGAAGGTCCGATTGACACGACGATAGATGGGCATCAGTATCCGATACTCATCAGTTCGATGTCGTTTGGTTCACAGAATGAGGTCGCTTATCGTGCGTATGCGGAAGCTGCGTACCGGCTGAATATCGTCTGCGTCAACGGAGAAGGCGGAGAGATTAAGGATTTGCTGACCAAGTATCCGCGCAACCGCGGACGTCAGATTGCTTCTGGTCGCTTCGGTGTCAATGCCGACTTGTGTAACGGCGCCTATGTGCTCGAAATCAAGATTGGGCAAGGGGCGAAGCCTGGTGAGGGGGGGCACTTGCCGGGATCGAAAGTGACCGTTCAAGTCGCAAACGCGCGGAATGCGACACCGGGTGTTGATCTCATCTCTCCTTCGAATAATCACGATATCTATTCGATTGAGGACTTGGCCCAGGTCATATACGAACTGAAGGAAATCAACCCGTTTGCAAAAGTGTCGGTCAAGGTGCCTGTTGTTCCGAATATCGGTACTATCGCTGTCGGTGTCGCGAAGGCCGGTGCTGATGTCATTACGTTGTCTGGGTTTGACGGCGGTACGGGTGCGGCGAGAGCGCACGCCATCCGGCACGTGGGCTTGCCGATGGAGATTGGCGTCAAAGCGGCGCACGAGGCACTGTGTGAAGCGGGACTGCGCGATGTTATCGAAATTTGGGCGGATGGCGGCATGAAATCCGGCTTTGATGTGATGAAAGCTATCTTGTTGGGCGCGAACCGCGCGGGCTTTGGCACGATGGCGATGGTCGCTATCGGCTGTACGTCTTGTCGCGCCTGTCACAAAGACACGTGTCACGTCGGGATTGCCACGCAGATGCAGGACATGGAAGAGGCTGCGGCCAAAGGGCTCAAAGCGTTCGCACCGCGTGAATTCGAAATGGCGACGCAGCAACTCGTCACGTTCTTCGATGCGGTTGGTAAGCATGTCGCGCAGTTGACGGCGAAGCTTGGCGCCAACCGGACGCAGGATTTGGTTGGACGAAGCGATTTGCTCGTGCAATTGCAGGAAGAGACGCGGGTGGATACGACGTGGTTGCGGGCGGTCAACGAGGTTCATCTCGGCCGTGGAACAAGGGTTCGGCAGCGGTCATTTGAGGAAGCGTACGGAGATGTTCTCCAGGAAATTCACGCGTATGCTGCGGCGACGGGCACGGATGGTGTCGCTGTACACGGCGCGACGGCGGGTGTGTCGACGCAAATTCAAGCTGTGCCGCGCGCACTTGGCATTCGCGAGAGCGGCGACGCCATTCGCAGCGGGCGTACGGGCGAACCTCGCCATATTGTGCATGACGGTGTCGCGGGGGCTGGCTTTGCCGCTTACCACACGGTTGGAATGACGAGCATCGCGTACGGTGGCGCTCAGGATGGCGTCGGCAAGGCGTCGTTTGGCGGCAAGATTCTCGTCTTCAAGCGCAGATGTGCGGATGGTCAATGGCGCGGCGGATCCGTCGGCAAAGGGCTGGCGTACGGAGCGGGTCATGGGCTGTTCATCGTGCAGGGAGATGCGGACGCGCGTGCGGGCATTCGCCTCTCTGGGGCCGACGTCATTATTGGTGGCGAAGTCACGGAACCGGTGCGCGATGATTTCGCGAGCATCGCGACTCGCGCGAACATGAAAGGTTTCGCGTTTGAGTACATGACTGGCGGTCGAGCTGTCGTCATGGGGGATCCGGGTCCGTGGATTTGCTCCGGGATGACGGGAGGCCGTGTCTACCTTCGGTATCAGCCAGAGCTTGGATTGGATGAAGCGGCATTCCGCCGGCGGATTGCCAAGGGAGCGAAGGTCGCTATCCGGTTTGTGGATGCGACGGGCGAGAAGGATTTGATTGAGCTGCTGGGCACCTATCAGCGGGAACTGCGCAAGCACGGTCAGCCGGAGGCCGCGAAACGACTACAGCCTTTGATTGACCATCCTGGCATGCATTTTATGATGATTGAGCCAGCTCACGAGATCACAGATCAGGATATTGCAACAGAATAACGATCAAGGTGTACCAAGGCGCCGAACCCCCATCCATAAGGGTTCGGCGCTTTTTTGTGGAGGTTTTTAAAATTTTATGCATAAGGAATCATACAAGCATTTGATAACTATACATACTCGTGTATAATAATTCATATGAAATAGAGCGAACCAGGTTAGCTGGGCGTATAGAAGGGAGTTTTACGGCGTGGCGATATCGGAAGCAGCCAGTGAAATTGGGCGGGGGTCTTCGGCGATTGTGCCGTTGGGATCGAATTATTTATCCGTCCGCCTTCAAAATGCACTCTGGGAGGCACACCAGACGCTTGCCGGTCGGGATCTCTTGCACTTTAGCGATTTGACAGAGCGCGAGTTGGAGCAACTCCTTCGCTTGTCACAGGTGCTGAAGGAGGCACAGAAGACGCATTTTACGCATCGGCTGCTAGCCGGTAAGACAATTGGCCTAATTTTTGATAAATCGTCCACGCGTACGCGTGTTTCGTTCGAAGTCGGGATGTTGCAACTTGGGGGACACGCGCTGTTTTTACCGGGCAACCAACTGCAAACCGGACGTGGAGAGCCGATTTCCGACACGGCGCAGGTGATGTCCCGCTACGTCGATGGCGTGATGATTCGAACGTTCCGGCAGGCGGACGTCGAGACATTTGCCGAGTACGCAACGGTGCCGGTCATCAACGGATTGACCGATGAGTTTCACCCGTGTCAGCTACTGGCGGATGCGTTGACGATTCTCGAGCACATGGGCGGTTTACGCGGTGTGACCGTGGCGTATGTCGGAGACGGAAACAACCTCGCCAATTCGTGGTTACAAGTTGCTCCGAAACTTGGCATGAATATTCGGGTGGCCACACCACCTGGTTATAAACCGCTGGCGCACGTCGTGGAGGAGGCCAAATTCCACGCGGTACACAATCATACGCAGGTACTGGTTACCACAGACCCCATGCGGGCCGTCGATGGTGCGGATGTGATCTACACCGACACTTGGGTGAGTATGGGTGACGAGGCGGAGGCCCAGGTGCGGTTACCTCAATTTGAGAGGTACCAAGTGAACGAGGAATTGTGCAAATTGGCGAAACCGGATCATATCTTCATGCACTGTCTGCCGGCACATCGCGGCGAAGAAGTATCTGAAGAGGTTATCGATGGGGAACACTCTGTCATTTTTGATCAAGCTGAAAATCGTTTGCATGCACAAAAGGCGATTATGGCCGCATTGATGGCGGACGCTGGCGCATTTGGGGAGGATTTGTGATGAAGGAAAAACTCGTATTGGCATACTCAGGCGGCTTGGATACCTCGGTGTCCATCCCGTGGATTAAAGATCACTATGGATATGATGTTATCGCGATGTGCGTCGACGTCGGTGAGGGCAAGGACTTGGATACGGTCCAAAACAAGGCTGTGAAGGTCGGCGCGATAAAATCTTATAAGATTGACGCCAAATCGCGTTTTGCAAAGGAGTTTATCGCACCTGCACTCAAGGCGAACGCATTGTACGAGGGCAAGTATCCGCTGGCATCCGCGCTGTCGCGTCCGTTGATTGCGCAATTGCTCGTCGAGGTGGCCGCGGCGGAAGGGGCGGTCGCCGTGGCGCATGGATGCACGGGTAAAGGGAACGACCAGGTTCGTTTCGAGGTCTCCATCAACGCATTGGCACCAGGGGTCAAAGTGGTCGCGCCGGTGCGCGAGTGGGGATTCACGCGCGACGAGGAAATTCGCTATGCGCATGAGCACGGTGTGCCCATTCCAGTAAATCTTGACAACCCGTTCAGCATCGACGCCAACCTGTGGGGGCGGGCGATTGAATGCGGTGTACTGGAAGATCCGTGGCAAGCAGCGCCGGAGGAGGTGTTTGAATGGACGGTTGCGCCAGAGGCCGCACCGGATACAGCTGAGACGGTTGTCATTGGGTTTGAGCAGGGGGTACCCGTTTCGCTGGACGGCCAGCCGCTGGAACTCGCACAGCTCATTGCTCAGTTGAATGAGATCTGTGGGAAGCATGGGGTGGGCCGGATCGATCACGTCGAAAACCGCCTCGTCGGCATCAAATCGCGCGAGGTGTACGAGTCCCCGGCGGCACGCGTCTTGATTATGGCGCATCAGGAGTTAGAGCACCTGACGCTGACGCGGGAAGTGCTGCAGTACAAGATGGGGCTGGAGCTTGAATATAGCAAGCTTATTTATAACGGCCTGTGGTTCTCGCCGCTGAAGTCTGCGTTTGACGCGTTTATCGACGCGACGCAAACGCACGTCACGGGTGAGGTGCGCGTGAAGTTGTTCAAGGGTACCGCGCAGGTGACGGGCAGACAGTCTGCGAACTCGCTGTACCGCCACGACTTGGCGACATACACGACGGGTGACAGTTTTGACCACATGGCGGCGGTTGGGTTCATCTCGCTGTGGGGATTACCGACGACGGTTCATGCGACCTTGCACAATCAGCAAGCGGGCACGCCGAAACTCGATGGCTTGGGCGTCTCCGTCGTAGCATCCGATGTAGCAGAGGGGACTGTGGTATGAAGCTTTGGGGCGGGCGATTCGCCGAAGATACCGATGAACTGGTGTTGAAGTACACCGCTTCTATTTCCTTTGACGAGCGCCTTTGGCCGTACGACATCAAAGGTTCCATCGCGCATGCGCGCATGCTGGCGCAATGCGGAATTATCAGCCCTGCTGAGGGGCGTCAGATCATTGAGGGATTGGAAAACTTGGCCGAGGACATCGCGGCCGGAGAGGTCACCTTTTCGCTCGATGACGAGGACATTCATATGAACATTGAGCGACTGTTAACCGAACGCATTGGTGCCGTTGCAGGGAAATTGCACACGGGTCGCAGCCGCAACGACCAAGTCGCACTCGATATGCACATGTTTGTTCGCGACGCCGTGAGTACGGTGGCGGACGCCGTGAAGGAATTACAGACTGCGCTCGTGCGTCAGGCAGAAAATCACATGGATGTCATCATCCCAGGTTTCACTCACCTGCAACGCGCGCAGCCGATTCTCCTGTCGCATCATTTGCTCGCGTACGTCTGGATGCTGGAGCGGGATAAATCACGGTTGTCCTTTGTCGCAGACGAGGTGGACCGCATGCCGCTCGGAGCAGGGGCGTTAGCGGGGACGACGTTCCCGATTGACCGAAAACAGGTCGCGAATGAACTGGAATTCTCGTCACTCTATGAGAATTCACTGGACGCGGTGTCGGACAGGGATTACTTACTCGACTTCCTCTTTGCCATTTCGACGATTATGACGCATTTGTCGCGATTGTCGGAGGAACTCATCTTGTGGTCGACGGAGGAGTTCGGCTGGATTGAGTTGGCGGATGAATTCGCGACAGGGTCAAGCATGATGCCGCAGAAGAAGAATCCGGACGTGCCAGAACTCGTCCGCGGCAAGTCCGGACGGGTGTTTGGTCATCTCATGGGAATGTTTACGGTGCTCAAAGGATTGCCGCTTGCGTACAACAAGGATCTCCAGGAGGACAAGGAGGGCGTGTTCGACGCCATAGACACGGTCATTCCCGCCCTCAAATTGATGGCGGGCAGCATTTCGACCATGCGCATTCGCGAGGGCCGTTTGGCAGACGCCTTAGCCTGCGACTTTTCGAATGCGACCGATCTCGCCGACTACCTCGTCCGCAAGGGCATCCCGTTCCGCCAGGCGCATGCGATTGTGGGGCAATTGGTCCAATTGGCCATTTTGCAGGGCACCAACCTGAATGGACTCGATTTGGGCACCATGCAGGCAGCGGCGAGTGTCATCGAGTCCGACGTCTACGAACTGTTGCAACCGGAGACAGTGGTCGCGGCTCGTCAGTCTCGTGGTGGCACAGCGCCGACAGCCGTGCAATTGCAACTGGCGCTTGCGAAAGAGCAGTGTGGGCTGGAATGAGGGGAACTGTGGCGCGGGCGGGCCCTGCCGCCCCCATTCCATCTCACCTTCCCCCTAGGAGAACCGCCGATTTATCCTCCACTGGGAAGCGAATCGCTTCGAATCTATCTATGTAATCGATTGCATTGAGTTTTGCGACAATTTTCCCTTCACCAATTCCTGTGAACTGCGGTATGATAAGCGAAATGAATTTTACAGCGATGATAGAAAAGCGGATGCAGGGGCGCGCCTGTGAGCGACCCGAATGGTTTGCATCGATGTAGGAGTGGAGCAATGTGCTTGTAGTGCAGAAGTATGGGGGGACGTCGGTCGGATCGACCGAGCGGATTCGCCTCGTCGCACAGCGTATCCAGAACACGATTGCACGTGGGCACCAGTGTGTGGTGGTTGTGTCTGCGATGGGGCATAGCACCGATGCGTTGGTGGATTTGGCCAAGGAAATCGCGGATGTGCCGGATGCTCGCGAGATGGACAGCCTCTTGGCGACGGGAGAACAGGTGTCGGCTAGTTTGCTCGCAATGCGCCTTGTGCACATGGGGACACCCGCGCAGTCGCTCACTGGTTGGCAGGCGGGCATTGCGACGGAGGATGTGCATGGCAATGCGCGCGTCACGTCGATTGAGACTGCTCGTCTGCGGCAGTTGATTGACAGTGGCATCACGCCGATTGTGACAGGGTTCCAGGGGATTGCGAACGGGAATATCACGACGTTGGGCCGGGGCGGCTCGGACACGAGTGCGGTGGCGTTGGCTGCTGCGTTACACGCGGATATCTGCGAGATTTACACGGATGTCGATGGCGTTTATACGACAGATCCGCGCGTCGTCCAGGCTGCTCGCAAGCTCACGGAGGTGTCCTACGACGAGATGCTGGAGCTCGCCAATTTGGGCGCACAGGTTTTGCATCCGCGCGCAGTGGAAAATGCGAAACATTTTGCTGTGCCGTTGGTGGTGAGATCGAGTTTTTCCGATGAGGAGGGAACGAGTGTCGTGGCGATTACAGAACAAACATTAGAAGGCCGCCAGGTGGTCACTGGCATCGCGTTTGAGCGCCAGGTGGCGCGCATTGCAGTGATTGGCGTGCCGCTTCAGCAGCACGGGTTGGCGACCATCTTTTCCGAGTTGGCGTCGCATGGCGTCAATGTGGATGTCATCGTCCAGAGCGTGGTGGACGCTGCAGCGGTCGACGTATCGTTCACGGTCCATGAGCCGGATTTGACAAAAGCCGTTGGCATTGTGGAATCGCTTCAAGAATCGCTGCACTTCACGCGGGTTGAGCGGCAGTCCGACTTGGCGAAAGTGTCGATTGTCGGCGCGGGCATGATTAGCAACCCTGGTGTCGCGGCGCGGATGTTCGTGACATTGCGTGACGCAAATATCGCGGTTCACATGGTGAGCACGTCGGAAATCAAGGTGTCGTGCGTCGTGCCGGCGGACGATGTCGAGCGCGCGGTGAAGGCGCTGCACGTGACATTCGTCGAGGCGGATGCAGAGGCGTCATTGTCGGAAGCGGGATCGGCTGTGAAGTAATCGCCACACAGCAGGAAAATCTTAAAAATTGGTGAGTTTTCTGCGAAATCCCGCGTCTTGAGGCGCGCGCATCTTGACCGATGTGTAGATTCTCTATTAGTCTGAACAGTGTAGAAATTTCGCGTTGCATGACTGGCGGAAACGTGGGTCACCACAGGGGAGTGCAACGATAGACATGCCGGCCGCCTGGGCACTCGAAGTTTTAGGAGCTGCCCTTGGTGGCCTTTCCTGTATTACAAAATCCGAATACACAATCGAAGCTATGCGAATGTGCGGGACGACCAATAGAGTAGAGAGGTCTTCCGGTTCAGGTGACGAGGGGAGCGAAACGGGACAAATGCTGAAGATTCTTGTAACAGATGATATCGCAAAGACGGGTGTTGAGGTGCTTGAGTCGATGCCGGGCGCGACAGTCGATGTGCGCACGGGCTTGTCCGAGTCGGAATTGCTCGAAGCAATTGCGGATGCACACGCGTTGGTCGTGCGCTCACAGACGACCGTGACGGACAAGGTGATTCAGGCGGCGCGCAACCTGCGGGTGATTGGCCGTGCAGGTGTTGGGGTCGACAATATCGACCTCGAATCGGCGACGCGGCATGGCGTACTGGTGATTAACGCCCCAGATGGCAACACGATTGCCGCTGCTGAGCACACGTTCGCAATGATGATTAGTCTCGCGCGTCACATCCCGGTTGCCAATCGCGATTTGTTAGCCGGGAATTGGAACCGCAAACGCTTTGTCGGCGTCGAATTGCGTGGCAAGACGCTGGCGATTCTCGGCATGGGCCGCATCGGGACAGAGGTCGCGAAGCGCGCGAAGGTATTCGGGATGAATGTCATCGGGTATGATCCATTTTTGACCGAAGAGCGCGCATTGAGTCTTGGCATTGTCAAAGCGTCGCTCGACGACGCGATTGCCGAGGCCGATTTCATCACGGTGCACACACCCCTCACGAAGGAAACGCACCACATGATAGATGCAGCCCGTCTTCAGACGCTCAAGCGCGGCGTGCGCATTGTCAACTGTGCCCGTGGGGGTATCATCGACGAATTGGCGTTGTGCGATGCGCTCAGGACAGAGCAGGTTGCGGGCGCTGCCATCGACGTCTTCGAATCGGAGCCGCTTCGGGAAGACCATCCGCTGCGGTCGTTTGACAATGTGATATTAACGCCGCATCTCGGTGCTTCGACGGTCGAGGCGCAGGAGAATGTCGCGATTCAGGTTGCGGAGCAAATTGTGCGCGTGCTGAAGGACGAGCCGTTCGATCACGCCGTCAACCTCCCCAGCCTAAGCGCCGAGCAGAAAGCCCGCCTGACGCCGTACTTGGCGCTCGCGGAGAAGCTTGGACTGTTTGCGGCACAGTTGGCACAAGGCGCGCCCTCGAACATCCGCGTGACGTATGCCGGCGACGCTTCGGCGCCGGACGGTGGGTATCTCACGCGGACGGTGCTCAAAGGGCTGCTTGGATTCCAGTACCGCGGTGAGATAAATTACGTGAATGCCCTGCAGTTTGCGGAAGAATCGGGTATTCGGGTGCAGGAAGTGCGGGAGACGCGCGGGCGTGTCTACACGAACGAGATCTCTATTTCGTTTGTGACCGATGGCGGATTGCATCAGCTGACAGGCACCTTGTACAGCGAATCGGGACCGCGGATTGTCGAACTCGACGGGTATCCCATCGACATGCCCAGTGAAGGCGTGCTGCTGTTCACGCGTCACAAGGACCAACCGGGCATGATTGGCCGCATTGGTACGTTCCTCGGCGACGCGCAGGTGAACATCGCAGGAATGCAGGTGGGGCGCCGGGAGAGCGGTGGCGAAGCGATTATGCTTCTGGCGGTAGACCGTTCTGTGTCTCCGGACGTTATCGGACAAATTGCTAGTGTGGACGGCATCTTGATGGTCCGCGCCATCGAGTTGTGAGGAGGATGTCTTGTGAGACGGATTGACAATTTTAACGCAGGGCCATCGGCATTACCGCGTCCTGTGTTGGAGCGCGTGCGCGAGGAGCTGCTCGATTATCAGGGCACGGGTATGAGCGTGATGGAAATGAGTCACCGCAGTCGCGAGTACGAGGCGATTCACGACGCTGCGGAGGCGAAGCTGCGGAAGCTGCTCCATGTTCCGGACGATTTTCGCGTACTGTTTTTGCAGGGCGGCGCGAGTCTGCAGTTTTCTATGGTGCCTATGAATTTTCTCAACACCGACGAGACCGCATTGTATGTGCTCACAGGTTCGTGGTCGGAAAAAGCGGCCAAAGAAGCGGAGCGCTTCGGCCACGTGATTGTGGACGACCAGGCCAAGCAGGGGGGCTATACGGATATCCCCGCAGAGGTAAAGATGCCACAGACGCCAGTTCGGTACGTGCACCTCACGTCGAATAACACCATCTACGGGACGCAATGGCAGGCGCTGCCGGACATTGACCACCCGCTTATCGTCGATATGTCGAGTGACATCTTGTCACGCCCGGTCGACTTCAGCCACATTGCCGTCGCGTACGCTGGCGCCCAGAAGAATCTGGGGCCTTCAGGGGTGACGGTGGTCATCGCGCGGGATGCCTTCCTCGACAGCGCCAACCGCGAGGTTCCGACGATGTTAAGTTATCCAGTGCACGCGAAGCAGCGCTCGTTGTACAACACGCCGCCGACGTTTGCCATTTATATGATGGGGTTGGTGTTGGACTGGATTGGGGAAAACGGTGGGGTCGCGGGTATGGCCGAACGCAACCGGGAAAAAGCTAACCTGTTGTACCGCGTTATCGACGAGTACCCGGACTTGTTTCAGGGACATGCGAAGGTCGGGGCGAGATCGGATATGAATGTGACATTTCGCCTGCGCGATGAGGCGCTCACCGCGGAATTCCTGGAGCAGGCGAAGGCGCGCGAATTTGTCGGCGTCAAGGGCCATCGATCGGTCGGTGGGTGCCGTGTCTCGCTGTACAATGCCGTGTCCGTAGAGTCTGCCGCCCGCTTTGCGACGTTTATGGAAACGTTCGCCCGGGCACATCGATGATGGGGGATAGACATGTTTACCGACGTTTTGTTTGATATTGACGGGGTGATGCTCAGTGAGGAGCGGTACTTTGACGCCTCGGCACTGACAGTCAACGAATTGTTGACGAGTTCCCGTTTTCTCGGTTTTGAGTCGGTTGCGGGCACGTATCGGGCCGATTTGTCGGACGCGGACATCACCCAGATTCGCCAGACAGTTTTTCAACAGGATACGGTTCTTGAGAAATTGAAGAATGTCGGCGTCAATGCCAACTGGGACATGGTTTATTTAGTTTTTGTCAGCGAGTTGGCGCACGTACTATCGACGTGTGAGACGAATTCGGCCTTGCGCGCCGCTGCGGCCGACGCGCTACGCGCGGGGTGGCATGTGGAAGCCATGGCGCAACTTGGCAGGGTGATTCGTGCGCACGTAGGTGTACCCTTGGTGTCTTATACGCACTATGATGCACTGTATGGCGGGGCGACGACGCGTGACGAACTGTTCGAGCGCGCACGCACTGTGCTGCAAACGCTACTGGGCCTGGAACTCGATGACCGAAAGTTGTGGGACATCGGGCAGGAGACGTTTCAGGAATGGTACCTAGGGGATGCGTACACGCACGCCTCAACAGGGAAGCTAGGTTTTCTGACCAGTGAAATTCCGTTGGTGGATCCGGCTTCGTTCCAATCCTTGCTGAAAGATTTGGTCGCGAGCGGTATCCGGCTTGGCATTGCAACGGGTCGACCGTTTACGGAGACGAAAGTTCCGCTTGAGTTTTTTGGTTGGTGGCAGTTTTTTGACGCGGCGAAAGTCTCGACTGCCTCGGATGTTCTCGTGGCGGAGCAGCGGGCGCCATCGGCAAGGCCGTTGTCGAAGCCGCACCCGTATTCCTATTTGCGAAGCCTGACGGCGAATGACGATACGACCGCGTTGCTTCGGACGTCCTTGCCACTCCCAGGCAAGCGCGAACAGGTGCTCATTGTGGGCGATTCGATTGCAGACGCTTTGGCTGCGCAGCGTTTGGGTGCGTCGTTTGCCGCAGTATTGACTGGCCTAGAAGGGGCCTCGGCCCGTCCGAAGTTCGAACGGCTGCAGGCTGATTTCATTTTGGATAATGCACTGCAGGTGAGGGATTTGCTATTGAGCGATGGTGTGGTAGCGTCTGAAGCTCAAGAGTAATTGGATTCCTAATCAGTAAGTGCCACCACTATCGGCTGGGCCTCGAGGGGCTTCATCGTGGACGTTGATGAAGTCCCTTTTTGCTGTCGCATAGCCAGGAAAATGCTATGGATAAGGGGTTGCGTGTAGGACAAGCCCATGCTAAGATATCAACTGTTGCACGCACTTATTGTGGAGAGATGTCCGAGTTGGCCGAAGGAGCACGATTGGAAATCGTGTAGGTGGTTAAACCCGTCTCGAGGGTTCGAATCCCTCTCTCTCCGCCATCATGCCACCTTGGCTCAGGGGTAGAGCGGCTCACTCGTAATGAGCAGGTCGTCGGTTCAAATCCGACAGGTGGCTCCATAAGAAAGGCCGTGGTGACGCGGTTTTTGAGGTGGTTATCCTAAACGGGTAGCTGCCTCATTTTCGTTTTGTGTGCGACTTGTGTGCAGCATTCTTTTTGTGTGTGCAAGTTGTGTGCAGACTACCGTCTACGGAGCAGATTGGACAACTTTTGCGCCGCCTCCTCTTGTAACCCCGGTGTTACGTGTGAGTATGTGTTAAGGGTTAAAGTGATGTCGGAATGACCAAACATTTCCGCAACCACTTTTGGATGCACGTTTAGACGCAGCAGAAGGCTTGCTGTGCTGTGTCGAAGGTCATACAAACGGAAATCTTCATTTATGCCCACGCGTTTTAGTAACGGTTTGAAATGGCGTTGGATTACGTTTCGATCATTTAACGGAGTGCCTTTGGACGAAACGAAGACATATTCATCGTCGTTAAATGGCTTTCCCAACTTCGCCTGACGTTCCTTTCGTTCCTGTTTCATCTGCTTTAATGATTCCAGCAAACTCTCGTCAAAAATCGATACTGTGCGCATACCTGAGGACGTCTTCGTAGTGGACAAAAAACTTCGCGTTCCTTTGCGACTAAGTGCGCGACGAATTGTGACAGTGTGACTGTCGAAATCAATATCAGACCAGTGCAATCCATAAGCTTCTCCGGGACGGCAGCCTGTCATCAACAAGAAATGAAAGAGTGTACCGTACTGGTCGTAAATGCACTCATCCAAGAGGCGTACGGCTTCGTCCTCCGTCAGTGTGCACATTTCCGGTTTGATAAGCTTTGGAGGCTTGACCAATCGAGCAGGATTTTGGCCAATGATCTGCCAACGAACAGCTTGTTCAAGCGCGTGGTGTAACACGGCATGGGCGCGTCGAATGGTGGCGGAGCTAAGTCCTTGATCACCTAGTTTTGCGTACAGGGTCTGAACGTCCAAGGGGGACAGTTTCTGTAGTTTGATCATACCTACATGGGGACGAATGTAACGATCAATCATTTCCGCATCGTTGTAATACGTCCGCTCCTTGACGGTTGCTTTATGAACCTCCAGCCACCGAGTCAAATAATCATCCAAGCTCTCCCTAGACGACTCCCGCAGTGTCCCTCGGTCTCTCTCGGCCAACATCTCACGCCGGGTACGTTCCGCATCACGCTTAGTCCCATGAATAGTTCTGTTCGCGTACAGACGCTTGCCTTTGGCATCTGTCCCGTTGGGCACTCGAATTAGCCAAGCGTGCAAACCAGTACGCTTGTTGATGCCTCGATCAATGATTTGTCCTTCCACTTTATCAACCTCCGATTTGGATAGGATTACCTGTAGTATAAACCGCACACAAACTGCACACAAACTGCACACAAGAATGAATTTGGACACAATAATTCGCAGTAATAAAACTAAGACCTACTCATAAATAATGAGCATGTCTTCGGAGTGGGTTTGATAAAGTTTACTCCAAAAGGCGAAAAAAGCGTTCAAGTATTTCTACGGTGTTCGTCCTCCGCTCTTTGTATCTTCTCCGCCACGCCTAGGCTATCATCGCCCTATCTCATTCCAAAGGGCCGCGCTCCTTATCCTTCCTCAGAATGTGTCTCAGTGAAGCCGTCTCGGTCCGGTACCGCGCTTACACCCTTTGCAACGAGCCTCCTAGGGCGATGATTCGTCCGCCTCGGCGGAGCCGCCCACAGGGCCGCTTCGGACGATTGAAGGGGGATGAGAGAATGAGTTACAGGATTCCAGTTTTGAGGATCGAAATGGTACGCGAGCGCACAATTGCGAGTGGAGTCAAGCAGATTCGATGTGCAGAAGACGCATGGGAGATATTGCGTACATATCTTGACGGCGTTGACCGGGAGCATTTTGTGGTGATGGTGCTCGACACGAAGCATAATGTCCGTGGTATCCATACGGCGAGTATCGGCAGCCTTGATGCTTCAGTGGTACACCCTCGGGAGGTTTTGAAAGTTGCAATACTTGGAAGCGCTTCAGGAATCATCGTCGGTCACAATCATCCATCCGGCGACCCAACACCAAGCCCTGAAGATATCGCGGTAACGAAACGACTGTCGGAGGCATGTAGGATCATTGGAATAGATTTGTTGGATCACATTGTGGTCGGTGATGAAAGGTTCAGTTCTCTTAAAGCACAGGGATATATGTAACGGGTGAGCGGGGAGAAATCCCCGCCTTACCCTTTGTCATACCTCCGCCAGATGTGTGAAGCCGTCTGCCAAGAACGGCAAACCACACACGGAGGTAACGGCAATATGCGACTGTCTGAGGCATCTGAGGCGTATCTAAACGTCCGTACACAGGAAGGGTTCTCGAAGTACACCATCAAAGCGTATCGACTTCAACACCAGCTACTCATTCGCGACATAGGCGACATCGACATCAAGGATGTCACGCTGCCGCTCCTACGCGAACAACTGAGCCACCATACCCATCTAAAACCGTCCAGCTTGGGGCATAAAATCCGCTCCATTAAGTCTCTGTTCAAGTGGCTGACTGAGGAAGATTTGCTGGCTCGGAATCCCACAGGTAAGCTAAACGAACCGAAACCCGGCAAACGAGTGCCAAAAGCAATGACTATCGAGGAATTGGAACTGCTCCGCGACTCCTGTGAATCCTCGTTAGAACACGCGCTTGTCGAGTTCTTTTTTGCCACTGGTGGCCGCGTTGCGGAGATACAACGCATCAAAAAAGACGAGATTGACTGGCAGCGCGGCTCCGTGACTGTTCTGGGCAAAGGCAACAAGGAACGCGAGGTGTACTTTGGTGCGAAGGCACGCATCTGGGTCGAACGCTATTTGCGTGAGCGGAAAGACCGCGATCCGGCACTCTTCGTCACGCAACGCAAGCCACATCGCATGTCCGTCCATGAAATACAGTATATCTTTAAGCGAATCGCCAAGCGTTGCGGCCTCGAAGAGCGCGTCAGTCCGCACAAAATGAGGCATACGCTGGCGACCGTCCTTCTGAACCAAGGTGCGCCGCTGGTGGCCGTACAATCCATCTTGGGCCATGAGAAGCCGGAAACAACGCAACTGTACGCCCATTTGAGCGGCGCGGCGAGGCAGCAGTCGTATCAGCGATATTTTGTGCAATAAGAATTTGCAACAAAGCCACAAACAAAGTCCTGTACAATGTGTGCAGGGCTTTTTTTGTTCAGGTAACGGGCAGCATTCCTATAATCCCGGATTTCGACGATTGTGTCCTCATGAACTGGTGTGAATAATTGAAAAGGTGCTCCCCGTATGGCTAAGATGAGTTTGTCGAGAACCACATCTTCGCTAGGAAGGAGCACCTTTTGGGTGAAACAATATAATCATACACGAAGTCAGTTTGCTCGTAAAAGCTCTACAATTCATACTCGCTACGATTTGAATGCCGCCACCTCCTTTGGCGGTGCAAGTGGTCTCATAGATTTCGTTTTGGGAACGGGTATTGACAGGGAGTTTTGGGTACATGGATTACGCAAGGGCAGAAACACCCAGTTCCACATGGACGATATTGCTCTGACCGTCATTTTCGGTTCCTTGCTGGGTCAGGAACGGATTTTCCACTTTGAGGACATCGAACAAGATCCCCTGTTGAAGCTGAAGTTGGACGTGCCGAAACTGCCTGATACGACTCTGTTGTATAAGGATCTGAAGCGGCTCGGTTCCGACGCTGGCATCAAAGCGATACGTTCGGCGCATAGACAAATCCTAAGGTCACTTCTCCCCAAAGGACAAGGCATCGTGGTCGATATCGACTCCTCTGTAGAGACTGTTTATGGCGCGCAGCAACAGTCCGCTGTTGGATATAATCCACACCATCACGGACGAGCGAGTTTCCATCCCTTGCTGGCGTTTGATTCACTCACTGGTTGTTGTCTCTATGATGAGTTGCGCTCTGGTGACGCCCATACATCAGATGGATTTGCGGATTTCTACAAGGCGATGAAAGACCAGTTGCCGGATGGCGTCAACATTCGTGCCGTCCGCATGGATAAAGGGTTTACCGGAGAAAAAGTGTTTCAGATATTGGAGCAAGATCAGCGGGATTACGTCATCAAACTGAAGTGGACCAAGCGACTCGCACAGTTGGCGCAAGCGCCAAATCTCCTCTGGCACTGCATCACAGAGAGTGACCGGGAACATTGTGACGTTACTTCCATCATGTATCAGGCAACATCCTGGGACAGGCCTCGGCGGGTCGTGATTGTGCGTCGCTTAGACATTGACCCCCAGGAGTGCCTGTGTGCGGATTGGCTCTGGGAATACGAGGCGATTGCCACAACGTTTGACTGGAGCGGCGAGGATGTATGGCACTTCTATAACTTTCGTGGTAACGCTGAGAATCACATCAAGGAAGCCAAATATGGATTTGCCATTGACCGATTCTCCAGCCAGAATTTCGATGCCAACAAAGCGCTGCAAGGTCTAAAGCTACTTGCGTATAATCTACTCCTGCTGTACAAGCACGTCGCGCTTCAACCAGGGGTGCGACAGTGGACCGCCGGACGGCTCAGACGAAGACTATTCCATCTACCTGGGATTCTAGTGCGTCATGCACGCCAGTGGAGCATTCGTCTTCCCGTGTATGCAAAGCATCGGTCGTTGATCATGCTTCATGCCGCCACGTAGATTTTTCTTCCAATTGAAAAAGTGGAGTTCATAGCCTGGCTTGGGGAGGGGGGAATTGTGTCCATTGCTCTAGTTCCGTACCATGATTTCGCCGTGTTCGCTAACAAATCCACCAAATACTTGAAAACATGCCCCGGTCAATGACCTCAATCACCTAATCGTCGAAATCCGGGTTTAATTTTAGCCTCAAATTTGCAGATTTTTTTGCGTTGATGCCTCCTGATAATACAGCAACAGTTGCTCCCGGTGCAGACGTAAGTTTTCCGGAAGATGGACCTACTAGTGGGGCTACTATTGCCCGTACTGGTCCCAGTACATTTAACTTGTCTGCAATTGGCACTTATTGGGTCTTTTTTCAGGTGGGTGTGGACGAAGCGGGCCAACTGATTTTAACTCTCAACGGCGCTGACTTAACCTATACGGTGGTCGGGCGAGCAACAGGTACTTCACAGATAGTAGGAGTGGCTCTTGTGAAAACGACAGCCGTCAATTCCGTACTCACTGTACGGAATCCTGCTGGCGAATCAACGGCCCTAACCATCACTCCTCTCGCTGGAGGAACAAGGCCTGTGTCAGCACACCTTGTTATCACACAACTCGCATAGAGGGAAGTATAAAGGCAGTCACGCAGCGACGGATTGTGGATTTGCTACTCCACGGCTTGCCTCGACCATGTAAAGACCACGGACCAGTTGATTCGTGGTTTTTACTTTTACATAGGCTATTTTGTTGACGATTCTTGAACTAGTCATAATGAACGACACCGGCTCCGTTTCGCACATCGTGGTTTACACTGAAGTTAGGAGAACAGTGCAGAGCCACATACGAAGGGAGCCGATACTATGAAGACTATCACAAAGTTTGTAGGTTTGGATGTGTCTAAGGAAAGTATCGCAGTTGCGGTAGCAGACGAGGGCCGTGGTGAACCGAGATATATCGGAATGTTCCCTCATACGGTGGAAGTTGTAAGGAGCCTGGTACATAGATTGGCTTCAGATGGCGTCGAACTGGAGTTTTGTTACGAAGCAGGTCCGACAGGCTATGGACTGTATCGACTACTGCGCGCAATGGACATGCCGTGGTATTAAGTGAGCGTTTTGCAGATTTATAAACTCCCGCAGGGCAAGGGTTTTTAGGGCATGAAAAAGGACTTCACCCCAACCTTCGAGAAGATTTCAAGTGACCAAACAAGAAATTTTCGAGGAGGGAAGTCCCACTTGTATATTCTCCAACCATCGCTCTTTTCCTTTGAAGACTGGCTAGAAATTGACTCCAGCGATCGTCTGCCCTTGTTCTTCGCTGTCTTGGATTTACAACCCTATGCTTCGAAATTGAGAAAACAGTCACCCCAAGGCGCGAAACCTATGAATCGTGAAGCGATTCTGCGCGCACTGCTGGCTGCTCCGCTTGAAGGAATCTCAACGTTCACAAGGCTTCATGAACGGTTGGCGCGAGATATACGCTTTCGCTACCAGTGTGGGTTTCGAATCGACGAAGCAGCCCCGTCGGTCTCCACACTGAGTCGCGTGTTTTCAGCCGTTGTTGAGTTGGGTCTCGCTGAGAAGCTCTTCATTGACCTGGTCAGTCAATGTAAAGAAGCGAGCATCATCAACGGACGCCATTTGGCTGTGGACAGTGCCGCCGTGAAGTCCTACGAGAAAAAACAACCTAAGTCCAAGAGCCAGGAAACGGGCAATGCCAACTGGGGCGCAAAATACGATACCTTTGGCAACAAGCTTGCTTGGTTCGGATACAAATTCCACTTGGCTGTGGATACCGCGAGTGAACTGCCAGTTGCTTTGGATGTCACACCAGCGAACGTCTTTGATGGTGAGATGGCGGCACCATTGCTGGAACACGTCGTGACGACGCACGGTTGGAAAATCGACTTTGTCATGATGGATGCTGGATATGATCAAGTCAAAAACTATGAAACGGTTCGTCAATATGGTGCACAGGCAATTATCGCGATGAACAAGCGCGGTGAAAAAGAACCGCCTGAAGGAATCGCATCGGACGGGACGCCGCGTTGCACGATGGGATATGACATGGTGTATTGGGGTGCGGACGGTGACCGACTAAAGTTTCGCTGCCCGCACGCGGTTGGGAAGGTAGATTGTCCGCTTGGAATCGCGACATGTTCCGAATCCAACTACGGTATGGTGGTCAAAAAGCGGATCACAGAAGATATTCGGCGTTACTGCGCACCACACCGAGGCACGCAGAATTGGAAGCTGTTATACAACGAGCGAACTGCTGTAGAGCGTTGTAACGCAAGGCTTAAGACGAATTTGACGGCGAACGACGTCCATGTCCGAGGCATCCGAAAAGTAAAGACACACATGTTCCTCAACGCGATCGTGTTACTTGCATCGGCACTAGCTGTGAACCATATCGAACGACACAAGAAGACTGCATAAATCAAAACGAGTTGACGTGACGAGAAACGGCGCAAGAATACCAGTATGTGGAATTTAGTTTACTTCCCCTAGGTGTTGTTCCTTTTTCACCTCCACCCAAAACGACCATTCTGCAAAACGCTCAAGTCAATAAAATGGACACCCCAAACAGAGAATTTGTAAGTTTTAATATTCTGATACCGATCCACTCAGCCTGCTTTAGCCCGCTGCGCATGGAAATATCTTCTTTCACACTCGGCCGGTGGTAAAAAGCCAATGGACGAGTGAACGCGTTCCCGGTTGTACCAGATTTCGATGTATTCGAAAATCCGTTGTATGGCTTGCTTACGCGTTTTGAACTTTTCCAGATAAACAAGTTCACGCTTAATGATGCTGTGAAACGACTCGATACACGCATTATCAAAACAGTTGCCCTTGCGGCTCAGGTAGTGTCCCGTCAAGTGGTGTAAATTGAGTGCAACCCCTAGTGTTAGCTATTTATGCAAAACTGACGTTGGAGCTAGTAACTGCTGTTCATCAGTGCCAATGAGTTTTGCCATAGACTCTCGGCTGAAGTAGCGCCTTGCAACTATCCATTCATCGTTCTGCTCTTGGAGAATCGATCCTCCAAGGCGCAATACAGACTCTCGGTTGGGGAATATGCCAACCACATCAAAGCGCCGCCTTAGTTCACGATTTAAGCGCTCAAGTGGGTTTGTCGAGCAAATCTGCTTCCAGTGCTCCTTCGGGAATCCCATGTATGCTAATACGTCTTCCTCTGCACGTTCCAGAACACCCATCGCTTTTGGAAACTTTCCTTGAAGTTGTTTCACAACGACAGATAATTGCTGTTTGGCGGCTTCCTGCGTCGGCTGCGCAAAGATGGTCCGGACAATGGATGAGACCATCGCTTGTGACGCTCTAGGCACCTGGCTGAGAATATTGCGCATTGTGTGGACACGACAGCGCTGCCAGGTCGCTCCAGTCAGCGCAGAAGCAATGGCACTACGCAGTCCTTCGTGCGCGTCGCTAATTACTAACTGTACGCCACGCAATCCACGTGCAATCAGACTGCGGATGAATGTGAGCCAAAACGCGCCGTCCTCGCTGGTGCCAATGTCAAATCCCAATACTTCACGCTCACCGGTGTTTCGCACACCAATGGCAATCACAAACGCCATGCTCTGCACCCGTCCGCCTTCTCGCACTTTCGGGAAAGTGGCATCTAGCCAAAGATATGGATACGTCCCCTCCAGCGGGCGGTTTTTGAAGTCCTGCACTACATCGTCGAGTTCTTTACAGATTCGAGACACTTCGCTTTTGCTGATTCCTTGAATCCCCATAGATTCGACCAACTCATCCACTTTACGAGTGCTCACACCATGCACATACGCTTCTTGAACAACGGACAGAAGGGCTTTTTCAGCCTTCCGCCGAGGTTCTAGGATACTTGGGAAGTAACTCCCTTTACGAAGCTTGGGAATCTGCAAATCGATCGTTCCGACACGAGTATCCCATTCTCGTTCTCTATACCCATTACGGCTGTTGCTACGCTTCTCACTACGCTCATATCGCTCAGCGCCAATCAGGGAGCTCACCTCAGCCTCCATCACTGCTTGGGTGAGAACCCTCAGCCCTTCTTTCAAGAAATCCACATCACCATCTTCTAATCCGATCTTGCGAATTAACTCCAAAAGTGCGATCTTATCCGTATAAGCCATCGAAGTGCCTCCTCTACTGATTGCTGCACACTTTTAGTAGATTGCACTCGATGGCTTTTTCGTCAAGATTCAGCCTCCTGAAGAATTTACACCACTACTTGAGACTTTAACAACTCTACAGTTTCCAAAAGCGACGGACATTCAACATGTGTATGTTATTGCGGGATTGGCGGCGTTATCATATGAACCGAAAAACCAATCAGAGACGGTGGCACAGATTGAAAAATGGTTAGCGACGGCTGAACTTGTATCCGTACAACTTCCGCCACCTCCCAACCCACCAATCGGGACAGCCGCCAATACGAACCCTGCAGTGCTCGAATTGCAGTTGTCCTCTAAAGAGCAAATTTCGATAAGCCCGACATTTTACATGGCGGGACATTCACAGGATCTGAGCAAGGTGTACCACTTTGTCGATGGTGTGATATCGTATCAAGTCGGAAATAAAACAGTCTACTTCAAAGACCCAAACCTGTATAACTGGTTAAAAAACAACCAATGGCAAAAACAGTTCAACACCAAGTTAGCACAGTGAAGTCTGGTAATCCTTCTGTCGCATAAGGGGGGCATTAGTCCCAGATCAAGATACACTCAAAACGGCAGCTACGGCTGTCGTTTTATGCGTATGTAAGGATTTTTCCAAAAGATTAGCCTGATGGATTTGATGGACAACCCAAGAACAGGGTTGCCCACAACTCCACAGGCTCGACACAGGGGAAGCCGCTTCGCTCCTCCCATCTTTTGCTTTGCAAAATTTACCCCTCCCACTCCTCACGCATCCAAGAGAATACGTTGAATATTAATTCATGAAAAAGAAAACGAGGGACCAAAGCATTAAATGCTTCAGACCCTTCATAAAATGTGTCACATTTCATCAGGACACCATACGGTACGATATTTTTATCGATTCTCGTGAACTTCAATAAAACACCGGGGCGACTTTTCTTTTCTTTTCTGTTCGCTTATCCAAAGCGCTCTAGAAAGCGGTTATCCGATTTAAGAGGAAACGCTTACATTGTTGTCGCTGGAAGCCTTTCGAATCGATTCGCCGAGCGGCAATACCGTGTGTCCTGCAGTCTCGTTGATCACGGTTGCGAAGGATGTATACAGTGCAATCGCTCCGCAAAGTAGGCCGACCCAGCCGCCTGCTTGGGAACCGATGACGCCAAAGCCATTGAGCGCCAATAAGCCAAATGCAATCCACAGTGTGAAGAAAACAAAGAACAGCGCACGATTCAAATAGAAGGTGCCCAACCAGAGAAAGAACGTAAGGATGCCGAAAAATAGGAGAAATACGCCGAGCCCAGCCTGTGGGGCAGCTTTTTCGATAAAGTAGAATGCAATCCAAAATCCGCCGTACGATGAAAATGCGGTAGCACCAAATGTGTTGCCTTTGCGAAATTCCCACATCCCGGCGATGAGCTGGCAAGCACCGCCGTAGACGAGCGCCAGTCCGAGCACAACACCAAGCGCGTTGGCACTGGTCACGTGCGCGTTGATTAAACTTAAAATGCACGTCGTGATCCCAAATCCGGCTAAGCCAAGTGGTCCTGGGTCCCCAATTTTCACCTGTTGACTCATACTGAATCCCTCATTTCTCAGTGAAATTCGAGCGATGTGTCAAGGTAATGGTCTGTAGGTGTGCACAGGTATTTGTACTACTTCCGCAAGAGTTGGTCGCGAATGTGTGCGGTGAAAGTCATCACCCCCTGATTGATTTCAGGAGTGGAAAGGGAAGGAGACCATGGGGACCGGCGGCCGGTTGCATCACCGGTCCCACATGTTGTTACCACAGGTCATATGTGTCCTTATTCAGCGTCTTTATATTGAGCTTTCAGGGTGTCGACGACGCTGGGATCAGCTAAGGTGGTTGTATCCCCGAGGACACGACCTTCCGCGATGTCCCGGAGTAAGCGACGCATGATCTTCGCGCTGCGTGTCTTTGGCAGTTCAGCTGCAAAAATGATTTCCTCGGGACGCGCCATGGCGCCAATTTGCTCAACGACTGTCCGTTTCAGATCTGCCACGAGTTGCTCGTCTGTTGTGATACCGTCTCTCACCGTCACGAACGCGGTGATAGCTTGACCTTTGACGTCGTGTGCCCGGCCGATCACAGCGGCTTCGGCGACTGCCGGGTGTGCGACGAGGGCACTTTCCACTTCTGCTGTGCCAATCCGGTGGCCCGAGACGTTAATGACGTCGTCGATGCGCCCCAAAATCCATACGTATCCATCGGCATCGACATGGGCGCCGTCGCCGGGGAGGTAGACACCTTCGAACTTTCCGAAATACGTATCGCGATAGCGCGCATCATCCTGCCATACGGTCCGAAGCATGGATGGCCACGGCTTCTTGATGACGAGGTAGCCGCCATTTTCAAAGCCCACAGATTCGCCGTTTTCGTCCACCACGTCGATGTCGATGCCTGGTACCGCACGCGTTGCGCTGCCAGGCTTGGTCGGGACAATGCCAGGTAGTGGTGCAATCATGGCGCAACCAGTCTCCGTTTGCCACCAGGTGTCGACGATAGGGCAGGTACCGCGCCCGACATGTTGGTGAAACCACATCCAGGCCTCCGGGTTAATGGGCTCGCCGACGGTGCCGAGCAAGCGGAGTGTACTCAAATCGTGTGCGGCTGGATGCGACTCGCCCCACTTCATAAACGTTCGAATTAACGTCGGCGCGGTATAAAGGACCGTGACGCCGTACTTCTCAATAATTTGCCAATACCTATCCCGCGTGGGGTAATCGGGTCCCCCTTCGTACATCACCACGGTTGTGCCAGCGGACAGTGGACCGTAGACGAGATAGGTGTGGCCCGTGACCCAGCCGATATCAGCGGTACAGAACCAGACGTCGCTGTCTTTGATGTCAAACACGGAGCGCATCGACGTATTCGCACCCGTCAGGTAACCACCAGTTGAATGAACAATGCCTTTCGGCTTTCCTGTTGTTCCGGAGGTGTACAGGAGGTAAAGGACGTCTTCCGAGTCCATTGGCTCCGGCTCAAATGGTGTTGTCGGTGATTCTGCCAAAAGCTCATGCCAATACACATCGCGATTCTCCTGCATCGTGATGCCTGCCACCTCACCGACCCTTTGGACGACGACGACTTTCTCGACAGGCGTTTGTACGAGGGCTTCGTCGGCGTTGGCTTTGAGCGGGGTGATGCCGCCGCGTCGCCATCCTCCGTCGGCTGTGATGAGTACTTTCGACTTCGCGTCCTCCAGGCGCTGTTGTAGCGACTGGCTGGAGAATCCGGCAAAGACCACAGAGTGAATGGCGCCGATTTTGGCCGCTGCCAGCATTGCGATAGGCAACTCTGGAATCATCGGCAGGTAGATGCTCACTCTATCGCCTTTTTGAACGCCTAGGCGCTTGAGTGCGTGCGCGGCTTTGTCCACTTCGCGACGAAGCATATCATAAGTGAGTACTCGAGTGTCGCCTGGTTCGCCTTCCCAGATGAGTGCCGCCTTGTTTTTGCGAGGGCCAAACGCATGTCGGTCCACGCAGTTGTACGCGGCATTCAGTTTTCCACCTAAAAACCATTTGGCGTGTGGGGGTGTCCATTTGAGAACGTTTTCAAAAGGTTTGAACCAGCTTAAATGTAACGCTTGTTCCGACCAGTATGCCTCGGGATCTTGTGCAGCCTGTTCGTAAATGCGCTCATCGTTGAAGTTTGCTTGTGCCCGGAATTCGTCTGAAGGGGGAAAAGTACGATTTTCGTGCATTAAAGTAGATAGTTTTTGGGAATCCACACTCATTAGGTATACCCCTTTCGACCGGCGTTTAAAATCGTCACTATACCCATTATATTTCAAAAATAAAGATTCTCAACAGGCATGTCGAAACAGAAAATGGGCTGACCCAGGGGTGCAAATGTATTCGCACTCCGCCTGGTCAGCCCACCGTATGTTCGGAGACTATAATGTTATTGTTCGTCTTCCGCTTCGTCATCGAACAAATCGTCGTTGTACGCGTCGACGACTTTTTGCCACTCGTCGTCATTGTCGATTTCGGAAAGGACCATCTGGTCGCCTTCTTCTCCATCGATGCGGAAAATAACGCCTTCTTCCGTCTCGTTGTCGACTGGCAGCAAAACTGCGTAATCTTTACCGTCTACCGTCAAAACTTCACCGAGGACAAATTGATGCTCTTGACCATTCTCGTCTTCGAGGATGATGACTTCGTCTTCGTCGTGTTCATGGTCATGATCGTGCGAGTGTTGATGCTCGTCCGCCATCAGTGCTTCATTCCCATCCGTTATCAAAATTTGGCTCAGTACCACGTTTGCCCAGCATATCATCGTTCGAATGCACTGTCAACGAACCTGTGATGCACCTCATATAACCAGGCTTGTCGGGAATTTAGGCTCGGTCCTCGGTGCGTTTTTCCACGGCAGCCGACAGCCGGCTGGAGATGGCATCCAAAAGGTCATTCAGCTTCGCCTGTGCTTCTTCGAACGCCTGAACTTCTGGCATGGCATTTAGTTTACCCAGTAATTCATCCGCTTCTTCAAGCAAATAGCTATAATGTAGCGGCGGGACCCGTCGAGCCTGGAATTCTGCAATTTGTTCTCGCAGTTCGAACAATCGGCGCCGCAGGTTCATCGCTTCGCCATTTGCCTCCATGCGAGCTTCTGCGGCGCGATAGCTGCGAACTTCAGGCAAATGCAAAATCAGTTCGGCGAGTTCATCCGCCTGGACGATTAATTCAATTCTGTCCAATGCGTTCACCTACCGTAGGTTTTATCATGTATTGAGATGCGGTCCATCCCCGTGCCGGTCGTGCATGTGATTGTACTGTTTGTATGGTCGAGTTGGCGCAGTCTCTATAAAGTCGCTCACGATGGCCAAAATGATTCCACAGACCATCAAGCTGGCGAGTGCAATGTAATTGTGAACAACGATACCCACGAGAACGAGGGCAAACAACAGACTAAACAACACATACCGCAGGGCGCGAGTCTTTTGCACGGCAATCCCTCCTGGGCGCTTTCCTTCATTATACGACACAATTGCACGTGTCATCAGTGCATCGACTCGCGCGTGCGCACACGGCTGTGTCAAAAAAAACTTGGTGTTGCGCGTGAGGCACAACACCAAGTTGTGTACGTCGATGATTCAGTTTTCGGTGCTGTTACAAAAAACGACGCGCTCTCCAGGTCTGACGGTCATCTTCTTGCTGCAAGCTGGCCAATTCCTTGACGGCCGCCTCAAACGCGAACTTATCGCGCTCATCCAACGCCTTGTCAATCCGTTGTTTCACCTGTTCACGCAACTTTGCCCGCTCTTCGACCTCGGACAAGACTTGTTGCACTTCGGGTGGGATTGGCAGATCTGGTAGATTTACAAACAAGTACAACTTTTCCGAAGCGGTCGCCGGCTGCGTGAAAAACGTTTGCAGAAGTTGCAAAACCTCATCCGGCTGGCTCACTTTTTTAATACGTCCATTAATCGGAATCCGAGCGATCATGCCATGACGTCCAATGATCAACAACGGTACATTTTCTAAGACGATGTTCGTCGCTTCAAGCTGCGCATGACGTGCGGCAAGATAGTCGATGACGGAGTCCGCTCCACTGGGAAGGAGTTTCGTTTTCAGTGTGAGAATTTCGTCCTTGGTCATCATCGAGATCACTCCCTTTGCAGTCGGAGTTCCTTGTTCTTGTATCATACGTCGTGCTAACACCATTTGGTCTTACACAGGCGCCTAGACACCCGCGAAGCGGCGTGTGCAAATCGTGTGCAATTATTGTAGCAAATTGACGCCGGTGAAGAAAGTGAAAACCTTCTGTGTTGGCAGGATAAACAGCCTTTACCGGTCTAGCCAGTTGCGCCGGAGCAGATACTACTTGCGGAGGGGATGGGGATATGGACGAGTGGGTGTATTTTGCCGGGCTATATGAGTCAAAGTTTGAAGCGTACTGTGCCGTCATGTGGGTTGAAGCAGACGAACGCATTCGGCGTACTGCTCGTCCCACCAATGTCGAGGTGTACCGTGCGAAAAGCGGCAAGTACGGCGTTCGGTTTCGCCGGCAAGAGGCCTCTGTGCCATCCGCACGTTGGCTGTAATCCGTGTATCCATCATTCATCTTGAACCGGGTTGAACAAGGCGAGGGCTGCCCAACATTGTTGGCAGCCCTCGCCTTGTTTGTGAACTCAGTGTGTTTGGTGTTCCATCTTTGTGTAGGACGGAATATCGTAGTCGTCGCTTCCGCCAGCGTTCGGTTGCCTTGATGAAGCGCGGGAATCGTTTCGCGATGATGATTGCGAGGAACGGGACGATTTTTGATTGGTCAAACGTTCGGTAACAGCCTGCATGGGACACCAGCCAGTTGCGCCTTCCGCCAATTTCATCGCGCCAAACGACCATAGAATCGTTCTTGTCATTGGCGAAACGCGGCGCCGCGAGGCAACCCCGAGCGCCAACAGGCCTGTTACCATCCGCACATATTTATCTACTGTACTCAGGTTTTGTTCCACAACGCGCACTCCCTTCCCTGGTTTATCAACAGTATTCACTGTGGCTGCTCTTCCTATGAAAAGGATCGTTTATAAAGTGATTTGACCTTTCTTGACTAAATGCTGTTTTTGCTGCATCATGGGTATCGTAGTAATGAATAAGGAGGCGTGTAGGGATGAGTCTGATTCCGTACGTTGTAGAACAGACATCGCGAGGAGAGCGCAGTTACGATATTTATTCAAGACTGTTGAAGGACCGTATTGTGTTCTTGGGGACGGCTATTGATGACGATGTCGCAAACGCCGTTGTGGCGCAACTGTTGTTCTTAGCGGCCGATGATCCAGAAAAGGATATTCAAATGTACATAAACAGCCCAGGCGGGTCTGTGTCGGCCGGACTGGCCATCTATGATACGATGCAACATATCAAGCCAGATGTGAGCACGATGTGCGTTGGCATGGCTGCGAGCATGGGGGCAGTGTTGTTGACCGCTGGAGCCAAAGGCAAGCGTTACGCACTGCCAAATTCGGAAGTGATGATTCACCAGCCACTCGGTGGAGCGCGCGGGCAGGCATCTGATATCGAGATCCACGCGAAGCACATTCTGAAAACGCGTGAGAAGTTGAACAAAATTCTCAGTGAGCGCTCTGGGCAGCCGTTGGAGCGGGTCGCTCGCGATACCGACCGCGATAACTTCATGTCGGCGCAAGAAGCGAAGGAATACGGGTTGATTGACGAAGTGATTGTTCGCTGATTGCCCGTTGTTGTAGATTTGTCAGGCACTGTAGACCAGTAGTGGAAGTAGAAGGCGCGCCACGCAGCATTATGCTGCGTGTTGACGCGCCTTTTTTGATACCATTATGCTTGTACGGATGAGCGGGAGGGGAGAGACGGTGCCAGAAAAAACAATATATCTCGATTACGCTTCGACGTCTCCCTTGTTGGAAGATGTAAAACAGCGCGTGTCCGAGATGCTCGATGTGTTTGGTAACCCATCGTCTTTGCATCGGATTGGGATGACTGCTGAAGAGCGGCTGTCGACTGCCCGCACGCGGGTTCTGAAGGCGCTTGGCGCCAAGGCGGGACGACTGGTGTTCACAGGCGGCGGCACGGAAGCGAACAATTTGGCGGTCTTTGGAAGTTTGGCGCTCTTGGAGGGGCGCGGTCGCCATATTGTGACGACGGCGATTGAGCATCCTGCAGTGCTAGAACCAATCCGTGCATTGGCAAAACGCGGGTGGGACGTAACTTATATTCGACCGGATTGCAACGGTGATATACAGGCACATGAAGTGCTGGAGGCGATTCGCCCGGATACGGTGTTTGTCTCGATGATGCACGTGAATAACGAGACCGGTGCCATCTTGCCGGTGGTCGAAGTTGCAAAAGCGTTGACAGAGTACCCGAAGATTCGGTTCCACGTCGATGGCACCCAGGCGTTCGGCAAGATTCCAGTTCGTCTGGCGGATACCGCTATCGATTTATATACGGTGTCGGCGCATAAAATTGGTGCGCTCAAGGGAACCGGTGGTCTGTATGTCCGGCAGGGGGTTAAATTGGAGCCTATCCTGTACGGTGGCGGCCAAGAATCAGGGACCCGTTCTGGCACGGAGAACGTGTTGGGGGCGGATGTGTTTGGTCTAGCGGCGGAGATTGCAGTCAAACGACTGGAGGCTGAATCGAACGCCTTGGCGACGCGCCAGTGGTTTGTCGATGAGCTGGAGCGAATTCCGGGATGGACCGTGCGAAAACCCAAATCGCCATCACCGTATATCGTGAATGCGTCGCTAAAGGGCTTGCGAGGCGAGGTGATTGTCCACGCGCTTGAGTCTCAAGGCGTTTATGTCTCGTCCGGAAGCGCATGTTCGACCGCGCACGGGAAACAGAAGCGCAGTCACGTATTAGAGGCGATGGGGCTTTCGACTGAGGAAGTTGACGCGGCTGTGCGGTTTTCTTGGCACCCGGGAATCGACAGAGAAGATTTGGCAAGTGCGCTCACGGTCGTTCGCGAGCAAAGCTCGTGGTTGCGTTCGATGGTTGGCGCTTGAGAGGGGTAACGGGATGTTTGACCACATTTTGGTTCGATATGGAGAAATCAATACAAAGGGACAAAACCGCTCACAACTGGAACGACTGCTGATGAACAACGTGCAGCAGGCAGTCAAAGAGTGGGAAGCCGTGAATGTGCGGCGGATAAGCAGTCGCATTCTCGTGCAGCTCAATGGTACACCTGCAGAGCCAGTGTTGACGCGACTCTCGAAGGTGTTTGGCATCAGTTCACTGAGCCCTGTCATGGCGGTAAGAGCGGACGTTGAAACCATCACGGAGGCTGCCAATCAGTTGTTTGACAAGCTCCCTAGTGCACCGCGGACGTTTAAGGTGGAAGTCAAGCGTGGAAATAAGCGCTTCGTCATGGATAGTCCGACGTTGGCTGGGCACGTGGGCGAGGCGGTGTTGTCTGCGCATGCGGATCTCACGGTCGACGTGCACCATCCAGATGCGACCATTCACATCGATGTGCGAGACGAAGGCGCGTATTTGTACGCTGAAAAAATTGAGGGTGCGGCAGGTTTGCCTGTGGGCATGAGTGGCCGGGTCTGCGCCTTGTTGTCTGGTGGTATCGACAGTCCGGTTGCCGTCTGGAAGGCGATGAAACGCGGACTGCAAGTAGATCTGGTCCATTTTCACAGCTTCCCGTTCACGAGCGAGCGCGCACAGCGCAAAGTGGAGGAATTGACGAGCACCTTGGCAGGGTGGTCTCGCGATTTGAATCTTCATTTGATTTCTGTGACAGAGACCCAGGCCGCGATTCAGAAATCGTGTCCGGAAGCATTGCGGACGATTCTTTTGCGGCGTATGATGTTCCGGATTTGCGAAGCTTTGGCAGCGCGCAGGGGATGGTTAGCGTTGGTGACCGGTGATAGTCTCGGCCAAGTGGCCAGTCAGACGCTCGAGGGCATTTACGCGGTCGACTCTGCCACTTCCTTGTCTGTACTGCGCCCGGTAGGTATGGAGGACAAGCAGGATATCATCAATGTGGCTCGCCGCATTGGGACGTTTGAGACGTCTATTCAGCCGTATGATGACTGCTGTTCCATATTTGCTCCAAGACATCCAAAGACGCACCCGACGCTAGAAGAGGTTGAACGCGCTGAAGAGAAACTGGATGTGCAACAGTTGGTTGAAACGGCACTCCAATCCTTGGAAGTGAAAAGAATCTCTGCAGCGGACGCACGTTAAGGGGCTATAACCGGCTCTTCGCATGCGTGTGCGCCCTGTGGGCACACTACCTACAGGAGTGAGGCGTATGGGAATGTTTCGATTATTGTTCCGGATGTTTCGGCTGTTCTCGATGATCTACACCGTGTTCCGCGGATCTCGATCAGCTCGACTGATCTGGCTTGTCACCGTTCTCTGGCGTATTTTGCGTCGGCGCGATGGCGTTTTACAACCGCCGCGCGTGGTGTTTACGTTTGTCGGACCGCACGAGGAGAAAATTTACCGCCGTCGCGGTTGGCGTCGGATTGCAAGTGGGGACGGGCAACGTCAACCATTGGAATAGGTATGTTTACCACGATATCTGCAGTGAAAAAGCGATGATCGAGAGATCATCGCTTTTTCACGTTTAACCACTCTCAGAGTTGGTTATAACAAATGATAGTCTCGTGATAACTCATAGCAAGACATGTGCGGGAAATCAGTACAACACGATGAACTTTAGGAGGGAACTTCATGCGTCAATCAAACCGAGCCATGCGTCAGGATGCATGGACCACAGAGGACGACGAAATTCTAGCGGAAATTGTCCTCAAACATATCAAACAAGGCAGCACGCAGTTAGCGGGGTTTAATGAAGCATCGCGGCGACTTGGGCGGACGGCTGCCGCTTGTGGGTTCCGCTGGAACGCATGTGTTCGTAAACAACAGCGAAATATTATCGAAATGGCAAAAGAGGAGCGCAAGCGCAGTAAATCGGAACGCGTGCAGGCGCAAATGGAGGGCGGAGATCTCGACCATCCAACCGCGACGTTGATGTCGTGGGCGCAAGTACTCCGCTTCTTGCGCCAGGAAAAAAATACGGCGCAAGAGTGGGCATCCCGTTGGCGCAACGCGGAACGCCAAGCCAACGAGTGGAAGAATCGGTTTCGCGAGTTGCAAGAAGAACATCGCAAAATGCGGGAAGAGTTCCAGCAACTTCGCAGCGATTACGAGACCGTGGCAAAGGATTACAAAGCGTTGGTCGAGATTATGGAGCGCGCGCGCAAAGCGGCTGTCTTCGACGAAACGCAACTGTCTGAGGGGTTCATGTACCAAATCGATGAATTTGGGAATTTGGAACGGATCGATCACGTCGAACCAATGGAGCGAGCCGAATAAGCTCGCTCTTTTTTGTTGCCGTGTGTGCATGTTCAAAATGTTTCCGTGCCAACCTACCCTTGGGAAGGTGAACATTGGATGCTGCCAATTTGGAAACGGATTTGGGCCACGGCGTGTCTGATCATAACGCCCTTTGCAATGACAGGCTGTTACGACAGACAGGAGTTAGAGCAACAGGCGTTTGTCACTGTACTTGGCGTTGACCAAGCGCCAAATGGACTCATCGACTGTACGTTCCGTATCGCACTTCCGGTCAACCCGGCCAGTGGCGGTGGTGGCGGTGGGCAGGAACCGCTTGCTGCAAAGGAGCCGATCACGATTCGTGCGCACAGTATCAATGAGGCGATGGTGTTGGCGTCGGGATCGATTGAGCGGAACGTGACATTTTCACACCTAAGTTTGATCTTGTTCGGAGATTCGTTAGCAAAACAAGGAATTCTCAAGTATGTACAGCCTTTGATTCGCTACCGCGAGTTTCGCCGGACTGTTCCGTTAGCGGTGGCGAAGTCGTCCGCTAAAGATTGCATCAGTCAGTTTTCGCCAATGCTGGATACGTCGAGTGCCCGCGTGAATGACAATATCTCGATTTTGGCGAACCGGGCGGGCACGATTCCAGTCTGTCGGCTGCACGAATTTGCAACGGCGATGGAGAATCCGCACCAAGATGTGGTTGCACCACTGTATGACATCAATAAATATGTGACGAAGGAAGCCGAGTTGTCTGATCAATCTAAGGTCAGTTACGAGGCGGGTGAAGTCGAGCGCACAGGCGGCAATCCGGTCGATTGGATGGGTGGGGCGGTCTTTCGAGGCGACAAAGTCGTAGATTATCTGAACGGGGAGGATATGATTCTTCTCCGGCTTTTAGAGGGCGGCATGAATAATGGGAAAATCGACTTTACGGACGGCGGGGAGAGTGACGACATCGGTTTGACCTTGCACAAGGAACACGCGCCGCGCTTTAAAGTCGATTTGTCGAATCCAGTGACGATAAGCGTTGCCGTGCCCATTGACGCGGATGTCATCAACATTGCGAGCGGCAAGGACTATTCTAGTGACCAGGGGCGCCAACAGTTGGAGGCCACGCTCGATAGCAAGTTTAACGCGCGCCTCACGGCGCTCTTACATCGGTTGCTGGTTGATGACGAGGCAGACGTCATCCCGGTGTCGCGATATATTCGTGGTCAGTTCAGCACGTACCAGCAGTTTGACGCGTATCCTTGGGCAAAGAAAGTGCAGGACGCCAAGATTGTCGTGCGCACGAATTTGCACATTCGCCGCTTTGGTGTGCAAACTGAGCCGCTCAGGTCAAATAATGCGTAAGTCACGGCCAAAATGGCCGTCCTGCACTGGGTTGCGCCGGTTGCACTGGTTGCCGGACGGGCGGCGTGAATTGTGGCACAACAGGCTCCCTTGGCCGTGTTGGTTGTGATGGCGGATAGCCGTAGCCCCACTGTGGAATGGGTGCGCGCCTCGGTGAGCCTGGCTGGGCGGGGACGGGTGGTTGGATTGGCTGCATGGGTCCATAGGGATTTGGTTTCGTTTCGTCCTCGGTTGGGTTCTCGCTACCGTCGTCGCTTTTTTGTGTGAAGGTCGACATAGCGGTTTGAACAATACCTTTGAGTAAGATGGCGAACATCGGGCTCTCGACAAAGTTGAGAAACTGTTTGGCGTTCAGCTCTTTCGTCGAGCCGAGGGACTCGCGCAACGCCTTTGACAAGGAGAGCGTCAGTCGCAAGTACTCGTCTTCCGACATGCCTAAAGCCTTCGCCTCCGAGCGCAGTTTTCGACTCAACGTTGCCAAGGACCGGGTGGGTTTGTGCTTACGCTTTGCCATTCGTGTCGTCTTCACCCCTCTGGCACCCAAGGAGGTCCCAGGTTGGTGCACGGCCACCAACCTGGGTTGTTGCACGCGGTGCCTGATGTAACCAATGCCATCAGACAGACGTTCCGTGTAGACCAATGCCCGCAGGCTCTCGTCCACTGGCGAAATTAGGGCAATCGCCCGCCGTTTGGGCTGATGACTTGTCCGGTGATGAAGGACGAGTCCGGAGATGCTAAAAATCGAACCACATGTGCGACATCGTAAGGTGTTCCGAGGCGCCCGACGGGCGTCTCTGTTTGCATTTGTCGCTTTTCTTCTGCGCTAAATCCCTTCAGCATGTCGGTATCAATGACACCGGGGGCCACCGCATTGACCGTGATGCCGAGGCTTGCCACCTCGAGGGCGAGGGACTCGGTGAACGCGATCATACCGGCCTTACTTGCGGAATATGCTGCTTCCATCGCCGCGCCGCGCAGACCGTGGACAGACGAGACGTTGATGATGCGCCCGTCCTCCGCTCGGCGAAGATACGGAATTGCTTCTTTTGAACAGAGGAACGTCGACGTCAGATTGGTTTGCAGGACGCGATTCCAATCGCGAAGGGACAGGTCCATCACCAGTCCATAGTGCGCTATGCCTGCGTTGTTCACTAGGATACTCGGTGTACCCAGTTGTGTGGCTTCGAGAAACAGCCGCTGAACGTCTTCTTCTTGCGAGACATCTGCTTGAATGGCCACGGCCCTTGTGCCGTAACCAACACATCGAGCCACCGTGTCAAGTGCCTCAACTTGTGCTTCGTGATAGTGGACGGCGACGTGCGCACCCGCTTTTGCAAGTGTGGTGGCGATACGTTTGCCGATGCCTCGGGACGCGCCTGTTACCACTGCGACTTTGCCCGCAAGCGGGGCGCTTTGCCCCCATTCCCGTGATTCTGCCTCCATGGCGTGATATGCTCCTTATGTCATAGATTCAGTAAACCCATTTGGATTTGGTTCGACTTTTGGTTCGATAGTCATCCTTATTTTACTTTAGTAGATGCTTGTTGTTATGATTGAAATCAACGGCATTGATTTTGTCACAGTGTGATGTACATAAGGTGAGGTGCTCATTTTGGCAGGTTTGTTCGATCCGCTGGCGATTCGTGGGCTCACACTCAAAAATCGCATCGTCGTCTCTCCAATGTGCCAGTACCAGGCCGAAGAGACCGGCTATATCAACGATTGGCACACGGTGCACTATGGTTCCTTGGCGTTGGCTGGCGCCAGCCTGATGTTTGTCGAGGCGACCAGTGTTGAAGCGCGCGGGCGGATTTCCAACCGCGACGTGGGACTTTACGAGGACGGGCAGATGGAAGGGCTTCGTCGCATCGTCGATTTCGCCCATGGCCAGGATGTAAAAGTGGGCATCCAGTTAAATCATGCAGGCCGCAAAGCGGATTTGGATAGTGAGCCGATTGCGCCATCCGCCATTGCGTTTAGCGACAGGTATAAGCTGCCGCAGGCGATGACAGAAGATGACATGGCGCAGGTCGTTCGCGCCTTTGAGGAGAGCGCCAAGCGCGCTGTCGAAGCTGGTTTTGACGTCATTGAAGTGCATGCGGCGCACGGTTATCTCTTGCACCAATTTCTATCGCCTTTATCGAACCAACGCGAGGATGGGTACGGCGGTTCGCGCGAGGGGCGCCTTCGCTTCCCGCTTGCTGTCGTATGTGCCGTGCGTGCGGTGATTCCTGAAGAGATGCCGTTGTTTGTCCGCGTTTCCGCGAGTGAATACCATCCAGCGGGATTGACGATGGATGACATGCGGTTTTACGCGCAAGCGTTCAAGGACGCAGGCGTCAGTCTGATTGATGTCTCATCCGGCGGGAACGTGCCTACGCCGCCTGACAAGGTCTATGCGGGGTATCAGATCCCCTTGGCAGAAGCGATTCGTCGCGATATCGACATCTTGGTTGGTGGCGTGGGCATGTTGGATGATCCGATACTGGCAGATTCGATTGTCCAGTCGAATCGTGCGGACTTGATTTTCATCGCTCGTGGTTTTTTGCGCAACAAGAATTGGGGGCACGACGCCGCACTTGCGCTCTCGCACCCGGTCGAGCCGCCCGTTCCATATGTGCGCGCGTACAAAATTCCAAATGCATGATTGGTGCTCATCACAACGCTGGTGCAGCACATTTTGAAGGGAATGTTCTCGTTTGAAGTGTACAATCCATCAGGCGCCTACGGGGAATCGCCTTACCGATGCCCAGTTGTTTGATTTTCAGCGAGTGGCGCATCTTTATGATGAGCAAGATCCAAAACAACTTCAGACATATGCCGCGCGCGCCGAGACGGTGACCCAGTGGTTTGACGACGCCCATCGACAAACGCTGGTCCGCGCACTGACGGCCTATGGCCAGCGCATTGGCCAAACGCCGGTGCAAAGTGCCGCTGTAAAGCGCCTGCTAGATCCGCGGAGCGTCGCTGTGGTCACAGGTCAACAGTCAGGGCTTTTGCTAGGACCTTTTTACTCCATCAGCAAGGCGCTCTCCGCGATTGGTTTGGCGGAACAACTTGAACGCGAACTCGGCCGTTCAGTCGTTCCGGTCTTTTGGGTGGCGTCAGAAGATCACGATTTTGCTGAGGTCGATCACGCCTATATTCTCAACTCGACCCACGACGTGACGCGGATTCGCCTCGAGCATTCGTTTGATTCGCATCAAATGGTCTACCACGCGGCGTTGACACAAGCGCAAGTGGTGTCTGTTCTCGAGGCGCTGCACAGAGACCTTCCAGAACTTCCTTATAAGTCGGAAGTGCTAACGACGCTTCGCGAGACGTTTGAAGAAGGCGACTCGTTGGCTGTGTGGTTTGCGCGGCTCTTGACAAAGCTCTTATGCAATCATCCCATTGTCATATTAGATCCGTGCCTACCTGAGTTACGCAGTCTGGTGGGACCTGTATTCGCCAATACCTTGGCGTCGTTTGATACCGTCCAGGCGAATTTGCAGACGGCGTATGATGAAGTGGCGCAAGCGGGGTTCTCCCATGAAGTCATTCGCGACGCGTTACATTCTACGGTCTTTCATGTCGTAGAAGGACGGCGCTATGTGCTCGAGCGTCGACAACCGGGCACGTTTGTCGCGCGAGGGTTCGGGGCGGAATATACATTGGCCCAACTGCAGGACACGGCTGTGGTCGCACCTGAACGGTTTAGTTCCAACGTGTTGTTGCGCCCGGTGATACAAGATCATCTGGTGCCGACACTCGCGTACGTCGGTGGGCCATCAGAAATTGCATACCACCCGCTGTCGCGCGCCGTGTTTCACGCACACGGCCGCAATTTGCCGCCGCTCGTCATGCGGCAGCGCGTGCGCATCGCGACGCCAGCTGTGGCGCGCACGATGGCGCAGTGGGGGATTTCCTTCGAGGATGTGGCACAACCTTGTGACTTCGTCGCGACGCGTGCGCTGCGAGACGTCAAGGACGCGTTGCATGCACAAATCACCCAGATGGAGACGGAATTCTCCGGTCAACTTGAGCGGTTCGGCGAAGAGTTTTCTTCGTTTGGGCCGCAGGTACAAGATATCGTGGCGCGCCAAATCGCGCGACAGAAAGAACTGATTCGGCGCCTGGAGTCAAAAGTTTATGGCTTGGCCCAACGCCGGAGGTCGGATGATGTGCAGCAGTTGCGACGGATTGAACACTGGTTTTGGACGGATGGCCATGAGCAGGAACGCCGCCTTAGTCCGATGAATTTGTGGGCCGAACTGGGCGCGAAGTGGTTTGAATCGCTCCCGGTGTGGGGGAATTACTTGCAACCGGGCGCGTATTTGGACGTGACAGTCGACTAAAACCGCTCTCTGGCAACAAAAGTGAAACGTCAAATAGTGAAATTGAATCGCCGCTCGCGAGTCTTCGCGGGCGGCTTTTTTGGGTGCGCCCAGCATGGGCGCTATCTATACGGTGAAAGTCCGGAATGGTGAAGGTAGCAGTAGCCATAGCTCAAGCCAAGGGTGTCCGCCGCGAGGCGGAATCTGAAGGAAGGCGGCGGCAAATCTCCGGCCCGAGGAACACGAACCTCAAGTGAGGCTAACGACAGTTGGATGAGTTTGCACAACAAAACAAAATCCATGCTACCGAAGGCTGTCGAGAGTAAATGGGGCGGGTAGGTGGAGAGAAAGATAGCGCTCTTACCTGGGGAGGTCTGTCCGGCACGCCAGCAAGACTGGTAACCGGTACTGAAAGGTGCCGCTGAACGGGCAGAAGTCAGCAGACGGCATAGTACCTGTGGAGGGACGCCAAAACAGGGAAGGCCTGAACGTGATTGTGAGGGTTGAACATGGCAAGCTCGCAAGGAAAGCAAAGACAGCAGAAAATCCCAAAAAGGAGCTACCTCCAGGAGGAAGCGGTGAATCCGCAGGGGACTGAAGGAGTGCCTAGCTTTTCTTCGGCGCGACCCAGGGGAACAACCCGCGAGGAGAACCCTATCGACCTGATGGAACAAGTGGTAGAGCGGGAAAACCTGCTCGAAGCGTTACGCCGTGTGGAGCGAAACAAAGGAGCGGCCGGTGTCGACGGCATGGAGATTAAATCCTTTCGACCATTCCTAATGGACAACTGGTCACGCATCCGAGAAGAACTCCTGAGAGGAACCTACAAACCGATGCCCGTACGTCGAGTCGAAATCCCGAAACCAGACGGTGGCATTCGGATGTTAGGGATACCTACGGTGCAAGACCGCCTGATACAACAGGCACTTCTACAAGTACTTACACCGATCTTTGATCCGATGTTCTCCACATCCAGCCATGGATTCCGAGCAGGGCATAGTGCGCGAATGGCGGTAAACCAGGCGCGCAACTATGTCTCAGAGGGATACCGGTGGGTAGTTGACATGGACTTGGCTCAATTCTTCGACCGAGTGAACCACGATATGTTAATGGCACGCGTGGCGAGGAAGGTAATGGATAAGCGAATCCTCCGACTCATCCGCAGATACCTAGAGGCGGGGATACTCGTCAATGGGGTTTGCGTCAGGTCAGAGGAAGGCACACCGCAGGGCGGGCCGATGAGCCCGTTATTGGCCAATATTTTGTTGGACGACCTAGACAAGGAACTGGAACGTCGTGGGCACCGCTTCGTCCGCTATGCGGACGACTGCAACATCTACGTGAGCAGTCGGCGGGCGGGAGAGCGAGTGATGGAAGGTGTGCGCAAGTACGTAGAAGGGCGACTGAAACTCAAAGTGAATGTGGAGAAGAGCGCAGTAGACCGACCATGGAAACGAAAGTTTCTCGGGTTCTCGTTCACAATGGAGAAGAGGACGCGAATTCGAGTCGCACCAAAGTCACTCAAACGGTTCAAGGACAGGGTTCGAGAACTTACGAGACGAAGCCGAGGGCAGTCGATGGCAAGTCGGGTGGAAAAGCTCAACGCGTATCTGAGAGGATGGGCAGGGTACTACCGCTATGCTGAAACTCGAAGCGTATTCGAGCAACTGGATGAGTGGACACGGCGCCGACTGAGGATGTGCTTGCTGAAACAATGGAAGCAGTCCAAGACCAAACGGCGTAAGTTGGTTTCACTCGGCATACCAAGAGAATGGGCCGTGAATATAAGTAGCTCACGGAAAGGGCACTGGCGACTCTCCAATACGCCACAAATGAATAAAGCCCTTGGTCTGACCTACTGGAGAGAGCAAGGGCTTGTGAGTTTAGTCGAGCGATATGATTCACTTCGTTCCACAACATGAACCGCCGTATACCGAACGGTCCGTACGGTGGTGTGGGAGAACGGGGGTTAGTCGCCCCCTTCTACCCGATTGTGGCGGGAACGGCGGATCGGGCGTGGCTGGCGCTGGAGCGGCCGGATTAAGGCAGAAAATCTGCCTTATGTGTGACTTTTTTGTGAACTGGGAGTGTTTAAGGTCATAAAACGACCTTATTGTGCGTCAGATACCGTATTTGAGGGTGCCAGGGGCCCAATAAGGCACTTTTTCGACCTTATGTATGCCTTCAATGCCCTGCGTGTCTTAATAAGACAACTTGGGCGCCCAACTCCGATCCTCTTCCTTCAAAAAGCCGCATTCCTTGCCTACAAAAGAAAAAGGCCAGGCAATTCGGCAGGAAATTTCGATGTTTTTTCGTTCGACGGAAGGACTTTGACGTTGTGGGACGAACACATATATTTGTGGTGAGTTGTGGGGCAAAGTGGGGAATCTAGACGCGAGGGTGGAACACAAATGTTTATGGGGGAGTTCGAACATTCGCTTGACGCGAAGGGCCGGTTAACCGTACCGGTCAAATTTCGCGACGAACTCGGTGCCCAATTTGTGGTTACCCGCGGCCTGGATAAATGCTTGTTCGTATACCCCATGGAAGAGTGGCGGATATTAGAATCCAAGTTGAAGGCATTGCCGATGACGCGGGGAGACGCCCGCTCCTTTGTGCGGTTTTTCTTCTCAGGGGCCTCTGAATGCGAATTGGACAAACAAGGCCGCATTCTGTTGCCGCAAAAATTGCGGGACTACGCGGGATTGGACAAGGATTGCACGCTAATCGGCGTCTCCAACCGCGTGGAGATTTGGGATTCGAATGTTTGGGCCGCATACGCGACGGAAGCAGAGACCTCGTTTGCGGACATCGCTGAAAACCTGGTCGATTTCTCGTTCTGACGCGATAAATAGGGAGAGTCAAACTTGGATTTTAATCACGAAACCGTTCTATTAAAAGAGACTGTTGACGCGGTCAAACCGCGCGACGGAGGTTTGTATATTGATGCGACGCTCGGTGGCGGGGGGCATACACAGCGCTTGCTCGAGCAAAGTGCGCCCACTGGTCAGGTGATGGCATTTGACCAGGACGAAACGGCGATTCGCAACGCCAATGAACGCTTTGCTGGTGTGTTGAATCGGCTGACTATCGTGCACAGCAATTTTTGCGAGATGGCCGAACATGCGCGATTGCACGGCTTTGCGCAGGTCGATGGCATTATTTTCGATCTCGGCGTGTCCTCTCCACAGTTTGATATTGCACAGCGCGGTTTCAGTTATCGTCAGGAAGGACCGCTCGATATGCGGATGGACAGGCGACAGACGACGACCGCGGAAGATTTGGTCAACGAGTTGGAGCAAGAGGAACTCGCGCGTATTTTCTTTCGCTATGGGGAAGAGAAGTACAGTCGGGCTATCGCACGAAGGATTGTTGAGGCGCGAGCGCAATCCCGCATCACGTCGACGACGCAGTTGGCCGACATCATCAAAGCGGCGATTCCAGCCGCGGCCAGGCGGACGGGACCACATCCGGCCCGTCGCGTGTTTCAAGCGATTCGTATCGCCGTCAACGATGAGTTGTCTGTCCTCGAACAGGGGTTGGAGTCTGCTTTTTCCCTGCTCGCTCCGGGTGGTCGTTTAGCCGTCATCAGTTTTCACTCGTTGGAGGACAGAATCGTCAAACAAACCTTCAAAGATTTTGCCACTGGTTGTATTTGCCCACCGGAAATGCCGATTTGCACTTGTGGAAGAACGCCTGCCGGCAAACTTGTGACGCGCAAGCCAATCGAGCCGTCGCAGAGCGAGCAAACGAACAATCCGCGAGCGAGGTCAGCAAAACTTCGGGTGATTGAAAAGATATAGGTCCAGCGTGTCGAGCGTACGACGTTGTCGATAAGGTGATTGGATGAAGAGTGGAGGTTGACACGATTATGGGACTGGCCCAAGAACAAATCGGGAATTCGCGGATTGACCAGGCAGTTCGTTCGCCGCAAAGAGGGGAGCAGAATCAGCGTCAGCGAGAGGAGCTGCGCCGGCGCGCGCGCCTCTTGAACCGACTCAGCCTTGGATTTTGCTGTGCTGTTTGCTTTTTCGCAGTTTGGTTGGTCGCCGCGAAAGGGGCGTCCATTTACAGCATGAATTACCAAAATAGTCGACTTCAGGCGCAGGTTGCTCAGCAACAGGCCGACAATGCGAATCTGTCTTCACAGATTGCTGCAGATAAGGACCCGGCCAACATTCTCGCGAAGGCGAAGAAATTGGGTCTGCAGAAACCGACGAAAACAGTGACTATCCCGACTACTGAATCTGGGAAGTGATGAGTTTTGCCAACGTACAACTCCGGTTGGAAGTCAAATCGCAACCAGCCCAAACGTAAATCCAGCCGGAACAAGAAGCGAATGTGGGCGTTGCAGGGAAGCCTCGTCCTAGCGCTGTCCGTTGTGCTATGGCGGGTATACGATGTACAAAAAGTCTATGGAAAGCAGTTGAAGGGCGACGAAGCGAAGGCTGTCGATGCCAACACCACGCTTTTGGCGCAGCGAGGTTCGATTCTCGATGCACAAGGCAACTCCCTGGCGTTCGACGTGTCTGCATCCTATGTCGATATTGAGACAACGGATTTGAAAAAGTACTTGCCGAGCGCTGCATCCATCCTCGCGCCGATTCTTGGCTCTTCCGTCGATGATGTGACCAAATTGTTGTCGACCGATGCAGCTTGGGTGCGCCTGCCGCAACCTGTGTTGGCGTCGACCAAAAGTAAGCTGCAGGCGGTGTTTGCGAAACACGCGTGGGCGCCGAACGATAAAGCGACCAACTGGAGCGGTGAAATCACCTTCACCCCAACGGAAGAGCGAAAGTATCCGTTCAAGGATTTTGCGGCGAATACACTGGGCTATGTTCAGGGCGGATCGGGCGAAGCGGGCGTAGAGTACGAGTACAACCAGGAACTGGCGGGGCAGAATGGGTCTCTCAGCTATCAGCGCGACAGCGAGGGATTTCCGCTTCCTGGCAGCGTGCATGTGACGAAACCAGCCAAGCCAGGAGACAGTGTACAGCTCACGTTGGACGAAAACATCCAGGGCTTCGTCGAGAACGTCATGGATCAAATTGTTCAAAAATATCGGCCACAAAATGCCGCGATTATTGTTACCAACCCGAATACTGGCGCCATTTTGGCGATGTCCAGCCGCCCAACCTACGACCCGAACGAGTACTGGAAGACGCCAGATGCGCTCTCGCAAAACTGGGCTGTCACGAGCACCTTCGAGCCAGGTTCCACGTTTAAGCCGTTTGTGTTGGCGGCGGCGTTGGCGACAGGCTCCGTCTCACTCTACCAGACCTATGAATCGGGTCAGACGACCATCGATGGAACGACCATTCACGATTGGAACTTATCGGGTTGGGGAACACTCACCTACCAGCAGGCGTTGGAGGAGTCGAGTAACGTCGGGTTCGCGAAAATCGCCGAGGCGTTGGGTTGGAACAACATGAACAAGTATTTGAACTTGTTCGGTTTTACACAGCCCACCGGTGTCGACCTCCCCAACGAAGGACACTCGTTGTTGTTCTCGGCTAGTAATCAGGGCCCTGTTCAGTTGGCTACCTCCGGGTTTGGCCAGGGGATCGCGGTGACGCCATTGCAGCAAATGGCGGCGATGGGGGTCATTGCGAACGGCGGCAAGCTGATGAAACCCTACGTCGCGAGTAAAATCATCTCGCCGGACGGCAAGACCATCAAGCAATTTGAGCCGACGGTCGTCCGTCAGAATTTCATCCCGCAGAGCGTCCTCGATGAAGTGAAGCAGACGATGGTGCTCGACGTGTCGGATCCAAAGTATGGTCTCGATGCTGTGGCGAAGATACCGGGGTACGAAGTGGCCGGCAAGACGGGGACCGCGCAGGTGGCTGATCCGAAAACTGGTCAGTACTACAGTGATCGTTTTATTACCTCGTTTATGGGCTTCGCACCAGCGAACGACCCAAAAGTCGAGGTGTATGTGACAGTCGACTACCCGAAGACGCCGGAAGCGTTGACGTGGGGTAGCTCAATTGCCGCGCCGTATGCGCGCACGATTATCAAAGATTGCTTGCAGTATTATCACGTGCCGCCAACAGGGGATGTCCAGTCGGCTTCAGAAGTCACGCTGTCCGGCGCCGGGAAGGTTTCGTACGTGGAGACGCCAAGCATTGTCGGGCTCTCGGAGCAGTCTGCAGAAGCGAAGTTGAAAGCACTTGGCTTGACCGCTATGTTTGCTGGAGAGTCGGGTACGGTCACGAAACAGTGGCCTGCCGCAGGCGTCCAAGTGGCCAAGGGCAGCAAAATGTACGGATTACTCAGCACAAACGCCGGGGACAAAGTCGCTGTGCCGAACCTCATCGGATTGTCCCTTCGCGACGCGACCAATCTGCTCGCCGCGCTATCGCTCAGTATCAAGCCGACGGGGTCTGGATTTGTCTCCTCGCAATCGATACCGGCGGGTTCGCAAATCGCGACAGGTACGACCGTTCCCGTCACGTTGAAGTCATAAGCTGATGGTCGGTCCGCTGGCTGTTGTAGTAACTTTGTGGTTTGTCCCACAGCAGTTGGTCCAACCAAGCCGTTTGTCCAATAGATGTTGTTGAACCCGACTCGGCCGCGTGCCGGTCGGGTTCCGTCGTGCTCTCTCTCGCTGTCGTCTCACCTTCGCGCTTCTATAGGAGAAGTTGTCCGCATAGGATAATTCCGATGAACGAGCTTGGAGGCGAACGACGTGCGAGTGACTCGTGGAATGATGCGGCGCCGGTTGGTGTGGCTTCTGTTGCTATTACTGTTGGCCATCGCGGCATTGGCTGGTAGACTCGTGTTTGTTCAGATTTTGCAGAATAAGTGGCTGTCCACAAAGGCGCAGAACCTGTGGCAACGGACGGTTCCGTTATCGGGCACACGCGGGAGCATTCTCGATAGCGCGGGCCAGCCGCTGACGTACACCGCGTCGGCGCCATCCGTGTTGGTCGTGCCTGCCCAGGTGAAGGACAAGGAGGGGACGGCGAGGAAGCTCGCGCCGATTCTCGGCATGTCGGAGGACAAGGTCCTCGCCACCTTGAAGAAGCATAGTTCGATAGAGTATCTGCGACCAGGTGGACGCAAAATCAGCGAGCAACAAGTGCAGCAAATTCGCGATTTGAAACTTTCCGGCATCTACATTACCGAAGATGGAAAACGCGCGTATCCATACGGCGACCTAGCGGCGCAGGTACTGGGTATCACGGGTTCCGAGAACCAGGGCCTCACCGGAATTGAGAAAGAGTACGACAGTCAATTGACGGGTGGCAAGGGCGGCATTACGTTTTACGCCAAGGCGAACGGCGAATTGTTGCCGGGGCAAGGCGAGTCAGTGGAACCAGCAACGGATGGCGACGACGTCAAATTGACGCTCAATCTGCAAATTCAGCAGTACGTGCAGCGAGAAATTGAACAAGCCGTCGCGGAGTACAATCCAGACAGCGTCACCGCGATTGTCGAAGACCCGCAAACCGGTGCGATTGAGGCGATGGCGAATTATCCTACGTTTCAACCCGCAGATTGGCAAGACTACCCGTCGTCTACCTATAATCGCAATCTCGCCATTTGGCAGACGTTTGAGCCGGGGTCGACGTTTAAGATTGTGACGTTATCTGCTGCTATGCAAGAGAATAAGGTCAATTTGAAGGACGGCTTTTATGATCCGGGCTACTATGAAGTCGCAGGTCACCGCATCCGTTGTTGGAAGGCTGGCGGCCATGGATCAGAGACGTTCCTCAACGTCGTGGAAAACTCTTGTAACCCTGGCTTTATCGCCTTGGGCGAACGCCTGGGCAAAACGACGCTTTTTTCGTATATTAAAAAGTTCGGATTTGGCCAGAAGACCGGCATCGACCTGCCTGGCGAAGGCAACGGTATCCTCTTTAAGGAGAGCAAAGTCGGTCCACTGGAACTGGCGACAACCGCATTTGGTCAAGGCGTCTCGGTGACGCCAATTCAACAGGTGATGGCGCTTGGCGCCGTGGCCAATGGCGGCAAGCTGATGAAGCCGTACGTCGTACAAGACGTGCAAGACCACGATACGGGTCAAGTCGTTTCCGAGACGAAGCCGACGGTGGTGCGGCAGGTGATTTCCAGCAACACGGCGGCGCAGGTGCGCAGCGCGCTCGAAAGTGTCGTGGCGCAGGGCAGCGGTGGCAAGGCGTTCAAACCCGGTCTGCGCATTGCCGGCAAGACGGGGACCGCGCAGGTCGCCAAGAATGGGCGTTACGAGTCAGGCCACTACATCGTCTCGTTTATTGGCATGGCACCTGCGAACAATCCGAAGTTGATCGCTTACATCGCCATTGACAACCCGCATCCGAAAAACGGCGTGGTATTTGGCGGCGTGATCGCGGCGCCAATTGTTGGTAACATCCTCGCCGACGGCCTGGAAGAGCTCGGGGTCGAGCCGACGACGAATGGGATTCCGAAGAAATACAAGTATGGCGATGCTATCCCTGTGGAAGTTCCGAACTTCGTGGGACTCAGTTTGAAAGATGCGAAACAATTGGCGCTGCAGAACACTTCGAACCTGCGTGTTCAAATTCAAGGTACCGGTAACACCGTGGTTGCGCAGTCGCCGGCGGGGGGGAGCACGGTCGATGAGGGATCGACCATCCGCTTGATTTTAGGAGACGGCCCGGCACAGACGTCGATTGACAAGAAGAAGCAAAACCAATAGAGTGGGCATGGACTTAAGGGGTTTTGTCACACAGGAGGGACGTTCATGCGGTTACGGGAATTGCTTCAACCGCTGATATCATACGAATTGGAAGGGAATCGAGACGTCGACGTCGTGGGCATCGAGGCGGACTCGCGGCGGGTCGAGCCAGGATTTTTGTTCGTCGCGGTGCCTGGGTTCACGGTGGACGGTCACGATTTTGCTCAGCAGGCCGTAGACAAAGGCGCCGTAGCGCTCCTGGTCGAACGCCGGTTGCCGGCGTTAGACGTGCCGCAGGTCGTTGTGCCGAACACCTTATTCGCGTCGGCCATTTTGGCCGACGTACTGTATCGTCACCCTTCCCAGCACTTGCGCATGGTCGGGGTGACAGGGACCAACGGCAAGACGACGGTCACCCACATTATCCGGCACATCTTCGAGTCTGCCGGGCGGCCGACAGGGCTTTTGGGCACGGTCGGCGGGGTGATTGGGGACGAGACGTTTGCGGTCGCCAACACGACGCCACACGCTGTCGAGGTGCAGGGTTTTTTGCGCAAGGTCCTGGAAAAGGGCTGCACGCACGGCGTCATGGAAGTGTCGTCGCACGCGTTGGTCGAAGGGCGCGTGGCCGGTGTCGACTACGATATTGCGGTATTCACGAATTTATCACAAGATCACCTCGATTTTCACGGGACGATGGACGCGTATGCGCGGGCGAAAGCGCTGTTGTTTGCGCGACTTGGCAATACATACGGCGATACGCTGAACAATTGTAAATATGCCATCGTCAATTTGGACGACGAATACGCGTCGATACTCACGGAAGCGACCGTGGCCCCGGTTTTGACGTACGGGTTGGCTGAGGCTGCAAATGTGCGGGCGTCCAATCTCGTTCTGACACACGAGGGCGCGTCGATGACTGTTACGACGCCATCGGAGACATTTGATGTCAAAACCGGGCTCATCGGTCGATTTAATGTCTACAACACGCTTGCGGCCATCGCTGTTGCACTGGTTGAACAGATTCCTGTATCCAGTATCCAAAGCGCCCTTGCGACGTATCCTGGTGTGCCAGGGCGGTGTGAGCGCGTGGACGAGGGGCAGCCATTTGGCGTGTTTGTCGATTATGCACATACGCCTGACGGACTCGAGAACGTCCTGCTGAGCATTCGCGAATTCGCAAAAGGACGGGTCATCTGTGTCGTCGGCTGCGGCGGGGATAGGGACAAGACGAAGCGGCCGCTGATGGCACAGACCGCGCTCAAGTTGAGCGATAGTGCCATCTTTACGAGCGATAACCCGCGGACTGAAGATCCGGAAAGCATCCTCGACGACATGGAGGCAGGTCTTCCCGAAGGCGCTGTGTATCGACGCTTGGTGGATAGGCGGGAGGCGATTCGCGCAGCGATATTCGATGCGCAGGCAAATGACGTCGTCGTTATCGCCGGAAAAGGCCACGAGGATTACCAAATCCTCGGTCGGACTAAAATTCACTTTGATGATCGGGAAGAGGCGCGGCAAGCGCTTCGCGCACGGTTGTCCGAGACATCGTTCTAGGAGGCACTCTGGTGGACTTACGAGCTTTATTTTTTACGGCCATTGCGGCATTCGCCATTGCATTGTTGCTTGGCCCGATTTCAATTCCAATCCTTCATCGACTGAAATTTGGTCAATCGATTCGCGAGGAGGGCCCACAGCATCACAAGGCGAAGGCGGGCACGCCGACGATGGGCGGCGTCATTATCCTCCTGGCTGTGATTCTCACGACGCTGAAGTTTGCTTTTGACAGCCTCGACACGCTGATGCTTTTGTTGGCGACAGTCGGGTTTGGTTTGATTGGCTTTGCGGATGACTTCATCAAAATCATCAAGAAGCGGAATCTCGGCCTCACGGCGAAGCAAAAGTTGCTGTTCCAAGGCATTGTCACGATTCTCTTGTTCATTTTGCTGTGGTACCGTCAAGGGGCAGATCACTCGTTTGGCGTGCATATCCCATTTTCGAACTGGGTGGTTCCACTTGGCATTTTCTACGTCTTGTTCTTGCTCATCGTGCTGGTCGGTACGACGAATGCCGTCAACTTGACAGACGGTCTCGACGGACTCCTGTCCGGCTGTGCCATTATGGTGTTTGCGGCATACGCGTTTTACGCATACTGGCATACCAACTACGATGCGGCGCTGTTTTGTGCGGCGATGGTCGGCGCGCTTGGCGGATTTCTCGCGTTCAACCGACATCCGGCAAAAGTGTTCATGGGCGATACGGGTTCACTGGCCATTGGTGGCGGTCTGGCGATGGTCGCCGTGCTCACGCACAGTGAACTGGCATTGATTCTGTTTGGCCTGGTGTTCGTCGTCGAGGCGCTGTCGGTGATGATTCAGGTTTTTTCGTACAAGACGTTTGGCCGCCGCGTGTTTAAAATGAGTCCACTGCACCACCACTTTGAATTAGTGGGTTGGTCGGAGTGGGAAGTCGTGCTGGTCTTTTGGCTGGCCGCGTTTATCTGTGCGTTTGGTACGCTGGCTTTGGTTTCTCGATAAAGGATAGTTTGATATAGACATACCACATAAAGGATGAAGAACGATGCGTCTGGATATTACGGTTCGTGACCAATGGTTAACGCGCAAAGGGGCGGTTTTGGTGGTCGGCTACGCCAAAAGTGGGGCCGCCGCCGCGGAGTTGCTGACACGACACGGTTTTCAGGTGACGGTCAACGAACGCCTTGCCCGCCCGGATTCCGACGAAACCCTCGAACGCCTGGAACGCGCAGGCGTTCGTTTTGTATTTGGGGGACACCCACTGACACTTGCGGACACTCCGTGGCAGTTTGTCGTCAAAAACCCCGGCATCCCCTACCAAATGCCACTGATTGCAGCCCTTCAAGAGAACCACATCCCCATTTTTACGGAGATTGAGATCGCCAGCTGGTTTGCGGCGTCGCCCTTCTATGCCATTACGGGATCGAACGGAAAGACGACCACCACCACGCTGGTCGGTGAGATGCTTGCGGCTTCAAAGATGCATCCAGCCGTCGCGGGAAACATCGGCACGGTGGTCTCTGGTCTGGTCGATAAGCTTCGCGCTGAGCAACCCGTCGTGCTGGAAGTGTCCAGTTTTCAGTTGCTTGGGACAGAGTGGTTCCATCCGCGGATTGCCGCTTTGCTGAACTTCTTCCCGGCCCACCTCGACTACCATGGGACCTTTGAGGCGTACCAGGCGGCGAAATGGCGCATGTTTCAAAACATGGGTGCAGGCGATGTGGCTGTGCTCAATCGAGATCAGCCGTTGGTCGCCGACGGGGCCAAACACCTCGCGCCAAAGATTCATTGGTTTAGCACGGAGCATGCAGACTTCGACCATGGTGCCACCGTCGTCGATGGTCACATCACGTTGGTGAAGGATGGGGCCCCGCGCGCGCTATTGCCTGTCGCCGAGATGGCGCTCAAGGGGCATCACAATCTGCAGAACTTGTTGGCGGCAGCGTGCGTGGCCCAGGCCGCAGGGGCGAGCGACGAAGCCATTGCGCATGTCGCCCGGACGTTCCAAGGCGTCGAGCACCGCTTGGAGTTGGTGCGCGTTCTCGATGGTATTCGCTTTTACAACGATTCGAAGGCGACGAACCCAGATGCCTGCAAGCAGGCGCTTCAGGCATTTGACAAAGACGTCGTCTGGATTGCTGGCGGTTTAGATAGAGGAATTTCCTTCGAGCCGCTCGAGGACTATCTGCGCGAGCGCGTCAAAGCCGCCATCTTGCTCGGCCAGACGAAAGAACAACTCGCCGCCACTTGTCAATCGGCAGGGGTGCCGGATGTGACGCTCGTCGAATCGCTCGACGAGGCGGTGCGTGCGGCTCGTGCCCGGGCAAAAGCGGGGGATGTCGTCCTCTTGTCGCCAGCCTGTGCGAGCTGGGATATGTTTACGTCATTCGAAGTCAGGGGAAGCATGTTCAAAGAAGCCGTGCATAGACTGTAAGAGGTTGTCCGAAGTGGCAGGGGCGCGCAAACTCGCGGTGCCTGCGGCTTTGCGCCCCGAGTGTCGCGCCCACTGCTTCGGACCTGAAGGTACGCATGAGGCACCGCCTTGGTTGGTCGCTTCATGCGCTTGAGGAGGGGCATCCATCCGTGCTTCGATCCCGCACGTCTAGCACATCTCGAAATTCCGTTGACTTCGTGATTGTCGGTGTCATCATCATGCTTTTGTGCCTTGGCATCGTCATGGTCTACAGTGCGTCGAACGTGATTGCTGCCAACAAATTTGACGATCCCTTCTTTTACCCCAAACGCCAGCTCATCTGGGCCATTCTCGGCATTATCGCGATGTTCTGGTTCTCTCGCTACGATTACCACAACTTGCGCAAGCACGCGTCGAAAATCGCTATCGCCAGTTTCGCGATGCTCGTCCTGGTGCTGATTGTTGGTGTGAACCGGGGCGGATCGAAAGCGTGGCTGGGCATTGGGTCACTCGGCATTCAGCCTTCGGAGTTCGCGAAACTCGGCTTGATTGTCTTTCTCGCGCATATGCTGTGTGACGCGGGCGAGCGGATGCAGTCGTTTTGGCGTGGTTTCGTCCCGCCGCTCGCGACGGCGGTTGCTGCCGTGGGCCTGATAATGTTGGAGCCCGATTTGGGACAGAGTGTCGTCATCATGGGCACCACGCTCTTGATGATGTTCGCGGCAGGCACGCGCATGGCGCACCTCGGCGGCTTTTTCGGCGTCGGCCTCCTCGGCTTCGGCGGCCTCGTCGCGGCGGCACCGTACCGCATGCAGCGCGTGGTGGCGTTTCTCGACCCATGGAAGTATCCGAAGGACGAGGGCTATCAAATCATTCAATCGCTCTACGCACTCGGATCCGGCGGCATCCTCGGCCTCGGCCTCGGCAACAGCCGTCAGAAGTTCATGTACCTGCCGGAGCCGCAGACCGATTTTATTTTCTCGATCATCGGCGAGGAACTCGGTTTTCTCGGCGGACTCTCACTGCTCTTGCTGTTCGGCTTGCTCGTATGGCGCGGCGTGCGAATCGCCATCTACGCGCCGGATGAGTTTGGGTCTTTACTTGGCGTGGGCATTACTGGCATGATTGCAGTGCAAGTGCTGATCAATATCGGGGTGGTCACTGGATCCATGCCGGCCACGGGCATCACGCTGCCGTTTATCAGCTACGGCGGATCATCGTTGACCCTGATTTTGTCCGGCGTGGGGATCCTGTTGAATATTTCGAAGCAAGCGGTATTTCCGCATCGGTGAGCTTCGTCATCCTCGGCAGAGGTGAGAATTGGATGAAAGTTGTATTTACTGGTGGAGGGACAGGCGGGCACATTTATCCCGCCTTGTCCCTTTGGCGCTATATGCAGACGCAAGATGACGCCCTGGAGGCCTACTACATTGGTACCACGCAGGGGCTTGAGCAGTCGATTGTGAATCAGCTCGACATTCCCTTCGAAACGGTCGAAGCGGCAGGTCTCAAGCGGCAGATATCCTTCAGTGCGGTACGCACGCTTCTGAAGACGGCGCGCGGCTATTTTCAGGCGAAGCGCCTCTTGAAGCGCTGGCGCCCAGACGTCGTCGTCGGCACCGGTGGATTCGTCACGCTGCCTGTGATCTTTGCGGCCCACGCGCTACATATTCCAAGTGTCGTCTGGGAGGGCAACGCGCGCCCGGGCCTCACGAACCAACTCTGTGCCGCGCGCACGAGCGCCGTCGCGATTTCCTTTGAGGACAGTGCGCGATTTTTCGCCAAGGCCAAACGCGTGGAGTTGACCGGCAACCCGCGCGCGAGCGAAGTGCTTCAGGTAGATCCGGCGGCTGTGCGGGCGGCGCGCGACGAGTATCGCATCTTGCGCGACCAGAAGGTGATTCTCATCTTCCTTGGCAGCCGGGGTTCCGAATCGGTCAATGAGGTGCTCGCGAAGGTGTTACCGCGCTTCGCCGCGCATCCGGACTGGCGCGTGTTGTTCGTGACGGGCGACAAGCACTACGACCGAGTGGCTTCGAGCGTGCCTGAGTTGCCGCACAACGTGTCGCTCATCCCGTTTATCTACAACATGCCGAGCCTGCTTCCACACGTAGATTTGCTCGTTAGCCGCGCTGGCAGCAGCACGCTGGCGGAAATTTCGGCCTTGGGCATCGCCTCTATCTTGATTCCAAGCCCATACGTGACGGCCAATCACCAAGAGGAGAACGCCAAACGGCTCGTCGCCAAAGGAGCGGCGGCGCTTCTGCGCGAACAGGACTTGACGGAGGATTCGCTCTTCGCCGCCATCGAAGAGCAGATGGGCGCACAGGCCCTGCGCGAGATGAAGGTCGCGGCGCGCCAATTTGGCACGCCAGACGCGGTGGAGCGACTGTACCGCCTGGTGATGGACGTGACGCGGTAGAACGGCGGGTTCGGCGGGATCGGGCGTGGGGCGGCGCGGACCGGGCCGTTAAGGCATGAAATTTACCCTATTTGGCGAGAACGGGGCGGATCGAATGGAATAAGGTCGCGAATGTGCCTTATTCACCGCGATAACGCGTCATTTCGGGGGCTAGCCAGGATTTAAGGTAGTTTTTCTGCGCTATTTGGCAGACTGTCGGTAGCGTCAAGAAGTCTGTGTAAATCCGCATGTAGGAATCAGGGGAGATCCTCATCATTGCGAGTCTTCGTGTTTTTTAAGTCTCTTCGTTGAATATTCCGAACAGGCACCTTGCTGTCTTGTACGTTACCAAGGTAAATATATCCATCCCTCACGTCTTACAGCCTGAGTGGGAGGGGTGAATGGCCTTTGGCCAGAGGGGAGGAGCGAAGCGGCTTCCCCTGTGCAGAGCCTGTGGAGCTTGTGGGCAACCCTATTCTTGGGTTGTCCATCAAATCCACAGGCTTTATTTCGTTTCCTCAGTACCGTACCTTTCAGCAAACATCTCACGGAGGCGCTTCTGGGTACCTGTATCCGCAAATCCCCGCAAGGCGCGTTTCGACCATTTCTCGTTATAGCCTGTTGCGAACAGATACACGATCTTCTCAGCCGCCTCAAGGTTCGCGATGCTATTCATTGGCTTGACTCTCTTGCGGATTTCCTTAATTGTCCGCTCGATCGCGTTAGTCGTATAGATAGCATACCGTATCGCTGCAGGGTACTTATAGAAGACCAGGAGGTTGTCCAAGTCCTCTCGCCACGACTGCACCTCACGTGGGTACTTCGCGTTCCACTTGCTCTCGAATTGCCTGAAGCATCCTAGCGCTTCCTCGTAGGTCTCACTGGAATATACGCCCTTCAAATCCGCAAGAACCGTTGCCTTGTCCTTGGCTCGGACTTTCACAATGATGTTGCGTAATTTGTGAACAACACAGCGTTGGAAATCGGCCTTCGGGTAGACGGATAAGAAGGCTTCCTGCAGTCCGGTCAACCCATCTGCTACACCAATCAGGATTTCCTCAAGCCCACGCGCACGCAGATCATTGAAAATCTCTCGGCAAGATGTAGCGCTCTCCGTGCCACCCACATAGTAGCCAAGGATTTCTCGGTGTCCATCCTCATCAATTCCCATCACGACATAGATGGATTCGTTGTCCACGGTATCCCGCTTGAGCGCCACATACATCCCATCCATGTACACGACAGAGTACCGTCGTTTTAAGGGGCGCTTGCGCCAAGCATCTACATCCTGTAATACGATATTCGTGATGTTGCTAATGGTGGTCGGCGAGTATTGAACACCAAGCATCCGTTCAATGAATTGCCCCACCTCACGCGTACTCATACCGCCCTTGTACATTGCGATGATGGTTTCTTCCAACCAAGCATCTCGCCGACTATACGGCTCAAATATGCTGGTTTGAAACTCACCTTCCCGGTCTCGAGGAACATGTAAATCCTCAATCCGCCCAAACCGTGTATCCAGCGTCCTCGTGTAATATCCGTTGCGACTGTTCTTCAATTCCGGATGCTCTACCGTCAGGAAGTTGTGGATCTCCTCACGCATAATGAGCTCCAAACGCTCTTGGATGAACTTCGACATTTCCATTTCCAGTTGTGCGGCAAGCAACTCTTTGTTAGTCTGATACAAAGTAGGGTCATCTCCTCTGGACTTCAGCAATCTTGAGGATACCCTACTTTTCCTATTTTGTGGACTGCTTACACAAACTATTTTACGCCATCAGACTGTCACGGGTATGACGTAGATAAGGCACATTTCGTGCCTTAATCGACAGTTCGGCTCCACTTGCGCGGGCTGTCGGGCCTTATGGCGTTGGCTCGATCCCGGCGCCTCGCCCCCAAGGCGCGAATCCACGGCAGGCCCATGCTTCACGGTCGATCCGCCGGGTTCCAAGCGCGCCACCCGGCCCCCCGGTCCACTCCGCCCGGCGCCCCGGCCCCCACGCGCTCCACCCGGCCGTCCCAGGCCTACGCCCTCGGCCGTCGACGTATCCAGGATCCACCTCGCAAAAATCCCTTTCATTCTCAGGTAAATCCGCTACAATAGGAGACAGCCGTGCACGGGGCAAGCTGACCGTGCTCATTTTGTGTGTGCGTCTGTACATACGGGAACCTGCGCGAGTGCGCGTGCGAGCGAGCAGGCAGCTAGGCGGGTTTCTATCGGTTCTCCGGGCGCGTGGAATTGTGCGAGCCGCACAGTTTGGCTGTGCCCGCATATGATGCCATGCGGAACCTGGGCGTTAGGCGTGTGGTGAATATCGATAATGGAGGTTCGCGCATGGTCTCTGAAACGTTGTTGCCAATCTTCTCGGCGTATGGGGTGAAAGATGTTCGCCTCAACGAGCCGATGGCGAATCATACGACCTGGCGAATCGGTGGTCCAGCTGATGTGCTGGTTGTGCCGACGACCGAGGGTGAACTGCAAGGTGCTGTGCGAGCGGCGAAGGAGCTGGAGATGCCGGTGACTGTGGTCGGTCGTGGATCGAATGTGCTAGTGCTTGATGGCGGGATCCGCGGTGTCGTCGTGAAATTGCATGATGGGTTTGGCCAGATTGACGTCGAAGGGACGTCGATTGTCGCGATGGCTGGCCGCTCTTACGTCTCCGCCGCGAATATCGCTGTTCGGCATGGTCTGGAAGGATTGGAATTCGCGACAGGCATTCCGGGCACCGTAGGCGGTGCAGTCATGATGAATGCCGGCGCATATGGCAGGGAGACACGCGAGGTGCTCGCTTGGGCGGACGTCATGGATTTTAATGGCGACATCCGGCGGTACAGCAACGCCGACCTGAAGTTTGGCTATCGCTATAGCATCTTGAAAGATCATCCTGGGATTGTGGTGCGCGCGCGATTTGATTTGGTTGAGGGAGATCGCGATGTGCTCATGGCCAAGGTCAAGCAGTGGTCGGCGCGCCGGGTGGAATCGCAACCGTTGTCGTGGCCGAACTGTGGATCCGTCTTCCGCAATCCGGAGGGAGATCATGCCGGTCACTTGATTGAGAAGGCGGGCCTCAAGGGTCTTCGGCGCGGGGGCGCTCAGATCAGCGAAAAGCACGCCAACTTCATCATTAATTGCGGAGGCGCGAAAGCAGAGGATGTGCTTTGGCTTATCCGCCACGCCCAGACAACGATCCGCGAACAGTTTGGGATCGATTTGGAAACTGAGGTCCGCGTGTTAGGGGAACCGGCCTCAGGGAGGTGACGGGTGTGGAATTGTTGCGGATTCAAGGTGGCATACCGATTTCTGGCGAGACACGTGTGTATGGGGCAAAGAATGCGGCTTTGCCGATTTTAGCGGCGACTGTCATGGTGGCAGGGACCAGCGTCATTGAGGACGTTCCGGACTTAGAGGACGTTCGTGTGATGATGCAGATTCTTGAACAGCTGGGCGCACGCGTGCGCTGGCAAGGTGCGACGAGTGTCGAAGTGGACGCGTCGTCCATCCACAGTACCAACGTGCCGGCAGATTTGATGCAGCGGATGCGCTCGTCGATTTTTCTGATGGGACCGCTGTTAGCGCGTTTTGGGGACGTAACCTTGTCAAAGCCTGGCGGCTGCGTCATTGGGCAGCGCCCCATCGATTTTCATCTGCGCGGCATGCGGCAACTTGGGGCGAAGATTGACGAACAGCACGGTTATATCCGCTGTTCGGCTCGCAGATTGATCGGATCGCCCATCACACTCGATTTTCCGAGTGTCGGTGCGACCGAGAACTTGATGATGGCAGCGTCTCTCGCCGATGGTGTGACGGTCATCGAAAATGCCGCGCGCGAGCCCGAAGTGGAGGACTTAGCTCAGTTTTTGCGGGCGACCGGCGCGTCGATTGAGGGCGCTGGTACGGATACCGTCGTCGTTCATGGCTGCTCACACCTGCATGGTACGGAGTACCGGATTATTCCTGATCGGATTGTGACAGGAACGCTGTTGCTCGCGGCCGCGGCTACGCGCGGAGAACTGACGGTGCATGGTGCAAGGTTAGACCATCTTGGCGCAGTCCTTCAAAAACTGAGGGATACTGGTGTCCGGGTGCAGGCCGACCGTGATATAATTACGGTCAAATGTGACGAAACACCGTCGGCAGTAGATTTTCGCACGGCGCCGTTTCCTGGGTTTCCGACTGATTTACAGGCGCCGTTTATGGCACTGCTGACGACGGCTGAGGGCACGAGTGTGATTCACGAAAGTGTGTTTGAGGCTCGGTTTAAGCATGTTGACGAGTTACAGCGAATGGGTGCTGACGTAAATGTAGATCTGCGGACGGCAGTTGTGCGCGGCGTTCCGATGTTATCTGGTGCACGCGTGTCGGCCAGTGATTTGCGCGGCGGCGCTGCACTGCTTGTGGCAGGATTGATGGCTGACGGCACGACCGAGGTTGATGGTGTGAAGCACATCGACCGCGGCTACCAAGCGATTGAAGCGCAGCTAAGCCGGCTTGGGGCGCGTATTGAACGCGTCACGGTGTGATGAACGAGCGTTCCCGGCGCCTGATGAGTGGGCGCCGGGGCGCCTACCCGTTTGCATGCGTCGTCCAGCGTCTTGTTTCAATAGTCGGAACCACCTTGATTTAAGGAAGTGAAGTCATGCCGCAAGCGGCCATGTCGCCAGCGGATATCCAGCGACGAAAAGCCCGCAATCGGAAAATTGTCATCGGCTTCTTCGCCTTTATCGGCGTCGTCGTCGTGCTTGAGTCACCACTTGCTCGCGTTCGCTCGTTTCAAGTGTCAGGAAACACGACGATTCCAGCGCAGCGCATTATCGCGGAGAGTGGACTGCATAAAGGCCAGAGTCTTTGGCAGGTGAATCGTGGAAATGTCGCCCATCACGTCACTTCGAAGGAGCCGATGATTCAGTCGGTTGCGGTTTCGACGGACTGGGTAAAAGGTTCTATCGACCTCACTGTACGCGAGCGGCAGGTAGTTGCCGTTTACGAGACGTCGGGAAAATTTTATCAGCTATTGAACAATGGTGTGGTATACCAGGAAGCGGCACCGAAGGACGGCTTGCCGTATCCGCTCGTCACCGCTTCACAGAGCCATGTGAAGTTGGGACAAGCCGTTAGCCCAGAGGTCACCGCAGTGTGCAAGCAATTGGCGAAGGTCGATTCGGGCGTCCTGACGGATGTGTCGGAGTTCCACGTGAACGGAGATGGCACCGTGTCGCTCTATCTCGACAACCAATTCGTCGTGACTTGTGATACGAAGGGACTCGTTGGGAGCTTCAACGCCATGCATTCTGCCGTGCAGTATTTTATTGAAAAAGGGTACAAGCCTGGAAATATCGACTTGAGTGGGGCACCGCCTTACCTTTATACACCTTTTTCCAATACGAGCGCCGGGGCAAACGAGAAAGGGGCACAATGATCTTGAACACGCGGACAAAATTGACGCTATCGCTCACGGCCGTCTCCGTCGTGCTTGGGCTCATGGTGTCACTCGGCTACCGGCAGACAGAACTCTCTGCTCGGCTTGGTTCACTCACAGGGAGTCTCGCTGTCAACAAGCAATTGACGCAGAAACTCAGCAGTCTCCAGGCTGCGAACCAAGACGCTGAGCAGCAGTTGGCGTCTGTCACTGCCAGTCTGAACAAGTATGAGGCACAATCGGCTGGCTCCAGCGATGAGCTCAAGCAATTGCAGACTAAAATTCAGGATGAGCGCATTTTGGCAGGGACGACCCCGGTGCATGGACCTGGTGTGGTCGTGACGTTGAACGATGCGGGGACGACCGGCATCGATATTGCGTCGGGTATCACGCACGATTGGAACGTGCGCAGCGTCGTCAACGAGTTGTTCACAGCCGGCGCTGAGGCGGTGACCATCAACGGCGTGCGCGTCGTCGCGACGTCGGCGGTCAATTGTCAGGGACCTACCGTCACCGTGAACGGACGGCAGTTGGCGGCGCCGTTCGAGGTCGATGCGATTGGTGATCCGACGACGTTGAAGAAGGCCCTCATGTTGTCCGGAGGCATTCTGGATGCGCTCCGTCAGCAGGGGTTGCAGGTGTCGACCCCGCAGGCCAAGTCGGATATTCAAATGCCTGCGTACACAAGTCCGCTGCGGGCTGATGCAGGAAAGTGAGTGAGTGCGTATGCAGCGCAGGAGTTTAATTTTAGGGGTGTCCGCCATCACCACCGCCCTGGGCTTTATGCTGACGGTGCAGATCACCTCGCGCCCTTCCTATAGCAGCAGTCCCACAAGTTATATCGACTTGCGGACGCAGGTGGACGAGCTGGCGCAGGAACACCAAATTCTCGAGAATGACATCTCGAAGGCGAGGGTCCAGCTCGACGAATATCAGGCGGCCAAAAACAGCGGTTCCTTGCAAAAGGTACTTTTGAACGATCAGAAGACAGTCGAGCAACAGGCAGGCATTGCACCTGTGAGTGGTGCGGGCATCACCATTGAGATGGCGTACGATCCGTCCATTCCAACGGTCCCTGAAGATCAGGCCGCGTTCCCTGGCCTGCAAGACCAGATGCTCGCCGAAGTGGTGAATACGCTGTTTGGCAGCGGCGCGACAGCCGTCAGTATCAATGGTCAGCGACTGGTGACTACGTCGTCTATCCGCCTCGTGTCCGGCCTCGCTGGAATTACCGGGGTCAATGTCAACAAGACGCCGATCACCATGCCGTATGAGATATCAGCGGTCGGCAATGTGCAGACGATGGAGGCAGGGCTGACTGTCGAACAGTTGAAGGACGCGTTCAATATGTGTGGCGTCTCATTTGATGTCACAGCCCATACGGGCGCGCACGGCGTACAGGTGCCTGGCTATAGCGGCGTGTTGCCTGGACAGTGGGCAAAGGAGGGGAACGGTTGATGTTCTGGTTACCGGTCGTCGGTTTGGTGGTCGGCGTCGCTTTGGGGCTCGTCACCAATATTACTGTTCCGGTCGCGTTGTCCAGTTACTTGTCAATTGCGATTTTAGCCGCACTCGACACAGTACTTGGAGGAATCCGCGCGAGTCTGGAGAAGTCATTTGACGGAGCCGTCTTTTTAACCGGCTTTTTTACGAACACGTTGGTTGCAGCGTTACTTGCCTACATTGGCAATCAGTTGGGTGTCGACTTGTATCTCGCTGCTGTTGTGGCCTTTGGCGTCCGCCTATTCAACAACATTGCGTCGATTCGCCGCGGAGTTTTCCTGCTCCTTCGGCAGCGCAAGTTGAATCGCGAGAACGTTGCTGGTCGAGCACAGTTGTGAATTATTTTGAGGATTGAAGAGGAATGTCGAAAAACGTGTGGAAATAGATAGAGAATCGCAGTCTTCGGCGCTCTAGGGAGGTGCCACTCGGTTGGCCAAAGAAGATTACATCGTCAGTCTCGACATCGGCACTTCGAAAATTCGAGCCATCATCGGGGAGCCCACAGGTTCAAGCATCAACGTCATCGGAGTTGGTTCCGCCTCCGGTGAAGGCTTGCGCCATGGGTCCATTGTCGATATAGATTTGACCGTTGAATCTATTCGTGAAGCCATTGACCATGCGGAACGCATGGTGGGGATTCACATCTCGTCTGCTTACGTAGGTATCTCGGGAAACCACATTCAGCTGCACAGCAGTCACGGCGTGGTCGCGGTGTCGTCTGCGGATAGGGAAATTTCGGATGAAGACATCGAACGCGTGTTACAGCAGGCGCGCGTCGTTGCACTGCCGCCAGAGCGCGAAGTCATCGACGTCGTCGCGAAAGAGTTCGTCGTCGACGGTCTGCGCGGCATTATGGACCCACGGGGAATGCTCGGTGTTCGCTTGGAAGTAGAGGCCTATCTCATCACGGGCAGCCGTACGGCAATTCACAATGTCGTGCGCTGTGTCGAACGCGCAGGGCTGGAAGTCGCCAATTTGGTACTGATGCCGTTGGCAGCCAGTCACATCGCACTGTCGAATGATGAGCGAAAGCTCGGTGTCGCACTCGTCGATATTGGCGCAGGTGCCACAACTGTCACGATTTTTTCCAATGGTGTCCTCATGGGGACGAGTATCATTCCAATGGGCGGTGACTACGTCACGCATGACATCGCCATTGGGTTGCGCACGAGCACCACGTCTGCTGAGCAGGTGAAACTGCGGCACGCGTGTGCAGTCGTTGCCCAGGCGTCTGAAAACGAGACGTTTCAAGTTCCGAGGATGGGCAGTAACAAGGACACGGAATACACGCAATACGACCTAGCGACGATTGTTGAACCTCGGATGCAGGAGATATTTGCACTCGTGCAAAAAGAGGTAGAAAAGATGGGGTATGCGGATGACTTGCCTGCGGGGTATGTCCTGCACGGTGGCGTCATGTCGACGCCTGGGGCGGCTGAACTCGCCAGCGAGGAGCTTCAGGCACCGGTTCGCATCGCGATACCAGAATTTCTGGGCGTGCGAGATCCATCTTTTGTGAATGGTGTCGGCACGATTGCGTACGCAGCCCGGACAGGTTTGCGGCCGACTCCGATGGACCAGTCAGCACCGGTTCGTCAGGTTAAGTCGTCGGGTGGCATGTTTACGCGGATTAAGGATTGGTTGCGCGACTTTGTATAATGCTGAGAGGTTCGCAGCTCGTCGGCGTGTCCAGAGCGGGATGTGTGGTGGCTCGCGGACAACCTCTCGTCCCCTGACCGCGAGAGAGGCAGGGATAGGCGTGGAGCGATATATGTTGAGGAGGAGCAGTCATGCTGGAATTTGATTTTGAATCGGATTCCCTGGCGCATATTAAAGTGATTGGCGTCGGCGGCGGTGGGTGTAACGCGGTCAACCGCATGATTGAATCCGGCGTCAAAGGCGTCGAATTTATAGTCGTCAACACGGATGCCCAGGCATTGAAATTATCGAAGGCGGAAACGCGGCTTCAGATTGGCGAAAAGCTAACTCGCGGTCTGGGAGCTGGTGCGAATCCTGAAATTGGCAAGAAGGCGGCAGAGGAAAGCCGCGAAATGCTCGCAAATGCACTGAATGGTGCAGATATGGTGTTTGTCACGGCCGGCATGGGCGGCGGCACCGGCACAGGTGCGGCGCCAGTCATCGCTGAAATCTCGAAGGAGATTGGCGCATTGACCGTTGGCGTCGTGACCAAGCCGTTCCGCTTTGAGCAACGTCGGCGGATGGTACAGGCAGAAATGGGCGTCTCTGCTTTGAAAGAGAAGGTAGATACGCTGATTGTCATCCCGAATGATCGACTGCTCGAAATCGTCGACCGCAACACGCCGGTTCTCGAAGCGTTCCGCGAAGCGGACAACGTCTTGCGCCAAGGTGTGTCGGGTATCTCTGAACTGATTGCCACGCCGGCGCTCATCAACGTGGACTTCGCCGACGTCAAAGCGATTATGACGGAGCGCGGTTCGGCGCTGATGGGGATTGGTATCGCTTCTGGCGAGAACCGTGCCGCAGAGGCTGCGAAAAAGGCGATTTCGTCACCGCTTCTGGAGACGTCTATCGATGGCGCACGAGGCGTCTTGATGCACGTCGCTGGCGGTACCAACCTCAGTCTTTGGGAGGTTAATGAGGCAGCGGATATCGTGTCGACGACGGCGGATGCGGAAGTCAACATGATCTTTGGCGCTGCGATTGACCCAGATCTCGAAGATGAGATTGTTGTGACCGTCATTGCAACTGGTTTTGAAGGAAATCAGCCGAATCATGAAACGACGCCAGAGCACGCTACGCGTAGCACTGTTCAGCGGCACAGCACGATTCACGATGCGCCGCCGTCGGTTCCGAATACCGGTAATGCTTGGGATGTGCCGGCATTCATGCGGCGTCGCGACGGAAATAAGTTTGGTCGCGACAGGTAAGTGTAAGTCTGTAAACGTGTAGAAGGCGTTTATCTGTAAGGTCATGAGGCTGTTCTTGCGCATCGAGAGATGTCTGCAAGGGCAGCCTTTTGTCGTGTATGCCACCGCGCTCTTGCTAGTGTTCCCTCTTTCTACACATGTCCCGCATCTTCTACAAAAAGTCTATGAGATTTCAGTCAAGTTCCGACAGGCTTCGTAATAGAGATAAATTATACTTCCCTTAAAACGGCTCGAGGTGGTTACGTGCCTGCGACGCCAGTCGTCTATATCGACGTAGTCTTTGTCGTCAATTTCGTCATGGATGGCGTGTTATTGTGGACCACCGGCTGGTTACTCAAACGTAGCACGCGACTCCGGCGAGTAGCACTCGGAGCACTCCTTGGGGCTGGTTACGGACTATGCATGTTCTTTCCCATTTTGTCCTTGCTCACCACTTGGCCTGGGAAGGCACTGATGTCTGTCGCCATGGTTTTCATCGCGCTGCCGCACAAGGGAATGCTTGACCTGCTTCGCCAAGTTGTCGTCTTCTTCTTTGTCTCGTTTGTGTTTGCCGGTGCAGCAGTCGCGTTGGGATTCGCCATTCCCAGCACGTCTTTGGGAAAGGGTATCGCCGTAAACGGGCATGGTCTCATGTTCGCCACGTCAGGCGAAACATTGGCTTTAATGGCCGCCGTGCCGATTTGTGTGTTTGGCATACAGAGATTGATGATGCGACTCCGGCGGGTGCAACAGCGCAGCAACTGGATAATACCCGTTGAGGCGAAATTTGGCGACGTAGTGGTTCAGTTTGATGGCTTGTTGGACTCAGGCAATCAACTGTATGATCCGGTCTCTAAACGCCCGGTATCCTTTGTGGATATGGACATTTTGTTGCCGGTACTACCTGAGGACGTACGAGGGGAAATCGCGAAGGGAACGGACTTGTTGACTGCTGTGGCTACCCTGGCGGCCTCGACGTCGTTTAGTTTGGTTCCGTTTCAAGGAGCTAGTGGTAAGGGCCTGACGGTGGCATTGCGACCGGATGAAGTCACCTTACAACAAAAAGGGGAGCGGCTTCGGGTACGCGACGCTCAACTCTTGGCAGTGTACCCAGGCACACTCAGCAGCGATGGAACATTCCAAGCGATTTTGCATATGGACACGATGAATGGAGATGACGAGGTTGAAAGCACTCGACACACTCAAGGACCTCAATATGAAATTGCGAATTCGCCTCCGGTTGTTCTATCTACGCATTCGCGTGAGACTCCAAGGCAGTCCTGAAGAGGTCTATTATGTTGGGGGAAGCGAGGCGCTGCCGCCGCCGTTGACCCGCGAAGAAGAGCAATATTTGCTCGAACAATTGCCGTCGGGCGACGAGTCCGTGCGTGCGATGTTAATCGAACGCAACCTTCGGCTGGTCGTCTATATTGCCCGCAAGTTTGAAAACACGGGCATCAATATTGAAGACCTTGTTTCAATCGGAACTATCGGGTTGATTAAGGCCGTCAATACGTTTGATCCGACGAAGAAGATCAAACTCGCTACATATGCTTCAAGATGTATTGAAAACGAGATTTTGATGTATCTTCGTCGCAACAACAAACTGCGTTCGGAAGTCTCGTTTGATGAGCCGCTGAACGTGGACTGGGATGGCAACGAGCTGTTGCTGTCAGATGTCTTAGGGACGGAATCCGATACGATTTACCGCAACTTGGAGGATGAGGTCGATCGCGAATTATTGTATGACGCCCTGGAAAAATTATCGGAGCGCGAGCGAAAGATCATGCAATTGCGGTTTGGCCTGGGGACTGGGCGTGAGATGACGCAAAAAGACGTGGCAGACCTACTCGGTATTTCGCAATCTTACATTTCGCGGTTGGAAAAGAGAATTTTGAAACGGCTGCAACGCGAGTTTAACAAGATGATCTAAATGAGCCTCTAGGGCGCGTCCGAACGCACATCACCGCATTCGGACGCGCCCTCGTCCAACGCTGGAAACTCCCCCTAGTTCGCCTACTGACCAAGGCATTTACGCAACTTATAAAGGGATTTTTCGCTCTCGTTTCAGCCCCGCCAAAGCGGTGCATAACTTCATCTTTCACGGACATACTGAAGACGAATTATGGAAATTATGGATATGCCCGTGGCAGATCAATGCACCTTTTGGGGGGAACTTCTATGAAGCGCAACAAGGTCGAAATCTGCGGCGTCAACACCTCACAACTTCCCGTCTTAACCAATGTTCAAATGCGCGAGTTGTTTGCCCGACTGCAAAGCGGTGAACTGTCGGCGCGCGAGCAACTTGTGAATGGGAACCTCCGCTTAGTCTTATCTGTGATTCAGCGCTTTAACAATCGAGGGGAATATGTTGACGATTTGTTTCAGGTCGGTTGCATTGGTCTCATGAAAGCCATTGATAATTTCGACCTCGGGCAGAATGTACGTTTTTCTACGTACGCCGTACCCATGATTGTGGGAGAAATTCGACGTTATTTGCGGGATAACAATCCGATTCGCGTGAGCCGTTCCTTGCGGGACATCGCATATAAGGCTTTGCAGGTTCGCGACGCGCTGACGACTCGTCACCTGCGAGAGCCGACCATTATGGAGATTGCCAAGGAAATGGATGTCCCGAAAGAAGAAGTGGTGTTTGCGCTCGACGCAATCCAGGACCCTGTGTCGATGTTTGAGCCCATTTACCACGACGGGGGAGATCCCATCTATGTGATGGATCAGATTCACGATGACAAGGAACTCGACGCGAGTTGGGTGGAGGGTATCGCGCTTCGCGAGGCCATGCACAAGCTGAACGACAGAGAGAAGAAAATTTTGTCCATGCGATTCTACGAAGGAAAGACACAAATGGAGGTCGCAGACGAAATCGGTATCTCACAAGCGCAAGTATCCCGTCTCGAAAAAGCGGCGATTCAGCGTATGCATAAACACATTCAGTCGTAAAAGCCTGTAGTCCTGTCATATAGATGAAATATGACTAGGAGGAAGGCGGATCCGTCTTGATGCGAATATCTGACTTGCAATCAAAAGATGTCGTGAATGTGGAAGATGGAAAGCGTCTTGGTACCATCGGCGACTTGGAGCTCGACACCGACAGCGGACTTGTCCGGTCGCTCGTCATCCCTGGACAGGGGCGGTTTTTTGGGATGGTCGGCAGTACACAGGATTACATCATTCCGTGGAACCAGATTGTCAAAATTGGTTCGGACGTCATTCTTGTCGATTTGCGGCCGCCCAGTGAGACTGGGTATTATATTCCCCCGGACTCCGGGAAACGCGGCACGGGTGGGTATTGAAATTGTGTCAATCCATCGCCAAAGGCGGCACGGCTCATGTATGATATTCCTGGGGGGATGAGCGTGCTAACGAACTGGTACCAGTACGGCAATAGCATCGGCGTGCAACCCGAGTGGACCACTGCGGGCGTGCGCGCCTTGTTTACGTTTCGCCACCATCCGGACGACCCGAACGACACGTTGAACCTGGCGTTTCAGGAGGGCACGCCGTCATCTGCAACCGTGACCAATCGGTCGCTTGTTGCCAAGCAGATGGGGGTGGAGTTGTCCTCGCTTGTGTTTGTGAAGCAGGTTCATGGGACATCTGTGGTGACCATCACGGCAGAAGACCGGGGGATGGGGGCGATGGCGCCCGACGCGAATCGCGTGTCAGCAGACGCGATGGTGACGAATGTTCCCGGTGTGACACTTTGCATATTGACGGCGGATTGTGTCCCTGTTCTGTTTTACGATCCGGTGCGTCGCGCCGTCGGTGCCGCACATTCCGGTTGGCGCGGTACGGTCGGGCATATCAGCGCTCGGGTCGTGGAAGCGATGCAACGCGAGTTTGGTACGAAGCCGCGTGATTTGTTGGTGAGCATCGGTCCGTCGATTCGCAGTTGCTGCTATGAAGTGGACGACGTGGTGGCGGAGCCGGTAGCACGTGAATTTCAGGATCCGGTTTTGTTTTTGCGCTTCGGAAAACCGAATAAATATCGGTTTTCGATGCAATCTGCCATTCGCATGGATTTAGAACGTCTCGGCGTGGCGCGGGCGCGGATTGAAGACACGGGATTGTGTACGTCCTGTCGGGCCAACCACTTGTTTTCGCATCGTAAAGAGCAAGGTCGCGCAGGTCGACTTGGTGCGTTAATTGCACTTGCGTGAAATGGGGGCGCTGTGGTGGACGATTCGTATATCTTGAAAAACGTAGAACAGGTACGTACACAGGTGCAGCGTGCACTGTCGCGACGTGGTCGACCTGCGGACGCTGTTAGAATTATCGCCGTGACGAAGTCGGCGACAGCCGATGTTTTACCTCTCTTGGCGGATGCCGGGATTCTCGACGCTGCGGAGAATCGCTGGCAGGTTGCGCGGGACAAGTTTGAACATCCCGCTGCCAAGCGGTTTGAGTGGCACTTCATCGGCTCTTTACAAACGAACAAGGTGAAGTATATCGTGCCAAGGTTCGACTGGGTCCATTCGGTGGATAGGTTGGAGCTGGCTCGCGCGTTGTCGCAAGAGGCTGTAAAACAATCGCGCACGTTGAATGTGCTACTGCAGGTGAATATTGCTCACGAACCGCAAAAGCACGGCTTTTTCGCAGATGATGTCAGAGCCGTCGCTGGTGAGGTGGCAGCATTGCCAAACTTGGTGCTGCGCGGACTCATGGCCATGGCACCAAAAGTGGATGACATGGAGGAGACTCGCCACGTGTTTCGCGCGATGGACGAGCTGCTCTTAGAGACTCGGCAGACACTTGGACTACCTCAATTGACGGAGTTGTCAATGGGGATGTCGGAAGATTATCCGGTCGCTGTAGAGGAAGGTGCCACGATGATCCGCGTCGGCAGGCATCTAGTTGGACACCCCGGCGGGGCCAAGGAGGAGTAGACATTTGGGTTTGTTGGTGAGTGTCGTCCGCGGCTTATTTTCTGCGTACTGGTACGTTTTGCTGGCAGCCGCGTTTGTCGGCTATGTGCCAGATATTCGTCATACGCGCGTGGGGCAGTGGCTTGCGCGCGTGACGGATCCATATTTAAATTTGTTTCGGCGCGTCATTCGGCCGGTGCCGATTGGGCAGATTTATTTGGATTTATCGTGGATTGTCGGCGCCGCGGTATTTTTTGTGATTGAAGAGGCGGTAGGGATTGTGATGGTGCGACTGTTGGTGAATCTGCAATGAGCGATAAACACGCTTGGGTCCGCGAGGGAGAACGGCCATTCGTTCGGACAAGCGAGGACTGGTGTGCGCAAGTGGAAGCAAAGGGTCATTGGTACCTGACTGATTTCCTCACACCGCGCGAAGAATATCTTGTCAACAGCGTGGCGGTCGGCCGTGGTCTCGTCGTCGAGACGTTCGGTGGTTATGTGCATGCAGAGCGACGGCGCGCCTTGTTGATGCCTGGCGAGTGGTATCCACAGCCGGAAGATTACGCAATAACCTGTCTGGAGTTGACTTCCCTCGAGGGGCCACTGCGCCACAAGGACGTCTTGGGTAGCGTGTTGGGCCTCGGCTTGCAAAGAAAAATGCTCGGTGATATCGCCGTTCTTGGCGCCAAGGCATATGTGTTCGTCACGGATGCAATGGCGAATTTTCTCTATGAATCGCTTGGCCGCGTCGGGAGATCGACCGTGTCCGTGGCGAAAGTGACAGAGACGCCCGAATTGCCAGCGCCGGATTACGAAGAAATGGACGTGAGTCTGGCTTCGTTGCGGTTGGATGCAGTCGTTGCACATGCATGTCATATGTCGCGGGCAAAGGCGCAGGCTGCCGTGGAGCGCGGCGACGTCACACTGAATTTCGTAGCCGCTACCAATCGCGATGAAATTGACCAAGGAGATTTGTTGTCTGTTCGGGGGTTTGGGAGAGTCAAGATTCTACAGACGCTTGGCACGACCCGCCGGGAGCGCACGCGTGTGCGGGTCGGCGTTCTTCGATCCAACCGTTAGTGTCTATTGTCGGACCGACCGCAATTTCGCGGGAGGAATTACTCGTTTTATGTCGAAGTACGTCTTCATGGAGTTTGTCGATAGATGCCTTGTCCTGCAAGGCGCTGTCGAATAAGGAGGACCCAAGGTGCCCCTGTCGCCAATAGACATTCACAATAAAGAGTTTAATCGCTCGTTTCGAGGTTATAACGAAGATGAGGTAGATGACTTTCTCGAACGTGTGATTCAGGATTACGAAGGGCTTATTCGTCAAAATAAGCAGCTTGAGGAAGAAATCAACCGTCTGAATGAGAAACTTGCGCACTATGACAGTCTGGAGAACAGCCTGAGCAAGTCGATTCTGGTGGCGCAAGAGACCGCAGAGGAACTCAAAGGCAACGCGCGCAAAGAAGCACAACTGATTATTCGCGAGGCAGAAAAGAATGCCGATAAAATTGTCAGTGAGGCGTTGAATAAGGCGCGCAAGATTGCGTTAGATATGGAAGAGATGCAGAAGCAGGCAGCCGTGTTTCGGGCGCGTTTCCGCTCCCTCGTACAGTCTCAGTTGGAGATGATGGAATCCGGGGATTGGGAATCGTTTGACCGTGAGCTCGCGCGTCGGGAAGCAGCGATTGCGGAGTCAGGGCTCTAAGGACAACCGAAACGTTTGCGGCTTTTGCGGTTATCAGTACGGCAAATGGAGTGTGAATTCGCGCAGCGAATCGCACTCCGTTTTTTATTGGAAGCCATGTTGTTGGATTTTTCCGGCTGCACGGCCCTTGCCCACAACACGGAAAAAGCATATCGTCGTCCGATACGCTTTTTCTTAAGTGATTATCGCGCCTTGCGCATCGATGTTTGAATGTGCCATCTAGTGTAATCGCCGCCCGATGACGAATAGGCAGAGCCCGAGCCCGAGTGCCACCAGGCAGACCGGTGTCAGCGGAATCACCATTTGAAACCACAGCTTCGTCAACCAGCAGGCGATGAGCAAAATTGCGCCAACCCACATTAATATCCAAGCCACTGTTAACACTTGATTTCGTCGCAACCGTTTTTTCGCTCCAGTCGTGAATTCATCCACTCTTCTATCATACACCTAGCCTTACGCTCGGCGTTTGACAGTCCCGTGAACAAGCGCAATTTCGGGTTTGTAATATATGGAATACGCTGTGGGAGAATGTGGTCCATCCATGCCGGTATGGTTTGTTTCCAGATACCTACACTAAGGTGCAGGAGGCGGAGAGATATGGATTCGACAAAGCCTCATGCGACACCATGTGAACAATGCAGTATGGCGGATCGGGGATTGACTCAGGCGGCAGCCTATCTTGAACGCGCCAATTTCGCTGGCTACGTCGATTTGCTTCAAAAACCTTGGCGACTGGCGTTGTCCAATCTCATCGGTGGCATATTTCGCGGAATCGGCATTGGACTCGGCTTCACCGTGATTGCTGGAACGATTGTCCTGATTTTACAGGAACTCGAGGTGTGGAATTTACCGATCATTGGCCGGTATATCGCCGACCTTGTCGCTATCGTTCAAGCCCAACTGCATACCAAGCAGTATACCTACTGAACAATATGACGCATCAAGGTGGTGTGCGAAATGAATTATGAACAATTGCGGGCGGAACTCGTCGCGACGAAGAACGAGATCGAGCGACGGCTCGAACAAGATACGGAGAGCGCCAATCTGTCCGAGAGCATGCAGGTGGAGTTGTCTGAGTTGTCGCTGTACGACAATCACCCGGCAGATGTCGGGAGTGAACTGTTTTTGCGAGGGATGGCTGTCGGCGACAGAGTTCGCGACGAGGCGCATCTAGAAGATATCGAACAAGCGCTTCGCGCGATGGACGCGGGCACATATGGACAGTGTCGCAAATGCGGGCGGGCCATTTCCATGGAACGCTTGGCTGCCATGCCGACGGCCATGTATTGTGTGGAATGCCAGCGCGCGGAGGAAACACAAAAGAAGCATCACCATCGCCCAGTGGAAGAACATATGCTCTATCCAGGATTTGGGGAAATTTGGCATGACAGAGAAGACCAAAATGCATATGACGGAGAAGATGCTTGGCAGGACGTCGAGCGCCACAATGAGCGCCCAACGTATGATCACTGGTATGAACAGGTCGATCTCGACGACAACCAAGGCATCGTCGACGATATGGACGTGATCACCAACGAGCAATACCAAGATCAACTGCCCCCATCACCTACTTATCGTCCGCGTGAATTTTGAGGGCGAATGTATCTGCGCGCAACCCAAGGCGCAAACACTCCAGTGCAAGTACGTCCGCAGGTGGAATGTTACCCAGGTTGACGGTTTGCCCAAACCGTTTAATCAATTCCACTTGCTGGACTTTTTTCGGTGCTTCCCAAATGATTTTGCCGCGCACCTCAGGGGGCAACAGGTGGATGAAATCGTCGATGATAGACGTGTCCACTTGCCCGTCGTCACCATAAATGCCCACGTTTTCGCCAGACTCGCGCCCCTCCACGACGACGTAGTCTGCCCCTGCGCCTAGATCTGCGACGACTTGTTGCGCATAGGTGCGCACGTCGGCTGTATGGTCTAATTTTTTGCCTACTTCTGAAATGACGAGTTTAAATGCTCGCTTTGCTGTTTCGATGGCGTATAATCGGGTGTCTGCGTCCAACTCGATGGTTCCGTCGGATACTTCGATGGCTGTGAACCCAAGTTTTGCGCAGCGTTCGACGTATTTGTCGTAAACGCCTTGGGTCAGTGCGATTTCGCCTAGTGTGCCGCCAGGGCATGTCTGAACGGAGTACACGCGGGCGAGCGACAATTTCTGCCTAAGTATGTGCCGTGGATAGAGGCAACTCGTTCCAAAGCCAAATTTCACTACGTCCATGTAAGGGGACGCTACTTCTAGAATATCCCCTAACTGCTCGTAGCCGAGCCCTTTGTCGATGACCATCGTCAGTCCGTTATCACGTGGTTTCCCGGGGCGTTTGCCAAGTGGGTACCCAATGATTTGTGAGAAAGGACCTGGGTCTGATAAAATCACGGTGTTCACGCTCCCGAGCTTTGTCGTCTTATCCACGGTATGCGGTCTGCGTACAAACGTGTGCAGGCAGGGGGCAGTCCACGCGAAATAGGTGACATGGTGTGCTTTATCTGGTTGCGGCTCTGATTTACGTCTTAGATCAATTGATTAAGTGGCTGATTCGCGCAAATTTGCCGATTGGTCATAGTGTCACCGTGATTCCGGGTGTGGTCGAGTTTCTCCACATTCAAAATAACGGCGGAGCGTTTAGTATTTTCCCGAATCAAATTTGGCTGTTCGTGTTGGTCGCGGTGGTGGTTACGGTTGCGGTCATTGTGATTGATCGCAAATATCGTCCCGGACTCCTTGTACAGACAGGGCTTGGGCTGTTGCTCGGCGGTGCGGTGGGAAATATGACGGATCGGGTCGTGCAACATTCGGTCACCGATTACGTGTATTTTTCTATCATTCATTTTGCAATTTTCAACTTGGCGGATGCGGCGATTGACGTTGGGGTCCTGTTGTTACTCATCAACAGTTTCCGCTCGCCAAAGGGGACGAAAACCGATACAAAGGAAGATATTGACTCATGAGAAGTGCAGTCCGAACGGCGTATTTGGTAGGGACAGAGGAAACCGGCGAGCGACTCGATAAGTGGCTTACGGAACATTTGCAAGACGACGATATCGATATCTCGCGCAGCGTCGTTCAGAAGTGGGTGAAGGCAGGGCTTGTCAGTCGCATACCAGCAGGCAAAATCAAGGCGAGTGACGCGATTGAGGCTGGGCAGACGTACACCGTCGAGGTGCCGGAAGATGAGCCATTCGAGATTGTGCCAGACGATATCCCGCTGTCGATTGTGTACGACGACCCACACGTCGTCGTCGTCGACAAGCCGCGCGGACTTGTTGTCCATCCAGCGGCTGGGCATCCGCGAGGAACGGTCATCAATGGACTCGTCGCCCGGGGCATCACACTCTCGGCACTCGGCGGCGACATGCGCCCGGGTGTGGTTCACCGAATCGACAAGGATACGAGTGGCCTGGTCATGTTTGCGAAGACGGAGATGGCGTATTATGCGCTGACGGAGCAACTTCGGACGCATAGCGTGGAGCGTCAATATATCGCCATTGTCCATGGGCGGATGACGCACGAGACAGGCACTGTGGAGATGCCTATCGGGCGAGATCCGCAAGATCGGCAGAAGATGGCGGTGGTAGAGAGCGGCAAGCGCGCTGTCACACACTTCCAGGTGTTGGAGAAGTTTGAACGATATACGCTCGTTCAGTGCCGGTTGGAGACAGGGCGTACACATCAGATTCGCGTTCACTTCGCGGCGATTGGCCACCCGCTCGCGGGTGACCAGGTGTATGGTCGACGCCACACCCTGCCAATCCATGGACAAGCCTTGCACGCCAAGACACTTGGTTTTATCCACCCTGAAAGTGGTGAAATGGTGCGCTTGGAGAGTCCGCTTCCGGATGATATGGAAAAATTGATTTCCAATCTGCGAGCGGGGTTGATTGGTTAATCCGCCTCGTATGCAAGCGCGTTTGAAAAACATTGGTTGACATATGTCACGTGCATCTGGTAGTCTTTGAACAAATTGAATTTGCCTTTAAACCAATCCCGTGAGGTTGGAAAGGAGTCGTGAATAGCTATACGTGCGTCCAATTTTGGTCGCCTGTATAGTGGCACCCTGCGGCCACCATCCAATCGGATGGTGGCCGTTTTTGTGTCGTCGACTTCCTCAAGTGAAAGGCGGAATACCTGTGGTAAACAAATCTCAAATCATGGATGATGCGGCAATGCGACGTTCGTTGACGCGAATGGCGCACGAAATTCTCGAACGCAATAAGGGACTGGACAACCTTGTCCTCGTCGGTATCCTGACGCGCGGTGTCACGCTCGCACAGCGAATTGCGGCGAAATTGCAGGAAATTGAAGGGCAAAGCGTGCCTTGTCTGACACTCGACGCGCGCCCGTTTCGCGACGACTTGGACGATAGAAACGTCAATGATGCGCCGCCGCCGGACTTGGATGTTCGAGGGCGCAATGTCGTGCTTGTCGACGACGTGCTGTATACCGGCAGGACGGTGCGCGCAGCGCTCGATGGGATTATGAAGGCTGGGCGGGCACAGGTGGTTCAACTTGCGGCGTTGGTGGATAGAGGACATCGCGAATTGCCGATTCGTCCCGACTTCGTCGGCAAAAACGTACCGACGGGCCGGACGGAGGAGGTCATCGTCAAGCTGTCGGAAGTCGACGGGGAAGACGGGGTTTGGATTGTGAGCCAACGGTAGGCAGGAGTGGTCACGTGAGACATGTATCGACAGTCAGGCAATTTGATTTACAAGAGACGACTCGCTTGATTGAACGCGCTGAGTATCTGCGTACCGCCAAGCGCGCGGAGATTCAAAAGAACTTGGCGGGGATGTTGGTGGCGACGCTGTTTTACGAGCCAAGCACGCGCACGAGGCTGTCGTTTGAGGCGGCTGTCTACCGCCTTGGCGGTCAGGTCATCAGCGCTGAGAACGCACAGGAGAACTCGTCGTCGAAAAAGGGCGAGACGCTCGCCGACGTGTTCCGGATTGTCGGCGCCTACGTCGACGCCATCGTCATTCGCCATCACAGTTCGACGGAGTTGGAACAAGCGATGCCCTATGCGCCCGTACCAGTTATTAACGCGGGTGCGGGCAGTGGCGAGCATCCCACGCAGGCGCTGCTCGACGTGTACACCATTTGGCGGGAACTCGGGCGCATCGACAATCTTTCCGTGGCTGTCCTTGGCGATTTGAAATACGGACGAACCGTCCACTCGCTCTTACGTATGTTTGCGATGATGTCAAACATATCACTGAAGTTGTATTACCCCGAAGGATTGGGATTGCCTGGTGACCTTCTGTCAGAGATGGCGCAAGCGGGGGTACGCGTGGAACACGCGGCGAGCGTCGAGGAGGCGCTAGCGGGTGCGGATGTCGTGTACCAGACGCGGATTCAAGCCGAGCGCTTGGAGGCCCTCGAGGAGGTTTGCGCCGCGTCAGACTATGCAATCCAAGCGAAACACTTGTCTGTGTTGCCTGCGCACGCGAGGATATTGCATCCGCTGCCGCGGGTGGGCGAAATTGACCCGGCTATCGACCCGGATGCCCGCGCAGCGTATTTTCGCCAGGCGGAAAATGGCTTATATCTGCGCATGGCGCTGCTTGAGCAAGTGTTAAAGGGGGAACTGTCGTGAAGGTACGGATTGAAGGCGGCCAATTGCTCGACTCGCGATGTGGCGAGTTGTTTCGGGCGGATATCGCCTACGACGACGAGCGCGGTCATATTGTCGCAGTTGGTGATTGTCTCGGCGAGGCCGATAAAGTTGTGAAGCTGAACGGGGAACTGGTGTTGCCTGGCTTTGTCGATATGCATGTGCACCTGCGAGACCCGGGTTTCACGGACAAAGAGACGCTTGCGACAGGACTTCAAGCAGCTGCGGCAGGCGGGTTTGCGCATGTGGCTTGCATGCCAAACACAAACCCACCCGTGGACTCAGCGGCGCTGGTCGAAGATATCATCGCGCGCGGTAGGGCCATCGGCAAGGCGGACGTTCACCCGATTGCCTGTATCACCGTCGGGCAGGCGGGCGATGAACTCACCGATTTTGAGGCGCTTAAACAGGCGGGTACCATCGCGCTGTCGGATGATGGCAAAGGCGTTCAACATGGCGCGCGGATGCTCGAAGCGATGGCGCGGGCCAAAGCGGCAGGGTTGCCAGTCGTCATCCATTCGGAGGATGAGACGCTCTCGCTGGATGGCGTCATCCACCCGGATGCGGCCAAGCGCATCGGCGTCAAAGGGCTGCTGCCGGAATCGGAAGCGGCGATGATTGCGCGCGACATTCTCTTGGCTGAGCGCACAGGTGCGCACTTGCACGTGTGCCACGTCAGCACGGAGCAGTCTGTGGCGCTGATTCGCTGGGCGAAGGCGCGCGGCGTCAACATCACGGCGGAAGTCACACCGCATCACTTGCTGTTGACGGAGTCCATCATCACGCACGACGACGCAGTGTTTAAGGTCAATCCGCCGCTGCAAGGGGAGCGCGACAGACACGCTTGCTTGGAAGGGTTCCTCGACGGCACGCTGGACATCATCGCGACAGACCACGCACCGCACACGGCGGAAGAAAAGGCGCGCGGCATCGCGCACGCACCATTCGGCATGGTCGGCATTGAAACGGTGTTCCCTCTTCTTTATACCTACTTAGTTGCGCCCGGCGTGGTGCCACTGAGTCGGCTGGTCGACGCGATGACTAGGCGCCCCTCCGAGTTGTTTGGCCTGCCAGGTGGCAGCATTCGCCCGGGTTCACCTGCGGATTTGACCATTGTGCGCACCGATGAGGAGCGGCGCATTGACCCAGAGCAGTTTTATTCCAAGGGTAGAAACACGCCATTTACCAATTGGCATGCCGCCGGCTGGACCGTGCGCACGATTCTTCGTGGCAAGGACATCTTTGTACAAGGGGAGGAGCGACTTTCATGAAACATCACCTAGACAGACCTACTGCGCGTCTGATTCTCGAGAGCGGGCTCGTCTTTGAAGGCGTTGGTTTTGGGGCCACCGGCGAGCGCTTTGGCGAGGTCGTCTTCAACACCGGCATGACGGGCTACCAGGAGATTCTCACCGACCCTTCGTACTACGGGCAGATTGTCACGATGACCTATCCCCTGATTGGCAATTACGGCATTAACGTCGACGATGTCGAGTCTCACCATCCACACGTTCGCGGGTTTGTGGTGCGCGAATTTTGTGAAACGCCGTCGCACTTCAAACAGACCGAATCGTTAGAAGCGTATCTCAAAGAACATCAGATTATCGGTATCTCGGGCATTGATACGCGGCAGTTGACGAAGGCCATCCGGTCGCAGGGCGCCATGCGCGCGGTGATTACGACGAGTGAGACCGAGACCTCGCTGTTGCTCGAGCGGATGCACGAAGGAGCAATTGTCGACGCCGTCAAGTCGGTGACCACGCAGACGGTATACCGCAGCCCAGGCGCAGGTTTTCGCGTCGTGCTCGTCGACTACGGCATGAAGTCGGGTATTTTACGCGGACTGCTGCACCGTGGTTGCGACGTCATCGTCGTTCCGGCGACTTCGACCGCCAAGGAGATTCTCTCCTGGCACCCACACGGCGTGATGTTGAGTAACGGACCCGGCAACCCGGAGGACGTCCCGTTCGCGGTTGAGGCACTGAAAGAGCTGCTCGGAAAAGTGCCTATCTTCGGCATTTGCTTAGGTCACCAACTACTCGCGCTCGCTTGTGGCGCGCGGACGAAGAAGATGAAGTTTGGCCACCGTGGATCGAATCAACCGGTTAAAAACCTCCGTACCGGCCGCGTCGATATCACCGCGCAGAATCACGGTTACATGGTCGATGCCGACTCCCTTGCCGCCACCGACTTGTTACTGACACACGTAAACCTCAACGATGGCACCGTCGAAGGCCTGGCGCACAAGGCACTGCCGGCGTTTTCTGTCCAGTACCACCCCGAGGCTCGACCAGGTCCGACAGATGCCAACGGGCTGTTTGATGAGTTTGTCGAGATGATGAAATCCGTCCAAGAGGGGAGTTTTGTACCGTGCCAAAGCGTGCAGATTTGAAGAAAATTATGGTCATCGGCAGCGGTCCTATCATCATTGGTCAGGCCGCTGAGTTTGACTACGCCGGTACGCAAGCATGTCAGGCACTGAAGGAAGAGGGCTACGAGGTGGTCCTCGTCAACTCCAATCCTGCGACGATTATGACGGATCCTGATATTGCTGACAGAGTTTACATTGAGCCGATTCGCCTCGATTTCGTCTCGCAAATCATTCGCAAAGAGCGCCCAGATGGACTGTTGGCGACGCTTGGCGGCCAGACTGGATTGAACATGGCCGTGCAACTCGCCAAAAGCGGCATTTTAGAACAAGAGGGTGTAGAACTGCTCGGGACGCCCTTGTCCGCCATCGAAAAGGCGGAGGACAGGGAACTGTTTCGCAACCTCATGCGCGAACTTCATCAACCCGTGCCCGAGAGTGCAATCGTCCACACGCAGGAAGAGGCCAACGCGTTCGCCGAGAAAATCGGCTTTCCCATTATCATTCGCCCGGCGTACACGCTCGGCGGCACAGGCGGAGGCATCGCGAAGAACTGGGAGGAATACCAGGAGATTGTCGAGCGCGGCCTGACCATGTCGCCGATTCAACAGGTGTTGGTCGAGCAGAGTATCGCCGGCTACAAGGAAATTGAGTACGAAGTGATGCGGGATGGCAATGGCACGGCAATCGTCGTTTGTAACATGGAGAATTTCGATCCGGTCGGCGTCCACACAGGCGACAGCATCGTCGTCGCCCCGAGCCAGACGTTGTCCGACTCGGATTATCAGATGCTGCGCGACGCGAGCTTGACCATCATTGGCGCGCTGGGTATAGAAGGGGGCTGTAATGTCCAGTTCGCCCTGGATCCGCACAGTTCCAATTACTACGTCATTGAAGTGAATCCGCGTGTCAGCCGTTCGAGTGCGCTCGCGTCGAAGGCGACAGGTTATCCGATTGCGCGCATTGCGACGAAGATTGCCGTGGGATATGGTCTCGACGAATTGCGCAATCCGGTGACGCAGGAGGCGTACGCCGCTTTCGAACCGGCACTGGACTATGTCGTGACGAAAATTCCCCGCTGGCCGTTTGATAAATTCCGCAGCGCCCAGCGCCGGCTCGGTACACAGATGAAGGCGACCGGCGAAGTGATGGCGATTGGCCGCAGCTTCCCAGAGTCGTTGATGAAGGCCATTCGCTCGCTCGAAATCGGCGCGGAGTCGCTCTGGATAAAAGCTGCTTTGGCTTGGTCTGATGACGAGATCGAACGAAAAGTGGAAGTGGCGGAGGACGACCGGCTGTTCGCCATCGCCGAGGCGTACCGACGCGGTTGGACGACGGCGGAAATTCATCAGAAGAGCCGCATCGACCGCTGGTTCCTCTGGCACCTGGAGGCACTCGTCGACTTGGAGCGGCAGTTGGCGGAAGTCGGCAAACGACATATGCCGGCGCAATCACTGCTGGATACGCATGCAGCGCTTATCGCCACGGCTAAGCGCAAAGGTTTCCCGGACGTGGAGCTTGCCCGCCTCCTCGGCGTCGATGCGAAGGACATCCGGGCTTGGCGCAAAGCGAATGGGCTCGTTCCTGTCTATAAAATGGTGGACACGTGTGCCGCGGAGTTTGCCGCCACGACACCGTATTACTACAGCACCTACGAGCGCGAGGACGAGGTGACAGAGTCCGATAGGAAAAAGGTCGTCGTCCTCGGTTCGGGCCCGATTCGCATCGGCCAGGGTATCGAGTTTGACTACTGCACCGTTCACGCGGTCTGGGCTTTGCGGCGCCAGGGGTACGAGGCGATTATCATCAACAACAACCCAGAGACGGTCTCCACGGACTTCAGCACGTCTGACCGCCTCTACTTTGAACCGTTGCACATTGAGGACGTACTCCATGTCATTGAACGCGAGCGGCCAGAGGGTGTCATCGTTCAGTTCGGCGGCCAGACGGCGATTAACTTGGCTGGGCCGTTGGCGGAAGCTGGCGTGAAAATCTTTGGTACGTCGCGGGAGGACATCGACAGCGCTGAAGACCGCGAGAAATTTGACGCATTGTTGACCGAACTGGACATCTCCCGCCCGCAGGGCGTCACGGTGACGACGGTCGACGCGGCTATCGACGCAGCCGAAGGGCTTGGGTATCCAGTGCTTGTTCGGCCATCGTACGTGCTGGGTGGTCGCGCCATGCAAATCATCTCGAACACCGCCGAATTGTTGCAGTACATGGACGAAGCGGTCGAGGTATCCGACCAGCACCCGGTGCTCATCGACCGCTATGTGCAGGGTATCGAGGTCGAAGTGGACGCGATTAGCGACGGCGAGACGGTGGTTATCCCCGGCATCATGGAGCACGTCGAGCGCGCGGGCGTCCACTCGGGCGATTCTATTGCGGTTTACCCGCCCCAACACCTGAGTGACTCGGTCAAGGGCGTCATTGAGGAGTACACCATGCGCCTCGCGCGGGGGTTAAAGGTCCGAGGGCTTGTCAATATCCAGTTCATCGTGCACGACGATACGGTTGAGGTGATTGAGGTCAACCCACGCTCATCGCGCACGGTGCCGTTTTTATCGAAGGTGACGGATGTTCGCATGGTCGATCTCGCCATGCACGCCGTCTGCGGCGGCCGCCTCGCCGATTTGGGGCTCGTGAGTGGACGCGTGAAAGAGGCGGACACAGTGGCGGTTAAGGTACCGGTGTTCTCGTTTGCCAAGTTGCACCGAGTCGACATCAGCCTCGGACCTGAGATGAAGTCGACGGGTGAGGTCATGGGTCGCGATGTGCATTATGAGAAAGCATTGTACAAGGGGATGGTTGCCGCTGGGACGGTCATTCCGACGCACGGCACCGTGCTCGCGACGATCGCCGACAAGGATAAGATGGAGGCGTATCCGCTGCTCGCCGAGTTCGCCCGCCTGGGCTTTCGACTGGCCGCGACGGAGGGCACGGCGAAGTTTTTGCGCGAGCGGGGACTTGAGGTTCGCGTCGTCAACAAACTGGCGCAGGGCACGCCGAACCTCGCGGATGACATTCGCCAAGGCGGCATTCAGTTGGTCATTAACACCCTGACCAAAGGCCTGAAGCCAGAGCGCGACGGTTTCCGCATTCGCCGCACAGCGGTGGAACACGGCGTTCCATGCCTGACGTCGTTGGATACAGTCGCGTCCTTGCTCGACATTCTCAAACTGATTCACTTTCAGACGATGGCACTGGGGGATGCATCGATGGTGCAGCTTCAGGAAAGCGGGTGGCAGGCGTGAGTGTTCGAGACGCCCTGCTCGATTCAAAGTACGACGTGGCGCGCAAGGCGACATATCTTGCGCTCGACGTCGCCGACAGCGCGCAAGCGATGCGTCTGGTCGAGACGTTTACGCCTGTCGTCGACGGCTTCAAGGTGGGGCTCGAATTGTTCCACCGGGCGGGTATGGCCTTGGTTGATGAGTTGTTGCGGCGCGATTTGCGCGTCTTTCTCGACATGAAACTGCACGATATCCCGAACACCGTGTACGGTGCCTTGCGCGCGATTTGTTCGTCGCCAATTGAGATGGTCAACGTCCACGCGCAAGGTGGCCGGCACATGCTCGAAAAAGCCCGCGAAGCGGTGTCCGCGAGCCCCTATCAGCCGCTTTTGATAGGTGTGACGGTGCTGACCAGCTTGTCTGCCGAAGACTTGAGGCAGATAGGCATCGCAGATGCCCCACGCGACGCAGTCGCGCGTCTTGGTAAACTGTGTGTCGACGCAGGGCTGGATGGTGTGGTGTGCTCGGCAGAGGAACTGACGACGCTTAGCAACTGCGTGCCACCCACGTTTGAACGCGTGGTGCCGGGGACGCGTTTGGCGACGGATGACACGCATGATCAGATGCGCATCACGACGCCAGTACACGCCATGGCGACGGGGGCCACACGCCTGGTGCTCGGACGAGCTATCCGCGATGCGGCGGATCCGATGGTTGCCTTACAACGCTATTGGGATGAGATGATGGAGGGAGTACACCAAAGTGGAACTGCTACTTGACAGCTATATGGCAAACGTCGATACGCTCGCGGACGGACTGCTGCAAATTGGCGCAGTTGAATTGCGTCCAAATCAGCCGTTTACCTGGTCGAGCGGCTGGAAGTCGCCGATTTACTGTGACAACCGGTTGGTCCTTGGCTATCCTATCCTGCGCAACCAAGTCATTGCAGCCTTCGAGCAGATTGTGCGAACGGATTTCCCTAGTCTGGAAGTCGTCGTCGGCACTGCGACGGCAGGTATCCCGCACGCTGCGATGCTCGCCGATAGACTGTCGCTGCCAAATGCGTATGTCCGCTCGTCGGCCAAGGCGCACGGCCAAGGAAAGCAAATCGAAGGCTACGTTCGCCCAGGCATGAAGGCGGTGGTCATTGAAGACACCTTGTCGACTGGGAAATCTGCCTATGACGCGGTGGACAGGCTCAAGGAAGCGGGGGCACAGGTGTTGGCCGTCTTCACGATTTTGTCCTACGACTTTGACGAAGCGCGTCAACGCATAGAACAGACGCAGGTGCCTGCCTATCGGCTAGTTCCGTACCGCGCGCTGGTTCGCGTCGCGCACGAGCGCGGTGTGGTCGATGACAGCGATGTCGATCTCCTCATGCGCTGGCGCGAATCCCCCTCGACGTTTGGCGCGTAACGCGCGCAAGCAAACGGGGGCGGGGTGGCCTGTGAACACCCCGCCCCCACGCGCCAACGTCCACGGTCCACGGCGATAGCTCTTCATTGCACTCCGACCTGATGGAAATCGTGAATTTATGCTACATTGGAGAGGGAATTGTCCAGTGAAGGTGGATGCACGAGAAATGATAGAAAACTCAGACCTCTTTACCCGGCCGGGGCTGTTTCAATCTTTTTATCATCGCCATCCAGATGGTATCTGCCTGGTGGACGCTGAGGGTCATGTGATGGATGCGAATCCGTCCACCACACAGATCAGTGGCTATACTTACGAAGAATTGACGCAGCTTTCACTGCGCGACCTTCTGGGTGATCCGTCTAGCGCAAACGTTGCATACGAGCGCGAGTTCGCTGTGCCCACGAAACGGTTGATGCGCCACAAGCTCGGGCATGCCATCCACGTTCGAATTGCGGCGATTCCGCTCGCCCCCCAGCTTGTCCCTCATGAGAACAGTAATCCTGGGGCCTTCATTCTATTCGAAGACATGACCGAAGAAGAGGAACAGCGCCGGAGGTTGTTGGAGAATCAGCAGCGGTTCTTGTTCATCTCGGAAGAATCGGAGAATATTATCTCGTCGTTTTCAGCAGATGGCCTCTTTACGTACATCTCACCTTCGGTTCAAGCACTGCTGGGCTATGCGCCAGAAGACGTCATTGGGAAGAAGGCAGCGGATTTTAATCACCCGGATGACAACGAAGAATTGCAGAAATTTCACCTCTCTATCGCACCTCACCAGGATACCGGACGATTTACGGGTCGTGTCCGCCATAAAACTGGCGTGTACCGGTGGTACGAGACGACTGTCCGCTACATTCGCGATGAAGCAGGGAACATCGTGGAAGCTATCGGTGTTGGGCGCGATATTACAGACCGCAAGCAGGCAGAAGAGACCGTTTCCTATCTCGCTTATCATGACGCGTTAACGGATCTACCGAATCGACGGATGTTCTTACAACACATCGGCTTGGTGTTCAAGCATGCCAAACAGGCGCGCCATGGTCTTCTGTTCATTGACTTGGATGGGTTCAAGGATGTCAATGACACATTTGGACACGACATGGGTGACTTGCTTTTGATTGAGGTGGGGAAAAGGCTAACCCAGACGGTTGGAGATAGGGGAATGGTGGCCCGCTTAGGCGGCGATGAGTTCACGATTCTCCAAACCGATATCGACAACATGGACGATTGGGCGCTGTTTATTGAGCAAATTCAGCACGATGTATCGAAACCAGTAGTCATTGGCGACCGCACGCACACGGTGTACGCGAGCGTCGGCGCCGCGCTGTATCCCATTGACGGGGAATCCGTTGAGGCGCTGATGCGGGCGGCGGATGTCGCGATGTACCACGCGAAGTACCAAGGGAAAAAGCAAACGTGACGATTGAATGTCGCACTGGCCCACCAGTCAAACTCCGGCGGTGCCACCAAATCGCTTGCCCAGATGAGGAGGGCACCGTTTTGTGTCAGGTACCCTCTGTTGAAATGGCCTGGATCTTCTACCAATTCGCTGGCAGTAGGCAATAGCACAGCGTGAAGCAGGCGACGCCGACCATCGCGATCGGCGATGCCGTCAACAGGAGCCTACGCTTACGCCTTGAGCCGTTGTGCGACCAATATCGATGGAGCGCAATGGAATACCATGGAAATAACAAGGTGCCGGTGATGGCGGTCGCAAAATAAAAATGGATGTCTGTAGGCAAGCGTGGAATCATCAAGGTGTAGTTGGGAGTCGGGTGCTGCCAAATATAGAATACCGCGAGCCCAATGAGCGGCAGCGTAGAGAATGTGAGTTTGACAGGAAACTGAGCGGTTCCGCTCATATCGTAAATGACCCTCCAGATGAGCCACCACACAAGCGTGAATAACGAGAACGTCACGAACCCACTAATGAAGTATTCTCCGAGAAAATAGGTAAACAGCGTGATGATATTGCACATGACATACAGAATCAAGACGATGCCTAACTGAGCGACGAACATACCAATCGACGAGATGAGCAGTGACTTCAGCCTTTGCAGTGCATTCAACTCCATTCACTTGACTACAAATTCAAATATTGTGGGGCGTGTGGGGCGGATCGACTGGCGTCCGCGTGCACCAGCGTATGCGGGTGGGCATCGGCGGGCATCGGTAGACGCTGCCGGACACGGCGGGCATGTCTTATTAAGACATGCATGAGCGTTTTGGCGCCGATAAGACATCAAATCTGCGCTAATCGCTGAATTTTCGCTCTTTCCGGGCGGATTTTCAGTAGATAGGGTATTTTTCATGCCTTAATGTCGCCGGATCGACTAAAAATCCGAGAATAGAGCAGATATCGTGCCTTATTTGCCCCGGGGCCCCGGAGCCCTCCCATCCGATCCGTCGATCCGTCGATCCGCCACTGGCCGAACGCGGCGCGCCGATCCGCCGGCACCCGCACCATTCGCCCGCCGCCTGACACTCGCTTCGTCAACTGTGCAACCATTTCTCCATCCGGAAGTTTTGCATCGTGACACCCCGGACGGTCACCATTTGCGGTTGCACCATCACGTAGCCGCGCCGTTCAAAAAATGGCCGGGCCGTAATACTGGCGTCGGTCGTCACACGTTGTACGCGAAGCGCTATCATCTCGCGTTCCACGGTCTGGACGAGGGCAGATGCAACCCCGATTCCTTGGTAGTACCGGTGCGTATATAGGTGATCGAGATAACCATCAGCGGTGATATCAGCGAATCCCAGAATGGCGCCGTTCAGCTCAGCCACAAATGAAAGTCGTGAGCTGAGAAGCGACATGAAGCGCGTCTCCTGCTTGTTTCGTTCGGCTGAAGACAATTCTGGCGCCCAAGCGTCAAGCTGCTGTGCCGAATAGTCGTTTGCGTTGATGGCGTGCACGGTTTCGTGGAACAGTACGACGATTTGTGAGACGTCATCTACGCGCCACGGGCGAATCACAAACGGTGGTATTGCATGACCATGTCTTATCGCGAACATCCCCAATTGCCTAGTGTGAGGTAGCCTCCGGCGTAGCACAACGCGTGCGCGGGCATGGCCCTTAGAAACATCTGGGCCTCTTTGTTCAAATTGTAAATGTTACACGACGAATAGGAAACCCCCATTTGTGCATCAATCTCAATGCCCATCGATCTCGATTCTTACCGAACTCAATTCTTCGGCGCCGCCAAAGCACCAAAGTCGATACAAGATTTTCTATGGGTTCGGGGAAAATGGAAACCTGAACCTCTGCCTGTGTATCGCTCTAAACCGCAGCAGGGCATATGAAGTGTAGTTAATGGAGATCCATATCCCCACTTCGTTTTCTATCATCGATGAAGCCACACTTGTAAACATGAGTTTTTACTCATATAATAACAGCGCAATAAACTTGAGCGATTGCTCACATTTGCGTCATTTGCGTCATGCGCACAAGAAATGGGATGGCACTCGACAACGGTATGGGAGGTTACAAGACGTGATGCACCGTTACGCGAAGTTCATATCGAGGTATCGAGTTGCAATCATTTTGGTTTGGGTGGCGGCCACCATTTTCGCGATGTTCACTTTGCCGAGTTTGAGCCAGGTCGTTGCAAAGCACGCGACGAGCGAACTTCCCAATTCTTCGGCGGTCGTTCAGGCTGGAAAGCTGCTCGATAAAATCAATCCAAAGCATACATCGAAAAGTTCCGCAGTGATCGCCATCTACAATCCGCATGGCCTCACGTCTGCACAGCGAAGCTATCTCCACAGCCAGTTGGACATACTCGAACGACACGAGGCGAAATACGGCGTGGTGGATGTGCAGGATGCGTCGAGTGTCGATAAGGGTTCTCAATCCATGTTCGACAGCAAAGACGGAACCACGGAGATTGCGCTGGTTGATTTTAAGTACGCGACGGATTCGACACAGATTAAAACGTCCCTCCAGCAGGTACATAGTCTATTTTCTGCGCCGCCAGCTGGTACGCACGTGTATTTGACGGGCGACGCGCCATTATCGGTTGACGCCACGACCATTTCGCAACAAGGTGTGGATAAGACAATGGGGGTCACCGTGGTTTTGGTGTTGGTGATTCTACTCGGCGTATTCCAATCGCTGCTCGCGCCGTTGGTGACTTTGCTTGCGATTGGTTTATCCTTCTTGCTCTCGTCGAGCGTCGTTGCCTGGCTGGCGACACATGGCTTACCCGTCAGCAGTTTTACGCAGACCTTCCTTGTCGCCGTCCTCTTTGGTGCAGGTACGGATTACACCATCATCATGTTGAACCGTTACCGCGAGTCGTTGGCGATGCACGAAGATAGAATCGAGCGACTCGAAGCGACACTGAGGTCTATCGGAAAGACGGTCCTCTTTAGTGGTACGACGGTGATGGTGTCGTTTGCTGTGCTGTTTCTTGCGGATTTTGGATTGTACCGATCCGGCGTCGGTGTCGCGGTCGGCATCCTGATTACGCTCCTTTGCTGCATCACGTTTGTTCCGGCCATTATGGATACATTTCAGAATAGACTCTTCTGGCCTCGCAAGATTCGGCCCGGGCAGGCACACGGGAACTCGAAAATTTGGCGGGCAACCGGCGGCCTTGCCATTCGCCGTCCCTGGTGGGTACTCCTTTGTTTGGTGATTGTGCTGGTGCCGATTGCGCTGCAGTTTACCGACGAGCGCTCGTTTTCACCGATGGACGATATTCCGTCAGCGCCTTCGGTCAACGGATTTCACGTCGTGGCGCAGGCGTTTGGTGCCGGGCATGTCCTGCCGATGAACGTCGTGATCCAAACGAAGGAAAATTTGCGATCCCAATCTGGCCTCGCCACCATCAACAACATCTCGCAAGCCATCGCGGCGAATCCTGCGGTGGATGAAGTGGAGAGTGCCACGCAACCGACGGGTACCGTTATCAAGCAGTTTCAATTGGTCAATCAAAATGCGGCCGCAGCAGGTGGCTTGGCGCAAGTGAACCAGGGCTTGTCGAAGTTGAAGACGCAGTTGTCCGCCGGCAGTCAATCGGTCGGTGGGGCTGTGACGTCAGCGCAAAAACTCGCCACTGGGGCACATCAATTGTCGACAGGTGCTTCTAAACTCAACAGCGGTTTGCAAAGTGCGGCAGTGGGAAGTGGAAGTGTGGCCAAGGGGGCGCAACAGGTGGCCACCGGCGCACAAGGGTTGAAGCGCGGTGCCGCACAGTTTCAAACCGGGCTCAATCAGGTGAACAAGGGTTCGCAGTCGCTTGCGACCGGACTGCAGCAAGCGTCCGCTGGGGCGAGTGAGCTGACAACGGGTACGGCGAAGCTACAGTCTGGAAGTCAACAGGCGAGTACGCTGACGCAACAATTGGCCAACGCGTTGGCAGCGTGGAGCAAGGCGCATCCAAATGAGACGACATCTTTGCAGTGGCAACAAATTGAGCAATTGATGCAAGCGAGCGAGGAAGCGACACAGTCCACGAGCGCCGGCGCTCAACAGGTCAACGCAGGTGCACAGAACCTGTCCAAGAACCTCCCCGGCTTGACGCAAGGTGCGAAGCATCTGGTCTCGGCAACCGGGAAGTTGTCGACCTCCTCGGTGGCCATCGCTTCGGGCGCGGGACAAGTGGCCTCCGGGGCGACAAGGGTGGCCACTGGCGCGACGTCCCTTAAGCAGGGGGTGAGTCGGCTTGCGGGCGGATCGGCTACATTGGTATCCGGCAGCCAACAATTGGCGAGCGGCGTCACACAGTTGCCTTCTTTGCTGCAGTCTATTTCGACGGGCATGGGGCAGGCAGCGCAAGCAACCACAAAGCTCAAGGGTGGCGTGAGTGACGTCACCCATGTGTTGAACACGTCACAGCAAGCCAAAACGAAGGGAAGTGCCGGATTTTACATTCCTGCTTCAGCGCTGTCCAATCGCCAAATTCAACAGGCTATGGACGCCTATATTTCGCCAGATGGGCATGTGGCGAATATCACCGTGATGTTGAAGTCGAACCCATATTCGCTTCAGGCGATGAACGCGGTCTCGTCGATTCAAAGCGACGCGGCGGCTGCGCTGCAACAGAGTCCAATTCACACAGGAACCATCATGAGTGCCGGGACGACGCCACAGCAAGAGGCGCTGAACCAAGTGTCGACAGCCGATTTCTTCCGAACCGTCGTGCTTATCTTATGCGCGATTTTCATCTTGCTCGTGGTGATGCTGCGCTCTATCTTCACACCGCTGTACGTCATGGCCTCACTCGTGATGACGTATCTGGTGACCATGGGCGTGCTGCAACTGACCTCGTCATTCATCTTGCATAAGTCAGGACTGAGTTGGCCGGTTCCGTTTTTCGTCTTTCTGCTCTTGGTCGCACTGGGCGTCGATTATTCAATTTTCCTCTTCTCGCGGTTTCAGGAGGAACTTCATTTGGGGACTGCCCCGAAACAAGCGATGCACCGTGCGATGTCTCAGATGGGCAATGTGATTTTCTCGGCGGCGTTGATTATGGCGGGCACGTTTGGATCCATGGTGGCCTCCGGGGTGACATCGCTTATCGAAATCGGGATTGCGGTCGTCGTGGGTCTCTTTTTCTACGCGTTTGTCCTATTGGGATTCTTTGTGCCTGCATTTGCCGCCATTGTAGGCAATGCGCATCATTGGCCGTTTGGCCGCAGGCAGGAAAAGGTGGTTCAGGAATAGGAAACGCCTGTTGGTGAATGAAGGTAACATTCTCTCCATGTCGAATACTCCTTGTAATGATGTCGCCATCATTCGAGCATAATCGACAAACGCGATATAGCAGGAGGATATGATATGGAAGAAAATCTAGGCGAGGTTGTAAATACTGTTGATCTGCATCCATCGATTGAAACGCTTGTGCGTTTAGCACCTCTTTTGGGAGAGATATTCCCAGACGATGTCACCATCGGTGTGTGTGATTTAGATACGCTTTGGGGGACCATTCCGGGAAAGACGTTCTCTCTAGGGCTAGCTCCAGGGTACAAATTAATCCCTGGAGATGGGATGTACGAGGCTGTGCACTACGGTAAACCGACGAAGACGCCCGTTCCAAAAGAGGTGTTTGGTGTTCCTATCCTGGCGTGTTCTATTCCGGTTCACGATAAAGAAGGAAACGTAATTGGCGCAATCGGGGCTGGGGCCAGTATGGAACGGTACGACTATTTGTCTTCTCTAGCCACCACCCTGTCGTCTTCGATTGAGCAAATTAGCGCGACCATTGAAGAACTAGCTGGCTCCGTGAACATCTTATCGGACAATATGACCGAGATCTTTACGCAATCGAATGAGGTGCTCAATAGTATTCAGGAAATCCAAAAAATCTCGAACTCGGTGAGACAGATATCCGACAGTACTAAAGTGCTCGGCTTGAACGCGTCGATTGAAGCGGCTAGGTCAGGCGAGTATGGCAAAGGGTTTGCTGTCATCGCGCAGGAAGTGAGAAAATTAGCGACGGATGCCAAAAACCAAACAGACGGCATTACACAGTCTGTACGCGATATCGAGCAGTTAATTCGCAAGTTGTCTGAATCCATATCGACGGTAAACCAGGAGACAGAAAATCAGTCAGCAGCAACGCAACAGTTTGCCGCAACGATGCAAGAACTGGCGCAGAATGCAGCTGATTTAGCAAAATACGCCGAGGGTATTGTGTCGGGGGAACAATGATCTGACGTATCGCCATATGCGCTTCAATGGCCGAGCGGGCACACCATCTCGGCCATTGAAGCGCTTTGTTATCATTCATCGCGTCGCTGTGTACATAGCTACCTTCGTTGTTAACCCTTCGGTTGTTAAGTACCCAAAGCAGACAGCTCTTGTCCGATACCTTGCCAAGCGGATTGCATGAGCGTGAAATTGTTGCTTTTTGCATATTGGACGGCTGACAGAAGGTTATCATGGATTTCTGACCATTCGATAGCGTCGGCACTGCTGTCGTTCGATTTTGGCGCAGTCATGGAATAATATTTCTGGAATGCCTCAATGGTCAGTTTTTCCGATTCACTTTCGGACAACTGGGACGACACGATTTCATTGCTTAACTTTTGCAGGGCCAGTTCAGTGGACTGTCGAGACGAACCAGATGTCTTCGTCACAGCCGACGGATGATTTGTTCCGCTTGTTGTTGGGTGTTTCTTGTCGTACATCAAGACGACGATGATGGCAATGACGCTCGCGATTCCGTATGCAATGAACAGATATTTAAAAGACGCTTTCTTGATTTTTCTGCTTTGACTCACCGGTCTCACCTTCCTTACACATTTTCGCTTAAAAAACTTCAACGGCACAGTGAAAACCCGTTATTTTTGTGAACAAAATAGCACTTCATTTTTCTGGATGGACGATATCATAGCCAATTGCGCTACAACACCGGAAATTTCACGAGAAAAGGTCGCATGTTTCTGTGTGCATGCATATGAATGAATAAAAGTTGTGCAAGGGAAACAATTTTAGTGTACACTAAATATCAGAGTTATCTTTTGTAGGGGAAGATGACCCATCACACGTTGCAGAGGATGTCGTGCGCTCAAAAAGTTTCCCTAAGCTAAAAAAATGGCGTATGGCTAATGTGTGTTGGGATGTCATATATGCCGTGTCAATCGTAAATAACCGTCGTGGAAAGGGTGTGTATTTCTCGTGACTATGCCGTCAAGTCGTTTGGAAGAGAGCAACACCGTACTCGCTGCACGAGCCGCTATGAGCAATGAACGAAAGGGTATCCGTGCGCTCATTCCGTTTCTCGGGCCAGCGTTTGTCGCATCTATCGCCTATGTGGATCCAGGAAACTTTGCGACGAATATCCAAAGCGGATCGGAGTTTGGGTACAAACTTTTATGGGTCGTGGTGCTGGCAAACCTCATGGCGATGCTGATTCAAAACCTGTCGGCGAAATTGGGGATTGCGACTGGGAAGAGCCTCCCGGAGATGATTCGAGAATATTGTCCACGCTGGTTGTCCTACGTGATGTGGGGATTTTCTGAAGTGGCCGCCATGGGGACGGACCTCGCGGAGTTTTTAGGGGCGACGCTCGGCTTAAATCTGTTGTTTCACATCCCAATGGTCATCGGTATGGTGTTGACCGGCATTGCAACCTATTTAATCCTGGCGCTCGACCGATTTGGCTTTCGGCCGTTGGAGAAGTTCATCACGGCGTTTGTCGTCCTCATCGCGCTTTGCTATATCGTTGAAACGGTCATGTCTCGGCCGCAGTTTGGGCAAATCGTGCACCACAGCGTGGTGCCTTGGTTAGGTAACAACGATGCAGTGCTGTTGGCGGTTGGGGTGATTGGGGCGACGGTCATGCCGCATGCCGTTTATCTGCACTCTGGATTGACGCAAAATCGCGTGGTGCCAAGAAACGATGAGGAAAAGCGCAAGATTGGGCGGTTCAACACGCGGGAGGTCATTATCGCCCTGACGCTTGCAGGGTTTGTCAATTTGTCGATGATGTACATGTCCGCCTCTGTGTTTCACGGGACGGGGCACACGCAAATCGCAGATATCTCCACGGCTTATCAGACGCTGACACCACTCTTGGGTTCCGCTTCGGCGGCAGTTTTTCTCGTTTCGTTGTTGGCGTCGGGGATTTCGAGTTCGGCTGTGGGCACGATGGCGGGTCAGGTCATTATGCAGGGCTTTGTCGGTTTCACCATTCCGCTGTGGATACGCCGCGTAGGTACGATGATCCCGCCAGCGGTGATTATTATGCTGGGCGTGAATTCCACGCAGGCGCTCGTCATCAGTCAGGTGATCTTGAGCCTTGTGCTCCCAATTCCTGTGATTGCACTCGTGTATTTCACGAGGCGTCGAGACATTATGGGCGTACTCGTCAATAAGCCGATTGTCACTGTTTTGGCAGTCATCAGCACCGTGATTATCGTGGTTCTCAATTTAGGGCTGCTGTATCTGACCTTTGGCGGATCCATCCCGGGCCTCAGCTGAGCGAACGGTTGGCGCCGCCCGCGCGTTTGTCGGGATGAAGGCGACAGCAGGCGTGGCTTGAAGGGGGGGTAAGCTGTGGAATATCTTGTTGGGTCGGTGACGGTCGGTGCGCTCTTGGTCACTCGGCACGTTGTACGGTCTCACGTATTTCGCCATTCAGCAGAGCGGCCAAGGCGCCGTCGGGAACGATAAAAGAGGCCATTTGCACAAAAGAAGGGCGGCCACCCTTCTCCCGTGCAAAGGCCTCTTTTTTATTGAATGCACGAAATGACAATCTGTGCACCCTTGGTCGTCGTCTGGCATCGCGTCCTTCAGTTGCCGAAACGGCCGCTTGTCAGACCCAACCGCGCCAGCGCATCGCTTCCGCAAACGGGCGGATACCGACCATGTAGGCTGCCAAACGCGGGCCCACCTGATAGCGCTCGGACGTTTCGAGGATGTTGTGCACGGACTTTATCATCATCTGCTCCAGGCGGTGGTTGACTTCTTCTTCCGTCCAGTAGAAGCCTTGGTTGTTCTGCACCCACTCAAAGTAGGATACGGTGACGCCGCCGGCGTTTGCCAGCACGTCCGGAACGACTAAAACGCCGCGCTCGTTCAGGATGTCGTCCGCAGCCGGTGTAGTTGGACCATTGGCCGCTTCGATAATAATAGACGCTTGGATATCGGCGGCATTATCCTGGTGAATCTGATTCTCCAGCGCCGCCGGGATCAGGACGTCGCATGGAAGCTTCAAGAATTCCTCATTGGACATGGTGTTCTGGTATGCCGTCGTGACCATGCCGAACGAGTCCTTCTGGTCGATGAGTTGTTCGATATTCAGGCCGTTTTCGTCGTAGAGGCCGCCGTTTGCGTCACTGATACCCGTAACTTTGACGCCCCACTGATGGAGAATCAGGGCGACGTTGCTGCCGACGTTGCCGAATCCCTGAACATTCACGCGAAGATCATGGATGTCTTTGCCCAGGCGCGTTGCCGCTTCGCGCATGGCGATACAGACGCCGAGCGCGGTCGCTTGGTTACGCCCTTCCGATCCGCCGAGCACCAACGGCTTCCCGGTGATGAAGCCAGGGGAGTCATGCTCGCGAATGTGACTGTACTCGTCGTACATCCAGGCCATGATTTGCGGGTTGGTGTAGACGTCCGGCGCTGGAATGTCCTTGGTCGGGCCGACAATTTGGCTAACGGCGCGGACATAACCGCGGGCCAGGCGTTCTTGTTCGCCCATGGACATCACGCGCGGATCACAAATGATGCCGCCTTTTGCCCCGCCGTACGGGAGATTAAAGATACCGCACTTCAAACTCATCCAAATCGAGAGTGCCTTCACTTCATCCAAGGTGACGTCTGGATGGAAGCGGATACCGCCCTTGGTTGGCCCAATGGCGTCGTTGTGCTGCGCCCGGTAACCTGTGAATACCTCGGTATGGCCGTCGTCCATTTTGACGGGGATGCGAACGGTGAGCACGCGAACCGGTTCCGACAAGAGGTGGTAAATCGTCTCTTCGTAACCCAGTCTCGATAGTGCGTCACGTACCGCAGCCTGCGTGTTGACTAACACGTTGTCGCCGGGTGCTGGCATGTTCGCACCAGCGATGAGTCGTTTGTTAGTGGCTTTGGTTGACACGGCGAAACGCCCCTCTCAAGTATGTACAGGTTGTGTAAACAACCGTAAAACCTTTGATCACCGTTTTATCATAAACCACTTGGGGTACGATGAAAAGTGCAGTCCACGAAGGGGGAGATGACGACATGTCGATGGGGATTCGCGCGCAAAGTTATGCCAAACATGTTCGTCAAGCGACGTCCTCCTGGGTGTTTTACTTGCTGGTGGCGGCTTTTGTCGTCGGACTCGTGTTCGTTCATCCACCGCTCATCTTCCAAGGCGATACAGATACCGCCCGCAACTATCTGAATACGATTGTCTCGTCCTTATCTACTATCCTCGCCCTTTGCATTTCGATTATTCTCGTGGCGATTCAGATGACGGCGGGGAACTATACGCACCGGGTACTCGATTTTTTTGTTCGACTCCCGTACAACGCATCGCTGTTTTTGGTGTTCCTCATCACCATCATGCACAGCTTTTTGTTGATGGCGAAGATTCGGGAGCCCGAGCGGGATCCGCTGACGCTGCCCCTGCAGTCGGAAATGAGTGCCGATTTGATTCTCGTCTTTATTTGTTTTTTGAGCTTGTTGTTGTATATGTACGCCGTCGTGCAACTGCTCAAACCCGAGCGCATCATTCAATTGATTCTGCGCGAGTATGACACCGCGGTCCGCGCATCGCGCTGGCTGTCGGCGCTGGAGAACGTCGAGCAAATTTGCGATATCGTCAAGCGCGCCGCCTCGGTCAATGACTCGTTGACCGGTACCTATGGTCTCATGAAAATGCAGGAGATTGCGGCGAAGCTCCCCGTACCTGTGGGAGAAGGCGAAGAAGTTCTCGCTGTGCACAGGTCGTTTCTCAACCAGTGGGGCGAGATTGTCGGCGTCACGGTGAAAGAAAAGGAGACGGGCATCACGTACGTGGCCTTGGATGCGCTGTACGAGCAGGGGTGTCTGTACTTGGAGAGCAATTCGTACGTGCCCGCTCAAGAAGTCGTACAAATGTATCGCAACATCGTGTTCAGCCACTTGTTGCCGGAGGGGCAGGAATATTACGCAGAAACGGTGGCCTTGCGCCTGTACAGACTCGCGGCTATCGCGGTTCAGTCGACGGAACGCGGGCAGCAGTTCGCTGTGCGCACATGGGAAGTCATTTTGGCCTGTGGGGAGAACTGTTTCCGCCTGGGCAAGGGGTATCCGACGCTGTTCGCCGGTTTTCTGATGGTGGACGAGATTTGCACGCTGTTCGAGGGCGTTTGCGATACGGCGTTCTACGAGCGCGCGCTCCTCACGTACTTTTCGCTGTGGAAGGCGTTTGCGGCTGTCGCCGACCGAAAAGATGTGGCGGCGTGGGCGCGTTGGTGGTCACAACAGCAGTGGCACGATGCGTTGCGCCAACACGGGCGCTCGCTCGCCATGGCCTTGGCCGAGCACCAGGGACGCCAGGAGCTGGTTGTGACATTGCGTTATCTGTTGCCGGAGTCAGCCGATCCGCCCGCAGACGAAACGGCTCTCCAAACGATTTGGCCAACCTTGTTCGACGGCATACCGTTTGCCACAAACGGTATGCCAGGAGGGTCTGATTCACTCGCCAACTTCTGTGGCGGTGGCAGTGCGGCTGAGAATCGGCTCTAGCAGTGTTCTGTCCGGCGTCACATAGACGGTGCGCTGGTTGTCGTATAACGCAAAACCAGGCCTTGCGCCGTTGGGTTTCCAGATGTGGCGGATCTCGGTGATATCGACGGGAACGGTCGCCGAGTCGCGCCCACGGCTGAAGTAGGCTGCCAGCAACGCTGCTTCGTCGAGCGTCGATTCCGGAATCTCCTTTGCGTTGCCACGTCGGATGACCACATGCGATCCGGGTTGGTCCTTCACGTGCATCCAAACGTCGCGATGGTCGCTCTGCCGGAACGTCAACCGGTCGTTTTGGAGATTGTTGCGCCCGACTCGAATCAAAAATCCGTCCGACGAGATGTAGGCGTCCGGTTTGCTCTGTGCGCGATCCGGCTTTGCTGCGCTGTGTTTTGCTCCGAACCGCCCCTGCCGCGGCTTTTGTTTGGTTACTTTCTCCTGTAAAAAGCCTTGGCTGACGAGCTCGCGGCGGATTTGCTCCATATTCTCGAGGCTCGCGTCGCGCAGGGACTCTTCTACGTTCTCCAAGTAATCGATGTCCATTTTCGTCGCGTCCATCTGCTCGGCAACCGACGTCGCCGCGCGTTTGCGCTTGGTCGCCTGCTTGAAGTAGCGCTGCGCGTTTTGGATGGCGTCGAGGGACGGGTCGAGATCGATTGCGATTGGCTCGTTGTCCGCGTAGTAGTTTGGCAGAACGACTCGCGTTTGTCCCTTTTCGATTTGGTACGCAAAGGCGGTTAAAATTTCCGCCTTGATGCGATAACTGGCTTCGTCCGCGCTCTCGGTGAGGGACTGTTGCAGTTTCACGAGTTTGCCGCGCAGTTTGTCCAAATGGTCGCTGACGGTGCGCTGCAACTCGTCGTGCAGCCGCGAGTGGTACAGGATTTCACCGTTGTCCGCGAAACGGCGGCGAATCGCCTCGCTGATGGTCGGGCAAAGGGCATAGTTTGTACGGTGCGTCAGCAAATACGGCTCGCACTCGACGGCGCGCCCCACTTCATCCAGCGCCACCGTCGACGACTCTGCACCGGTCTCTACAGCTTCAATGAGCTTGCGCGCCTCGTCGTACACGGCGCTGGACAGATCTGCCTGCACGCGCCGCTTCGCCGTCTCTGCCGCGCGGTGCAAAATTTCGCGCGCCGAGGTCGGGCCGATGCCCGCCACGTGGTCGAGCAGGAGATGCACGTTTGCCTTCGCCAGCGGCTGCTCGGCGTCGAGGCCGACAAACGCGTCTGGCGCCACGGCGCGAATATCCTGTTTATCTTGCGCTGGCGGCAACACGTACGGTGCACCGGGCAGCACTTCCCGAACGCGCGACATGTGCTCTGTGACGCGCACAATCGCATCGATGATGCGCAGATTCCCGTCGTCGTCGGTGCGGCAGAGGATGAGGTTGCTGTTTCTCCCCATAATCTCGCAAATCAAGCGATATGTTCGCAGATCTCCGATTTCGTCGATGGCTTCTACGGATATCTCCAGAATCCGATCCCACCCCCGCTGCTCGACTTTGACGACGCGCCCACCTTCCAGGTATTTGCGCAGGAGCATGCAAAACATCGGCGGCTCCTTCGGGTTCTCAGGCCGCTCGTCCTGCAGCAGGTGAACGCGTGCAAACTGCTTGTGGGCCGACATGAACAACCGCGCGACCGGTTGCCCCGGCACGCGAATGTTAAACAACAAGTCGCGCTCCCCGGGCTGATAGATTTTTTCAATTTTACTGCCAGCCAGCTGCTCGTGTAACTCGAGCGCCAAGCGCCGTATGGTCAATCCGTCCATCGCTAGTCGCTCCTTTGGTCGTGTCCGTGATGGTTATGGCTTCGTGATGTATGTTGTGATTTATGAGGATGCCTCGTGGCGTTCAATGGTTGCAATCAATCGTTGCAAAGGGATGAGAGGTGAATCCTTCCGAATAGTATATCGGCACGGCGGACTGTTCGGCAAATGGGTGGGGGACGGGGGTTGATCACGGCCGTCGGTCAGGCCACGTCGCGCCGCCGGCGCTGTGCCAGACGGCGAACCCCGTCGTTATCATGTCTTATTAAGACACCTGGGCCACTTTTGCACCGATTAGCGCATCAAAAATGCCTTATTCAGCTGTTTTGGGCACATTTTTGAGTAGATCATCGCGAATAGAGCAGATTTCCTACCTTATCCGCCGCTACAGCGCCGAAATGTCACAAATAGAGCAGAAAAGTTACCTTATGCGGCCCTGCATGCGGCCCGCCGCCCGCCCCACTCCCCGGTCGATCACGGCGGCTCCACTCTCCACCCACCCCCCCCAGGCCCCGCGCCCCACAAAAATACACTGAGCTATGTAGCTCGTCTGTTTCGTTGGACATGAACCCCCCGAGACAAGCATAGAAATTACGAGACAAGTTCATGAAGGGGTGGCTCCGGTGGAAGAGAACTGGCATGCGCTAACATCAGCCGAATGTCTGTCGGCTCTTGAAAGTTCGGAGGCCGGTCTTTCCTCTACGTCTGTAGAAGAACGACGAAAAGTCCATGGCCTCAACCAGCTGAGCGATGGGACAAAAGTCTCTTTGCTCACCGTATTTTTGAACCAGTTCAGGGATTTCATGATCATCGTGTTGCTGGCGGCGACGCTGATTTCTGGACTGCTTGGCGAGTTTACCGACGCTGTGACCATTATCGCCATTATCTTCCTCAATGGCATTCTCGGCTTCATCCAGGAGGTGCGCGCTGAAAAGTCGCTGTCTGCATTGAAGGAATTGACGGCGCCCATGGCGCAGGTTCGGCGCGATGGGGCGGTTATCAGCGTCCCGGCCAAGGAGTTGGTTCCAGGGGACATCGTCCTGCTGGAAGACGGGGACAGGGTACCCGCCGACGGGCGCATTCTCAAGGCGACGGTCTTTGATGTCGAGGAGTCGGCTTTGACTGGGGAATCGGTGCCCGCGAGCAAGGATCCCAGTGCGAAGATCGATGTGGAGAGTAACCTGGGTGATCGTGTGAACATGGTCTACATGGGGACCATGGTGACGCGGGGGAAGGCCGAGATGGTCGTCACGGCAACAGGGATGGCGACGGAGATGGGCAAAATTGCCGATCTCATTCAGCAGTCTGAGGACATGGAGACGCCCTTGCAACAACGGCTCGACCAGCTTGGCAAAATGCTTGTGTGGATCTCGATTGGCATCACCGTCCTGGTCGTCATCGCCGGCGTGTTGCACGGCCACGAAATCTACGAAATGTTCCTCGCAGGCGTCAGCCTGGCCGTAGCGGCGATACCGGAAGGGCTACCGGCCATTGTCACCATCGCGCTGGCGCTGGGCGTTCAGCGGATGATTCGCCGCAACGCCATCGTGCGAAAGCTGCCATCGGTCGAGACACTCGGCTGTGCGACGGTCATTTGCTCGGACAAAACAGGCACCCTCACGCAGAACCGCATGACGGTGCAACGCGTGTTTGCGGATGGCGGCTGGTTTTCGGTGACCGGGTCCGGGTATGAGCCCACCGGTGACTTTTTGGCTGGGGATCACAAGGTAGACCCCAATCGTCGGCCGGCACTCAAGAGTCTGATAGAGATTGCGGGCACGTGTAACAATGCGGCGATGGTGGAAGTGGATGTCGATGGGCGCAAGGATTACGCGGTGCAAGGTGACCCGACGGAGGGCGCGCTGCTCGTGATGGCGAAGAAGGCCGGGTTTGCGGAGCCTGATGCGGTGTATCGGCGGATCGAAGAGCTGCCATTTGACTCTGACCGCAAACTGATGTCGGTGTTAGTACAGTCCGGGGAAGACGTGTTTGTGTTTGTGAAGGGTGCGCCGGATGTCTTGCTCGATCGCTCTGAGCGCGTGCTCCTCTCCGGCCGCGAGGAAGTCTTGTCGACGACCACACGCAAGCAGATTTTGGCGGCGAACCAGGAGATGGCGTCGCAGGCGCTGCGCAACCTGGCGTTTGGCTACCGTAGGTTTAAGAGCGTGGAGTCGGCGAAACGCGCGCCGGATTGGGAAAGTGAATTGGTCTTTGTCGGGCTGTGCGGCATGATCGACCCGCCGCGCGAGAATGCCCGCGAGGCGATTCAGGTGGCGCGTGAGGCTGGGATTCGCACGGTGATGATTACGGGTGACCACCAGTTGACCGCGACGGCCATCGCCAGCGAGTTGACGATTTTGCCGAAAGATGGGCGCGTGCTCACTGGGGCGGAATTGAATAACATCGACGACCGGGAACTGGAGCGACTGGTGGACGATGTCTATGTCTACGCCCGCGTGACGCCGGAACACAAGCTGCGTATCGTCCGCGCACTGCAGGCGCGCGAGCACGTCGTCGCGATGACCGGCGACGGCGTCAACGATGCACCGGCTATCAAGCAGGCGGACATCGGCATCTCGATGGGCCAAACTGGAACGGATGTCGCGAAAGAGGCGTCGAGCCTTGTCCTCGCCGATGACAACTTCGCCACGATTGTGGCCGCCGTCGAAGAGGGGCGCGGTATCTACGACAACATCAAGAAGTTCATCCGCTATTTGCTCGCGTCGAACGTGGGTGAAATCGTCACGATGTTCCTCGCGATGCTGCTCGGTTTCGCGCTGCCGTTGGCTCCGATTCAAATTCTTTGGGTCAACTTGGTGACCGACGGATTGCCGGCGATTGCACTCGGGGTCGATCCGCCCGAGGACGACATCATGAAACGCCGCCCGCGCAATGTCCGGGAGGGGATATTCGCCCGCGGCATGGGCATGAAGATTCTGTCTCGCGGCATCCTGATTGGCCTGGTTACGCTGGCTGTGTTTGTCTGGTCGCTGAAGACATCGGACGATTTGCAACGGGCACAGACGATGGCGTACGCAACGCTGACCATGGCGCAGCTGATTCTTGTCTTCGATTGCCGCAGCTTGGAAGGCGGCATTATGAAGCGCAACATCTTCGGAAATATCTGGCTCATCTTTGCCGTGCTGTCATCGGTGGGATTGTTCTTGCTCACCATCTACGTGCCGAAGCTTGCCGTCGCGTTCCACACGGTTCCGCTTGGTGCGTTGGATTGGCTGATTGTGCTCGTGTTGGCTGCCATTCCGACATTTGCGTTGTCGCTTCGCCGAATTGGTCGCAACGCGCTGCGTCCAAAGGCATCCGCGCAGCGCGCATAATCGGCAAACGTCGCGAGGTAACGAAATGTCTAAAATCGGGTCGGCAGGCGGACGTTCCGCAGGCTGACCCTGTTTTATAAGGCATCGTGAAACCTCGGCACGGTTGTTTGTCGCAATCAATCATCGTACAATGTCCTCATGAATGATGCGGCAGTTTACGGCGCGGCGACCTGGAGGCAGACACGATGACGTTACGAAGTATGACCGGCTATGGCCAGATGACGCTCTCGACAGAGCAGGTCGTCGTATCCGTCGAGATGAAAAGCGTGAATCATCGGTTTCAGGAATTCCACTTGCGCGTCCCGAAAGAGTGGTTACAGCTGGAGGAGATGGCGCGCCAAGAGTTGGGGCGGGTGATTCATCGCGGGCGTGTCGATGTATTCGTCAATTTGGAAATGACGTCTCGCGCCACGGAGGTCGTTGTCAACTGGAATTTGCTCGACGGACTGATCGCAGCGGAACAAGAACTGCTTCGACGTTTCGGAAGAGAGCTTGACGCCCATACTGTTCGTGATTGGTTGAAACATCCGGACGTGGTCCAGGTGGTTCCGAAACTGGCGGACGGTGAAGAGGTCGAGCGCGCAGTCCGCGCGTGCCTGCAGCAGGCGGCAGCGAAACTCGTGTCGATGCGCGAGCGGGAAGGTAGCCGTTTGCAGGCCAGCTTTGAGGAAAAACTCGGACGACTCGAAGCGTGTCTCGCCCATGTCAAAGAACATGATAGGCAGGCCGTGAAGGACAAGCTTGCGCAATTACAGGCGCGTATCGAACAATTGCGCATTGAGGTCGAACCCGAGCGGCTTCTCCAGGAAGTGGTGCTGCTCGTCGACAAGAGCGCGGTGGACGAGGAAGTCGTTCGGCTGGCGAGCCATCTCGAATCGTTTCGGGAGGCGCTTTCTCAAACCGGATCGATTGGGCGACGACTCGACTTTATCGTCCAGGAGATGCATCGCGAGGTCAACACGATCGGATCCAAGGCGCTCGACGCAAGGATTGCCAGTCTGGTTGTCGAAATGAAGGTACTGGTGGAGCAGTTGCGCGAGCAGGTGCAGAACGTAGAGTAAAATAGAACATCACGTTTTGCCTTCCTATCCGGTTAAAACATGATAAAATGAGGATTCGGGGGTTATCTACGCCTCGAATTCATGATTTTGTGACCATTCCACACTTGAGGTGACATAATATGTTGTATCCTTCCATCGATAAGTTGATTGACTTGACAGACAGTAAGTATGCTTTGGTCGTTTTGACGGCGAAACGCGCGCGGCAATTGCAGACAGAGACGATGAACCAAGTGGGTTCTTCGACGACGCGCAATGTGAGCCGGGCGCTTTGGGAGATTTATAATGGCGACGTGGCGACGACCAAAAAAGCGGAACAGGCAGAAGCGTAAACGCACCTGTGACGTAGGCAGAGCAGCCAGTTGGTTGTTCTGCCTTTCTTCTGTATTTTCAACGAGGGGGCGATTGTATGGAAGCAAAGTCCATCTTGGTCGGCGTCGGCGGTGGGATTGCCGCGTATAAATCCGCGTCGCTGTGTTCCTTGCTGGTGAAGAGCGGGTTTGACGTGCAGGTTTTGATGACCGAGCATGCCACGCGGTTTATTCAACCTTTGACGCTGCAAGCCCTGACGAAACATCCTGTCATCTTCGATACATTTGCGGAACCGAATCCGTCGGAGATTGCACATATCGCCGTGGCCGACAGGGCGAAGTTGTTTGTCATCGCACCCGCTACGGCCAATATTATCGCCAAGCTAGCACATGGTCTGGCAGACGACATGGTGACGACCACCGCGCTCGCAGCCACTTGTCAGACGGTCGTGGCGCCCGCGATGAATGTCCACATGTACGAGCATCCCGCTGTGCAGGAGAATTTGGAGATTCTCAAAGCGCGTGGGGTGATTGTGCTCGACCCTGGTGAAGGCCCGCTGGCCTGTGGCTATACCGGCAAGGGGCGGATGCCAGAACCGGAGGATATCGCGGCGGTGATTACAGCTATTCTCGAACAGCAACAGGACTTGGTCGGGCTGCACTTTGTCATCACGGCCGGGCCGACGATAGAGGATATCGACCCAGTGCGTTATTTGACGAACCGATCCAGCGGCAAAATGGGCTACGCCTTGGCGAAGCAGGCCATTGCGCGCGGCGCGAAGGTGACGCTCGTGTCGGGACCGACGAACTTGCCGCCTGTGCCGGGTGCGAAGATGGTGAACATTCGAAGCACAGAAGAGATGCTCCAGGGTGTGCAAGCGGCGATGGCAGACGCCGATGTATTGATTGCTGCTGCGGCCCCGGCCGATTACCGTCCCGTCGAGGTCTTTAACCACAAGTGGAAAAAATCCGATGGTCTACCGAATATCGTACTCGAGGAGACGCCGGATATCTTGGCGACCGTCAGCCGATCACGCCGCGAAGGTCAAACGATTGTCGGCTTTGCGGCGGAGACGCGCGACGCCTTGACGTTTGGCCGCCGCAAATTGGAGTCCAAGGGCCTTGACTTAATCGTCGTTAACGACGTCAGCCAGCCGGGGGTGGGATTTGACGTCGATACCAACCAAGTGGTTGTCATCTCCCGCAACGGCGAGGTTGACAAGTTGCCGTTGATGACGAAGGCAAATGTGGCGGATCGCATTTTGACACGAGTCAAAGCGCTGCGCAACAGTGTGGGCGGTGGGCGGACCGTATGATCAAAACGGGCACGGTGGTCAGCGTCTTCATCGATTCCCCGGGCCTGTTTTTGGACAAACCGTTCGACTACAGCGTACCTGAGCATCTGGCGGACGTGGCAGGGCCCGGGCAACGGGTGTTTGTGTCGTTTGGCCACCAATATAAGTCGGGTGTCATCTGGCAGGTGCAAAACGATGTGCCTATCCCCGACAACGTCAAGCCAATTCTAGATCTCATCGACGAGCACCCGGTGCTTACAGCGGAACAGTGTGCGCTCGCCGAATGGATGTGCGCGCGATACGCCTGTACGATGAATGACGCCATCACGGCGATTCTGCCTGGCGCGTTTCGGGTCAAAGGCGACATTCGCGTCGAACCGGTGCCTGGCGCGACGATTCCGGACGACATCGCGGCCACCGACATTTGGCGCTTTCTTTGTGACAATAAGCCGACAGAGCGCGCGGTGTATGATCGGTTTGGCAAACCGGCACGCGCACAGGTTGCGGCCTGGGAGGAAGCAGGATACTTGCGGCGGCGGCTCGTCGTCAAGGAAGAGGTGCAGGCGTCCGAGGTCTCGTGGCTCGTTCGATTGCGGCCGGCAGAGGAACTGCTGGATGCTGCAAAGGCGCGCGCGAAACGGGCTGCAAAACAAGCGCGGCTACTGCAAGCGCTCGCGGATGTCGGCGAAATGGAGTGGGTGCGTTCCGAGTACAGCCCTGCGACGGTTCAACCGCTTGTTCGCGACGGTTGGTTGGCTATCGAGTTACGTCCGAAGTCGCGGCTGAAGTGGGCGCAGAAGCAGCAAGTTGAGGCGCCGGAACTCACTGATGTCCAGGCGCGTGCCTTGGCGCGCATCCGGGAGCAAGCGGCGCAGCCCGAACCAGGTACCGCGATTCTCTTCGGTGTGACTGGCAGTGGCAAAACTGAGGTGTATATCCGCTCTATCGAAGATGCGTTAGCGCGTGGCAAGACGGCCATTGTACTCGTGCCGGAAATTGCCTTGACACCACAGATGGTCGGACGTTTCTACGCGCGCTTTGGCGAGCGTATCGCCGTTTTGCACTCCGCGTTGACGGCGGGGGAGCGGAGGGACGAGTGGGATCGGATATTGCGGGGCGAAGCATCAATTGTCATTGGTGCTCGCTCCGCCGTTTTTGCGCCGGTCGCAAACCTTGGCCTGTTGATTGTCGACGAAGAGCACGAGCCGTCCTACAAACAGGAGGAGGCGCCACACTACGATGCGCGCGATGTCGCAAGGCACCGAGCGCAGTGGTTTGGGGCGTTGACCATCTTTGGTTCCGCGACGCCGTCGCTCACGGCACTCCATTTGGTCGAGCGCAAAGAGGCGCGGATGGTGACGCTGCCCGTGCGCGTCAATTCACGGCCCTTGCCGGCCGTTGACATCGTCGATATGCGCGACGAACTTCGGGCGGGCAATAAATCGTTATTCAGCGCTAGACTCGCCGAAGAGATCGAGACGACGGCGGCGCGCGGCGAACAAGTCATTCTTTTTCTCAACCGTCGGGGCTACGCCTCTGCGATGCTGTGCCGCGCGTGCGGCGAAGGGATGCATTGTCCTCACTGCGACATCAGTCTGACGGTTCACCGGGCAGGGGCGGACTTGCGGCTCGTGTGTCACTATTGTGGCTACGAGGAGGCGAGCCCAACCGCGTGTCCGGCTTGTGGTGAACGCGCCATGCGGGCACTGGGGATTGGTACGGAGCAGATTGAGCAGAGCTTGAAAGCAACTTGGCCGGACTTGCGCGTCTTGCGGATGGACGTGGATACGACGCGGAAAAAAGGAGCGCTCAAGCAGATTGTCGATCAGTTCGAGCAACGCGCTGCCGATGTTCTGATTGGCACGCAGATGATTGCGAAGGGGCTAGATTTCCCGCACGTGCGGTTGGTCGGCGTCATTGCTGCGGATACCATGCTGGAAGTGCCGGACTACCGCGCGAGTGAGCGAACCTTTCAATTGCTGACGCAGGTGGCGGGGCGCGCGGGGCGGGCAGAGACCGACGGCGTTACGGTGATTCAGACGTACCGGCCTGATCACTTTGCCGTGTTGGCCGCGGCCCGCCACGATTTTCCCGCGTTTTATCGGGAAGAGCGGATGCAGCGGGAGGTATTTTCCTACCCTCCGTTTTGCGAATTGGCTGTGTTGCTGGCCACGCACACAAACGAGGTGGTCGCGCGCGGTGCGGCCGCTCGCTTCGAACGAGAGCTTCGACGGGCGCAACTGCCAGAGGGAACGGTCATTTTACCTGCATCGCCGAGTGGAATTCGGCGAATTGAGGATAAATATCGATATCAAGTTGTGTTAAAGTATCAACGTTGGGATGACGTGCGAAATGTAGTCGATGCGGCGTTCCGGCTCGTCAAGCAACGAATGAACGAGTACGGCGGCGCGTGTCGGCTCGATGTCAATGCGCAGCGCATTGGCTAGATAAATCATCTTTAGTTTTTGATTGTTCGTTTTTGATTACATGAAAGGAGGCCGTATCGTGTCGATTCGAATCATCCGAATTGGGGAAGACCCTGCGCTGCGGCAGCGGGCAAAAGAAGTAACGAAGTTTAATGCGGCGATTCACAAGCTGCTCGACGATATGGCAGAGACGATGCGCCACGCAGATGGCGTTGGACTCGCTGCGAACCAGATTGGTATTTTAAAGCGTTTGGTGGTCATCGATGTCGGACAAGGATTGATTGAACTGGTCAATCCAGAGATTTTAGAACGTCGCGGTCAGCAGTATGGACCAGAAGGCTGTCTCTCGCTGCCAGGCATCAGCGGCAAGGTAGAGCGCGCACAATATGTGAAGATTCGCGCGCAAAATCGCGACGGTGAGCCGTTCGAATTAGAGGGTGAGGACTTGTTGGCGCGTTGCATCCAACACGAAATCGATCACCTCAATGGCATCCTGTTCACGGATTACTTGCGCGAGGACGAGATCGAACGAGTGGAGGAGCGCGCGTAATGTCGGTTAAGGTGGTCTTTATGGGGACGCCTGATTTTGCGGTGCCAACGCTAGATGCGTTGGTGTCGCAAGGTTGGGAACTGCTGGTGGTCACGCAGCCGGACAAACGAGTGGGAAGAAAAAAAGTGCTTACGCCGCCGCCAGTCAAGGCGGCTGCTTTGCGCCATGGGCTGCCTGTCCTCCAACCGGAAAAGGTGCGTGACAAGGCAAGTGTCGAGGAATTATCGGCATTTGCGCCGGATTTGATTGTCACGGCGGCATATGGACAGTTACTGCCAACATCGGTGTTGTCTATCCCAAAAGTTGGCGCGATTAATGTGCATGCTTCCTTGCTGCCGCGATGGCGCGGCGCTGCACCCATTCATCGCGCCATTATGGCGGGGGACGAGATGACGGGTGTGACCCTCATGGAGATGGTGAAGGCGCTCGATGCGGGCCCTATGCTCGAACAGCGGGCTATTCCGATTCTCGACGAGGACGACGTCGGGTCACTGCACGACAAGTTGGCGGAACTGGGTGCCAAGATGTGTGTCGAGGTACTGCCAAAGTATTTGGCCGGCGAAATTGTGGTCACCGAACAACCTGAAACGGGTGTCACATACGCGGCGAGAATTGAACGCGAAGACGAATTTATCGATTGGGCGCAATCGGCACAAGCCGTTCATCGTCAGATTCGCGGCTTGTCACCTTGGCCAGGCGCCAGTGCCTGGGATGGCGAACAGACGTACAAAATGTGGTCGGCGAAAAAACATGAAGGCACTGTGAAACTTGAGCCGGGTCAGGTACGTCGTATCGGTGGAGAGATTGTTGTAGGCTGTGGCGATGGCGCGCTTGTTCTCGAGACGATTCAACCTTCGGGGAAGCGGAAAATGTCGGCGCGCGATTGGTTTGGCGGCCTGCGCCAGGACGATTTTGCGTTTGTGCGAGGACTGCCATCATGAAAGATACCGCGCGTTCTGTCGCATTTCGAACGCTGTCCCGCGTCTATGAAGACGAGGCGTTTACGAATGTCGCATTATTACACGCTCTGTCGGACGACACGTTGTCCCCGCGGGACAAGGCCCTTTGCACGGAAATTGTCTATGGGACGGTACGTCATCAGATTACGATTGACGCACTGCTCCAATTATATATCAAGCGGAAACTGCGGGACGTCGAGCAGAAAGTGCTCACAATCCTTCGGATGAGTGTGTATCAGCTGGCGTATTTGGCGCGTGTTCCAGCGTATGCCGTGATTGACGAAGCGGTCAATCTCGCGAAACGTCACGCGCGCCCCGCCAGCGGTTTTGTCAATGGCGTGTTGCGTTCCTACTTGCGCGCAGGTGGGACGGTGGAGGAGCGGATGGAAGATTTGCTCCGCAAGCGTCGGGCGAACGACGTGTCGGCGCTCAGTTTGCGCCATGGGTTTCCAGAGTGGATGGTTCGCGCGTTGATGGACGCCTATGGGTGCCCACGGGCCGAGGCGATGCTCGCCGCCTGTAATGACGCGGCGCCACTCACGGTTCGAGTGAATCCATTAAAGACGACGCGTCATGAACTGAAAGAGACACTCGCAGAGGCACTGCACACGGATGTTCGGGATGGCGGATTGTCACCACAGGCGCTTGTCGTCCCGGGCGCGGTCAACGTGGAGAACTTACCTGCGTATCAAACGGGTCAATGCACCATTCAGGATGAGGCGGCGATGTTGATTGCGCCACTTTTGGGGCCAGAGCCAGGAATGCATGTTCTGGATATGTGTGCGGCGCCTGGTGGCAAGACGACGCACATTGCCGAATTAATGCGCGATGAGGGCACAATAGATGCATACGACGTGTATCTGCAGAAGGTGCGAATGATTAAGGCGCAGGCCGAGCGTTTGGGGTTGCGAAGCATTGTGGCTTCACTCGGCGATGGACGCCAATTCGCAGACAAACAAGCTAAGTACGACGCGGTCTTGGTCGATGCACCCTGTAGTGGGTTGGGCGTCATGCGCAGGCGACCAGATATTCGCCATCGCCGCAAGCCGTCAGATATTTTGCAGTTGGTGACGCTTCAGCGCGAACTGCTCGGTGCGGCGATTCAAGCGACACGGCCGGGCGGTGTGATTGTCTACGCGACATGCACGCTCTTGCCGGAAGAAAACCAGCAAGTCGTCGATTGGATTCAACAGCATGCAGGTGTATCGGTTGTCGTAGAGGATATTCGCGAGTCGGTTCCGGCTATGCTCGCGGACGATGTGTCAGGCGGTTTGACCATCACGCCCGAGCGGTATGGCACGGATGGATTTTTTATGGCGCGGTTGAGAAAGCAGTAGGGGGTGACGAAGTTGGTACACTTGTATGATTTTACATTGAGCGAACTGACGACGTGGATGCAAGAGGAGCACGGCGAGCCGGCATACCGCGCACGTCAGGTGTTTGAGTGGTTGTATCAGAAGCGCGTGACGACGTTTGACGAGATGACGAATTTGCCGAAAGGCTTGCGCAACAAGCTGGCGGAAACTTGTGTTCTCGGCACGGCGGCGGAAGTGACACATCAACAGTCGAAGGTTGATCCGACGACGAAGTTTTTATTGGGTTGGCCCGACGGCGTCACCGTGGAGACGGTCTTGATGCAGCATAACTACGGCAACAGCGTCTGTGTGTCGTCGCAGGTTGGGTGCAAGATGGGCTGTACGTTTTGTGCGTCCACGCTCGGCGGCATGATTCGCCAGATGCGTGCGGGTGAGATGGTGGAACAGCTGTTGTTCAGCCAGCGGTTGCTCGACGATAAGGGCGAACGCGTGTCGTCGGTTGTATTGATGGGTTCGGGCGAGCCGATGGACAACTACGACCAAGTGATGCGCTTTGTCGACATCATCAGCGATGCGCATGGCTTAAATATCGGCCAGCGCCATATCACCATTTCCACGGTCGGCCTGGTACCTGGCATTAAGCGGTTGGCGGACGAAGGGCGGCCGATGACCTTGGCGGTATCTCTGCACGCGCCAAACGACGCGCTGCGTTCGTCCATGATGCCTGTCAATAAGGCGTATCCAATTGCCAAGCTGATGGATGCATGTCATTATTACAATCAAAAAACAGGCAAGCGAATTAGTTTTGAATATGCATTGGTCGGCGGCAAGAACGACTCGCTCGAGTGCGCAAAGGAACTTGCTGACTTGTTGCGGGGATTGCCTTGCCACGTGAACTTGATTCCGGTCAATTACGTACCGGAGCGCGATGTGCAAAGAACGGCGAAGAAACAGATTTACGCGTTCTGGAATGCCCTTCAGTCGTACGGTGTGAATGCGACAATCCGCCGGGAGATGGGGCACGATATCGCGGCTGCGTGTGGTCAGCTTCGCGCTGAGCATATGAAAGAGCGCGCATAGGGTAATGGTGTGCATTTAGAGTGCGCGTCCGGGGGTGCGCCGCGCCCCCGGACGGCCTCGTTCGCTTACAGAGGTGTTCATGGGATGTTATATGCTGCGAAATCTCACATCGGCCTAGTTCGGACAATGAATCAGGACGGATATATCATCGTGCCCAATCTCGGACAAGGGGAATTGTATCTTGTCGCGGATGGCATGGGTGGCCCGTCTGCAGGGGACGTCGCCAGTCAACTCGCCGTGGAGCGAGTGAGCGCTTATATGAAGGAACATATTGGAGGTCAGAGCGATTCGGCTGATGTGTTGTTGGCAGCTGTCCATCACGCCAATGAGGCCATCTATCAAGAGGCAACTGGAAATCCTGATTACCAGGGGATGGGGACGACGATAGTCTGCGCCTATGCGGACAACCATCAGGTCCATATCGCGCACGTAGGCGACAGCCGCGCATACCTCTTGTCCGGCGGTGAACTCCGGCAGGTGACAAAAGACCACAGCTTGGTTGCCGAATTGGTGCGTCGAGGACAACTGACACAGGATGAAGCAAAGGTCCATCCCCAGCGCAATATCGTGACGAGATCGCTCGGTACGGAACCGCGCAGTGTCCCGGACGTCAATAGCTTTACATGGCAAGAGGCGGATACCATTCTGCTTTGTTCGGATGGCCTTACGAACCTGGTCGACGACGCGGAAATCGGGCAGTTTATGCAGAGGGCGCAAGGTTGTCAAGACGAGGCGTCGTTGAATCAAGTCCTGGAAGATATGATTGAACTCGTGCTCAAGCGCGGTGGCTCTGATAACGTGACCGCACTGGTTGTCGTCCACCGAGAGGAGCGTGGTGACGCTTGAACGCACGGATTCTTGGTGGGCGTTATCAACTCCAGGAGGTCATAGGCGGCGGTGGAATGGCAATTGTCTATCGAGCGGTCGATACATTGCTCGATAGAGTGGTGGCCATCAAGATGCTGCGCAGCCAGTTCGTCGAGGACGAGGAGTTTGTCGGACGTTTTCGCCAGGAGGCGCAAAATGCGGCTCGTCTGTCCCACCCGAATATCGTCAACGTATATGATGTCGGAGTCGCCGACAAAGAATACTACATCGTGATGGAATATGTCGATGGTCAGACGTTGAAGGACGTCATCGTCGAGCGGGCGCCGTTGCCTGTTGAAGAGGCAATTGACCTTTGTGTGCAAATCTGCGCAGCTTTAGCACACGCGCATGAACAGCACATTATTCACCGCGACGTCAAGCCACACAACATTCTGGTGAACAAGTTTGGCGTCGTCAAAGTGACGGATTTTGGGATTGCGCGTGCGGTGACAGGCAATACCATCACAGACCGGCAGGCGACGAGCGTCTTGGGCTCTGTTCATTACTTCTCGCCAGAACAGGCGCGTGGTGGACAGACCGACGCCAAAAGCGACATCTATTCGCTTGGCGTCGTACTTTATGAGATGCTCACAGGCAGTTTGCCATTCAGTGGGCCGTCGCCGGTGAGCGTTGCCTTAAAACACTTGCGGGAACAGTTTGTCGAGCCGCGCGAGTTGAACAAGGATATTCCGCAGAGCCTCGAAAATATTATTCTTCGGTGTATGGTGAAGGCGCCAGAGGGCCGCTACGTCAATATGGCCGCTGTGAAGGCTGATTTGGAGGATGCGCTGGAACATCCAAACGTCCCGAAGTTTCAACCGACGCTCGACTACGATGACAAGACCATCGCGGTACCTGTGGTCGGGGATGGCTTCTCCGATGTCTCGCCCGAGATTCGAGCGGTCAAGCCGCGGCGTTCGTGGCGCAGGGTGGGAACTTATATCGGCATTGGCGTCGTTGCCGCCGCGGCGCTTGGCGTGGGTGGATATGCGGCGATTGCCTTGGTCACGCACCTCGTCGAGGTGCCAGATGCCTCGTTGCCGTCGGTCGTCGGGAAGTCTGCGGACGCGGCGATGAAGTCTTTGGAGAACGCGGGCTTTAGCGCGAACCAAATCAAAGAAGACTACGAGCCGAATGCGAGTAAGCCGAAAGGCATCGTGTACGACCAATCGCCAAGCGGCAACACAAAGGTGAAGAGAACCCGCGAGATCACGTTGTATATCAGTAAAGGTGCGCCAAAGATGTCGATGCCGGACGTCACGGGACAGCCCTACGACCAGGCTAAACAATCGCTTATCTCTGCTGGTTTTTCGGCTGCGAATATCACGGAGCAAACGCAAGAGAGTTCGACGGTGCCCTCGGGTCAGGTGATTTCGTCGGACCCTGCCGCCGGTGAGCCGGTGGCCACGAACGGCAAGATTGTCTTGACGGTCAGCCAGCAGGAGAATACGACGGTTCCGAATTTGCTGGGTCTATCCTATGACGACGCCGTACAGGCCTTGGCCAACGCCAACCTCAAGGTCGGTAAGGTCTCTTACAACAAGACGACGCAGATTCCGGACGGGCAGGTGTACTACATCTATCCGTATGTTGAGGGGCAGAGTGTGCCGGCGGGATCGACCGTCAATTTGTACGTGGCCGAAAATCCCGGTAGCACTTCGGGTTCCGGGAACAATAGTACGGGGAATGGCTCGGCCGACAACAATACGACGGCGGGCGGTGGCTCAACGGGATCAGCCAATGGCACAGGCAACGGCACATCGGCATCGTCTACCGCAGAGCCGCACAAAGTCTCGATAACGGTTCAAGCGCAGAAGGGACCAGCCACGCAGGTGGAAGTGGTCATTGACGACGCAAATGGCGACAACCAAGTGGTCGTCAATCAATCTGTGCACAAGACGACGACGTGGCAGGAGACGTTGTATTTGGATCCCGGCCAAACGGGCGATGTGAAAGTTTACGAGAACGGTAAATTGGCCAACGATTATCCGGTTCGAGGATGAGCCGACTGAAGGGAGTGTCTGTGTGGCAGAAGGGCGTGTAGTTCGGGCGATTAGCGGGTTTTTCGACGTGTCCGACAACGGTCTGGTGCGGCGATGCCGCGCGCGCGGCGTGTTCAAGAAACAGGGCGTCACAGTTCTTGTTGGCGACATCGTCATGTATGACCCCATCGGCACGAAAGAGGGGATTATCACATCCGTGTTGCCACGGCAATCCGAACTGGTTCGGCCGCCCATTGCGAATGTTAATCACGTCCTGGTTGTCTTTGCATTTGTCACGCCAGACCTCAACTTCTTGATGCTCGACAAGACGATTACGGCTGCGCTTATCGCAGGCGTTGAGCCGAGTGTCGTGTTTACCAAGGCGGATTTGGTAGACGAGGAGACGGCGCAGAGAACGTGTGCCATTTATCGTGATTGCGGGATACGCACCCTGGCCATCGCGACGAAGCAGGGGACGGGTGTCGATGCGGTGCGCGAGTTGATGAGTGGTCGAGTCAATGTCGTTGCCGGCCCTTCTGGTGCCGGAAAATCGACGCTCGCGAACGCGCTGTCTCCAGGTTTACAACTGCAAATGGGGGAAGTTAGCGAAAAGATTGGCCGTGGCAAACAAACCACGCGACACGTCGAACTGTTTCAACTGGACGAGGATACCTGGCTGGCGGATGCACCGGGCTTTAGTCAGTTGCAGTTGAACGTCGAGTCGCGCGAACTCAAACGATATTTCCCGGACTTTACAGAGCCGGCAGGTACTTGCGCGTACCGCGGTTGCATGCATGTGGATGAGGAAGGCTGCGGGGTGAAGGCACAGGTCGATTCTGGGCGAATTCACCGGTCGCGTTACGATAGTTACGTTCAGATGTATCAAGAGTTACGGGAGCAGGAGGAGAACATGTATTGAGGATGCAGATTGCGCCCTCGATTCTGTCCGCAGACTTTGGGAAGTTTGCGGCGGAAGTCGAAGAGGTCATTGAGGCAGGTTGTGATTGGATTCACGTGGATGTGATGGACGGACAGTTCGTGCCAAACATCACGATGGGCCATCAGGTGGTTGAGGCACTTCGCAAGCGGTTTGATTGCACGCTGGACGTGCACTTGATGGTGGCGGCGCCGGAGCGGGTGATTTCTGCGTTTGCTGAGGCGGGCGCCGATGTCATCACGGTCCACAAAGAGGCTACGCCACATGTACATAGGGCGCTAGAGATGGTTCGCAGTTACGGTATCCAGGCAGGGTTGGCGCTGAACCCGGGTACGGCGCTGGACGGGTTGGAGTATGTCGATGATCTGATTGATTTATTGCTCATTATGACCGTGAACCCGGGATTTGGTGGCCAGTCGTTCATCCCCGCCACACTCAACAAGATTCGCGATGCGAGAGAGCGGTTGGTGAAGGCGAATCGCGGGAATGTTCGTATCGAAGTCGATGGGGGCATCAATTTGCATACCATCGGCGATGCGAAGTTGGCTGGTGCAGAAATTTTTGTAGCGGGATCCGCTGTGTTTGGAGAGACGGACCGCAAAGCGGCCATCGCGGCGTTGGAGCGCGCGCTCCACGAGGCACAGGCGTAATCGGGCGAGCAAAGCGGCTGCAGTTGGTGCGTCGCTTAAAAACCGCGGCAGTGCAGAGATTGCATTGTCGCGGTTTTTTGCGTTTTGCGATTTAGACTTGTCTCAGCACATTTCGACAGTTTGCGAATATACATAGGTAGCGATAGAGGCGCTTGCCCAGCCAGATACCCTGGTGCAGGCTGGTCGAGGGGGGGAAGTGGTTTGAAATTTTACACAATCAAGTTGCCGCGGTTTTTAGGGGGCATCGTCAAAGCGATGCTGGGCACGTTTACGAAGGATTCCTGATATGTACTGATTGTAGGGCACAATTTCAAAACGAAAAAAGCACCTCCAAAGGGTGCTTTTTTCACATTCGTGTCAATTATACAGCGCGCGTAACCTTGCCCGCTTTCAGGCAGCGCGTACACACGCGAACCCGCTTCACGGTCCCGTTGACGTTGGCACGTACCAACTGGATGTTGGGAAGCCAACGGCGTTTGGTCAGGATGTGTGAGTGGCTTACCTTGTTGCCGACCTGAGGTCCGCGTCCGCAAATTTCACATCGTCTAGCCATGCGAACACCTCCTTGACCACGATAATTCGTAAATTTTGGCATACTCATGGTTGTAAAACCGAAATTGACCTCGTGTAGTTTAGCACATATGCATAGTTTCCGCAACTATGCTTCCGAGGACGTGCGTCTTTATAGTACAATAGTGGAAAACACGCAGAAGTGGATAGGGAGGACTCCCATGCCGAAGACCATTGAAACGCAGTACGGCCAAGTATCCGTCGCAGACGAAGTCATTGCCACCAGTGCTGGCTACGCGGCGATGGAGTGTGAGGGGCTCGCCGCAATGGCGTCGCGACGTCAGGTGGTAGATCGCCTGACAGAAGTGTTTGGGCGAGATAACCCGGGACGCGGTGTGGAGGTGCGGTTTGCCGATGGTTCTCTGCATGTAGACTTATATATCGTGGTCAATTACGGCGTCAACATTTACGAAACGGCACAGACGATTCGGCAGAAGGTGCATTATCTCTTGTCGGACACCGTCGGCGTAGACCCGACGACCATCAATATTTTTGTTCAAGGTGTGAAGTTTTAGTGCTCGGGCTTGTTCTTTGCGATTGCGCCAACAAGTCCGCGTGCCGCGATGGAGTGTCGTTTGAGTGAATCTAAGGCAAACGCCCGTGCGCAGCCTGCCAGGGGTCGGTCCCAGTAAGGAGACTGAACTGGCTGCGCTCGGTATTCATACAGTAAACGACTTATTACATGCGTTTCCGTATCGCTATGAGGACCGCAGAGTGAAGCCGCTTGCCGCTTGGCAGGACGGGGAACGCATCACTGTACGTGCAACCGTTGCCGGTGAGGCAACGGTTCGTTGGCGTGGATCGAAATCGATGTTGTCGGCGAAACTTCGCGTTGACGGCCAAAACACGATTTTCGCGACCTGGTTCTCACAGCACTATTTGAAACCAAAAATGACCGATGGGCGCATTGTGACCGTCACAGGGAAGTGGAACGAGCAAAAGCGCCTGCTTGCCGTGTCTGAGACGTCGTTTGACGCCGCTGAACGCGTTCGCGTAGGTGTTCCGTTTTTACCTGTGTATCACGCGAGCAAGTCGTTTTCTTCCCGCCAGTTGCATCAGTTGATTTTAAAGGCATTAGATCTCTATGCGAACGAGTTGCCTGAATTACTTCCGTTTGCTTTATCTCAAAAGTATCGTTTGTGGTCTCATCGCGATGCTGTTCGCGCCATGCATCAACCGACCTCGGCGGAGGATTTGCGCCAGGCGAGACGGCGATTAGTGTTTGAAGAGTTTCTGCTCTTCCAAATGCAACTACACTGGTTTCGCGAACATCGGGCACAACCTTTGGGACACCATAAAGAGATATCCGATGCGGCTGTGGAGCGGTTTCGACAAGCGCTCCCGGCGCAGTTGACCGACGCCCAGATGAAGGCATGCGAGGAAATTCTGGCGGACCTTCGCGCACCAAAGATGATGGCCCGCTTGCTGCAGGGTGACGTTGGTTCAGGAAAGACCTGGGTGGCTTTGTTTGCGTGTTATGCGGCATACACAGCGGGGTACCAAGCGGCGCTCATGGCGCCGACAGAGATTCTGGCGGAACAGCATTATCGGGAAGCAGTACGCGTGTTATCGCCACTTGGCGTCGAAGTGAGACTTTTGACTGGTAGTACGGGTGTCAAAGATCGGCGGACGGCACTGTCTGGTCTCGCCAGTGGTGATGTGCATTTGATTGTCGGTACACACGCATTATTGACAGACGATGTGGCATTTTCTCGACTGGGTTTGGTGGTCACAGACGAGCAGCACCGGTTTGGTGTCTCTCAGCGCTCCGTGTTACGGGCAAAAGGGGAATCTCCGGACGTTCTCATGCTGTCGGCTACGCCAATTCCCAGAACGCTTGCGTTGGCTGTCTACGGGGATGTCGATGTCTCTGTGTTGAATGAGGTGCCGCGAGGACGCCAACCGATTGAAACCATCGCCTTTTCGATGAATCATGAGGACGACGCCATTCGCCTCGTTCGACGAGCTTTGGCCAAAGGCCAGCAGGCCTACATTGTGGCACCGACGATTGAAGAGTCGGAAACGATGGAGATGGCGGCAGTGACCGACATTTTCGAGCGCTTGCAGGACAAGCTCGCGGGCTATTCTGTGGCACTGTTGCACGGCAAGATGAGCGCCCGGGAAAAGGACGACATCATGCGCAGGTTTCGCGACTGCGAGACGCAGGTGTTGGTGGCGACCACCGTGATCGAAGTTGGAATCGACGTGCCGAACGCGACCGTGATGGTGATTTACAACGCGGAACGTTTTGGCCTCGCGCAACTCCATCAATTGCGCGGCCGCGTAGGGCGCGGGGCAGAGGCGAGCACGTGTGTTCTTTTGACGGAAGTGCACAATGAGACTGCGAAAGCGCGCATTGAGACGATGGTATCGACGCAGGATGGTTTTGTGATTGCCGAAAAGGATCTAGAACTGCGTGGACCCGGTGAATTTTTGGGCGTTCGGCAGAGCGGCCTTCCGCAGTTTGCAGTTGGCGATTTGGTACGGGACTACAAAATTATGACGGTTGCCCGCGAGGAAGCGACCGCGATGTTGCAATCGGATGCGTTTTGGTTGTCACCGGCGTATGAGCCGCTTCGGAAGGCGATTGAGCAGTTGCCGGAACAGGCGTTTTACCGGGATTGAGTCGCGTTTGTCAAACGTGTGCGGAATTTGTCGGATGTGGTCGAAACTGGTAATTATAATTCTCCTGGATGCGAGCATACTACGACTACAACGACAAGGGGAGGTGAAATGGCATGGCGAATAACAACAGTGGGAGCAACCAGCATTTGATCTCCGGAGCAAGCCGCGCACTTGACCAAATGAAGTACGAAATCGCATCCGAGTTCGGCGTGCAATTGGGCGCTGAGACGACCGCTCGTCAGAACGGTTCGGTCGGTGGTGAGATTACGAAACGTTTGGTGGCGTTTGCTGAACAACAGCTTTCTGGCCGCTAAACCTTGCGTTGCACGAAAGAAAGGCTGTCCCTCAGGGGATAGCCTTTTTTTCGTGGGTCGTTTACCGAAAATTGTGGGCAACGCGCAAATTAGCCGCGGCGTTTTGCGAAATGGTGAACGACCCGGTCACCGGTCATTTGCAAAATCTGAACGAGGATAATCAAAACAATGGTCGTCACAATCATGACGTTGGTCTGGAAGCGCTCATAACCATAACGCACGGCTAAGTCACCCAAACCACCGCCGCCAATGACGCCAGACATCGCCGAGTTGCCGACGAGCGCGACGGCGGTGAGCGTGACACCAGCGAGGATGCTCGGCCAGGATTCCCGAAGTAACACGCGCCATACAATCATCATGACGCTTGCGCCCATCGACTGCGCTGCTTCAATGACGCCAGGATGAACCTCGCGCAGGGCGGTTTCAGCGACGCGGGCGAAAAATGGCGCCGCGCTGATGACCAAAGGCACAATCGCCGCGTTGACACCAATCGATGTCCCGACTATCCATTCTGTGAACGGAATCAGGGCGATTAACAGAATGATGAACGGGACGGAGCGAACGATGTTGACAACGATGGATGTCACCTGATACACAATCCGATTCGGTCGCAAACCGCCTGCTGCAGTCATGTATAACAGGATGCCAATGGGCAATCCGATGACGACCGACAGCAGTGTCGAAATGGCAATCATGTAGATAGTCGATCCGGTCGCCTGCCAAATATCCGGCCACACAATTCCGTTTAACACGATACAGTCACCTCCGTCGCTTGTGGTGAAATGTCATTGATCCGTTCTTCCAGCACCATGAATCCTGCCTGTTCCAACCGCACAATCGCCACATCTACGGCCGTTTTCTCACCGAACCAAGCGATGGTCAATTGACCAAAGGGAACATCTTTCACTGTGTCAATGGTCCCGCGCAGGATGCTAAACGTGCAACCTGTCGATTGCGCGACGTCAGCCAAAATTGGGTCGTGCGCAGTGGCCCCGGTAAAGGCGATTTCGATCACGCGCGTAGCCGCCGGTGGCACAGTCAGCGAAAGCGGCGCTTGATGTAACTGAAACAGGCGCTTGGTGACGTCGTGCGATGGTTTCAACAACACATCTAAGACGCGGCCCGATTCGACAATGGCGCCTTCCGTCATGACAGCGACCCGATCGCAGATGTCTCGGACGACCTCCATTTGGTGTGTCACCATGACGATGGTCAGACCGAGTTGGCGGTTGATGTCTTTTAACAGCGACAAAATGGATTTTGTCGTCTCCGGATCTAACGCGGATGTCGCCTCATCACACAAGAGCACAGACGGCTCGGCCGCGAGTGCGCGCGCAATCGCCACGCGCTGTTTTTGTCCGCCAGAGAGTTGGCTTGGGTACTGTCGTTCGTAGCCAGTCAGTCCGACGAGTTGGAGCATTTGTGCCACGCGTGCACGCACTTGCGCGGCGGGCATCTTGGCTAAACGCAGTGGAAAAGCGATATTTTCTGCCACCGTCGCTGAGGACAGCAGGTGAAAATGTTGAAAGATCATGCCGATTTTTCTGCGTTTCTGGTTTAGCTCGCGCTTTGACAGGCGGGTCAGGTCGATACCGTCCACAATGACCGATCCGGCGTTCGGGCGCTCTAACAAGTTGATACAGCGTAACAGGGTACTTTTGCCGGCACCGGAATAGCCGATGAGCCCAAACACCTCACCTGTCTCAATGCGCAGCGACACGTTGCGCACAGCCGTGGTCTCGCCGCCGCGGCTTTGGCGATATGTCTTCGAGATGTTGTCTAGGATAATCACAGTCGCTGAATCTCCTATCTGTTCAACAGGATAAAAAACGAAAAGCGCGCCATGAGAAGGCGCGCTTGTGCTCGTCTTCTCATCTATCGGACGTGCTTTTGTCCGCAGGATTTAGCACCGCCAGTGCGCCGTAGTTTGGTACGGTCACATCGGTTGCCGGGCTTCATAGGGCCAGTCCCTCCGCCGCTCTCGATGAGAAATATTATCCCGTTGCGTAGTTTTCTACGTAGTTTTTCGTCGTGTAAATCAGACAGTCACCAAGTCTATACCACAGAAAGTTTATACTGCAGAGAAAATCCTTGCAACTCTATTGACAACTGGGTGGTATATGCTGTACAATCTATTTCAGGCCCACGGCGAAGCTACTTGCGCCGGTCAAAATAAAGTACGTGACAACGATAAAAAGCAATTGACTCTTATCGAGAGTAGGCTGAGGGACTGGCCCTATGAAGCCCGGCAACCGACATGGCAACATGCACGGTGCTAACTCCTGCGGATTTTCCGGGAGATGAGAGGACATGTCAAACCAAGCCTCTTTTCCCTGTGGAAGAGAGGTTTTTGTCGTTGGGCCGAGGAGTGGAGAGGGGACTGCCAATTATGCGCAATATCAAACGTGCGACCGCAGTCGTTGCGGCGGTTACTTTAAGTTCCGCGTTTGCCGTCGGGTGTGGTACCGCGGGGACAGACAATCAATCGACAAACAATGTCAATGGGACTGCTTCTGCGAAAAAGGAGGTCGTCCTGAAGGTTGCCGCCAGCCCGACACCACATGCGGAAATTCTGAATGATATTAAGCCTGTGCTGGCGAAGGAAGGAATCGACTTGCAGGTTGTCGTTTACGACGACTACATTCAGCCGAACCGTGCGCTGTCGGCTGGTCAGGTGGATGCGAATTACTTCCAACACAAGCCGTACTTGGACGACTACAATCAAAAGAACCACACGGATTTGGTGCCGACGGTTGCCGTGCACTTTGAGCCACTCGGCCTTTATCCAGGTAAGAGCAAGTCACTGTCCAACATTCCAAACGGGGCGACCATTGCCGTGCCGAATGATACGACAAACGAGGCGCGTGCACTGTTGCTGCTACAAAACGCAGGGATTTTGAAATTGAAGAACCCAAACAGCATCGACGAGACAACGGCCGATATTGTTTCAAATCCTCACAATGTAAAAATTGAAGAGCTCGATGCGGCCGCAATTCCTCGGACAGTGCACGATGTCGACTACGCTGTCATCAACGGCAACTACGCAATCGACGCCGGTTATACGACGAAGGATGCGCTCGCCGTGGAAAAAGCCGATAGCCTGGCTGCCAAGACTTATGCCAATTACATTGTCATCCGCCCAGACGAGAAGAACGACTGGCGGATTAGAGACCTTGATAAGGCGATCACCTCGCCACAGGTGAAAAAATTTATTGAACAGAAATTCCAGGGTTCTGTTGTCCCCGTATTTTAATCCGTTGTATTGACTGGCCCACCCACTGTACCAGCGGTTTTCTTACCGTTTTGGGTACAGTAGGCGGGCTTTCTTCTATTTTCGTAAGGTCGTACACCTAGACAAAGTGTTGAAAAACCCCTATATTGACTCTAATCCAGAGTGTAAAAAAGAGGGAATCATGAAGTCTTTTTTCGTTCGAAGCCTACTTTGGCTGATGCCAAAGCGCGCCTATACAAACATCATTGGTGCCATCGTCCGTCGCCGCTTTAGTGCGCGCCTGATCCCTTGGTATGCGCGCCATTTTTCCATTAATCTGGAGGAATTGGCCAAGCCCCTTCAGGAGCATAAGAGTTTGGGCGAGTTCTTTTCTAGAAAATTGTCGGTGGAAGCACGACCGATTGCGAATGGTGTGGTATCGCCTGTCGATGGCGAAGTCAGTTCGATGGGCAAAATTGACAGGAACATCCTTTTGCAAATCAAAGGTCATACCTACTCGCTTGAGGAACTGTTGGTCGATGCCGAGGCAGCGGCCAGCTATGCCGATGGCTGGTATGTCACTTTATATCTGAGTCCCAGTGACTATCACCGCATTCATGCGCCGTTGGACTGTGTTGCGCGCCGCTATCGACATATTCCAGGTACGCTGTATCCCGTAAACGTGCACGGGGTTTCGCATGTGCAAAGACTGTTCGTACGCAATGAGCGCGTCGTCACGTACTTTGATTCAGCGCATGGTTCGTTTGCAATGGTCAAGGTGGGCGCAGCAGGGGTTGGCAGTATCGTCGTTCCGTTTGGTGACCTGCCGTCTGGGCGCAGGCGGCAGCGTGGGCCGATTCTCGATAAACCTTGCCAAGAGACATTTGCCAAAGGGGAAGAAGTTGGCTATTTTGCTTTGGGCTCCACGGTGGTTCTCTTGTTTCCACCGTCGGTGATGCTGCGGTTTGTCGTTTCGCCGGGGGATAAAATCCGGATGGGGCGCACCATCGCGCAAATTGGGGGGTAACCGATTTTTCCCGTTTTGGCGGTGATAAATTACTAGGCTATCAATTTGGAAAACATACCAGCCTATGCTACGGGGTTGCCCCTATGCATGAAAACTTGTACATTGTAGTAGGAATAGACTAGCGTCTACATATGAATGTTGGGGTGAATCGTCAACGTGAAAATTATGATTGCCGGTGGAGACGGGTTTTGTGGATGGCCGACCGCGCTGTACTTCTCTGAAAAGGGACACGACGTGGCTATTGTCGACAACCTCATCCGCCGCGAGTGGGACAAAGAATTAGGAACCCAATCGCTAACACCGATTGCCTCCATGGATGAACGATTGAAAGCATGGACAGAGAAGTCTGGTAAGTCCATTCGCTTTTATCTTGGCGACTTGCAGGACTATGAGTTTGTGGAACATATCTTTAGGGACTTTGAGCCGGAAGCGTTTGTTCACTACGCTGAACAGCGTTCTGCGCCGTATTCCATGATTGATCGTCAGCATGCCGTATTCACGCAAGTGAACAACGTGGTCGGCAACCTGAACGTCCTGTTTGCAATTAAAGAGATTGTTCCAGATTGCCATCTGATTAAGTTGGGTACAATGGGAGAGTATGGGACGCCAAATATCGATATCGAAGAAGGGTACATCCGAATTGTCCACAAGGGCCGCGAAGATGTCCTTCCGTATCCGAAACAGCCGTTCTCGTTCTACCATCTGTCTAAGGTTCACGACAGCCACAACATCATGTTCACATGCCGTTCGTGGGGCCTTCGTGCGACCGACTTGAACCAAGGTGTCGTTTATGGTCTGTGGACCAACGAGACACAGGGCGACGAACGTTTGGTCAACCGTATTGATTACGACGGTGTGTTTGGAACCGCGTTGAATCGCTTCTGTATCCAAGCTGCAGTCGGACATGATTTGACTGTCTACGGAAAAGGCGGCCAAACCCGTGCGTTCCTCGATATCCGCGACACGCTCCAATGTGTTGAACTGGCTGCGCTCAATCCTGCCGATAGAGGCGAATTCCGCGTATTCAACCAGTTTACGGAGCAGTTCTCCGTGCTCGAATTGGCACAGCGTGTTCAGAACGTGGCACGAGGGATGGGTATTGAAGCAAAGATTGCGCATCTCGAGAATCCGCGTGTGGAGAAGGAAGAGCACTACTATAATGCGGTTCACACCAAGCTGTTAGATCTTGGATTGCAGCCGCACCTGTTGTCTGATGAGTTGATTCAAGGGTTGATTGAAACCGCTGGGAAATACCGTGAACGCGTCGATTTTGACGTAATCCGACCGAATGCAACCTGGAGGTAATTGAGACTCATGCGAATAGCGATGTTTACGGAGACGTTTTTGCCATCGACAGACGGAATTGTGACACGATTGCGTGCCACGCTCAATTATTTGGAGCAGGAAGGGCATGAAGTGTTGATGTTCGCGCCGTCTGGCGCGCCGGCGAAATACGCCTCCGCGACCATCGTAGGGATTCCGGCCATGCCGTTTATCCTGTACCCAGAAAAGCGGTACGCGTTGCCGCTACCGCGGATTGGCCGAGCAATCAAACGGTTTCAACCCGATTTGATTCACGCGGTCAATCCCGCGTTTCTAGGGTTAGGCGGCATCTACTACGCATGGCGTTACCATCTGCCGCTCATCGCGTCATATCACACGAATGTGCCGGCCTATGCGCGGCATTATAAGCTCAATTTCTTGGAGCCTGCATTGTGGTGGTATTTCCGTACATTGCACAACCGTGCGGATATAAATTTAGCCACTTCTCGCGCCACGATGAACGAGTTAGAAAAGCAGGGATTTTTGAACCTTGGCCTGTGGGAACGCGGTGTGGATGTCGAGTTGTTTCAACAGGCGAAGCGTTCGACGGAGATGCGCAGGCGCCTCGCACCGAAGGCCGGGCCTAATGACCCAGTTCTTCTGTACGTTGGCCGCTTGGCGTCGGAGAAAAATATTGAACGCATCCGCCCCTGCTTAGACGAATTCCCCGACTTGCATTTGGCGATTGTGGGCGATGGTCCCTATCGGCGCGACTTGGAACAAATCTTTGCGGGGACGAATGCGCATTTCACTGGCTACATGCACGGCGCTGAACTGGCGGAGGCCTACGCGTCGGCGGATGCATTTTTATTCCCGTCGACCACCGAGACGTTGGGCTTGGTGTTGTTTGAAGCGATGGCAACAGGGTTGCCTGTGCTTGCTGCGGACAGTCCTCCGACACGCGAGGTTTTGGAGAATGGACGGGCCGGGTTCATTTTCGATTCTTCTTCGGATGCCGCGATGATTGAGTGCGTGCGGCAATTGTTGACGGACGACGAACGTCGGCGTGCTATTCAGCAACGCGGTTTGGAAATTGCCAAAACGCTAGACTGGGAAGGGCCGAGTCGGCAACTTCTGGAACATTACGAGGCGGTTTGCAAAGCACATAAATTAGTTCCGCGGCCGGTTCAGTCAGGTACGCGATAAGGCCATCACGGTGGTTTGTTTTGAAAAAAGAGGGATGCCCATTCAATGGGGGCATCCCTCTTTTTTGAGTGGATGGACTCACTCGACTTGAGGGTTGAAGATAAGGCAGGAGAAATGAGCGATTGCGGTTTACTCGTTTCGCTCTGCTAGACATCGTTCAACTTGTTCGGCAATCCGCAATAACTGCGCGTCTCGTCCCATGCCACCGACGAGTTGGAGGCCAAACGGCAAGCCATCAATCGTACCAGCAGGAATGGAAATGGCCGGTACGCCCGATAAATTCCATGGATTGGTGAAGCGCGTCATGAGTGGCCGAATGTGGGTGGTTCCTTCTGCGATGTCGATGTATTCTGTGCCGAGTTTCGGTGCGGTCACCGGCGTGGTGGGTAGAAGGATGACGTCGAGATTGACAAACCACTGTTCGATGACGCGCTGAAATACTGTACGGAAGGTCAAACTCTGGATGTATTCCTGGGCAGATACCTGACCCGACGTCTCCAGGCGTTCTAGCACGTCCGCTCCGTATAGGTGCCTGTGCGCCTGTAGTCGAGCTTGATGGACGGCGAATGCCTCCGCGCCTTGAATGTTGCCTTGGTGTGTGGCAACTTCGTTCTCGTCAAAGCGAATTTCCTCCTGGTGGATGACAAGGCCTTTCTCCTGCAGAAAGCCGAGAATGGATGCAAAGTGCCGCTTGACTGGCGCGGTACCGAATCGGTCAATCAGCCCTTGCGGAATACCGATGCAGAGGGGGGTATGCGCAGCCTGGTCCAGTGCGGCGAACAGGGATTGGCTCGTCCCGTGTGCGCCGGTGAGCACGTCGGTCACAAGCGCCGCATCGCGGACGGTGCGTGTGAGGGGGCCGACGTGATCGAGCGTTTGAGCAAGGGGGAGCACCCCGTCCACGGGCACAAGGCCGTGTGTCGGCTTGTAACCGACAATCCCCGTTAAGGATGCAGGAATGCGAATGCTCCCGCCAGTATCCGTGCCAATGCTAGCGAGGACGAGTGCCGCCTTGACGGATGCGGCGCTACCGCCACTCGATCCGCCCGTCATTCGTTCACGGTCAACCGGATTTCGTGCAGGCCCAAAATGAGGGTTTTCGTTGGTGATGCCGTAGGCAAACTCGTGGAGGTGCGTCTTGCCGACGATGACGGCCTGTGCTTGCTCGAGGCGATTCACGACTGTAGCGTTCGCCTGCGGCTGGAAGTCGCGGTAAATCTGACTTCCATAGGTGGTTTTGGAGAACGAGGTGTCAATCAAATCTTTGATGGATATCGGTATGCCTGCGAGTGGGCCAAGTGCTTCCGGAAATGTTTCGTAGAGTGTGTCGACGGCGGCGGCTCTTTGCCGCGCATAGTCGTCGCTTACGCTCAAGAACGCATTCAAATCGGGGTTGACCGATTGAATGCGCTCCAGGCAATGATTCGTCAATTCAAGTGCCGTGTACGCGCGGCGCCTTAGCATTTGAAGACTGGCGACGAGCGTCTCGGGCAGTGTTGTCATGGCCATGAAGGTGTACTTCCTTTCTAGGGCTATGGGTGGTGCGGTATTGCTTATCCGTTGACTTGGATAACGAGGAACCCAGCGCGTTCCAAGTCTTCGACGAGGGTGTTCAACTTGCTGGATTTCCGTACTTTTAACAGTACGCGGCGGTTTAAAGGCTCTCCCGCGTCAAAAGGAACGCAGGTCACAACGCTGACGCCGAGGCGATGGGTCGCGTTGAACATTCGCTCAAATGCGCCTTCCACTTCCGGTACGCCCAAAAGCAGCCGATCTGATTCGACATTTTTCGCAAATGCGACCGCGAGCGCATTTTGTACATTGCTGCGCTTGACGATGCCGAGAAACTGCTCTCCTTGCACGATGGGGACAAACGGGATTTTTGTGATGATTTCGATGGTGTCCTCAAAGTGATGATCTAAGCTGAGTTTTGGGACGTCACGAAGGACGCAGGTGCCAATCGGCTGGTCCAGAAAACGTTCATATGAACCATTTTCCGCCTTGTAAAACGTTTCGAACGCTTCGAAGATGCTGCGCTTGCTGACAATGCCTAGGAACTGTTCCTCGTCATCGATGCATGGCAAACTCAGATGTTTCGACATTTTTTGTAGTGCAGCGCGGATGGTTTCATTTGGGCGAATGAGCACCAATTCGGAAACTGGCGTTAAGCAGTTGCGGATAAACACGTTTACACACCCCCGTATCTTGCTGAAATTATACTACGGCCAGGTTCGAAACAGGGAGAGTAAGTTGTGCTGTGCGGTGCAGAAAACCCACGCCCGGGTACGCGTGGGTCTGCCGGTGCTTACCATGGTCGGTTCGCACGCTTCTGGGAGAGGAGAAAACCGGAGGAAGAGTGGATGGGGATACCGCTCTCTTCGCACTCGGTTGCCTACAACAGCTATCGCCGTTGTCAAAAGTAGTATCGACCATATTGAGTACGCTCATACACAGTTTGTTGTGGTTTACCGCAGTTTTGATGAACCAAAGCCATATGGTAAAGTTGTGAAATCAAGATTAGTAAGTGGGGTAGACAATCGTGCGCGTCATCGCGGGAAAGTGGAAAGGCCATTCACTGCAAGCGCCAAAGGGGCGAGATACCAGGCCGACGACCGACAGGGTGAAAGAGTCGATGTTCAACCTGTTGCCGCATCAGTTGGAGGGCGACATTGTCGTTGATTTATTTGCAGGCTCCGGCGCGCTTGGAATCGAAGCGCTCAGCCGTGGAGCGAAAAGGGCGGTATTTGTCGATGCCGATAGGCGCGCGTTCAATGTCGTGCGGGAGAATCTCACGAAACTCGACGCGCTTGCGCAGGCGACGGTATGGAGCCTGGATTGGCGGCGGGCCGTCGCGAAACTCTCGGCGGAAGTACCAGATGTCGATTGGGTGTTTCTAGATCCGCCGTATGACAAGGCGTTATGGGAACCCGTGGCGATGGCACTCGCAGAGCATGTCCAGATTCACGGAGGGATTGTTTGCGAGACGCCGAAACACCACACACTCCCACCCGACATGGGTGGATTTGTTCAGGTAAAGTATAAAGTGTATGGCGATATCGCCGTCAGCGTCTACCAACCACAGAATTGATGACTGATTGCGGCGTATACCGTGTTGTGCATCAATTGGAAACCGGAGGAATAAACATGCGTCGCGCCGTCTATCCTGGCACATTTGATCCGATTACAAATGGACATTTAGATATCTTACGGCATGTCGTTGGGCTGTTTGACGAGATCATCGTCGGCGTTCTTCACAATCCGGCGAAGCACCCGTTGTTTACGGTCGATGAACGGGTCGAATTCGCACGTGAGGCGACACAGGGATATGCCAACGTGTCTGTCGCCTCGTTTTCTGGCTTGTTAGTCGATTTTTGTCGCGCAAGGGACGCTTCGTATATCGTTCGAGGCGTTCGTAACCCTGCGGATTTGCAGGTGGAAATGCAAATGGCGCAGATGAACGAGTCGCTGTATCCCGAGGTACATACGCTATTTGTACCTGCGTCTCCAGCATTGTCGTTTGTCAGCTCGTCGTTAGTCAAGGATATTGCCTCACATGGCGGATCGGTGCGAGCGTTTGTATCAGACGTCGTAAACGATGCATTGGTACGTCGTATTGGGCAGAATGGGGCGAATGCCGAGGGGTGAGGAACATGTGCGAGCGCAAGCTCGGGCTTGCCTTAGGATCCGGTGGTGCAAAAGGTTTTGCGCATATTGGGGTCCTTGCCGCGTTGACAGACTATGGGATTCCTGTCCACGCCGTGGCGGGATCTAGTATGGGCGGGCTCGTTGGTGCAGTCTATGCAATGGGAACTTCACCGCGCATGTTGCGTGGCCTCGCTATCAGTTTGAAACGTCGACATTGGCTCGACTTCACCGTTCCAAAGATGGGGTTAATTCAAGGGGCGAGAGTGGAACAGTTAATTGGACTCTTGACCCGCAATGGCACGTTTGACGACACGGTCATTCCGCTGGCCGTGGTCGCGACGGATCTCATTCGCCGCCAGTTGGTCGTTTTTCGCAGCGGCAATATTGCGCAGGCGGTGCGGGCCAGCATTTCGATTCCCGGCGTATTTGTCCCGGTTGTCCGCGACGGCGCCGTGTATGTCGATGGTGGCGTTCTCCAGCGTGTACCGGTGGCTGCGGCGTGGGAATTGGGGTGTGACGTGGTCCTCGGGGTCGACGTCGGGGTGACGCCGGTCGGTACAGTGCCGAAGTCGATTATGGATGTCATTATGCAAAGTCTTGAGATGATGCAAGAACAAGTGTGCGGTGAGGTAAACAGCGGATCATCATTGACTATCACACCAGAAGTTACGCATATTGGGACAGGGCAATTTACGCGGGCCGCCGAGGCCATTGAGATTGGCTATGCCGCGACCGTCGAGCGGATAGACGAGATTAAACGCCTGTTGCAACCTGTGCAATCGCTCGGGTAATCATAACTAAGTGAATCTGTTCGGACAACCTCTAGAAGGGAACGAGGGAATATGCAACTAAACATCAAGTCCATCAAGCGCGAGGGAAATGTCGAATTTGATCAGACGGAGCGATTGACGCGGATAACCGAGGAGGTTGTCGACGTGAAGGATATCGATCCCGCTCGAATCACGGGTACGGCCACGTGGGCGGATCCGATTGTATTGGTAGAGGGTACGATTGACACGAATGTCCACTACGTCTGCAGCCGCTGTCTAACGGAGTTTGAACGCCCGCTCTCCACGCGGTTGTCGCGCGCTTATGCGGTGGATGCTGGTCAGGCTGAGGAAGATATTCCGTTGGTCGAGGGAGAACTGCTCGATTTGACGCCAGATATCGAGGAGTCTGTATTTTTGAGCCTGGATGAGCGCCCGCTCTGCCAGGCGGATTGTCAGGGGCTATGTGCGGAGTGCGGCTGCAATCGCAATCATGAGACGTGTTCTTGCGACACGCGCAAAATCGATCCTCGATTGGCCGCATTAAAAGACTTGCTTTCAGATGATGAAACAGAGTATGATGGTGAGCGGTAGTCTGTAAAGGGGGTGTCACGGCATTGGCAGTACAACAACATCGTAGTTCTAAAACGAGAAAACGTCTACGTCGAACGCACTTTAAACTTGAAAAACCAACCTTGGTGACTTGCCCACAGTGCGGCGAATACAAGCTCCCGCACCACGCGTGCAAAAACTGCGGTACGTATAAGGGACGAACAGTCATCGCAGTGAAATAAGCATCATAGGATGTAAGGCCGACCACAGCGGGTCGGTCTTTTTTATCGTCCCTCGGGTCGTAGCACAGGTCTGTGCGCCTTGCTTCTTCTGGTTTGTAAAAAAGTGAATGGACGCAGGTGATGAAACGGGATATTATTATGTGGTACTAAGTTCGGTGGAATCGAAAGAGGGTTTTCATTCTGAAAAAGTCTGAACGACGCTATGCTTTAGTTGCTTTGTTAGAGCAAAATCCGTTTGCTACAGACGAACAACTTGCGGAGCGGTTTGGCGTCAGTGTTGCGACCATCCGCCTGGATAGGAGCGCACTGCACATCCCGGAAGCGCGAGAGCGGATTCGGCGTGTCGCGTCAGACCGTCAGGATGAGTTGCGCTCATTGGACGAACAAGAATTGATTGGGCGCCTGATTAAGCTGGAACTCAACCGGTATGCAGAGTCGGAGTTGACAGTGCAGCCTGTCCATGTCTTTCGCAAGACTGGTATTGTGCGTGGACATATTTTATTTGCGCAGATAAACTCTCTTGCGACGGCCTTGATGGATGCAGATGTGGCCCTCACTGCGAAGGCGGAGTTGCGGTTCTACCGCCCCGTTCGCCTGGGGGATAACGTTCGGGCGCGGGTCGACGTGATTGGCGAACATGGAGACGTCGTTCGCTGTCGCGCGGTAAGTCAAGTGAATTCGGAGATAGCCGTCCAGGGCATCGTTTGGGTACACAAAGACCCGGCGAACCTCGGTGCGGATTTTATGGATGAGGGGGAAGCTCGGTGATCACGATGGCCGTAGATGCGATGGGTGGGGATTACGCGCCCAACGCGCCGGTAGAAGCCGTGTGCCAAGCTGCTACATCGTTTTCCGACACACGGTTTGTGTTGATTGGGGACGAATCACAGATTTTGGCGGCGGTAAAGGGGAATCTTCCGAACAACGTGACGCTGAAGCATACCGATGTAGTCATTGAAGGGGATGACGAACCGGTTCGAGCGGTTCGTCGCAAACCTGAATCTTCCCTGGTTTTGGCGGCCAAAATGGTTGCCGATGGGGAAGCGGATGTGATGGTCTCCGCCGGTAATACGGGGGCGATTATGGCTGCGGGCATGCTCGTTATCGGTCGGCTGCCAAGCGTTGACCGTCCCGCGTTGGCGCCGGTTCTACCGACGTTTGATGGGAGAGGGGTTCTTCTTCTCGATGCGGGAGCAACGATGGACGCTTCGGCAGAAAATCTGGTGACCTATGCATATATGGCTACAGAATATGCCAAGCACGTTCTTGATATTGAGAACCCACGCGTGGGGCTGCTCAATGTTGGGACAGAGGATACCAAGGGCAATGCGGTTGTAAAGCAGACCTTTTCACTACTCACGCAATCACGGCTGAACTTTGTCGGCAACGTCGAAGCACGTGAAATGATGGCTGGGTCGGTTGCTGACGTCGTCGTCTGCGACGGTTTTGTCGGCAACGTCGTGTTGAAGTTGGCGGAGGGCATTGGATTAGGGCTGTTCAGCGGCATTAAAGACACGCTGACATCGAGTTTGATGACGCGCATCGCAGGTGGGCTCATCCGCGGTAAACTGCGGGGGTTCCGCGATAGATACGATTGGGCTGAGCATGGTGGCGCTCCGTTTCTGGGCGTTGCGGGCGGCTTGATTAAGGCGCACGGCAGCAGCAATGCGCGCGCTTGGTATATGGCGTTATCGCAAGGTCGGAAGTTTATTGCAAACGACGTCTTAACAAAGTTGTCGGCTGCGATGGAAGAGCGCAAGTGACCATACATTAGGAGGAACACACATGTTGACGGGAATCGTCTTCCCAGGACAAGGTTCTCAGTATGTGGGGATGGGTAAATCCCTGATTGAAGCGTATCCGACTGCCCGTAGGACATTCGAGGAAGCGGACGAAAGACTAGGGTTTCATTTGACCAAACTGTGTCTGGAGGGCCCGGAGGAACAATTGCGGCTCACCTATCATACGCAGCCGGCGCTGTTGACGGCGAGTATCGCATTTTATCGCGTCTTAACCGAACGCGTACAGCTAAATCCAATTGTAGCAGCTGGACATAGCCTGGGCGAATATAGCGCGTTGGTGGCAGCGGGCGCACTGGCATTTGGCGATGCGGTACATCTCGTACATAGACGGGGGCAACTGATGGACGAAGCGGTTCCCGCTGGACAGGGCGCGATGGCGGCCGTCCTCGGGTTGGATGAAGAACCGCTCACCTCCGTGTGTGCACAAGCGATGGAACAGACGGGCGAAGTGGTGGAATTGGCGAATCTCAACTGCCCGGGTCAAATTGTGATCTCAGGGACGGCTGCAGGTGTACAGGCTGCCGCCGCACTGGCCAAGGAACAAGGCGCCAAGCGGGTGATTCCGTTGACCGTCAGTGGACCGTTCCATTGTAGTTTGATGCGCGCGGCCGCGGATTCGTTTGGCGCACTGTTGGACGAGACCGCCATCAAAGACGCATCGATTCCAGTGGTCGCGAACGTGGATGGTGTCGCCAACAAGGATGCATCGCAGATTCGGGAGGCATTAAAACGGCAGTTGTACTCCCCGGTGCGGTGGACGGACGACGTGCAGGCGATGCGCCGCATGGGCGTGGAACGGATTGTGGAGATTGGACCTGGAACCGTCCTTTCTGGTTTAATCCGCAAAATTGATAGAGGGATTTCAACTGCGCATGTGGAAGATGAAGCTACACTTGCGGAAGTGATTGAACTGTTCAGCAACTAGGAGGAACAGATTTTGTCCAAAGTATCGATTGTGACTGGGGCGTCGCGGGGAATTGGTCGTGCGATTGCCGTTGCGATGGGCACCGGTGGTGGGTGTGTCGTAGTCAATTATCAGGGGCGTCGAGACGCCGCCGAGGAGACGGCTTCACAGATTGAGGCCGCTGGTGGTCAGGCGCTGATTGAACAGGCTGATGTCAGTCAAGCCGATGGCGCAAAGCGACTGGTTGATGCGGCCGTTGCGGCGTTCGGGCGGGTTGACGTTCTGGTCAACAACGCCGGTATCGCGCGCGACGGACTGTTGATGCGCATGAGAGATGAAGACTGGGACGACGTGCTCAATACAAACCTGCGTGGGGCTTTTTATATGATTCGCCAAGTTGCCCGGCCGATGATGAAGGCTCGCAGTGGTCGTATTATTAACATTACTTCCGTCTCAGGGATCATTGGCAATCCAGGTCAGGCGAACTACTCTTCGGCCAAGGCAGGCATGATTGGCCTGACCAAATCGGCGGCGAAGGAACTCGCGTCGCGCAACATCACCGTCAATGCCGTTGCGCCTGGCTACATTGCGACGGACATGACCGAGCAGTTGAGTGAGGACGTCACCCAGCAGATGTTAGGTGCTGTTCCACTTGGACGCGCTGGAACGCCAGAGGATGTCGCCGCGGTTGTGGACTTTCTCGCATCGGATGCGGCCAGTTACATTACTGGGCAAGTCTTCAATGTCGACGGCGGCATGGTCATGTAGTATACTGCTGAAGGAGGTGAGAGGATGGCAAACGATACGTTTGAACGTGTGAAAAAGATCATTGTCGACCGCTTGAGTGTCGATGAAGATAAGGTTACTATGGAAGCCACCTTTAAGGATGATCTTGGGGCGGATTCTTTGGACATTGTCGAACTGATTATGGAATTGGAAGACGAGTTCGACTTGGAAATATCTGACGAAGATGCTGAGAAGATCAGCACGGTAGGCGATGTAGTTACATACATCAGCGCTCACCAAGAGTAATCACACGCGTCACATTTGGACAGTCCCGTGCGCGAGCCGGGGCTGCTGTTATATAGAGGGGGGTGACAACGTGACACGAAGAGTGGTGGTGACAGGTCTCGGTGTTGTGACACCCGTCGGGAACGATGTACCTACTTTTTGGGAAAGTCTACTCTCCGGTAAGTCAGGCATTCGAGAGATTGACCGCTTTGACACAACAGATTATCCGACGAAAATCGCTGGGCTCGTGACGGACTTTCAGCCGGAGCGTTATATCGATAAAAAGGAAATTCGCCACATGGACTTGTTCACACAGTACGCTGTGTGCGCAGCCCATGAAGCGGTGGAACATTCGGGACTTCAGATTACCGATGAGAACCGGGATCGGATAGGCGTTTATATCGGTTCGGGTATCGGAGGAATTGGCACGACGCTCAGCAACTATCGCGTGTTGCTTGAACGCGGTCCAAAACGTGTGAGTCCGTTCCTTGTGCCAATGATGATCAGCGACATGGCGGCTGGACAAGTCTCCATTGATTTTGGTCTGCGTGGCCCGAATAGCGCGCCGGTGTCGGCTTGTGCAACGGGTTCGCACGCCATTGGCGACGCGTTTAAACTGATTCAGCGCGGCGCGGCAGATGCGATGGTGGCTGGCGGTGCTGAAGCGGCTGTCGTTGACATCGCCTTGGCTGGATTCAGTAACATGAAGGCACTGTCGACGCGCAACGACGACCCGACGAGAGCGAGCCGTCCATTTGACAAGGACCGCGATGGGTTTGTCATGGGCGAAGGCGCAGGCATCTTGGTACTTGAGGACCTTGAGTTTGCGCAGCGGCGCGGAGCCAACATCCTTGCTGAAATCGTCGGCTATGGCATGTCTGGAGACGCGTATCATGTCACTGCACCAGCGCCGGATGGCGATGGCGCGGTCCGCGTGATGTCCGCGGCGATTGCCGATGCGGGTATTGACCTGACGGATATCGATTATATTAATGCACATGGAACCTCTACAGAGTTTAACGACCGCATTGAGACACTCGCGGTGAAACGTCTGTTTGGGGAACATGCGTACAAGCTGGCGATGAGTTCCATTAAATCGATGACGGGCCACTTGTTGGGCGCGGCTGGTGGCGTCGAAGGTGTCGCTTGCGTGTTGACGCTCAAGGACGGCATGATTCCGCCAACGACTAACTATGAAACACCAGATCCGGAATGCGATTTGGACTATGTGCCGAATACTGCCCGCAAACGTGACGTCCGATATGTCATGTCCAATTCATTTGGCTTCGGCGGCCATAATGCGGCGTTGATTTTTAAGAAGTATGAACAGGCGTAAACCTGTTTACGGATTACGTGGATTCTTTGATTCCTACCGCTCAGGGCGACATAAGCGATTATGCCGAGACTGAGTATTCTTTTGAGTTGATTGATGGCAAGCCCCTGGCGTTGACCGGGGGCTTTGCACCATTCAGGGTTTTGAGGGGACGCCGCTCGGATTGGCGCAGCGGCTGCGCCTCAAGATCTCCGACGGGGAGCGACAGACATGAAGTCCAAGTGGGATGAACTGCAGGACAATTTGAATATGCACTTTCAGGAAGTCAATTTATTAAAGCAGGCGTTTACGCACGCCTCCTATCGCAACGAACACCGAAAGGCGCAGATTCAAGATAACGAACGATTAGAGTTTTTGGGTGACGCGGTACTAGAACTGTTGATTAGCGATTTTCTCTTTCAGGCGTATCCGCATATGCCCGAAGGGGAGTTGACGCGAATGCGCGCAGCGATTGTCTGCGAGCCGTCACTCGTCATGTTCGCGAAACGCCTGCAGTTTGATGAGTATGTCCGTTTGGGTCGCGGCGAGGAAAGGTCTGGTGGACGGCGTCGCCCAGCCTTGTTAGCGGACGTGTTTGAGGCATTCCTCGGAGCTTTGTATATTGATCAGGGGATTGATCGCGTTCGTGAGTTCGTCGATACGTACATTATCCCACACCTCGCGGATGCGAAGGTAGGCGTCGACTATAAGACAGCCCTGCAAGAATGGGTCCAGCAGCGTCTGGGCGTGTCGCTTCGGTATGTGATTGTCGAAGAGCGCGGACCCGCTCACGCGAGAGAATTTGTCGTGCATGTTGCGGTAGGCGACACAGTGATGGGGATTGGCGCTGGCAAATCGAAGAAGGAAGCTGAGCAGCAGGCGGCTGCTGCAGCTTTGAAGTCGTTTATGGAGAGCGCTTCAGAGGAGCGGGACACGAGTGTATCTAAAACAGATTGAAATTATCGGGTTCAAGTCGTTTGCCGACAAAAGTAAGTTGGTGTTAGCGCCCGGTGTCACAGGTGTCGTGGGGCCAAATGGAAGCGGGAAGAGCAATATTGCCGACGCGATTCGATGGGTTTTGGGCGAACAGAGCGTTCGCAACCTTCGGGGCAGTAAGATGGAGGACGTCATCTTTGCCGGCAGCGAGACTCGTAAACCCACCAATCTGTGTGAAGTTTCACTTGTGCTCGACAACGAAGACAGGCATTTGCAGGTTGTCTTTGACGAAGTCACGATTACGCGCCGCGTATTCCGGTCCGGTGAGAGCGAATACTTTATCAATCGCCAACCATGTCGGTTGAAAGACATCCATGAACTGTTCATGGACACGGGTCTTGGACGCGATGCTTACTCCATTATCGGCCAAGGGAAAATTGAAGAAATGTTGTCGACGCGGGCGGAGGATCGTCGTGGTCCGTTTGAGGACGCCGCCGGAATCGTCAAATTTAAGCATCGTCGCCGGGAGGCTGAACGCAAGCTTGAGGAGACGAAAGCGAATCTCGTTCGCGTCGAGGATATCCTCGCAGAACTAGAGGAACAGGTTGGACCGCTCGAACGCGAAAAGGAACGGGCTGAGCGCTACCGCGAGTTTGCGGATGCACTCCAAAAGGCGGAAATTGCGCTGCTGGTTGTTGAAATTGACAAGTTAAATGAGCGATTTCAGCAAGCCACACGCAGCGTGGCAGACCGACAAGCGGCGCGAGACTTGGCGCAGGTATCCGTAGAAGCGGCTGAAGCCAAATGGCAGCAGCAGCGCCAGGCGCTGGACGAACTCACACAACAGGTCGAACAGCTGCAGCAGCACTACGTGGCCGTCGTCGAGCAACGTCAGAAACAGCAAGGTGATTTGGCGTTAATCGAGCAGGAACTGGGATATCTTGAGGAGACGGAGCGTACGCGTTTAGCGCAACAGGCGCAGCACGTCGAGGAACTCAAGACCCTGGATGCGAGTATCGAGCAACTTCGCGAGTCGCATCAAGCGGCGGAAGGCAAGCTGCACGTTTTATCTGGGGAATTGGAAGTTGCTGCCGAAGGGTCGAAAGAGTCGCGGCGGGTTGAGATCTCCAATGAAATTGACAATCTCAATGCGGAGTATATCGAGGCCAATCACCGGGCGGCGACGTTGCGCAACGAGTTGAAAATGTTGGAGGAACAGCTTCAGTCTGACGCGGGGAAACGAGCAAAATACGAGCAGGACGCAGCGCGTTGGACAGAGCAAATTGAACAGGCGAACCGCGCTATCGCCGAGGTTCAGGCTTCCATGCAGCAACTGACGCAGCAACTCGAACAGGCTGCGGATGAAATTCGCGCGTGCGACGCTGCTTATGAGGAGGCGACGGCGGCTGAGGCAAGCGCAGTCGCGGAACTGCAGCAGGTGCGGGCGAGCATCCAAACGCTGTCGGCTCGTCATGATTTGCTGCGCGACTTAGAGGAAGGTTATGACGGTTATGCGCTAGGTGTTCGAACCGTCATGCAGCAGGCCAGCCGCAATCGCCTGTCAGGGATTCATGGGACGGTCGCAGAACTTGTTCGGGTGCCAAAGGACGTCGAAATGGCTGTAGAAACCGCACTTGGTGGGGCGCTCCAGAACATCGTGGTGGCCACCGAAGCGGATGCGCGGGCCGCCATTCAAATGCTCAAACAGCGTCAGGCTGGTCGCGCGACGTTTATGCCAATTGACGTCATTCAATCCCGTCGCCTGCGCGACGCGGAGATTCAACGCGTCCGGGGACAAGCGGGGTTTGTCGGGATTGCCAGCGATTTAGTGGAAACCGATGCGGCATTTCGCCAGGTTGTCGAGCATTTGCTCGGCAACGTAGTGGTCGCAGATACCTTGGAACATGCCAACGCGCTCGCGCGCGTGTTGCAATACCGTGTGCGGATTGTTACATACCAAGGGGACGTCGTCGCACCAGGCGGTGTGATGAGTGGTGGACATCACCAGCGTAAAGGACCAGGTCTGTTGGGCCGTTCGCGAGAGCGTACAGATCTCGAGGAAAAGTTGGCCCAGTTGCGCGCGCGTGAGGAGGATTTGCGCGCGCAGCAAGCCAAGCTGCGATTGACCGTGACAGAGGCGCAGTCACGTCGGGCAGAGGCACAGCGGGTACTGGAGCAGCACGCCACACAGCAGCAGGCGTTGGAAGTCACGCTACGCGATCACGAGCACGCGAAAAGTTCCGCAGAGGAGCGCTTAGCGGCGCTGGAATGGGAATTTCACCAATTGGCTTCAGGCAAAGAGGCGATTGCGCAGCGACATGAGGAAGCGGCGAGATCGCTTGCTGAAACGGACGCTCTCCTGGCTACCATTGCACAAGCGATGACGGCGCAGCGCGAGGCGCTGGCGGAGTTCGAAAAACAGCAGCAGGTCATGCAGGAACGACTGACAGGGCTGCGCATTGAGGTCGCTACCTTGCGCCAGGAGCGAGATACGCTGCGCGTGCGACTGGATGAGGCACTTGAACGAAAGGCTCGCCTCCAAGAGTTGATGGCGAGCGCAGAGACCGAGTCCCGCGCGTTTGCTGAGCGCAAGGCAAAGCTTTTGGCCCAGGCGCAAACGGCATCCGAACAGGTGACGACGTTAGTTGACGAGGTTTCAACCAGACAATCGCACTTGGACGATGCCCGCCAGGCCCGACTGCAGTTAGAGGCTGAGGTGCGGCACCTCGAGCAGGCGGTCAGCAAAGAACGCCAGGAGTTCGGACAGGCTGAGGAACTGTTGCATCGGGCACAGGTCGCGGCCGAGCGCGCCGATGCAGATCTGGCGCACGCACTGCAAAAAATGGGCGATTCCTTTGGCATGACCTATGAGTGGGCCAAGGAGCGTTATCCGCTCACGACCACGCCTGAGGAACTGGAACGCGAGGTTCAACGGCTGCGTCGGTCGCTGCAGGCACTGGGCGACGTCAATCTTGGCGCCATTGAGGAGTACCAGCGATTGGCGGAGCGGATTGGCTTTTTGACGCAGCAGCGCGATGATCTCGTGTCTGCACAGGAGAAGCTCGACGAGTTGATTGAGGAAATCGACACGGAGATGGCAAACCGCTTTCTGGAGACGTTCCATCAGATTCAAGAGGAGTTTGCCAAATCCTTTGAGGTTCTATTCGGGGGCGGGGAAGCGCGGCTGGAATTGACGCAGCCGGACGATCCGCTGACGACGGGGATCGACGTCATCGCCAAACCGCCTGGCAAGCGCCTGCAGAACCTGAATCTGTTGTCCGGCGGCGAACGGGCACTGACGGCGATGGCGCTCTTGTTTGCGATTTTGCGCGTGCGGCCGGTGCCGTTTTGCGTGCTCGACGAGGTGGAGGCGGCGCTCGACGAGGCGAATGTCGCGCGGTTTGCCCAACAACTGCGCATGTTCGCTGGAGAGACGCAGTTTATCGTCATCACACACCGACGCGGGACGATGGAAGAGGCGGATGCACTGTACGGAGTGACGATGCCAGAGCGTGGCGTTTCGTCACTGGTGAGTGTTCGATTGACGGACGATCTCGACTTTGAGACCGCGTGAGGGAACGAACCTGCGCGGTTTTCTGGTTGTTAGATGCCACTGTGAAAGGGGTAACGTGACGTGGGGTTATTTGACCGCTTTAAAAAGGGTCTTCAGAAATCGAGGACGACGCTTGCGGAACGGCTGGGTAGCGTCTTTCGCTCCCGCAAGTTGGACGAGTCGGTATACGAAGAGATGGAAGAGGCGTTTATCGCTGCGGACATGGGCGTCGAGACGGCGATGGCCCTTGTCGAGAACGTGCGAACGCTGGCCCGCAAAAAGCGCATTGAGCAGGCTGAAGAGCTTCCTGATTTGATGGTCGAGGCGATGTCCGCGATGCTCTCAGAGGCCGATAGCGACATGAATTTTGCCGCAGAGGGGCCGACACTCGTGCTGGTCGTGGGCGTCAACGGCGCTGGCAAGACGACGACGATTGGCAAGTTGGCGAACTATTACTTGCAGCAGAACAAGCGCGTACTATTGGCAGCTGCGGATACATTCCGGGCGGCTGCCATCGAACAGTTGTTAGCCTGGGGCGAGCGTGCGGGTTGCGATGTGGTGCGGCATAGTCAGGGAGCAGATCCGGCTGCAGTCATTTACGACGCAATTCAAGCGGGCCGGTCGCGGAACGCGGATATCATTTTGTGCGATACGGCAGGCCGTTTACAAAACAAGACGCACTTGATGGCGGAGCTTGCGAAGATTCACAAGGTGGCGGCGCGCGAATTGCCGGGTTCACCGCACGAAGTCCTCTTGGTACTCGATGGGACGACGGGCCAGAACGGACTCAACCAAGCCAAGGTGTTCAAAGAAGTCGTCGACGTCACTGGCATTGTCGTCACGAAATTGGACGGCACGGCCAAGGGGGGTATCGTCGTGCCGATTGTGCATGAGCAGGGGATCCCCGTGAAATGGATTGGCCTTGGCGAGCAGATAGACGACTTGCAACCTTTCGATGCACGTGCGTTTGCAGAGGCGGTGTGCCGTCCGTAAAACCGCCACGCCGAAATGCGCGTTGGCGCGAGAGGTAGCGGTCAGTGGCCGGTGAAGTCAAGGTGTAAAGGAGATATGCTTGACAGTGTCTTCTTCAGCGGATAATATGAATGAGGTCACTCGAATGGGCGATTTGTACGACTTCTACGGTGCACTGCTGACAGAGCGGCAACGTCAGATTATTGAGATGTACCACGTTGAAGATTGGTCGCTCAGCGAGATTGCCGAATCGCTTTCTATTACGCGTCAAGCTGTTCACGACCAGTTGCGGCGCGCCGGCGAGCAGTTGGAACAGTATGAGGCTGTTTTGCAACTGCGAGCGGCGGCACGGGCGCAGCAGGAAGCGTGGTCAAAGCTCATGCGTGTTTGGGCGAAGGTTCGCCATGAACTTTCGGCGGCTTCGCAGATGGAAATGGATGCGGCATTTGCGTCAATGGATCGGACGTTGCCAGGCTTTATAGGAGGTGAGGTAGATGCTTGAAGGATTATCGAGCAGCTTGCAGAAGGCGATGGGTCGGCTGCGCGGCAAAGGGAAGCTGAGTGAGGCGGATGTCGCCGAAGCGATGCGGGAAGTGCGCTTGGCGCTGTTGGCGGCCGACGTCAACGTGAAGGTCGTGCGCGACTTTGTCGAACGCGTTCGCGAGCGAGCTGTGGGTCAGGATGTCCAAAAGAGTTTGACGCCAGGCCAACAGGTAGTTCGCATCGTCTACGAAGAGTTGACGGAATTGATGGGTGGCTCGCAAGCGCGAATCCAGATGGCGTCGAAGCCCCCTACTGTCATTATGCTCGTTGGCTTGCAGGGTGCGGGGAAGACGACGGCTATCGCCAAACTCGCGCTGTCGTTTCGCCAGCACCAACATCGACCGTTGATGATTGCGGCCGACGTCTATCGGCCTGCCGCGATTGATCAGTTGCATGTCCTCGGCAAACAGGTGGACATTCCGGTCTTCGATATGGGAACCGACACGTCACCTGTCGAGATTGTTCGGCAGGGTATGCAGGAAGCCGAACGCCAGGGCGCGGATGTCGTGCTTGTGGATACGGCCGGGCGCCTGCATATTGACGAGGATCTAATGGCGGAGCTTGACGATATCAAGTCGGCTGTCGAGCCGAATGAAGTTTTGCTCGTGGTCGATGCCATGACAGGTCAGGATGCCGTGCATGTGGCGGAAACATTCCATCGGCGTTTGGACGTCACTGGGGTTATTCTGACGAAGTTGGATGGCGACGCGCGGGGCGGTGCCGCGCTTACGGTACGGGCCGTCACGGGTTGTCCGATTAAATATGTCGGCCTTGGCGAGAAAATCGAGCCACTTGAACCGTTTCATCCAGATAGACTGGCGTCCCGGATTCTCGGCATGGGTGACGTGTTAAGTCTGATTGAGCGGGCGCAAGAGCGGATCGATCTCGAGAAGGCCAAAGAGATGGAAGAACGCATGCGTTCCTCCACCTTCAGCCTCAATGACTTTCAGGAGATGTTTCGCCAGGTTCGAAATTTGGGACCGCTCGATCAGGTTCTCAAAATGATTCCTGGGATGAACAAATTGAAGGGCATTGAGAATGTCGATTTGAATGATAAGCGATTCCTTCGAATGGACGCTATCATTTCCTCGATGACAGCGGCAGAGCGATTAGATCCGAGCGTGATGAACGCCAGTCGTCGCCGTCGCATTGCCAATGGCAGTGGGACAACCGTAAGAGAGGTCAATCAGTTGCTCAATCAGTTTGAGCAAACGCAACAAATGATGAAACGAATGTCTGGGATGGGCAAGAAGATGGGGCGTCGCAGCGCGATGAACGCCATCAAGTCGATGGGGGGCCTTGGCGCCCTAGGCGGCATGAAGGACGCTTCGCAACTTGCTGACCTTGAAGAATCGTTGACATCGAAGGGGACGTCGCACGCGCCACGACAGCGACATCACCGCGCGAAAAAGAAGCGCAAATGACAATTTAACTGGAGGTGGTTTTCGTGGCAGTAAAGATTCGTTTGAAGCGTATGGGTGCAAAGAAAAGTCCGTTCTATCGTCTGGTTGTCGCCGACTCCCGTTCACCTCGTGACGGCCGTTTTGTCGAGGAGATTGGAACATACAATCCGCTCACAGAGCCAGCGCAGGTTAAAATTGACGAAGAACGCGCACTGTATTGGTTAGGTACAGGTGCACAGCCTTCTGATAAAGTTCGTTACTTGTTCCACTTGGAAGGAATTTTGAAGAAGTTCCACGAACAAAAAGTACAGAAGTGAACCTGTGGGCGGCCTTGTGCCGCCCTTCGGAGTGATGGCGTGTGAAGGAGCTTGTCCAATATCTGGTGTCCTCGTTGGTAGATCACCCGGATTCGGTGGAAGTCGTCGAGACGACGGATAATGATGTCATCACCTATCGGGTGAAAGTCCACGCGGACGACATGGGCCGCGTCATTGGCCGGCAAGGCCGTATCGCAAAAGCCATTCGCAACGTGGTCAGTGCGGCTGCGTATCGGCAACACAAGCGTGTATTTGTAGATATTCAGTCGTAACAATTGTCGTCAGTGAGAAGGAGAGATTGGGTTGGAAATTCGTCAGCCTGTCGCCGTCAAGGTGGTTTTGACGGAAACGACGAAGCAGCAGATCATTCAGGAGCAGCGCCGGCAAATCGAGCAGGTGAGCAACGAGATAGAGCAACTTGAGGCTCAAGGCAAGGAAGCGCTTGCCCAGGCGATGGCACAAGGTGGTGACATCGCGCAACAGGTTCGTCAACAAATTGATAACGAGCGCACGACGCGCGAACGTCGCCGTGAAGAACTGTTCCAGCAAATGCAACAAATTCAGCAGATGGAACTGGGTACTGAGTTGCAAAATATGACCGTTGAAACCACGGTTTCTGTTAAGCCGGGTGACGACTGGACGAAGGTTTTGCTTGGGGCAGAAATTATCGTTCGGGACGGCATCATCCAGGAGATTCGCCAGAACGGTCAGAAAATCGAAGGTTGATGGCGGCCGACGCAGTCCCAGGGTTCAGCACATGGTGTTGGACCTTTTTTTGTGGAAATGGAGAGGTGAAGGATGGCTTCGTACTACACGGTGGGCGTGATGACTAAGCCCCACGGTCTGCGTGGCGAAATGAAGGTATACCCGCGCACGGATTTTCCTGAGAAGCGTTTTGCGGCCGGATCGAAATTGTATGTACGCCCAGAAGGTGGCTCTCCGATTGCGGCCGTTGAAGTCCGGTCGGGGCGGCAACAGCAGAACATGTGGATAGTGGGGTTTAGGGACTTGGTGACCATCCACGATGTGGAGCGCTGGCGCGGTATGGAACTGTGTGTGGAAGAGGCTCAACTGGAACCGCTGCCGGAGGGTACATACTACATTCATCAGTTGGTTGGTCTTCAAGTCTACACAGAGGAAGGCGTGTTTGTGGGCGAGTTGAAGGAAGTGCTGACACCGGGAGCAAACGACGTGTATGTCGTACGTGGACCGCTCAGCAAGGACGACATCTTATTGCCGGCGATTCCGGACTGTATTCTCAAGGTCGATATCGCCGCCAACCGCATGACCATCCACCTCTTGCCAGGCCTTATCGGAGACGACGACGAGAGCTGAGAAAGGGCCGGGTGAGATGGCACTGAATATTTTTGTTTTGACGTTATTTCCACAGATGTTTTCCAGCGTCTTTGGCGAGAGTATGATGAAGCGCGCGTTTGCCAGTGGCGTTGCCAACATCGAATACGTCGACTTTCGCCAATACGCGACCGATAAACACCATACTGTCGACGACACGCCATTTGGCGGCGGCGCGGGCATGTTGTTGAAGCCGGAGCCGCTCTTTGCCGCAATGGATGACATTCACGAGCGACATGGGGTAGTTCCTCCTCCAGCTGGACGCGTCATTCTGCTCTCCCCGCAGGGACGCCGATTTAACCAGGAAGTGGCGCGAGAGTATGCGGCATGCGAACGCCTCACATTTCTCTGTGGTCATTATGAGGGGTTTGATGACAGAGTGCGTCAGCACCTGGTTACGGAGGAATTGTCTCTAGGCGACTTCGTGATGACTGGCGGTGAGATTGCGGCGATGGCCGTGATTGACACGGTGGTGCGGTTGTTGCCAGGCGTACTCGGCAATGCGGGGTCACTCGAAGATGAGTCTCACACAGCGCGGTTACTTGAGTACCCCCAGTACACGCGGCCTGCTTCATTTCGGGGGATGGATGTTCCGCCGACGCTATTGTCGGGGAACCACCAACTGATTGCCAAATGGCGAAGGAAACACGCGTTGTATCGGACATGGCGCGAGCGGCCAGACCTGCTTGATGGCCTCAACCTCGACGACGAGCAGGCGCAGTGGTTGCAACAATTTGAGCGCGGCGACTTTCGCGACATCGACATCCCGTAGGGATGAAGCTTGTGGGGCGAGTTTTGGGAAAATCGCCGTAGAAAAAGGCTACAGCGGTGCGCAGTGCTGATGGCTGTATCCCGGGGAAAGGAGCGCCCGCTGTAGCTGGTGTATCGTATGGCATCTAGTTGTGGTACGTTCACGTAGCTTCTCCTGCACAAATTTATTTTGTCAATAGCCGAATTGCTCTGTGGCCAGACAGCCGAATTTGGCCGCCATGTAGCGTACTGGTGGTTTGACTTTGGGTGTCGTCGCCCTGTGCGCGCCTCCTTGTATGACGATCTCGCCCAACACCATCAAGAAACACTGTAAAGCAAATCTTATTGTTGACATACTGTCGGTAGAGATGTTATATTGCTTCTTGTCGCTTCGGCGGCGCTGTGATGACACAGTAGCGGTACAGGTCACGGTTGTTTATCGTCTCGTGGTCGACGGTTGTCTTTGTCAGCCTCGAAGAACGGATGAAAAACTTACCAGTGACAACGAACGTCAGTTCGTGATATAATACTTAGGCTGCTTCGACAGAAGCGGCACTTGCTTGAAAGAATCACTTCATCTGGTTCCTCGTTGAATCAGTTCTGTGGGGTTTTCACAGCAGGTTTGGTTCCTTGAAAACTGAACACACACGCCTAAAAGTTTCGGTCAACGTGACCTTTGGTCACAGCGACGATTGAAACATATGTAACAACGCCATTTTTTGAGAGTTTGATCCTGGCTCAGGACGAACGCTGGCGGCGTGCCTAATACATGCAAGTCGAGCGAGCCCTTCGGGGCTAGCGGCGGACGGGTGAGTAACACGTGGGCAATCTGCCTTTCAGACTGGAATAACACTCGGAAACGGGTGCTAATGCCGGATAATACACGGGTAGGCATCTACTTGTGTTGAAAGATGCAACTGCATCGCTGAGAGAGGAGCCCGCGGCGCATTAGCTAGTTGGTGAGGTAACGGCTCACCAAGGCGACGATGCGTAGCCGACCTGAGAGGGTGACCGGCCACACTGGGACTGAGACACGGCCCAGACTCCTACGGGAGGCAGCAGTAGGGAATCTTCCGCAATGGGCGCAAGCCTGACGGAGCAACGCCGCGTGAGCGAAGAAGGCCTTCGGGTTGTAAAGCTCTGTTGCTCGGGGAGAGCGACAAGGAGAGTGGAAAGCTCCTTGTGAGACGGTACCGAGTGAGGAAGCCCCGGCTAACTACGTGCCAGCAGCCGCGGTAATACGTAGGGGGCAAGCGTTGTCCGGAATCACTGGGCGTAAAGCGTGCGTAGGCGGTTGTGTAAGTCTGAAGTGAAAGTCCAAGGCTCAACCTTGGGATTGCTTTGGAAACTGCATGACTTGAGTGCTGGAGAGGCAAGGGGAATTCCACGTGTAGCGGTGAAATGCGTAGATATGTGGAGGAATACCAGTGGCGAAGGCGCCTTGCTGGACAGTGACTGACGCTGAGGCACGAAAGCGTGGGGAGCAAACAGGATTAGATACCCTGGTAGTCCACGCCGTAAACGATGAGTGCTAGGTGTTGGGGGGACACACCCCAGTGCCGAAGGAAACCCAATAAGCACTCCGCCTGGGGAGTACGGTCGCAAGACTGAAACTCAAAGGAATTGACGGGGGCCCGCACAAGCAGTGGAGCATGTGGTTTAATTCGAAGCAACGCGAAGAACCTTACCAGGGCTTGACATCCCTCTGACCGGTGCAGAGATGTACCTTCCCTTCGGGGCAGAGGAGACAGGTGGTGCATGGTTGTCGTCAGCTCGTGTCGTGAGATGTTGGGTTAAGTCCCGCAACGAGCGCAACCCTTGATCTGTGTTACCAGCACGTAGAGGTGGGGACTCACAGGTGACTGCCGGCGTAAGTCGGAGGAAGGCGGGGATGACGTCAAATCATCATGCCCTTTATGTCCTGGGCTACACACGTGCTACAATGGGCGGTACAACGGGAAGCGAAGCCGCGAGGTGGAGCAAAACCTAAAAAG